>CAIWXX010000102.1 GCA_903916735.1 uncultured Acidobacteriota bacterium
GTCGAACTGTTGAGATACTAGAACAAGGGCAAACACAGCCGAAGCAAGTGGCGTTATGCCCGGAGAATCGAAAGGCGGCGCCGGTGGATTGCGATGTGATTCATGTTCGCACGGCGGAGATGGAGTTGCATCGGCTCTGGTGCAGCCGGAGCGCGATGGGAAACAGATACGGATTTCAGCCATCAGGCCAGGTTTTCACGAATTCGGCATGATTCATGCCGGGTGAGTGGTCAAACGCCGAGCTCCCTTATCTGAATCTCTTCGAAGACATCATCGGGGGTTCGAATCCGCAGGGGCTGAGCGCTATGCGTCCGGGCCGGCCAGGTGTTTCTTCAATGTATTCACCGCGATTCCCAATCGCAACGCGACCTCAGCTTGTGTCATCGAGCCGCGGTTCTCGTATGCGCGTCGCACATATTGCGTGACGATTTCATCGACGGGCCGGATTGAGTTCGGACCAGTAATTGTTACCTGTTCCGGCATTTCCTCTGAACCGCACTGGTGGCTATCGAGGTCCTTCACGACATCATAGCCGAGATTAAGTCTCTGCTTCACACATCGCGCGAGCTCGCGCACATTGCCGGGCCAGGGGTAATTGCGCAGCACGCCCTGTCGCTTTTCAAAGTAGGCGATCGTGTCTTCGACGATGTGAGGGTCATCCTTCAAGCGATAGGCGATGTTTCTCACAATTCGTATGAGGTCGTCTGGAACCTCGGCCAGTGAAGGCGTTTCAATCTCGACTTCCGCGATTCTATAAAAGAGGTCCTTTCGCACTTCTTTCGATTCCAGTTTGCGCCGGATATCCCGCTGGGCTGCGGCGATAACCCGAATGTCGGCTTTCTTTTCGTGGTCCTCCCCCATTCGCCGGTATCTCCGGGTTTGAAGAAAACGCAGCAAATCCGCCTGAATGGCGACCGGCATGTCCCCCAGTTCGTCGAGAAACAGAGTGCCGCCCTCGGCTTTTTCGACGAGCCCCGCCCGGCTCCCTGCGGCACCTGTGTAAGCGCCTTTGACGTGCCCGAAAAGCTCCGACCTCAGAAATTCCTCCTGCAGCCCAGCGCAGTTGATCGACACGAACGGCTTCGACCTCCTCTTGCTGAACTCATGCAGGTAGAACGCCGCCGCCTCCTTGCCGGTCCCGGTTTCGCCGATGATCAGGACGCTGATGTCGGACGGGGCGACTTGCCGGATCCTGGATTTCAGAGCCGCTATTTTCTCGGATTGCCCTTCCAGATAAGGGAAGTCGGCGTCCCGCATATATTCGATGGATTTAATGTCATCCGGAACAATGTCTGCCAGGTCGAAAGTCTTTCCAAAATGCTTCGCGATGACATCCACTGCCTGTTTGAGGGGGTCGGGATCCAGGGATCGCATTAATGCCAGAGTTATTTTGTACCTCACATAGTCGAGTAAATCGGGCTTGTCAGACGGTTGTTTGGATTTATGCGACGGGAATTTCGATGAAACACCATCGGCCATCACATCGGGCTCCACGCAACGGACGTGCTTGAGCCCCTCGCACGCCTTCGTGACTGACGGCGTTCTCGAAAACCACCTGACCTTGATTTCCTCGAGCTCCTTCAGACTATGGCGCACCTCCTTCCCATTCTCTATGTCCGGCACCATGATGAGGATCTCACCTATGTCGGGTTTCCGTTTCCACTCCTGAAGCCTTCGGGCAATCAACTTTCGGCCGGCGATGTGAAGCTCATCCCACTCGCTCCGGTGCTGAGCGGCCAGGTAGATGCACTCGGGAACAGGCGAAATGGCCAGGATCCGGGTCTTTTTCATGAGGTTCCTTTCAGAAGCCACGTCGGTGAACCGATCGGCGCCACGTGGATCAATGACGTAGTGTCATAATTTGCTTGTGTTGAAATAACTGCTGTCATTTTCTGACAATCGCCCTCCGAAATCAACACACACGCCCAGCGCCCCGTGGTCAACTGGACCGCACTCTTCGCTCGATGACCTTCCACACTCAATCCAACTCCGGCTTGAGCGAGGATATTCGAGCTTTTTGACGAATCCCATCGCTGAATGCGTATGTGGACTCTCCACTGAAAGCCGGAGGTGTTTCCATCACGATACACAGGCGATCAGCCAGCTGAGCGATCACCTTGAATTATACGGTCCAATTTCGAACATCGAGCAGGAATATTATGAAACGCTCTGCCTGCTCATCTCCAAAACTTCCGGAGAAGGAAACCTATCAATATCGAATGAAATGCATGCACAATAAGAGCATTTCTGTTCTATCTGTTCCTTTTCTTTATTAATATGCGTATGTCCACATGTGCAAAAATTATCTATTAACTGCTTCCACGTCTTATCCTGTTCATCAGATAGAGGCTTGGCATGGCACAGAAAAAGAACATCCCTCAGCCTGACCTTTCCAACAGAATCATACTTTGCCAATTGATAGGTGCTGAATTTATTGAATACTCTATGGTACCTCATTCATCCACCACATCCAGTTTGGACCGCTCTTCGATCACCCCGCCGCTCCAGTTGTCGGCGTACTGGAGAAGTCTCGTGAGTTTAGTCTCGTGGTGGGCAACGGATTTGTTTTCGTCGATGTACTGGCCGTCGTGATACCGGATGGCCTGGGCTTCATCCTCGCTGAGAGAGAGAAACCTGGAAATGAGGAACAGGCTGCGTGTGGGAATGTCGAGGTGAATGAGGTCCTTGTTGACGACATACTTTATGCCGCGGTTGCGCACATGCCGGTCACTCGGGTTCGGCAGATAGTATGGATTCCCGGGCATTCCCACCTTGCCCACGTCATGGTAAAGGCCGGCGACGGCGCAGCTTTCTTCGGATAGATCGGTAGCCAGCGTCTCTCTCAGTTTCAATAACGTCGCCGCGACGTTGACGGAGTGGTCGAGTAGCCCGCCGGTTCTGGCGAGATGAAACCTTGTGGATGCCGGCGCCTTCAGCCAGTTGGTCTCCTCCCGGAGGAAACAATCGAACTGCTTCGCTTCTTTCTGCCTCGATGTGATGAGCGCCAGAAGATCATCGTACGACGACGGGCAGGCGGGTTTTGAACCGTTGAGCCCGAGAAGATGTTTGGCCCGTGCAAGCGTCTTGCGCCAATCGCCTTCGAATCGCAGCGCCCGATCATCGATGTAGAGATCGGCGACAGGTTTGCTGGTCTGCCAGGGCCCTGTGGAATCCAGATTGATATCGTCGAATGGTATGCCGGCGTCGCGAAGATACTGGGCGAGCCTTTCGAGGTGGTCCGTCCTCGAGGGGCGTGCCGTATGGATGATGATCCGGTAGCCGTGCCTTTTCAGTTCAGCCAGGGCCTCGGCGCAACCCGGGATGACCGGCCCGAAACTTTCGATGTCCGAAACGAATTCTGCCAGGGTGCCGTCGAAATCCACGCAAATCACGCCGGTCTGGAAATTCGATGCTGGTTTGGTTGTCATTTCACTATCCTCGTTCTTTCTTGAGTGCGTCTGGCGTGCCAGGTCCGCAGTACCGTGTCGTCATTAATGTTCACGAGCCGTCGCTGCTGGTCGATGCGGCCTTCAGCGTTGCCCGTCCTCGAAACAGGCGGCCGTGCTGCCATGGATGGAAAACTCGAACCTAATTCACGCATAGCATTCTGAAAACTCTCATATTTTTATAGGTCAAATCCCCGCAGGCGACGAACCTGCCGTCGGGGGAGAACTGCGCGGGCCAGCCGAGTCCTTTGCTGTGGGTGATTCCCTGTACGAATTCACCGGTCGATGCATTCCAGATTCTCAGGACGCCATCGGCTCCGAAAGCGGCCAGGAGGTTGCCGTCCGGCGAGAAAGCCACTGGATCGACCCAGTCGCCGTTGGGATTGAAATTCCGCATCATCTGTCCCGTCACCGGATCCCAGACGATCGCCCGGCCATCCTTGCCTCCGCTGGCCAGTCGCTTCCCATCAGGCGAGTACGCAATGCTCAACACCCAGTTTTTATGCTCACGCATCTCCATTACCAGTTTGCCGCTGCCGGCATCCCGGATTTTGACGGACCCGTCCGAATGGCCCGAAGCGATCCGGCGGCCGTCGGGCGAAAAAGCCGTGGAGTATATTCCGCAATCACTCGATGGTTCAGCCAACCGCCGGCCCGCATGAATGTCCCAGATCTCCTGCGTTCCATTGAATTGGCCGCTGACGATATATCTGCCGTTTGGAGAAAAGGAGATTGATGACACGCCCCCGGACGTCACGAATTTTGCCGCCATAGCTCCGCTAACGAGATCCCACAGGACAATGAGACCGTCATTCGACCCGCTGGCCAGGAACCTCCTGTCCGGCGAAAAAGCCAGAGCGAAGATTGTGTCCCTGTGCCCGTTCAACCGGCTGATCATCCGCGTGCTGCCGACGTCCCACAGCATGATGATGCTTTGATACGCCGTTGCCATCATTCTCCCGTCGGGTGAAAACGCCGCTGACCTCAGATCGAGGCCGTCCCCATGGAATAATCCCGCTTCATTCATCAGGAACGGTTCGGTCCATGCTTTCCCCATGCCCTCCGGCATTCTCAGCGGGATGTCATAAGGGATTGGCTGCGTGTTGACAGCGATGACGGGATTGCCTTTCGCTCTGACGGCAGTATTGTTCTCAGAGCTTGGCGCCGGCTCTTCACCGGAAGCCCTTTGCGGCGGTTCCGGGATCGTTTCGATTTCCGGAGCAGGCACAATGACATCAGGCTGGGGTTTTGTAACCGGCATTGGTTGATCAATTTTCGGTGAAACGGCAGTTGCTGAAACATCGATTGTCTGTTGAACGGATGTTGCTGTATTGAGTTTCTGCCGGTTCACATATCCCAGTACTGGTAAAAGGAATACGAATAACAGGAAGAAAATCGACCACGCATCTGATGTTTGTTGGTGGGATTGGGGGCCGGCATGTGATGTGTCATTTTGCTCCTGTTCCCCTGTGCATTCGGATGGCGGTGGCTGGCTGCTATGTCCGCATGAGCAGGTTTTTACGCCCTGCTCGAGGCTCCGACCACACCCGGGGCAAGTTCGAGTGGATGATGAGCTCGATGCGTTTTCAGACGTACCATGATGGGATTGTTGCCTCTGATCTTGGCGGGCGCCTGTATGGGAGTGGGACTGGGTGCTGCTATAGCATTGGCATTCAAATTCGTCCGGCATGAGTTGACGCCCGCACCGGCGGCAGCGGCGGGCAGATGCCCATGGGGTCGAGTGAGGCGGCCATGGCTGCTGAGCGCGCCGTGTCTTCCGCGGAGACGTCTCACCCGGTTCGACCTGGTATTCGCATTTCCCTTTGCAACTGCGGCGGACCATTCCGTTGCGGATCGCTTCCCTGGCACACCCGATCCCTTTGAATCTCTCTTCCGCTTCTTTCCGTTTCCCGGGATCCGTCTGGTATCTGTCAGGGTGCCACTCATTGGCCAGCCGTAGGTAGGCCTTTTTAACGACGTTGGGCGGCGCCTCTGGGGCAATGCCCAGAATTTCGTAGCATGATCTCAGGTCGCTCATAAGATGATCCACCCCGCAAGGCAGATACCATGCCGGAGGCAGCCGGGAACTTTGATGACGGAGACGCCCGGTTCTGGTTGCTGATCCCGGATGGTTTGCATCTTTTTGTCCTTTCTTCCAATCCTTCAGCGGACTCCTATTCGGGATTCATGCCACGCCGGCTTTTGTCGGAAATGCGCCGGCGACGGGACAGACAATGCCGCCATTGTCAAAATTTGATATTAAATTTTGACAACCCTGCATGCGCGAAGGGCCTGCCAACCCGCAGATACCGTTTCTTTCAGGGTTTGGAGCCTGGCATGAACATTGCTCTAGGTGAGATCGAGGCTTTGGTGAAAGAAGTTGGAACGATGAGAATGAAATTCGCGACAAGAAATCCCGTTGAGGCCGGGGGGCGATCCATTTTGATTCCAGAGGGATGCCGTATTGAACTGTGCCTACAAGGATGCATTTATAAATATTAATAAATCAATATTTCAAGGAGAATGACAATGTCTGAATATTCAGCAGAAAATCAGGAACAGCAAGAACAGAAACCATTTACGCCAGGGCAGTTTTTAATTGGTTTGTGGAATGTGATCTGTGCAATTAGCTGGATAATTTGGGCAGTGGTTCTTGTAATAGATGCCATTCTTGGGACAGGGGCGTTCAAAAGGAAGATGGATTAATAGGATTTCTAATCGACATATATCGGAAAGGATTGATTCGTGAAGATAGGGCCATGGAGGTGAGAAAAATGGGAGTCAGTTATAGGGATGCCTTTCTCTTAAAGAGGTTTTTAAAGGACGACTCTGGGTGGACTAAGATTGATGGGATGAAGAGGCCAAGATTTTTCGAGTTCTGGAAGAAAGAGAAGTGGAAGGAAAAGCTTTTAAGATACAAAGAAATGATGAAAGAGGCTTTGAAAGACTCCTATTTTGAGGTCGATGAGTGATCAGCTGTCATTCTGAGAAGGATTGCTGATGCCAAAAACGAGCTTCCATATGGTCGAAGAGACATCCGCCGGCCTGCACCCATATGAGGATAACGGAGGGTGGATCCCTTTGCCTTGCCGGCCTCCTTCAATTATCTTTCAAAACGAATCCCATTTTCGTATATCGATGAAGTGCGCTGTCCTGGAATCAACCACCATGATGCGGGATAGTGCATCATGGTGGCTGTTGCCATGCGAATAGCCGGGCTCATTCGGAGTTCAACGCTCTCATCGCCTGATCTCAGGACAGCGGCACCTTAACTCAAGCCATGCAATCGGTTGAGCTCCTTGATGCGTTGTTCCCAATAGGATGGGCCATTGTCCAGGTTATGCATGCGATCTGAGGAAGTCGTGGCCATTGAATATTTATACTCATATTCCGCTCTAAGCTCTTCCAAGGTGGTCGCGCCGGGAGCCATGAAAGAGCAGTGGTCCCCTCGATTAAATCTTCGGAGCCGGTAGCTGTTTCCCCTGATGCTAAGGTGCAGGAATGTTGCCGGATCAATCTCCGGGCAGAACACGAGTTCACTCTCACGACTGCCTCTCGGTGCGGAATTGCCATTCAAAGAAATCCCTTCCTGGGATGTGGCCACATTTCCTTGGCCCTCAAGTGCGAAATGCTGCCATGGGTCGGCAACTCTCGGGGAGATGGATGACGCAATGAACGTGCGGTCGATTCGGCTGATAACATCGCCTGCTGTGCCATTGATTCGGAGAATCCCGATGATCGTATTGGCCGGGTCCAATATGCAGAAAGCGAAAACGATGAATTGCGACGACTCGCCGAGATGCTTCTTTTCCTTTAAAAATGCATCGCGGAATTTTTTGAACAGGGAATTAATTGTGGTCATGTCAGCAGCAGCGAGCGTATGGAACCAGAGGCCCGGGATGCCTTCGCGAAGCAGCTTCTCCAAATCCTTACGGATGTTCTCTTCCGTACAATTGTGAGCCTTCAGTTCGATGTTCACCATCCTCCGGTTCGCATCCCGGCTCTCGTACAGACTGACATCGCACCGTGCGCTCTGCGGCGTCTTCCCTTTCTGGACGTAGGTTTTCAAAGTCGGCGTTTCAATCGAGTAATGCCATTGAGATGACTCCAGCAGCCCGCAGAGAAGAATCTTCGATTCCTGTTCGCTCACGCGAGTAGTCGCGTCCCTCTTCACCGGCATGATGAGCTTCGGCCCAGTGAGGTCATTCCGGTGAACCGCCCACAATCGACCGGACAGATCTTCAGCCAGCTTGACGAGGTCTTTTTCGAGTGCTTCATTTTTCTCAAACATTGCATTTTTCTCCTTGACGTGAGAATTAGTCACAGAACGCCTCACTGCGTGGATCGTGCCAGACCAATAGCCAGGTAGTACTTACGCACGCAATTGCGCCCGGAGCGGCTGCAGAGCCATTGTGGGGGTGAAGTATACAACCCGTCAACAATCATTCCAGTTGTCAGGATCTGAGTGAGTTCATCAATTTCTACCGGCAATTATTGACACTCGGCATTTTGTCAAAGCCTGTTCGGCACGCTAACCGGGGTTTATCCGTGAAACTGATGGACGGCACGAATCTCGCAAAAGGATATGACGGGGAGATAGCAAAAATGGCAACAAGAAGAAAAGTCAGACGAACCGGAGTGGAATCGCTTTTGTGGGGGACGATCTCAGGCAGGCGTTCGACATGGGCAACCGTCAAGCCATTGCTGTCACTCGCAATCGCATCAGATTGTGGGTCAATGGCGGTGCGCAATATGGCATCGGACGGCTTCTCCCGGAAGCCCAATCATATCCACCAAACAATCAGAACCCCGGGAAACCCCCTGCTTCCGTCTACCGGACGCGGATCACCCGCCGGCTCCTTCTCACCATCAACCGGCGGCAGCCAGTTGGCCGATGCAATTGGTTCAGTTTGGAATATCATCTGCGTCATCGGCTGGGCGGTTTGGATCTTCAATATCCTCTTCACAATGTTTCTCAACGGGGGAAAGCAGCGGGATTAGGAAAGGCATCGCTATGTCGCACACCAGGAAATTGAGGACTGAATAATGATTTGGGTCGTGACTTTTGAAACGCCCGATGGCACCGGAACTATTCAGAGAGAGTTCGAGAGCCTGGACGAGGCAAAAGAAGAATTACGGAAGTTGCAGAGCACGAAACAGATCGGCCACGACGGCGTGTGCATTTTCATAGGTCGGAAGGAACGGTGCTATTTCTGCAATACTCCCGGGACCTGCTGATTTCCAGATGGAAACTGCACGGCCACGGAAGCCTGTCAATCTGAACCATCATTCCGACTGCATCCGGCTGCGTTCGTATTCACCAAACATCAAAGCACGCCAGAGCCCTCGCACGCGGCATGTGAAGAGGAATCAAAATTTGACGACACATTATCAAAAATTATATTCAATTTTTGATTTCGTGAAATCGTTGCCGACGTTCGAACGGGGTTTCCGGCTTTTCAATATGCGATTCCACCTGGCACAGAATCGGCAATTAGATTGATCGAGACAGGAGGCCGAAAATGCAATACACAGTGGGAATCACCAGTAGCAATCCGGCCTCCTTTCACCAGTCCGGCACAATAAGCGAAAAAAGTTGGGACGAAATGAAACCGCAAAATGTTCCGGGCTTCACATCGGCAGTTGATATTGGATTAAGCAAATGCTTACGGCCTTCTCTATAGGGGGTTCAAATGTCGCAGAATTCACCCGATGACGACAGCACTCGAACAGACAGTGATTGGGGGGGAGAACCCATATCAGAAGACGAAAGTGATTTCATTATGGCCTCCATTATTGAAAATATTATCTCTAATCAAAGATTGAATCTCGATGAAGACTTCGAAGGTCTGGATTCAGAGGATCCCAGAGGATTACATATATTTACTGCTCAAGAACAAGAAGAATTTGATGAAAAAATGAGCAAAATCATCCCGGAAAAATTCAAGCCGGGAATGGACATTGGTTATTACGGCAGCCCCAAAAGAGGAAAAACTCATGACCATCAATATTCAAGTCGAACCAATGAAACTGACAAAACCGCCGGATATGAACCCCCCAATCAACGGGCGCAGTCTTCGTCTTTCGCCAGGCAAAATAACAGTGGACGCGATTTTTCCAACGGTTTCGTTTTTAAGGATATTGGCCGGGTTTTGGAAATGAGGGATTGATGTTTTTTAGATTTCAGGCTTCTACCAGGAGAGACTATGCCAATGTCTGGCTTTTTGCCAAGTGCACGAGTCTGAAGGATTTTTCCAAAATTCAATCGCTGGAACGGGCTTTAAAAAGTGCCGTAGAATCTCCTTACCCGGCGTTTCACGGAAGGTGGAGAGGGTTCTATGTCAAGGCGCAGGACATCAGAGCCTTTGAAGACGCATTTCTTCGCGAAGGGTTTGCCGTCAGATGTGGAACACTTTATGGGGGACAATATTCCCACTCCAAGCCGGAAGATTTTGGCTACCGGTCTTATGTCGACACCAACGTAAATGCCGATAAAGAAACGCACTACGACGCATCAGGGTATAGCAAACGTTCGGGTCGAAGCCATGGAGCAAACTGGGATGATTTTTTTTGGAACCCGGGAAGCTCGAGAAACCGGGATTATTATTCCGGAACGGAAAATCCGCGCCCGCCTGAAAATGGTCCCAATATTTTTAATGCCAGGAGGACCGGTACAGAGGAGTATCAAAGAATTCTAGGGGTTTCCAATATTGCCTCTTTCGATGATGTGCGATCAGCTTACAAGAGACTTGCCGTCCATAATCATCCTGACAGAGGCGGTGATCAGGCGATGATGGCCAAAATCAATGTTGCCTATTCTGAAATAATGAAAAGGAAAGGTTGGCCTTCGTAAAATGGCCGAAATTGATTTGAAGCCTATTTCAAAAAGAGTAATTGAGCAGAGCTGTTCAATGAGACCTAAATACTGAGAAAGGATCACTAATGGGTATTTCTTACAAAGACGCGTTTTTGATCAGGGAATTTCTCATGGAAGATTCCAAGTGGATTGAAATAGATGGAATGAAGCGCCCTGAGTTATGGGAATTCGGGAAGAAAAAACGCTGGGATGAGAAATCTGGAAAGGCCAAGGAGACCTTGAAAAACATTCTTAAGGAATCTTATTTTGATGTCAACGAGTGATATGACCTTATCTTTCCTTTACTGCGCCGGATAGCGCGTGAAAAGTCTTCTTTTCATTTCCCGAGCAGGAACCGCCCGAGGGGGATCACGGTTATGTTTTTGGCCAGGAGGTAGGTTTCTTTCCCTGGGTACACAACATAGAGGTGCGATAGTTCCAGATCGGAAATCGCCGTTTTCATTGATTTGCTGATCGTCGGCGCCCCCTGGTATTTGAACTCGACACCATAGCTCTTCCCTTTTTCGATGAAATAAAGGTCGAGTTCCGCCCCCGCGTGAGTCGCCCAGAAAAACATCTCTTCGCTCGGCTTATTCAGCTTTTTGCAAACCGATTCCAGCGCAAAACCTTCCCATGAAGCGCCGAGCTTGGGATGACCAAGCAACTGATCGTGGGATTCAATCGCCAAAAGGGTGTGAAATATGCCACTGTCGCGGATAAATATTTTGGGATTTTTAACCA
>CAIWXX010000103.1 GCA_903916735.1 uncultured Acidobacteriota bacterium
CGCTATCGACCTAGCTCTAAAGTATGATTCCTTTGGCCAGATCATCTCTCCGACAAACGTCGGCGACCAAACCTACGCCTTCACCGGCCGCGAATTGGATGCTGAAAGTGGGCTCTATTATTTTCGCAATAGATTCTATGATCCGCATGCGGGGCGATTCACCGAGGAGGATCCGATTGGTGTGCAAGGAATTCTATATCCCTATGCAGGAAATAATCCGATCAACTACATTGATCCATCCGGGCTCTCTCATGTGCCTGGAGGCCCGTGGCATCCGGAAGATTGGATCAAGCTCAGATGCCTTGAAACAGATGACTGTTCAGCTCTTCAAATGAAAATAAGCTTGCTTTCACAAACTATCCGTTCTCATCGTAATTGGGATGAGAATCATGATACAAACCGGCACTCTGATGACATCCAACAATTAGTAAATGCGATCCATAACTGCAAGGCTATTTACGATAAAAAATGCCAACCGATCACATTGCCTCCTCCACCCAAGGCATGCCCCGAAGAGTGTAAAAAAACCAGTTGGTTGGGTCCTGTCGCCGTAGCTGGGTACATCGTATATAAAATTGTCGAACTATACACATGTCCTCCTTTGGTAGTTGTTACTCCGTAGGTATGAGGGAAGGCAGGCACATTTTTTAAAGGGAATGAAGCATAATCAGAAGCCGATCCACTTTAATGGCCAAGTCAGCTTAAAGCACATTGACAAAGGGATAGAGATGAGTGATCAGTCGAAGATAGCATCAGATCTTTTAGAGATTGAAGCCTTGCTCCAATGCGACATGACAAACCTGGCGACTTCCTCTATCCCACTTCATACTGTTGAAATATGGATGGAGAGCGAAAGCATTGAGGTGATGGGCGCAGTTGCTGAACTGATTTCTAGCTGCGGACACTTTAAGCAGATCATGCCTCCTCTGGAATTCGAACCCTACCATCGGTTTTTTTTGAGATATTACGAAAGGTGTCTCCTTGAGGATCCGCAAGGCAAGTGGGCTCATTCTAGATACTCAGCGGGATGGGATATAGTCCGATGGTTTATTGGACTGTGGGATAATCCCTCAATACCGAGGAACATCATCGAGGATTTGAAGAAATGGCTGGCACGCATCTATTTGGCCTCGAACGATAGCCTCCGGACTTGTCTGGTTACAGCGACCCTGGAGCATTTATTTGAGAACCCGGATGTCCGCAATTTCTTTTTGGATTGGAAAAAGGATCCGGTTCTGGGTATTGCATTCGGCCAAGCAGCCGAATGGTCTGAATAACCATAACTGTCTGGTGTACATCTTGTCCGCCAAAACGAAACTGACTCAGAACACGGCCATGACAATCTGGGAGGTGAAAACCATGGTCGAGAACGGGAGCGGCGTATACTTGTTCTAAGCTGCACACAACGGAGCGAGGTCTGCCGGACTGATAGAGGCTAACCCGATTGTTTTCAGAACGGCGTTGATCTGTTGGGCGTTCACTTCAGTTGGCGCCGTAATCTCAATGCCGATGGGTTCATCAGCATTCGAGTAGTCCACCAGGATGCCGGGGGCGGCTTCCTTGGTGATCGGGACCAGGTCTTCAGTTTTCAATTTTTGCGCATGAGGGCGGCATTCAGGCGCGGCGACGCTTCTCGACACGCGCTTCGATGTCGCGTTGAGCGAGGACGCCATCGATGAGA
>CAIWXX010000104.1 GCA_903916735.1 uncultured Acidobacteriota bacterium
AGGAAAAGTTGGCGGAAGATCTGGGGATCAGCCGAACCCCCTTGGTGAACGCGCTCAAGAAACTGGAACAGGAGCACTTGATTACCGCGATACCGCGCAAGGGGTTTTATGTACGCGAGTTTTCCAAGGAGGAAATGGTCTGCATTTTCGAACTTCGTGAAGTATTGGAGGGGTTGGCAGCGCGACGCGCCTCCCTCCGCATTTCTGGCAGCCAGATCCAAAAACTCCAAAATTTATTCATAGGATTGAAGAAATCTGAAGCCAGTGGAAGCGTGGAAAAATATGCCAAAGAGGATCGGCGCTTCCATCTTTTCCTGATCAATATTGGCGGAGACGATCTATTGTCCAATATGCTGGAGACGTACAGCGTCATAACCTTCAGTTATCTGGTGAAGTTCCGGGGGGGGCTTGTGAGACCGCCCCAGGAAACCCTTCCGGAACATTTGGCGATTATCGAGGCAATCATCAAGAAAGATCCGGAAATGGCGGAGCAAGTTGTTCGTCTCCATTTTAAACGTTCGCGGGAGAAATTGATCAGGGATTTCGAAGAGGAATCGCAAAACGATTGATCGGGTGCAACATTGAAATTAGAAAAGGTATGAATGTTCAGATAGACGGAAACAGGATGCGGCTCATGTTACGACGAAGGCAGGCTTTTCCTGCCGATAACCAGGGGGAGGAGGGTGTTATGAAGGGGAAATCGTTGTTTGTCAGGATGTTTGTTTTCACAGTGGTCATCTTCGTGTTGGGTGGATGGAACGTCTTCGGTGTATCGAACGTTGAAGCCCAGACAATTCTGAAATTCAGCCACACCGACCAGCAGCAGGGGGCACGCCAGGGGGCTGCCGAAGTATTCGCGAAGAAGGTCGAGCAGTACACGAACGGCCGCTACAAGGTTCAGGTGTTCTGCTGCAGCCAGCTTGGTAACGACCCGAAGAACATCGAGCAGCTTGCCCTGGGCGGGATTGACTTCACCGTGTCCAGCACCGGCTCCTATGCACCACATCTGGCTGGATTGAATCTCACTATGCTGCCGTTCATCGTGGACAGCTATGAGCAGGGGTGGAAACTGTATGATGAATCCAAGTGGCTGCAGGCGCAGTTTGATCTGGCGCCCAAAAAAGGCTTCCGATTCCTGTCCACGTTTGAGGCGGGTTTCCGCTGCATGACGACCAAGGAGCAGCTTCGCACCCCGGATGACGCCAAGGGCAAGAAGCTACGTACGTTCCCCAATGAAATGATGCGTTGGACCCTCGATGCCATCGGCTTCAGCGTCCAGATCATGCCGCTCCCCGAAGTGTACATGGCGATTCAGCAGGGAACAGTGAGCGGCCAGGAAAATCCGATCGACACGATCTACTCCAACAAATTTTACGAGGTCGCGCCTTATGTGACCCTCACAAAGCACGTCTACAGCCCCATCCCGCTCGCCATTTCGGAAAAGACCTGGCAGAAGCTCTCTTCGGCTGACCGCGCTGCGGTTACCAAGGCCGCGAAGGAAGCAGCCGACTGGTCCCGCAAGACGATTCAAGCCAACGATGACAATCAGCTCAAAGAGATGGCGTCCAAGGGGGCCAAGATCACAAATCCTTCCGCGGATCCTTTCCGGAAGGCGGTACAGCAGGTGTACGGTCAGGCGCGTGACAAGTACGGCGCCGCCGACGTAGATGCATTTCTGGCGGATGCCGCAGCGGTGCGCAAGGCTCTCCCCGTCAAGTAATCCTGCCCTGCTCGCAAATGAAAACGAGGGACGCCCCCATTGTGGAGGCGGCTCTCCGAAAGGGGTTCACTATGAGTCACTTCCGTTTACCGCCATCCCCACCGGCGCCAAAGATCATCCGGTGGCTTGGTAATGCCATCGACTGGACGATCATTGTGCTCGGCTTTGTCATGGTCATCGTTGTGTTCTTCAATGTTATCATGCACGTGCTTGGCAAAGACGTCGCATTGACCACGGAGTTTTGTGAGTTCATGATGGTCTGGGTCTCCTTTTTGGGGGGCGCCTCGGTGGCCCGACGCGGGCTCCACA
>CAIWXX010000105.1 GCA_903916735.1 uncultured Acidobacteriota bacterium
CTTGACCTTTCCGGGGTCTTGCTTTACGTGTTTCTTCGACTTGGCGCTGCTTATGTTCGATTTCATCTTTTTGAGCAACTTGGTGCAGCGCTCTTCACCCAATAGCCCATACAGGGCCAAGAACATGAGATCTGCCGCATCATAGTCCTTTCTCGGAAAAGACTTGATGGTGCAGGTCTGAGTTCTAGTTATGACGCATTGGTCCTGGATTCGTTGCGTGATTTCGTAGTTGCCCAGAAGTGAATCCTGGCTACCGGCACCGGGTGCATCTCCGGTATTCCGGATCGTCAGGTCAAAGATGGGCTTCAGGGTGCCTCGGTCAGTGATCTGTACTCGGCTGTAAATCATGGCATGTACCCCAGCTCCTTCACCACCTTCTTACGTGCCATCGCTACTCCTCCTTCTTCGTTGCAAAATCTTCACCCTGATCGACCCGCCGCCAGATTCGCGACCCGTCCTCGCCCTCTACCAGCACGTACAGGACGCCCGCGAGGCTGTGCGGGGCCAACTTGAACTGGGCCTTCAGCACCGGATGCCTGTGCGTCTTCTCGGTTGCCTCCCCTGCCCACCACCCCAAGACGAAGGAGATCATCGTCGCTGCTGCCACTATCGCCATCCACGCAGTAACTGACATGCCGCCCTCCTACCACAGGCACGCGAGGATGCCCTCGCTGCCGCCGTAGCGCTCCTGCCGCGCGGGCCGCTTCCGCCAGAGCCGCCACTCCGTGACGTGGGCGAAGCGCAGCTCGAACGGACTCAGCCGCTTGGTCGCGTTCACGACCCGCGCCATGTCCTTGGCCCAGCACCGGCCCTCGTCGTGCACCAGGAACCTCTTGATGAGCACGTCCCCCTCCTCCTGGCGCGTGACGTAACCGTTCTCGGTCATTTCCAGCGCGCAGACCACGTCGGGTGCGCAGCGCTTCACCAGCTCCCATCGCGCCGGATCGGGATCCGGTACCCGCACCATGTGCCCGTCCGCCAGCGTGATGTCCGCGCTCCAGGTCTCGCGGGGCGGATCGTCTTTCCGATAGAGCTGCTCGGCCGGAATGCCCAAGCCCGCTGCAATCTTCTCATTGAAGACTTTCAAGGTCTCCGATGCGACCTCCTCAACGGTCCACACCTTGCGCGGCTGCGCCGCAGGACCCGTCTTTCCATAAGGCATATTCACGATGAAGGGGGTGGAATCCTGTGAAACAGAGTCCAGGTTTTTCGTCCACACCGAAACATGTACGCCGCATTGGAAGCGTACTGTAGTAACCATAATGGACGACTTAACCACTACGCAGGGCGTCCCAACGAGCGACTGAACGATTAACGAGGCTTCATCGTCCACTCGTGCGAGCACTGCGGCATCTCCTACCAGGAACTCTCGGAGTGGTTGTTTTGGCGCGGCCGTCGCGGCCTGCTTCAGAGGTCTCCTCACCAGGCGGAGGCGATCAGTGCGCCAATCGAAGCGAACGGTACACGGCCAGTCAGGGAACTGGACATCCATCATTTTGTATCCCGACATCCCATAGACGCCGATGCCCTTGATGCACCCAACCTTGCCCTGGCACTCGGGGGCCCCGCTGTGCGGGGCCAGCGCCAGCACCTCGTCGCCTAGTTTTAATGTTGGGTCGATACGGCGAAGTTCTGACGAAATATGCCCACTGCATTCAGAGAACGTATCTGGAATCTTTGAGTTTATCGATACGTTAATGTAGCCGTTGTCGTCGGACCGGTCCACTGTCCAGCAGATTCCTTTCGGATCGTTTTTGTATTGGACGGTATCACCCACCTTGAAACTTTTGTTTATCACGTTGATTCCTCCGCGATGTGAAAGGACTTGTGGCATTCAACACAATAGAACTTAAAATCAGGAATTGCTCCACAACGGGGACATTTTACTACCAAGGGCTGTTCGAATTTCCGGGGTTCCAGCTCGCCAATTCAGGCATTGTCGCGCATTAACCCACACGAAACATGCGCAGGTGCATTTTGTGTGGCGTCTTCGTGCTGGAACGCAGCACAAAAGTTAGAACACGACTCACCATCGCGCCGGTAACAGGAGAGAAGCGTTCCCGCTTTAGCC
>CAIWXX010000106.1 GCA_903916735.1 uncultured Acidobacteriota bacterium
GCATGGGCGGAGCCGTGCAGCACGGGGCCTCCACACTGCCAGACGAGGCGTTCCACAAGTTCCCGGAGGTCGGCACCCTCGAAGTGCACCTGGCCACCGGCTTTCAGAACCTCGTCTTAGACAGCCCGCATTTCCCGGGCGAGCTTATCAAGAAGATCAACGGCAGCCTCACTGAGAAATACGCCGCCGAGAGGAAATCAGGCGAGACGGATGAACAGTTCATCTACAAGACACGCAAGAAGGCCTTCGGAGACTTCAAGAAGGAGATGTGGGACCTGCCCGAGAGCACGCTCATCGCGATTGGAGCCGAGCTGGAGGACCGATTCTCTCTCCTTTTCCAGAAGCTCAATGTGGTCAACACAGCAGGCCTGGTCAAGAAATACGTCAAGCCCCTGCCGGCACAATACACGGACGTATTCATAAACGATTTCAACTACGACAGCCATAAAAAATGAAACCCGATCCTTACTTGAGCGCAGCTATCGCGGAGGCCAGGATGGGGCTGGCGGAGGGCGGCATCCCCATAGGCTCCGTGCTCGTCAAAGGCAAGAATATCGTCGGCCACGGGCACAACAGGCGCGTACAGAACGGCGACCCCATGGCCCACGCCGAGATCGATTGTCTCAAAAATGCCGGCCGCATCGGCAGCTACAAAGGTACAACCCTCTATTCGACACTCATGCCGTGCTACCTCTGCGCCGGAGCCGTGGTCCAGTTCGGCATCAAGAAGGTCATCGCAGGCGAATCGAGGACGTTCCCCGGCGCGAAAGCTTTCATGGAGGAACATGGCGTGGAAGTGATCGATGTCGATGACAACGAGTGCTACGCGCTGATGCAGGAGTTCATCAAGAAGAACACCGACCTGTGGAACGAGGATATTGGGGAAAAGTAAGAAATGAAAATCCCTCGGTCAAAATTTAAACGCCGCATCCTATTATTCGCTGCCACAGCAATAGAGAAATTCATCCCAAAATCAAAATTTAGACAGCACGTGCTACGACTCAATGTAATGGCAATCTTAACAAGAGAAGTCGATTCGACATATGCCTCCTTGATAAAAACAACCTCAGAGACTTTAAAAAGATGTCAAGCCGAAGGGGTCACCACAAGCACAGAAGCCCTAAATACAACGTTATATATAATGGTCCTGACTCGCGACATACATTGTCTACTTCGTCGATTGTGGTCTACGAATGACGACTGGGAAAGCAAGTTGATATGCCGCCACTTGGCACTGGCAATTGTTGAAGGCATGGAAGATCTTGCAGAACTAAATGGGCATTGTCTACACGAATTCACCCAGAACAGAGAAACCTGGGAAGCGCTAAAGACAGTTTCACAAGAATTAAATAAGTTGCGGATAAAACACGAAAAAAATCTCCGACAACTCCGTGTCACAGCCGTTGCACATCGCGACAAAGACGCAAACACCTTAATCAACTCGGTCACAGAAGTAGACACGGAACATATTGCGCAAATCGGATTGGACTTGTATATAATCCTTGTGTGGGTAATGTCCCCACTTCTAACTATGGTACAATCTGGATGCGAAAGCTGCAAATATAATAAGAAAGCCGAATCATCGACTAGTATATCCCAAACACCATCAGCCCAGCCATAACTCATCCCCCCACCCTGCTCCGCAGCTGCCCGCACCCCGCATCGATATCGATACCCCGCCTCACACGCAGCGTGCAGGGAATATGACGCTGCTCCAGCTCCGCCTGGAACGCCAGCACCGCGCCCTTGCCCGAAGCCTTGAACCCCGTATCGCTCGTCGGGTTTCCTGCTATGAGATTGACGTGGCAGTTCATGCCCTTGATGAGCCTCCCCAGGGCGCGGGCGGCCTCCTCCGAATCGTTCACGCCCTCGAACAGCGCATACTCGAAGCTGACGCGCCGGCCGGTAGCCTCAACGTAGTCGCGGCAGGCGGCCATGAGCTTCTCCAGCGGATAGTTCCGGTTGATCGGCA
>CAIWXX010000107.1 GCA_903916735.1 uncultured Acidobacteriota bacterium
ACTCGAGCCCACAGTGGCAGGAGATGCGGTTTTCACTGTACGATCTGGAGACAAAATTCAATGTTCGGAGGCTATTCGCTTTTTCGAGAATCCGATGGATGCCGTGAGTCATGCTCAATTAAGAGATCCGGAAGTAAATTCGATTTACATTTCGATTGGTGGCTTGAATGGATTGGAACGGCTCATCCCAAATCTGCATAAGATCAATCCTGATTGTCGGATTGTTGTGGCTATCGATAATGATCCTGCAGGAGATGAGGCGTGGAAAAAATTCGTTGATCAGGTTCCTCACCTGACGCGAGAAATTCCCGAGCGCAAGGACTGGAATGCGGATCTTCGACTCGGCCCTCTGCCGCCGCCAAAGCCTCCGGCTGAGATCGCGCTCGAAAAATATCTGGAGCCCAAGAACGAAAGGCAGCGCAAAGAAGTGAAAGAAGGTTACAACCGGGATCCAGCTATTCAGGGATGTCCTGGAACAGAGAATTCGCCGATAATTAATCGGAACTCCGGACATAACACCCCTCCGCGCATCGGCCCCCGCCGATGCTGGGTTCCCTTGCCAAGGGAACCATTCATCGAAGGCGACGAGTGGGTTGCATCATGATCAGCAGCGATCGACGAGCTGATCAGGTCCAATCATCGACAGAGGTAACCCGAGCAGGCCCGCGCCGACGCTTCGGCAGGCGCGGTACTGGGGGAAACCCCCAGACCCCTCGCCCCCTAACCCCGTCGGGGTAACTATGCCCGACCGTCAACGATTGTTTACATGTCAACGCTGGTTGACGGCTTTCTTATTTTCATTTCAGACCGATTTTGAAAATTACCGAAATTCTTATTTTCGACGCGGGCTATTATGCGACTATTCAACTGATCTTACC
Organism: uncultured Acidobacteriota bacterium; assembly: GCA_903916735.1. Classification (GTDB taxonomy): domain Bacteria; phylum Acidobacteriota; class CAIWXX01; order CAIWXX01; family CAIWXX01; genus CAIWXX01. The sequence continues at coordinate 879 of CAIWXX010000107.1, forward strand.
GTACGATTTTTTCCGTTTCGTGAGGTGACCCCATATTGGTTCTCCATCATCACTGCGAGTTCGAAGAAGAGCGGATCATCCGTGATGCCCCTGAAAATAGGAGAGCGTCTTGCAATCATCTGGCGGAGATCATGGTCTGTGCGCTACGCTCCGGATACCTGCTGCAACTAGCCACGCAACAAAGAAGTAGTAGGTGCTTCCTATAAGCAACGACTCAATGAGAACATCGGTACCGCTCACAGCTCGGTACACCAAGGAAACAGGCATATCCCAGAGAACTAGCTCCCACGGTGCCAGCTCTGGCGATTTGGTCTGCCAGACGAACAACACGATGACAATGTGAACAATCAAAGCTGTGATCCCGATGAGGACTGGCCAGCCACCCGGGATTGAAATCTGTCTATTGTGCATGATCCCTGTCCCTCCAGTCACGTAGGCCCTAATCCAGCGAAGGCCAAAATTTCTGCAAAATCATCTGGGAATGCCCAGCACGGGTAGGTAGAGTATACGAGATCGGACAACGGTTTGAAAAACTACATCTAGCCTTAGAAAGCCAAATCTGATCAGTATGGCCTAAACCAAGCATACCGTCTTAACCTCAAGGAAATGTACACTTGTAAAGTGCCAAAATGGTGTTCCGCATTGGGTTCGCGACTATTCATCCCCTTCATCCTCGCTGTTGATAATGGGCTCGTATAATTTGGCATAACCCGCAGCCACAGGAGCGGAATAATCGAGTAGTCGATACCCAAGATACGTTCCCATGCGGGAACTATGAAGTACGCCGTGTGCATTAACAGATCCCACTGATGTACTTGAGAGTACCGAGTTCTCTTCTACGCTGATCCCGTCTTTTCGTCAACTGTATGCGAGACTTTCATGCGCAACTTTGACGCCTCGATGCCGAGGTCGACCCACTCATCCATCAGTTTCTTGAACCGCTTGTAGGCTGC
>CAIWXX010000108.1 GCA_903916735.1 uncultured Acidobacteriota bacterium
ACTCCGGTTACCTCGCAAACACCCATCTGACCATTCTGGATCCGATCGATATAGAATTCGTCGATGCCGGCTCGAACCTTGAAGCCGTCCTCGGCGTCGATCTGCCCAAGCCTCTCGCCGGGAGTCCTGTTCTGCCCCACTTCGGCCCTCAGGGACGTCAGGACGCCGGTGATCGGGGCTTTGATGACGAGGGTATCGAGTTTTTTCCTCGCGATTTCCAAATTGTTCTGCATTCGTGAAACGGAATCCTCGAGCTGAACAATCTGTTGATCGTGGAGACTCAGATCCTTATCCAAAGATTCCTTGGTCAAGTTGTACTTGCTGACAAGCGTCTTGTATTCATCGCGGGCGTCTTCGAAATCATGGCTCGGGATGAGACCTTCCTTGGCGAGGGTTTCATAGCTTTCGAATCTGCGTTTGCCGCGATGCATCTGAAAATCGGCATCGGCCAGATCGCGTTCCAGTGAAAGTCGATTCTGCTCGTAGGAAAGTCGGGTGTTTCGGAGGTTGTTGATCTGCTGAAACAACTCGGCTTCACGATACATGATGTCCATGAGCAGCGACGTGTTGGAGAGTTTCAGAATGGCGTCCCCTTCTTTCACACGAGAACCGGCCTGTATGTATATCTTCTCGACAATTCCGCCCTCTTGCGTGTCCATGAAAATCGATGTGTTGGGCAGGACCTCGCCTGTGATGGGAATAAATTCCTGAAACGGTCCGCGATGGACCTTGGAGATGGTCAAATGCGACGCTTCGACGTTGAGCGTCGACGCGCTGCTTTGGAAAAGCAGAAAATAGAGAATTGCGAGTACGAAAACGCCGACAGCCGAGTAGGTTGTGACTCGACGCGGCGTCCACCTTTTTTTCTCAATGATACGATCCATTCCCATATGTCACTTGCCTCTCACGTATCTAGAGCAATTCTCATGCCACGTTTCGAAGCACAAAGACCGAGTGTTCGGGAATTCATTGAGTTGGCGGCTGCAGCGAGTTTTCAAATAGGAATTTCCATCCGGATCTCTAAATAATTCAATGCCCGATGTGTACGCTCTTGTAACACAAGCTGTTCGTTTTCGAACACCGATGAGATCAGACTTCTTTTTCTCTTCCAGGAAACCGTTCAATCGGCTGAAAATGAACTGAGTATTCCCAGTCGCATGAGGGACCGGCAGATGTTTGTTCATCCACCGGGTCCATTGTTGAGGTTCGATTTCCGTGCGCATACACATCAGCGGGGCATTATTCATAGCGAATTGATTGAACAGGATTGATGACAGCGGCACGCATCGCCTGGTAACTCACAGTCAACATGGCCATCATCAGAGCGCCCAGACCGGCTGTGAAGAAGAGCCACCAATCGAGGGATGTCTTGTAGGCGAATCTTTCAAGCCAATGCTTCATGATGAAATACCCAGCCGGCCAGGCGATAACATTCGCAATCAGAACCCATTTGGCAAATTCGTTCGATAGCATCAGCACGATCCCAGGAACCGTCGCGCCCAGAACCTTTCGGATGCCGATCTCCTTGGTCTTCAGTTCGGCCGTGTAGGAGGCCAGGCCGAATAGTCCGATACAGGCAATCAGAATCGCCATGATCGAGAAGGCCAGCAAGAGATTGCCCATCCGCTCCTGCGCCATGTACATCTCTCCGAAATCATCATCAAAGAAGCGATATTCAAAAGGGTAATTGGGATTGACCCGCTGCCAGACGGATTTGACAACCTGCAGGGTGGATGCAATATCCTGCGGGGCGAGTCGGATCGTGGCGAAACGGATCTCAGCTGGCAAACATAATAGGACCAGCGGTTCGATTTTGACCACTGCAGGTTGATAATGGAAATTCTTCATGACGCCGATGATGGTCCCATCCACATCCTGAAAAGAAAAACGCTTTCCGACAACCGATCCTCCACCCATCAATTTCGCGACTTCTTCGTTGACCAGGAAGGCACGAGTGAAGTCAGTCGGGTATTTTTTCGAAAACGCCCGCCCTTCCACCAAAGGGATCTTCATGGTCTCGATGAATCCCTCGTCGACGAAGGAAACGCTGAGCAAGGGGTTGAACGCAGGATCCTTCGCATCCCACGTTGCGCCATCGGCATTGCTGCTGATGAAGGTCGGTGTTTGACCTGTTCCGCTGACCCCCAAAATCCGGGGCTCGCGAAGCAGAGCATCCTTGAGTGCCTCATAGGATTTGTATGTTTCGCCTTTTAAATCAAGATAGATCATCTGCTCCTTGTTATAACCCAACTCCATTTTTTTCATGAACCCGAGTTGGCGATAGACAACGACGGTGCCGATGATCAGAAGGATCGAGAGACTGAACTGGCTGATGACGAGCGCCTTCCGGAAGAGTGCTCCGCGGGTTCCGCTGACCAGGCTTCCTTTGAGAATCTGGACAGGCCGCCAAGCGGTGAGGAAGAACGCGGGGTAACTGCCTGAAATAATACCGGTCACAAAGGTGATGAGAAAAAGTCCCGCAAGGAAATTGAAACGGACGAGGACACTGAATGGCAATTCTTTTCCGGACAGTGAATTGAAAGCCGGCAGGAGGAAAAGGACCAGCAGCAAAGAGAAAACGGCAGCTAGGATCGTCAACATGAGAGATTCGCCATAGAACTGGCCGATGAGTTGCTGTCGCAGGGCGCCCGCCATTTTTCTGAGTCCCACTTCTTTGGCCCGACGGACGGCACGAGCGGTCGAAAGGTTCATGTAGTTGATGCACGCGATCAGCAGGACAAAAAGGGCCACCGTACAAAAAATATAGACATACTGAATATCGCCCATACCTGGGTTAAAGCCGAAGCGCGCGTTCAGGTGGAGATCCGTTAAAGGCATCAGAAGGAAGCGCGCATGGTCTGAATCCTGTCCCGCCTCACTGGGATAGGCCGCGGCACGACGGTTGGTCACCAGATCGGTGATCGCCCGGCTGACGACGGCAGTCGCACTTGATGGATTCAATTGCACCCAGGTGATCATCCAATTGTTGCCCCAGGATTCCGCATCGACTCCAATCTCTTTCGTGAAGGTGAAGGGAATCAGCAGGTCAAATTGGAGAGTGGAATTCTTGGGAGGATTTTCAATGACTCCATTGACGGAGAAAGCATAGCGATCATTGATCGTGACTGTCTCGCCGATCGGGTCGCGATCTCCGAAATATTTTTTAGCCAGGTCGGCCGTCAGGATCAGCGAATGCGGATCCCTCAATGCATTCGACAAATCACCCTTCAGAAGTGGGAATGAAAACATGCGAAGGTATGACGGGTCGACGGCTCGTGCATTGGTTTCATAGAAAACCTTGCTGCCGGCCCTGAGGAGAAGGGTTCCGGGGTCGGTCGAGCGGCACGCATCAACGATGCCCGGGATGTCATTCTTCAAGGTGACTCCCAACGGGGAAGGGGTGACATTGACGTGAAACAGGCCCTGTGACGTCGGTTGATCCTGCTCGATACGGTATAGATTCCGGGCGTTTTGATGAAACCGGTCGAAACTCAATTCGTCCTGCACCCATAAAAGGATGAGCATGCTGCAAGCCATTCCCAGGGACAGCCCGGCGATATTGAGCAGAGAGTAGCCTTTGTGCTTGAGGAGCGTTCTGAGGGCAACCTTGAGATAGTTTTTAAACATATTGATTCCCTTTCTCCAACACTTTAGACGTACCGCCTTTAAAAATGGTTGGCGGGAATATTCGAAGAATCTCATTAAATTTTGCTCCGCCCTGACCTTGAATAACTCTGATGAACTAAAAGCGAAACGCAGATTCTGTCGGGAGGCCTAAAATAGTTCGCATGCATTACATCGTCGATTGTGTTACCTACCGGCTCAGGAAACGCCACATCACCCTAACACGGCATAGCCGCAATCAAGCAAGGCGGCTTCGACAATCATCGCACCCGAACCTCTCATGAATGCAGGAATGGACTTTTATTTCGACTAGCGGTGGTTTCACAAGCTTTTCCTGCATTCCTTCCTTCCTGGTTTCCTGAGAGGAACTCACGGTCCGGCCCTCTCACATTTTTTTCATTTGATGCACGAATTTCACCGGCAACAAACTAATCAATGAGTCAGCCGATTCTCTTGCCTGATTCACATCGAGAATTCCGTTCCGGCTCCCGGTCGCATATAAAAGCCGCATCGCGAGGGTTCGGGAACGGGAGCAGGTACGGGAACGCCTCAGAATAAGGATAAGATCAAACACCTCTTGATTTATGACAAAAGACTGAATTCTTATTCCAGGCAACATAGTCGCCGATGTCATACATTAGTTCCCTGATGAGCGATTTCTTCCTCGGCGAGTTGGATTCCAGGCTTGATCAAGTCAGTATTCGTCCAGGAGGAATGTCCATGAGTCGGAGGATGGGCGTGGCAATACTGCTTCCGCCGACGCCAAAGAGGCCGGAAAGGAAGCCGAGTAGGCATCCAATGCCAATCATAATGAGGTTATGATTCATGTTTTTCAATTTTAATTCCTGAAGCATATTCCGCCGGTGCATGATATCCGGCATTATGAACGGCTTTTTTGGGGAGAAGGTCGAGGCAGATGTTTTCCTGCTGATTCGTTTGTCATCGAGTCGATGCTCCATCCTCGATGGTGACTCGGGCAACTTTGTTGCTGGATTGCAATTTCACGATACGACTACCCTGAAAGGATCGTTTCGGGTAAACTTCTAGGATGCTGATGAGACGATTTGGTTGTTGTGTGTGATTTCGTGGCGGACAGCAATCTCCGGCCATTCTTCGAATCATCCTTATCGATCAACCTGGGGCGGATGTCTGAATTCTGATGATTGATAATGAGTTCTCTCCAAGTGCCATTCAGGCCACGACGTTCCTCACCGATGTCGTCCTCGTTGATGTAGTCAACTTCACACGGCTCTCTGATGAAGATCAGCTGGTGACCGGGATGATGATCAATGATGGCATCAAGGATTTCCTCGGCATTCTCCCCGAACATTGCTTGCTCCATCTCAATGAAATCATCCTTTCCATCATCCCAACCGGTGACGGCTTTTATGTGATTCTGAATCCTCAGCTCGCCGGATACGGGCCTCTCTTCGCACTGTCCCTAAGGAATGACCTTCTTTCGGTCAGCAAGAGGCGAGGCGGCCTCTACGAAGGAATCCGAGTTGTTATCCATCTTGGAACCGCTCTGCCGTTCACAGATGCGACGGGGCGGAAAAATTACGTCGGCCACGGCCTCAACGAGTGCGAACGGCTGATCAAGAACAGAAGCATCCGCGACAAGGCCATCCGGTTTACCGGAGACAAGAACTACGTGCTTGTTTCGCGGGACTCCTGGAACCAGTTCAATATCTGTTTTCCGATGCAGGAATTCGGTGATTTTTGGAAAATGCTCGATTTTCGTGTTTCCGATGAATTCGAATTCATCGATGACCACGGCCGGAAACACATTGCGCGCGTTATCGAAATATCGCGGCAGATTTCCATTCCTCCACCGCGACCGCGCGATGCCCTGGATCGAATCAAGCGGAGCGCGAACGGCAGCAGAGTGGCGAGTGTCTGAATCGTTTCCGATGCATCTCTCGGCTCGTCAAAATTGATATCGTTCTGATGGAGCGGCCGTGGGCATCCTATTTGATTGTAAAATTTCCATCGCTCATGTCGCTGATGGATGGATCGATCATGCTGAGGATGCGCACTCGAGCGGTCTTCGTTTTCTTGTTTTTGACCTTCCACTGATAGGAGCCATCATTTTCCGTCTGAGCGACGATGGAGCTCCACTTTGCTCCGCCATTATAGGAGATCTGGATTCTGACGTTACCCGTAATGCCCTTGGATGTCCAAACAATCGTCTGTTTCGACTGCTTTTTCCAGGATTCCCCGCCGTTTGGCTTGCCGACTCTCAGCCATTGATCCTCTGGGTTTTGCGAAAACACGGCGGTCACATTTTTTAATGCGGTCATGATGATCGATGTGGTTGAACTCGTACCGCTCGCGTCTCCCTCCCAATGATGAAATGTGTTGGCAGGGCTGGCTGTCAGATAGACATTTGTGCCGATTGGATAATCTTGGCTGCAGTCACCTGGACAGTTGATTCCTGCTGGAAGGCTGGTCACTGTTCCGTTTCCGTTGATGGCGACGAGGAGGCTCAGATGATCCTGCCCCCCACCGGTCCGTGCCTGACCCGAGTTTGGATCGATCATTAATGATGATTCATCCACCGCTTCGAAATCAGACCCCTGAATGACATCCAATTCATGAAGGACATCGTTGTTCCACCGTTCATCGGGTGCTCCTGATATGAACCAGGAAGATCCATTGTCCGCGATCATCATGCCGTATTTTTTAAGCGCTTCTGCAATCACGCGTGCGTCGTGCGAGAACGCTGCTGTATTGAAATCGGATTTCAGGCGGAAGCGGAGTCCCATCGGTGGGTACTTCGGGTCGGTTGTAGAAGAGGCGTAATGCCGGGCAGGCCAGAGAAAGGATTTCTGGGTGCGAGGCACTGTGAACCGTATCGCGTGCATGAGTTCGTTGGAGGACACTTCGTCGTATCGAACCAGCCCCGGCAGCATCGGGAGCCCCGCGGCATCCGCCGATGTCCAGCCGGCCGGGCGGAGGGGTCCGTTGGTCTTCAGATCGTAGATGGCGCCTGATCCGGCATACCAGTGTCCATCAGTTTGCCGGGCATTGTAGAGCTCGTAAAGAATGCAGTTGGTCTTCTCAAGGATGAGAATGTGATGGTCGCCGCCCCATTCGATCGGGGGGTTGGTCGGAATAGGATAGGGGCCTGAATCGCTTTCGTCCGAATAGTCGAACGTGACATCCACTTTTCCCTGGATACTGGTGACCGTCACATAGGGAATTCCAATCGGCCCACCATCCCATGTGCCTGATCCGAAATCGGCATGAACATGACTACCGGCGCCGATTGTGTTGATATACGTCGCAGAGCTCGGATGAACAGGCAGCGTGTCGATTGGAACATTCCAGATATTATCGGCCGGGAATACAGCGCATCCGCTGATGTTGGCTTCCGGTGCAGGCTCGTCGGCCCGTCCTGTTTGTGCGATTAACAGAGTCATAAAAGCGATCGCGAAAATGCTGATCAACATCGGCTTTGTTTGGGCTGTTTCAATGATATTAATGTTCATGCGTCCCCCAGAATTGTTTTAAAATCGCCCCCACTTGCTAATTTAGTCTGTTGGTCAAGCCTTCGCTGTGATGGCAATCACATTGATTGTTGATCTCTCATAGCAGCGTATCCCGGCAAAGAGATTCTATAGCGCGATCGGGCATTTGATCTTCATGGCCTTTTCTGTAGTCTTCAATGCACACAGCTCGCCGCACATCGAACATGTTTCCTTGTCGTGCAATGCCGCGGTGTCGTGATAGCGTGCGACGATTTCGGGATCGATGGCAAGCTGTTCCTGTGCCTTCCAATCGAAGCACCGGCGCGCCACGCCCATGGCACGGTTGCGCTTGATGGCTGACGGCAATCCTTTTTCGTAATCCCCAATCTGAGCGGCGATCTTCGAAGCGATGATGCCCTGCTTCACGTCTTCCAGATCAGGCAGCCTCAGGTGTTCAGCCGGTGTCACATAGCAGAGGAAATCGGCTCCAGCAGCGGCTGCGATGGCCCCTCCGATTGCTGACGTGATGTGATCGTAGCCGGGGGCGATGTCCAGCGGCAATGGGCCGAGAACATAAAATGGAGCGAAACCGGTGAGCTTCTTCTGCAACGCAACATTCATGACGATCTCGGAGAGTGGAACATGCCCTGGTCCTTCGATCATCACCTGCACGCCTTGCACGTTGGCCCGATCCTTGAGTTCGCCCAGCATGAGGAGCTCACTGATTTGCGCGCGATCCGTGGCATCACCGAGCGATCCCGGGCGCAAGCCGTCTCCGAGACTGATGACGACATTATGTTCCCGGAAAATGCGCATGACCTCGTCATAATGAGTGAGCAGCGGGTTCTCGCGATTGCCGGCGAGCATCCAATATGCGAGAAGGCTTCCGCCACGGCTGACGATCCCTGTCTGTCGTGGCTGGGTCTGAATTTTCCGTACCGCTTCAAGTGTCAGGCCGGCATGTATGGTCATGAAGTCGACACCGTCGTGCGCATGGCCTGCGATCGTGTCGATCATCTCGGAGACAGGCATTTTGGCGAAATCTCCATATTTCTTCTGGGCATGAAGATAGATTTCATAGATCGGCACGGTGCCGAGGGGCAGCCTGGTTCGCTGGAGAATTTCCCGGCGAATCGCTTGCACATCTCCTCCAGTTGAGAGATCCA
>CAIWXX010000109.1 GCA_903916735.1 uncultured Acidobacteriota bacterium
ATGCTTGGCGATTGCGGCTGAGGCTGTGCAGAAGTATTGGCGTAAATATGCTCCATCATGCACAGAAGGAAAGATCCCGTTTTCAGAACCGTAGTAACCGTGAAGCTCGCCGATGTACAGCACTCGTGTATCGATGGCAACGAACAGTTCGCGTATTGGGTAGGAGGGAATGTACCGAGCCATATATAAGCGTTCGGGCATAGCCCAATAACTAATATTCCCCACTACAGAATTGGTGAAACGCAAGCTTGCAACCGCCGAAATCCCCAAGAACAGCGCGACAGCCAATCGAAGCCAGCGTCGAGGCCGACCGAGGGTATGATAGCTTACAGCGCTGGCTAGAAACATCAATAAGAGACTGTACTGCACCCACCGCAGGCAGTGGTATGTCGCGCCACTGAGTTCTGTGATTAATAGAATGGGTAGAAGGGCCATCGTAAGGGCTGTCCTGTTGGATGGCAACCTGTAGAGGAGAAAAATGAAAAAGGCCATGCTGATCCCTGTCTCTGGCTGACGTGTGAAGAAACCAATCAGGTTTTTCAACCAGATTCCGGGTGCAACTCGCGGAGCATATGCGTTTTCAGCAAGCAGGGAGTGGGCAGCCGCTGCATGATCGCCATCACCTGGGTTATATGGAAAGAGCCAGTTTCCATAAGCGAATTTGGCTCGCATCAGAGGAAGACTCACCATGAAAGTTGCCGCTAATAGAAACATCCAGAAGGCTTTTCGAAATCGGAAGCGAATCAGAATGACACCCATAGCCATAATGACTCCAAGCACAAGCTGCGATTTCATCCCAACCAGCATTCCCGATAGTACTCCAGGTATCACTGCCTGTTGCCACTTCCGCTCATCGAGCTTCAGGACATGAGCATACAGAGCCAGTACCAGGGAAGTCGTGAAAAAATCGGGATAATCCAACGAAGCGAGTAGAAGAGTTTGGGGCATGGTCATCCAGGCCAACATTCCTGTGGAGAGCGCAGAGAGCCTCTCCCAGTTGTCCTTGATCGCAATACCAACTAAATGCCATGCGATAAAACCCGCCAGACCAATCGCGGCAAAATCAAAAATTGCGTAGGCCGTGCCTGTGCCGAACTGAAAGACGCTGTCATTGCAGAGTTGATTGAGAGACAGCAGGTAACAGACGATGAGATGCAAGTAGAGAGAGGTACTGGAATGTATATTGTACGGAATCGGGGTCACACCATGCTGAAGAAGATAGATTTTCCCAATTTCCAAGTAGTTGATTAATAAGTCATAGTGGATAACAGGAATCATCGCGATCGAAAAATACACGATCGCAGCCAGTCCGAGAAAGGCCGTCGAGGCTGGAGGAGAAAGGAATGGTTTGTGGGTGTAGCGATGGAGACCTGCGAGGACGGAGCGCAATCGTCGAGGCAGGGTCACACAGCCGGGGAGAGTGGCAATGATTGCCAGCAATGGCCAGAACAAGAGTCCCAACAATCCCAGAGCCAAGGCTAGGAGCACATAGATGACGAGCCCTACCACGAGTCGAGCGAAGGGTAAGGACGTATCACCCCAGCTCAATTTGGTGAGTACAAATCCACCAGCCTCAGATAGACTCAGGAAGAAGAGCAAGACAAGAACTGCATTACCAAAAAATACAAATGCATGAAGAGGTGTCACCGCAGCACGTCACCAAATCGTAACTGGTATGGCATCGACATGGAGCAGCCCCGGTGTACTATCGGATTCGGCATTCATGGCATCGCGTAAGAGAAGCACGTGGGTCATTTATTGGACTCGAATCTCGGCCTTCTCAAACACCCGGGAAACAGCAACTTTTTGCCGGAAGCAATCATCGCGAAGACAGTGGGAGCTCGTTTTGATCGAATGTGGCGAAAAATGGCCGGTTATGCTCATTTGATTTCCTACGCGGGAAATATAAACACTACACTTGTAGTAAAAAGAGGGCCGAATGGCAGCAATCCACCGCCCTCCTCCATCCCCGAGGGCCGGAGGATTGATCTGCTTTGCCATAAACCTTGTCGCGATCACAGACTAAACACACTCCAAACTTAAGACCGGAATGAATTGGTGTCAAGAAAAAATCCAAATACATGACTGGCTCGACCGCAACGCCTCGCGACGACTCGACATAGGGCAAAGGGCTTTCGTTCGATAGACACGCGCATCCGGCCATTGCCTCATGTGAATTCCGGTTGCTTCGGATCTCCACGCGAACCGCATGCCTCATTGTTTCTCATCGATTCCGTATGTTCCATCCTCTCAACAGGAGAAATCGCACGTTGTTCACAACATATCGCAGACGTTCCCGCCGCATGCATGCATCCCACCCAATCCACCTGTCGCGCGAGTCAACCTTCAATGCCGCTGCGCCCCACGCGAGCAGCCCTACCCACTCATCTCCAACCGTCGCTACGTACTTTTAGCGACTAGCCGACGATCCCCCGAAACCCGAGGTAGTGCTGCTCCGACATCGCCTGCTTCCATGCACCGACTTCCTCCCGACGCATCAATCTCACTTCCACTCCGCTCAACTCAGATTACTCCCACGTCCCTGCCATGCGCCCGCTAGCCTATCAGCATCAAAAGAAAAAGTTCATTATTTCTTCAAACCCTCTGCCTCTCTTTTCCTTACACGACTTTGCCGCAGCCCTGGCTGCCGGGCGCACATCGATTGACTTCCGCCAACGGCAGCCGATTGAACCCAATCGCCTTCATCACGGGCCATTCGTGATATAAATCTCCTTTCCTTTTGAGGAGAACGAATCCGGTTATAAGTCCACTCGACGCCCACGGTTCTCCCAGAGTACAATTGGACATGAGCAATGAGTTTAATCGTCAGATGCATGCTGATGGTCTAACGCTGGATGGCTTGGTGTCTCAAAATTCCACTTCAGATTCCCTCCGGCCATACAGAGGTCCGGATGAGATCATAGCGCGGAAATGAAGAGGAGCAGGCTATGCCCGGTCCCATTCGTGTCATGATTGTGGACGACCACCCGATCGTCCTGGAGGGGCTGCGGAGCATCATTGACCGGCAGCCCGGCATGAAGGTGGTGGCATCGGCAGCCACGGGAGCTGAAGCCGTCGAGCGTTTCAATCAGAATCGACCTGATGTCACGCTCATGGATCTTCGCCTGCCGGACATAAGCGGCGTCGAGGCCATCGAGCAAATCAGGAAAGCAAACCCGCATGCCAAGATTCTTGTGCTCACGACATTCGACGGCGATGAAATGATCAGGAATGCGCTGTCGGCGGGGGCTCGCGGCTACCTCCTGAAAAACATGGACCGTGAATCTTTGCTGAGTTCCATTCACAAGGTGGCCGCCGGACAGATTCAAGTTGCGCCTCCCGTGGCCGTACGACTTGTCGAGGCTGGACCACCTCCCGGGCTCACGCGTCGAGAAATCGATGTTCTGAAGCTGGCCGCCAAGGGACAGAGCAATAAAATCATCGGAGAAGCGCTTGGCCTCACCGAAGGCAGCGTCAAAGCCTACATGAGGGGCGCCATCATGAAGCTGGGAGTTTCGGATCGCACGGGGGCTGTCACGGAGGCTCTCAAGCGAGGAATCATCACGCTGACATGAATCGGCAGGCTGGACGACGGCGGCTTATTCCTGAACTCTGCTGGCTGTTCGCCACCCTCGCCCTCGCTCTGCCGGCCATGCCTGGGCGAGCGCTCGATTCCGACGTCCTCCCGACTCAATACCGCATCGATTCATGGCGACCAACCACTGGATCGTACCTGCAGAGCACCATCCAAGCGATCGTTCAGACACCGGACGGCCTGCTCTGGATCGGCACAGAAACGGGCCTTCTCAGTTTCGATGGGCAAGAATTCACGCCACTCGAAAACAACACACCCAAGGTCATCGCAAAAGAAATGATCGGTTCGCTTCTGGTGACTCGAGATGGGGTGCTCCTTGTCGGCACTTCATCCGGTCTCTGGCAATACAAGGATGGAACATTCGCTCTGGCTTCCGGATGCTCATCTTTAAAGGCAACTCCGGTATCGGCGCTCTATGAGGCAGGCGATGCCACAATCTGGATCGGAACAGAGAGATCCGGCCTCTTTCGTTTGAAGGACCGTCACCTGGAGCCGGCCCCCATCCTGAAATCCACATCCTTCGATGTCATCGCCATTGCCTGTGACAACGCCGGCACTCTCTGGGTCAGTACTGCGGACAACGGGCTCTTCAGGAGGGATTCAAGCGGGTTCTCCTCTTTTCGCCCGGATCTGTTTGAGAAAATATATATCTACGATCTCGTCTCTCGCGGGAATGATATCTGGATCGGCACGGAGAAGGGCCTTTTCCGCGTCGCAGAAGGGTCTCTGGACTACTTCACTCAGCACGATGGGTTATCAAACGAACAATCGTCTTCACTTCTGGTGGATCGCGAGGGCAACGTCTGGGTCGGGTCATGGCTCTCTGGACTCGTCCGCGGTAAAATCGGCCATGCCATTCCCATTTGGAAAACGGCTGAGCAACTGGATGGCCCTGTCTCCGCTCTCTTTGAAGACCGGGAAGGGAGCATCTGGGTTGGAGTTTTCGGAGGTGGACTGAGCCGGCTCCGGGATACGCCGGTTCATGTCTTCGGCGAGGCTGAAGGATTATCGAGCAATCTTGTGTACAGCATCTGCAAGGACAGTGCCGACCGCATCTGGATCGGCACTCAAAACGGAGGCATCAATCTCATTACAGGCTCGACCATCCGGATTCTCAATTTCGAAAACCGATCGCCGGCACGGGCCATCAATTCATTTTTTGAAGACCGGGAAGGAACCATCTGGCTGGGCACGACGCTGGGTGTCTGCATCATCAGATCCGGTTCCATCGCACCTCCGCCATGGGGCCGGCCCGCGCCTGATGCACTGACCACGTGCATGGTCGAGACGTCCGATGATATCTTGCTTTTCGGCACACCCAACGGGCTCTATCGGTGGGATCCTCGAAAGCCTGCCGCACCGCCTCAATATGACAATAATATCGGCGAATTTAATATCACGGCGCTCTTCATCGACCACCGCGGAAGATTATGGATTTCGACAAGAGGCGCCGGCCTCTTTCGGCTGGACAGGCAGAGCATCGACGCATTCTTGCCGACCGCCATCGCCCTTCCAAGCGAGAACATTCGGGATGTCGCCGAGGATGAAGAAGGCCGGGTGTGGGTGGCAACCAGTGATGCAGGATTGTTTCAGGTATCCGGCAACCAAGCGCTTTCGATCCCGCTGCCCGGGGGAATCGTTGCATCCACGATCTATCGTGTGATCCCGGATCAACGTGGTTCCATCTGGCTCACAACGAGATACAATATTTTCCGATTGGCAATCAGAGATCTACTCGATCGGAAAGAGGGCCGCCAGGCGCCTCTATCAGTCCTCAAGTTCGGTGTCGACGAAGGGCTACCCAGCGCCCGCATTCTCTCCGGCTTCAATAGCGCACTGCTGACGCGAGATGGCCGCCTCTGGGTCTTGACGGATGCCGGCGTTGTTGTCGTGGATATCACCAAAGCACCCGGCGCGCTGGAGCCCGGGCTCACAATCATGATCGACCGACTCGTGGCCGACGGCGTCTCCTACGAACCAACGCGGAATATCGAGCTGCCGTCGGGAACGAGGAGCCTCGCTTTTCATTTCCGCGGGCAGACGCTGGTGGCACCATGGCAGCTTTTCTATCGGTATCGCCTTGATGGCCGTGATGGGGATTGGACTGAAACAACAGGCGGATCGACAGCTTCCTATGCAGGCATACCGCCGGGGCACTATTCTTTTCGGGCCTCTGCCCGGCGCCCGAACGGGGAATGGGGGGCGGAAAACACACCGATTGCACTGCATATTCGACCTTATTTCTATCAGACTGCATATTTTTATATCCTGTGCGGAGTCATGGGAGCCGGGATGATCGGCCTTACGTTCCATCTGCGTTCGCAGAAGGATCGCCATCGCTTTCAGGCGGTCGTTGAAGAGCGGCAACGGATTGCGCGCGAAATTCATGACTCGCTCGCACAGGGACTGACAGGCATTTCGATACATCTTGAAGGCCTTGAAGAAACGCTTGTGGAGAATCCGGAAGCGGCCGTTGTGCACCTCCATTGGGCACGTCAATTGGTTCAGGAAAGCATCAAGGAGGCGCATCGAACTGTATGGAATCTGCGGGCCGGCATCAGTGAAGACCTTGATCTGGCACAGGTCATACGGAAAATAGGCGCCGGCCTGACGGCGGGGATAGATGCCCAGCTGACTATTTACCAGAAAGGCCCCAAAGCAGCTCTGTCGCCGACGACTGAAGAGGCGCTTGTCAGAATCGCCCAGGAAGCTCTCACCAACGCCGTGCGGCATTCCAAATCGACGGCAATCTCGATCGAAATCGAGTACTTGACGACGGAAGTACGCCTTGAAATAAAGGACAACGGAGCGGGCTTTGATCCGTCCGCAATCGGTTCCGGCCATTCGAAAAGGTTCGGACTCGTCGGCATGCGCGAACGGGCCGAGGCGATCGGAGGTCGCATCGATGTGATTTCAGTTTCGGGGCAAGGGACAACAGTGACAGTCGTCGCTCCGAACCATTAAGGCCTTTCCGGTCACATTCCACACAAGGCCTGTGGACTTAGGTTCATTGCTTGAAAGCGAGACCGTCACATAATGCGCCCGAGACTGCCACGATGGGCATCCGGCTGGGGTCACGATTCTTGAAACATCACCCGAAATCGTTTTCCTGGATTTGCAAATGCCCGGACTGAAAAGTATCCATGAACTCGGGTGCTGCCGGTTTTTCCACAAACTCCATGCCGAATTCTCAAACGCCGGCTTCTTCCGCCCCGGGCCGACATGTGACGGCGACGTGGACGATGGAGTTTTAGCAGAGAAGAGTGGCCGGTTCGCAGTTTTCCGTTCCCGGACCATCATCACGTGAGATATTAATAGTGCGGATCATCGAGTACACTCACGAATGTTGGAACCGGAAATGATTGCATGCTCTCTCTGACAATCGTATCACTTCTGTGGGCTGTTTCCTTCGGCCTCATCAAACATCAGCTCGCCGGAATCGACGTCGGTTTCGTCTCACTGATCCGGCTCTCCTTCTCGACGGCTCTGTTCCTGCCGTTCCTCCGCATGCGCGGAATCAGGGTTGCCGATCTCCTGCGGTTCATGACGCTCGGCGCCGTACAATATGGATTTATGTATCTGGCCTATATCGAGTCATTCAGATATCTGGCGGCTTATCAGGTGGCGCTTCTAACCATTTTCACTCCTCTGTGCGTCACCCTGACGAATGACATCCTGCAACGGCGATGGCACGGCCGACACTGGCTATCGGCCGGGCTGGCTGTCGCCGGAGCAGCCGTCATCATCTACCGGGAAACAGGAACACCCACGCTGATTGGAGTATTTCTAGTTCAAATTTCAAATTTGTGTTTCGCCGTTGGCCAGGTGTTCTATGTCCGATTGATGACACATCATCCGGATCAATCGGATCGTTCCGTCTTTTCTCTGTTATATGCCGGAGGAACCCTCATCAGCGCCCTGTTCTGGTTGGGTCACGGAATGCCCCTACCGGAAATAAACACCGCTCAGTGGATCACACTCACCTATCTGGGCATCATCGCTTCGGGCGTGGCCTTTTTCCTCTGGAACGTGGGCGCTCGGCGAGTCTCAAGCGGGATCCTCGCCGTCATGAACAATCTCAAAATACCACTTGGAGTTCTAGCGGCACTTCTGTTTTTTGGTGAATCCACACGTCTCGATCGCCTTCTCATAGGGGGATTCATCTTCGTACTCGCCCTTTTCATGAATCGAGATTGATCTCCCGCAGGCGTTCCCACTATGATTCCATTCATCCATAGAGGTCGCTCCAATGCGTTGGTCAAACGATTTCGACAATTGCCTTTAGCCTTGTTTTCTGTTGTAGAATTTCACCGGTGATTATTTTTTGAAAAGGAGCGCCGTGCATGATACCCGTTCTTGTTCTCGCTCTCTTCTTCTCCCCTCTCATTTCGGCCGGGGAGGCCTCTGCAGGCGCAGGGGCCAAGCCGATCATCTCGTGTGAACAGCCGAAATTCGATTTCGGAGAAGTGGCACAAGGAAGAAAAATCTTTCACGAATTTGTTGTCGCCAACAAGGGAACGGCCAATCTGAGTATTACCGCTCTGCAGCCAAGCTGTGGCTGCATGATCGCTCAGCTCACCCTGAACATCGTCCCTCCCGGCAAGACCACCACGATCACGATGACGTTCGATTCAGTACAGTTCACGGGGCCGATTCATAAGACGCTCGATATCGTCAGCAATGATCCCGCAACTCCCGCCCTCCGGTTGGATATCACGGGCTCGATCACGGCCCACTATCAGGTGACCCCCGACTCCATCGATTTTCAAAGGGTGCATTGGAAATCGGGTTACGAGACGAGGATCGTCGTGCATGGCCTGAACGGGCATGAGCCGGTCATCGCCTCTGCGACATTCGACACCGATGTTCCATTTGATGTGTCATATGGCAAGAAAAGCGACTCCGATGACGACATCATCTCGCTGAAATTGAAGCCCGCCTCGAAGCCGCGCCCGATCGTCGCCAGGTTGATTATTGAGTTTCAGGATTCTGAGATGTCTCGACTGCTCGTGCCGGTCACAGGAGTGATTATGGGGGACATCAGCTATTTCCCACCGCTGATTTTTTTTGGCAATATCCGGGCTTCGGATCCAATCAGCCGCACGGTCATGCTTCGCATCGAGAATCCTGATGTGAAAATCATCAGTGTGAAATCCGTTCCGCCGATTTTGACGACGACCTTCGCAAATTCCCCCAACGATGCGCATGTCACCGAAGTTCGGATCGCATTCAAGGACACGGTGAAACCCGGCCCGATTATGGGCTCAATCGTGATCATGACAACAAGCGATCAGGCGAAGACGATTAAGATTCCTTTTGAAGGGACGATCATCAAGTAGGCTCTCGGTCGCCCGCTGGACATCTTTGAGGAGGGCGTTGCTTCAAACCTTTGATCTGTGTTGATCAGATATGATGTGAGCCGGTACCGAAGCCTGCTATGATATCCTGAACGAGACGCGAGACCGAGTCTCTGAGTAAAGGAGACGGAATATTCAAAAACCTTTGAACAGAACTTTTCAATTTTTGGTGATCATCAGTGCGTTGGTGATCATCACGGCCGGCTGTGGTGGCTCACGTTCCCGGAGCGCTCCAGGAACAGCCAAGCGATGGCACATCATCATTCTTTTTCTTGATTCGGAACCAGGATGTGATGAGACGAGGCAGGGCATCCTGGAAGGGCTGCACTCATCGGGCTTGCGCGAAGGAATCGATTACGATGTGAAACAAAGCAGCGCCCAAGGCGACATTTCCATGCTCAACATGCTCGTGGATGGTGCACTGACGGACGGGGCGGATCTTATGATCGCCGTCTCGACACCCGTCCTGCAGGCCGCCATTCAGCGAGGGCGACATGTTCCAACGGTTTTTGATTACGTCGCCAATCCCATCATTGCGGGCGCCGGCGAAAGCGACAGACGGCATTTGCCATGGGTCACCGGCGTCTACATCATGAGCGATTTCTCTGGGATGATCTCGGCCATCAAGGAGTGCAACATCGGAGTTCGCAGGATTGGAACCCTGTTCTGCCCGGCAGAAATCAATTCAGTTTACTTTCGAGATGAACTTGTAAAAGCGGCACAGAATGATGGTTTCGACGTTGTGTCTGTTCCGGCCAATACGAGTGGAGACATGCCCGACGCCGCCATGGCACTCTGCGGCCGGAATATTGATGCGATCTGCCAGATTTCGGATAATCTTTCAAGCGCAGGTTTTAGCAGTGTCGTCAAGGCGGCCAACCAGGCCCATTTGCCGCTTTTCGTGTTTCAAAGCAAACAGGCGGAATCAGGCGCAGTTCTCGCCATCGCCCGCGACTTCATCGATGCGGGACGCAGCACGGGAGCCATGGCGGCCAGGATCGTGCGCGGTACCTCTCCGGCTCAGATCCCTTTTCAACACTCCAACGCGACCAAAATAATCATTAATATGGATGCAGCTCGCCGGTTGAACATGAAGATTCCCCAATCTCTGCTCTCGCGGGCTTCCCAGGTGTTCTCCCAGTAATGCCTGCCATCATTTCAAAAAGGCGATCAATTTGAAAAGATGGGAGGTTTAGGTATCTCGAAGAAAGGCTCGGAGAGCCTGATCGTTTGGATCAGGCCCGATGCGTAGGCCAGACACATTCAGGCATGAACATCATCCATTGAATGTTGAAGCTGATTAGAGGGGAGAATTTGGTTCCGGCTACTTATAGCCAATGAAAAACATTCTCTTAAAGGAGAAAAGAACCCGGCCATTCGGTTGCAATGGATAATCGCTTCTTATGAAGCCCAGCACTTCCTGCTCAAAATCATGTTTTTCATTTTCATCGGTAAGCCGATCGAGATAGGGCTTCATTCCCGTGCTTCTTATCCATTCAACAATTGACGAATGCGACGGCATGATATGAATATAATCCGTTTCCCAAATATCGATAAGACGCAATCTGCTCGCCAAAACATCATAATAAAAGCGATGATCATGATAGGTGAAAAGGCTGGAGCAATCTCCTGTCCGAGATTTCCACCGTCCACGATGGGCAACGCAATCGATCGCTTTTGCCAACGGCATATCATGAAACTTCGGCAATTGGACGGCGAGAGCCCCATTTTCTGACAGGAAACTGCAGAATCGATATATCAAATCACGGTGATTGGGTATCCACTGAATCGTCGCATTTGAGAAGACCACATCAAATGTCGTCCCCGGTTCATAATGCGCCGCATCCGCTAATATCCATTCCTGATCCGGAAAGTCTTTGTTCGCTTTTTCAATCATGTTGGGTGAATGATCGACACCGCGTAATTTGCTTCGAGGCCATCTTTGAAGCACTATTTGGCTGCTATTTCCCGGCCCGCATCCAATATCCAGAATATTCTCCGGCGAATGCGTGAGGTTGATTCTATTCACCAAATCAATTGAAGGCTGTGTCCTCTCATTTCTGAATTTGAGGTACAGATCCGGATTCCAGTCTGATTCCATGCTCATTCCTTTGCTGAATTGGCCGCACGATGGAAGTATACTCATTTGAAAGGAAATTGAAAATACTACATGTGTAGCACATTTCCGTTCTCAAAAATATATCTCATGCCGTCCAAATCAGGTCGGGAACGGGAGCGGGTACAGGCACGGGTGCGGACTACTCGTTTCAAATTCGAGCAAGAGATGGCGCTCACTCGCAGATGGGAGTACAAAGCCGGAGACTTGCAACGATTGACGGGAAACAGGAGAATTAGCTCATGACAACATTCAACGCTGCGAATACATCATTTATCCAAGGAGTAAAATTATGCGACAGATGACCGAAGCGAACCTTTTGGCGGCTTTTGCCGGAGAGAGCCAGGCCCATATGAAGTACATGAACTTCGCCGATCAGGCCAAGCGGGATGGGATGCCCAACACCGCGCGGCTTTTTGAAGCCATTGCCTATGCGGAAAAGGTCCATGCCAGCAATCATTTGCGTGCTCTTGGCGGGATCAAAGGCACATCTGAAAACCTAGGTGCGGCGATCAGCGGCGAGACATTCGAGATCCAAGAGATGTACCCCGCCTACACGCTAGTCGCAGAAGCCCAGAACGAGAAGCCGGCTCACAAGTCGATGAACTGGGCACTCGAAGCCGAAAAAACTCATGCTGTGATGTACACCGAGGCTCGAACAAAGGCTGAAGCGAAGCAGGACATAGCGAGCAAGCCGATTTGGGTCTGTGATATCTGCGGGTACACAGGCGAAGGTGATGTGCCGGATATCTGCCCGATCTGCAAGGCGAAGAAAGAGAAGTTCTCAACATTCTGAGTTTCAAATCATAGATCCCCGGTTTTCATGCCGAGATCGGGGATCATCTTCTTCAACGCGAGGATTTGAACACCTCCGGTGCCGGATGAGCACATCGGCTCTCGATCCGGCATGCGAGTGAGTGACCTCATGCCATTGCGGGCGACCCTTCTCCTTTGGTCCCATCGGCCCATCTGATCCGCGAAAGCGCTACCAGAAATATCGACCGCCATTCCAAACACCGTCAAACATCCATGCCTGCCCCATCAACGCTCCCGTTGTGCCCGTCGGTTCAACTTCCGAAATAGCTGTTTTCTCTTCATCATCCTTGACATCGCCACATCCATGCCTTAATTTGTCATTGGAAATTAGATCCACTGACTGAGTAACGGCGTTTATTGCACGGGCAGTCTCAAGCCCCGAGGAACAAATGGCCTTTTCTTTGGTATTTTCATCCTCTCGGGCATCTCTCTCCGATTTCGGGTCCTTCCAAGGAAATCATTCCGGGATTCCGGTACAAGGCCCACAATGATGTCCGGCAATAGCAACAAACAACTGCAAAGTGACGATAATAAGATAGCATCGCCGGGCGGTTCCAACGCATCAAGGAGGTTGATATGAAAAGCATGATGATTCGCAGATCCGTGTCGATTGTGACGGTGTTCATTTTCGTTATGATCCTGTTCCCGAGGCCCGCGCTGCCAGGGGGAAGTTTTTGCTCGATCATTGACGCTCGATCCAATATTTATTCGGCCGGGCATCTGGTTATCCCGAATCCGGGCGGAGGAGGCGGAGGATTGTTTTGTGGCGGCCTTGGAATCTCCGGAATTGATGGCCAGGTCATATCGTTCGTTTCCATCTCCGGCATGGTTTCTGGCGCTTTGGGCTATCCCCTACATAGCGCCGATGCATGGACGGGCGGAACGACGGACATGAACTCCTACGGCGGCCTCGCCGGCCTGATCGTTCCCGATCACTCGCTCTGCCTCGTGGGCGTGTTTCTCGATAATAGCGAGCCCGTTGACCCGGCGCCCCCGCGCCTGGATTATGCGATATTGACCACTGGTCTGACGGATTACTACCCTCAACTGCACCAGATTTTTTTCATCGGGGACGGACTCACAGGATTTGGAACAGGCCAGCCTCAACGCTTCCACATTCCGACGGGAGCGACGTGGTTCTACCTCGGGTTCGCCGACGGATGGGCTTATTCCGGCGATCCGGGATACTATGACGATAACACGGGCTCATTGAGCGTCTACGCGGCCGTTGGCTCACAGGCGCAAATATCCAAAATGACGCTCAAATCGTCGAGCATCAAAGGCGGCAGAAAGCTGAAGGGGACAATCCAGCTGAGATCGGCGGCGCCGTCGGCCGGTGTCTCAATTCCCATCGTCAGCCTCAACGAATCGGTTGTGCTGGGAATGGTCTGTTATATCAATCCGGGAAGCAAACAAGGCAGTTTCTCTCTCAATACCAAGAGAGTCTCCTCTACGACAAAGGTCAAGATAACGGCATATTCGTCAAACACGGCTTCCAAGACGATCACCGTTACAAAATAGTCAAGTACCCAAAGGGGGAACTTCATTTTACTACAAGAGTAGTTAATTTAGGCGATCATATATTCACCATTCGATTCTCAAATATGACCGAGCCTTGAGAACCGGATTTTGTTGTTCCGATGAGATGACATCGGGATAGGAAAGGAAGCCGCTTTTTCAGGAAGACATCATGTCGAGGAAGATGCGGGCGTAGGCCCGCCGATGCGGCTTATCGCATCTTATTTGTCGGATATCACCATGACGTGAACCTCGGCCTTCGGAACCCAGTATGACCAATCCAGGGGACTGGGGACACACATCTCAATATCAATATGGGCCATAATTTCATCAGCATGATACCTATGATCCTGCTCTATCACGGCATCCTGATTGCCGGTCTGCTGCTTCAGCGCTTTCTCCTCCGACGTCACCCATTTCCGGCCCTGGCTCTACTATGCGGCCTTGGCGTACAGTTATGCATCGCCGTCATCCTGGCGCTTCCTGGTGGCAAGGGCGAAATGTTCGCATCGGCTCTCGATTTCTGTCCTATGGCATCTTTCTCTACTGAAGCATGGCTCTCCTGATCACAGGACGCTGCCGTTCCTTTTCCTCGCGCGGGAAGACTCAGCGGAAACTCATGTCGTATCCTAACGCAGCATAGCATCAACCAAACAAGCCGGCTCCGACAGCCATCGCTCCCGAACTTCTCAGGAATGCATGAAGGGAAGAAAGCAGGAACGGATTTTTCTTAGTAACGGCGATGGTTTCATATGCCATTCCTGCATTCCTTTCGTCCTGGCTTCCTGAGAGGAATTCACGATCATGCCCTGTCACAGGTCTTGCCATTTAATGCATACAGTTGACGGATCAGATATTAAATATTCCTTGTTGTGCCACCCGCTTCGCGCCTTTCGTTCAAGATTCGCACAAGGAGCTCATCTGCTTTGCTTAAGGAACTTGAAGAACTCTCCATCGGTGGAGAGAATGAGTGTCGTGTCCGACGTCATAGTCTTCCGGTATGTCTCCATGGTTTTCAGGAACTGATAGAGCGCTGGGTCGCGGCCATAGGCCTCCGCGTAGATGCGCGTGGCCTCGCCGTCGGCCTTGCCCATCACTTCCTGGGCCTTGCGATACGCCTCCGACTGGATGCCCTTCAGTTCGCGTTCCTTCTGCCCACGAATCTCGGCCGCCTTGCCCTGGCCTTCCGATCGCGAGCGCTCGGCGATGCGGCGCCTCTCGGAGATCATTCTCTCATAGACCTTCTGCTGCACTTCGGTCACGTAGTTGACACGCCGGATTTGCACATCCACGAGCTCGATGCCGAACTCGGCGACGATGTGACGCGACTTCTCCAGGATGGCGCGCGTGATCTTCTCGCGCCCCATCGTGATCTTGCCGGCGACGTCGGCTGCGCCCATGTCGACATCCGCGTTCTCCTCGGTTTCGGGGAATGGCCGGTCAGTGCTACGCACGACCTCGATGAGGTCGTTGTTGGCGATCACGTTCCTGGTTTCGCCGTCAACGATGTCGTCAAGGCGGGACTGCGCGCTGCGTTCGTCGCGAACACGCTGATAGAACAGTAGCGGGTCCTTCACGCGCCAGCGGGTGTATGTATCCACCCAGATGTACTTCTTGTCCCTGGTCGGAATCTGGTTTGGATCGCCGCTCCATTCAAGCCACCGTTTGTCGAACACATGGACCGTCTGGATGAACGGCACTTTCATGTGCAGGCCGGGATCCGTGTGCGGCTGGCCGACCGGCTCACCAAATTGCGTGATGATGACCTGTTCGGTTTCGCTGATCGTGTAGACCGACGAGGCCAGTGTCAGGAGGCCGAAGAAGATAATGATCGCTAAAACAATGCGTTTCATTCTTTGCCCTCCTGCTTGATGGGATCGAGATTCAGGAGTGGAAGCAGACCCTTCATTGTTGAATCGATGATGAGTTTGCGGCCCGTCTTCGGCAGCACCTCATTCAAGGTCTCGAGATAGAGCCGCACGCGTGTGACGTCGGGTGCCTTGCGGTATTCGTCATAGATATTGACGAATCGAGCCACATCGCCTCGCGCGTTGTTGATGCGCTCGAGTGCGTAGCCTTCGGCGGCTCGAACAACGCGCTCGGCTTCACCGCGTGCGTTCGGCACCGTCTGGTTGTAGTCGGCCCATGCCTCGTTGATGAGGCGCTCTTTCTCCTGAATCGCCTGATTCACCTCGTTGAAAGCCGGCTTCACCGGATCGGGCGGGTTCACATCCTGCAGCACGATTTGCAGCACTTCGAGGCCGGCCTCGTAGCGATCGCACAGCTGTTGAAGGTGAATTTTAGCATCGATCTGGATGCTTTCGCGGCCGATGGTCAGCACCTCGTTGACGCTATGGTCCCCGACCACCTCGCGCATCACCGCCTCGTTCATGTCGCGGAACGTCGTGCCTTCGCCGCGGGAGGCATCGAGGTTCCGGACCTTAAACAGGTACTTGTATGGATCCTTCACCTTGTACTGGACGATCCATTCAACAACCGCCACGTTCAGATCGCCGGTGAGCATCAGTGATTCGATCCTGGTTGAATCGCTCTGCTCAAACTCGGAATGCACGCCCGGCGAGGTCGTGCGAAAGCCGAACTCGGCCTTGAGCTGCCGTTGCACCGGGACGATGGTTACCGTCTCAATCAACGGGATTTTGAGGTGCGGCCCCGGCTCGGTTGTGCGGACGAACCGGCCGAACCGCTGCACAACCGCGACGGAGTCCGCGTTCACCTGGTAATAAGTGGAAAAGAGCAGAATCACGGCGATCAGGATGAGACCGATCCTCATGAGCAGGCCACCCCGTCCCCGGAGTGAGAACGAGGGCAGGCGCCCCACATCGATCACCGCGCCGGTCCCGTGATGCCAATCAACGACATTCATCTGACAGATTCCTTTCTCCGGCGCGCATGCCTGCGCTGCCGGTTTGCCGCTGCGGAGAGGTCACTTCAATACTGACTATAGGTATATCTGCTACGTATCGTCAAGGCTGATGTTGAATCCCTCTTTTGGC
>CAIWXX010000110.1 GCA_903916735.1 uncultured Acidobacteriota bacterium
CAATGTGCAATAAATACAAAAATAGTGTGTCACTACAAATTTCCGGGAAGTGCCTAAAAACCTGTCATCAACAACCCTATTTTCGCCGACTCCTACTCCAATTCAGCTCGCCCTCGCCTCCAATGTGCAAACATGCGCTAGTCCCTTCTTTGTGAAAAAAATTTCTCACCCGAATGAATCACCCAATGAATTCAAGGCTCTGCTATTCTTGCGTCAGGGCTGAGGCCGAGTCTGTCCATTTTTCAATTCGCATTGACACCGGCCCGCCAGTGGTCTACATTTTGATCGTGTTCCACCATCGACTCCCGCAAAATAACTATCCGCTGTGCCATCCTCCGCCCTCGGGGACGGAGGATGGGTGCCGATATCGATGCAAGGATACTCAATTTACTACGTTCGTGGCATTTAAGCATTCAGAGCAAAAGTGCAAAATCCTATATTCTTTTGAAACCTTCGGCATCGCTCTGATTGTCGACGGCTCGATCGTGATTCCCAAACTGCGCCGCGGCGCGGATTTCCTGGAGGAACTCGAAAACCGTGCGGGAGGAATATGAGAGCTCGGCACGTTCTTGTCGCTTTTTGCACTGTCCTGTTCGCCGCCTTGGCATCCGCGGCTCAACCGTACAACAACCCGTTGACGCTCGCACAGCTTCAGGCGCTGGCGGTTCTGCCGAAGGATCAGCAGCAGCAGGACGCCAACCAGCGCGAGCTCCAGCACTGGTTCTTCTACAACGTCGAGTACTTTCGCCATGCGCCGGAGGTGAGCGTGATCGGTCGCTCGCCGCTGATCAGCCTGGGGCCGCAGGCCTGGCCACCGGCCGCGATCTACGACGCGGTCGTTCGACCGCGAGGTGTGGCGTACATTCTCTTTGATCCGGCCACGCCGAACCCTGCCACGCTGGATAACGTCACCTTCCCCGCTCCACCGCACACGCTGAGGGGCACGACGGACGACACCTGCTGGGAGGAGGCCCAGCACCTGGTGCTGGGGCAGCACGACCTGGGACCCATCGTGGACCTCGCCACGTGGAGTTCCTACCGGCAAGGCAGGAGCGATCAGGAGCGCCGCGAGCACATCTTCATCAACTTTGCCCGCGGGACGGTGACCTGGATTCAGCGGCTCCAGGACTTTGAAACCGAGGCACGCAAGGCGTACGCCGAGGAGATGAAGCTCGTCAAGAGCGGCGTGCGGATCAACCTGGAGACCGAGCATTTTGTGTGGCGTGAGGCGTGGAACCGATGGAAGAATATCTGGAACATCTGTGTTGAGGATATGCGGACGGGAAAGCGGCTGATCACCCCGCTGACTCCGCGGGTGGCATTCCAGTATGAACATCTGGTGGGTGTGCGGATCCCGACCGAGAACCAGGTGATCGCGTTCTACATGAACGGCGGCCTGACGGACGACACGGACCCGGAACGGAACAGGGGCCAACGGATCAAGATCTCAGAATGGGTGATGCGACCGCGTCTGCATCGGTCGAAGCTGCTGAAACTCCAGCATACGCCTGCCGATCCGGTGCCCGTCCTTGTGCCGGGCGCCGACGAACGGCTGGAATGCAAATTCGCTGTCCAGCTCATCGACACCTACACCCCGTTAGGCAGGTCGTACGGTGGGAACAACCCAGTCATTCGTGGCAAGCTGAGCGTGTTCATCCAGCGGCCGGGTCCGGACGACCTCGAGCCGGAGATCAGCCTGGAGGTGAAGCAGGGGATGCGGGTCTTCGCCGCAGCGCGCAACAGCGAGCGGTACAATGTGATCACAATCGACTTGGCCGACGCGTATCGCCAGGAGCTCCTGAAGAGCACGGGGGGCGACCCGCTGGCCTTGCTCAGCGCGATCACCAGGCCGGTGCAGCCGCTGAGCTTTGACATCAATTTCAGCCGCCGGAAGCCGGCCGAGCTGAAGGGGCGCCGCCAGTACGTGCTGATGGTGCGCTACGTCGATAACGACAGCCCGAAAGACCCGGCCATCTATGAGAATGTGGACGCCCCGTTCGTCATCGACCTGGAGCCCGCGGGCGGGACGACAGTTGGCGGTGGCGGAACCGCCCCGCTCCCCGGCGGGCCCGCGTGGGTACTCACCAAGACGACAGCGGAAACGAAGAAGAAAGCGGAGAGCAAGTCGCGCCAGTTCAACGAAGGGTATGGCATCGTGAACGTTAAAGAGACGTTCGATATTAAGGGGACCAACCGGGATGCGTGGTGCGCCTGGAAGACGATCAAGGATCTTCCAAAAGGAACCCCGAGCGGGCCGCTGCATCGAGAGTCCGAGCTCAGGTTTGACCTCTCGTGGACGGCCCCCCCGCCACGCCTGCCGATCGGCTGGGCGATGCCAATGGAACTGACGTGGAAGCGAAGCTATCGAGCGACGGTCCCGGAGAAGCTCACCGACTCGATCGGCGGCCTGTCCTACAACATGTTCAACGGCAAGTGGAGCGTGAAACCGTTCGCGATCGGGGTCAGCGACGCTGCGCCCGGGCCGCTCAAGGATTCTTTCATTGTCCCGCCGCCTGACGACCCGAAGAATCCGATCCTGACCGTGCGTGTCACGTGGGAGGCGTACCAGGAAGTGTTCCACGAGGTTGTCTATGAGTACGGGCTGCAGAAAGGGCCGGCACCGACCGTTTCCGGGCACGTGACGCCGCCGAAGTTCGAGCCTCCCGTGGAGGACGCGGAGATCGACAACGTCCCGCCAATAGAGGAAGAAGAGACGCCACCGCCGCCCGTGCCGGAGGCGAAGAAGGTCGCGCGACTGTGGTACACACATCCGTCCGGCGACTATCGCCTGCTTCTGCCCGATGGCTGGAACGTCGCCGCGAAGCATCTGTTCGATGAGGAGAACGACGAGTACGACACGCTCATGCCTCCGGACCAGGGCATGGCGCTGATCTGCGCTCGAAGCGTGAACGATCACAAGGTTGAGAATGCCGGACGCATCCTCACGGAGTACGCGCAGCAGTTGTTGAAACAGAACCCCGGCTCACGGTCCGCCAACTTTCGGGTCGGTTCCGCGGTAGCGGTGCAGGTGGCGAACCACGATCCGAAGGACAAGGTCATGCACTGGCACCTCAAGCTGTTCGAAAAGGGCCGAAGCTATAACCTATCGGTCGCCATGCCTGCGGCGAAGGCGATGGAGCGGATGCCGAAGGTGGTCGAAGACCTGCTGGCAGGGGCGCAGATGAAGGGGGAATGGTAGCAGATCCGCAAGGATCCAGCTACGACGTCATTGCGGGCATAATACTGGAAAAATGTGTGTGGGTAAATCCGCATCTCTTTCTAATACATGAAGATAGGAGCGATTTTTCACCAATCAGTAAACCGTTGAGCCTCTTGCAAAACCGCCCTGAGCAGGGTTATTGGGGGAGCCTCAGGCGAGTAGATCGCGGTGAGGTTGAGCAGGCAGTAGGGGAGAGGCAAGAGCGACGTCCATTCTGCTCGACTCGGTCGTAAAAAATGATTTCGGCGCCGTACTCCCGCGTGGCCCTCATCTTAACCCCAGGCGTGTCATATGGCATCACGATCACGGCAGGGGCATCGAGGAGCTTGCCGGCGAGAGCCACACCCTGAGCGTGATTTCCCGATGAAAATGCAACAACTCCGCGCGGCCGCTGCTGTTCGGCGTTCAATCAGCTGATCGTATCATAAGCACCACGTAGCTTGAAGGCACCTGTTCGCTGGAAATTCCCGCATTTCAAGAATACCTGCGCACCGACGCGTGCATCGAGTGTTCTCGATGTGAGAACAGCCGTGCGATTAACGATGCCGGCAAGCCTCTGCGCAGCCGCTTTAATGTCATCAAACGAAACGACTGGCTCCATTGTCCGGAGGATTCTCTCACAAAATCCGGTCAAGGTGCCAGAGCCGGCCCGGACTACTTGATTGTGAACGGCACCGAGTTGCTCTTGACTCCTTTCACCATCACGAAGACGTTGACGGTCGATTTCGGTTTCAGCTTCTTGGGGATGTTGATCTTAATTGTGGTTTTTGTTGACGTGAGGATTTTCGCGTTGCGCCCGCCAAAATTCACTCTGACGTCCTTCTTGTTCGAAGAAAAATTGTTCCCATGGATCGTCGCGGAACTGCCGGGTTTGTGGGATTTGTTGGAAATGCTCGAAATGAACGGCAGAGCTCCACCGCCGCTCGTCACAAAAACACTGACGTCGTCCGTATTGGAGAGAGATCCATCACTGACAGTCAGACGGAAGATCAGCGTTCCGGCAGTCGACGGTGCGATAAAATGCGGCGTCGCCGTTGTCGCCCCAACGAGAGAGGCCGATGTTCCGGAGATTTGTTGCCAATTGAAGCCGAGGACGTCTCCATCCTGATCCGAGCTCTTTGTCCCATCCAAAATCACGTTTGACGTTGCCGTGACGGTCTGATTGTCCCCTGCTTCGGCCACCGGCGCATGGTGGGAGCCGCCGCCTGTGGAAACGGTGATTGTCACCTGGTCACTATTTGAAAGCGTCGCATCACTGACGGTCAAACGAAAAACCAGAGTCGCCGGAGCTGCTGGAGCCGTAAAAGACGGAGCCACCGTCTTGGCTCCCGCGAGGCTAACCGCCGGGCCTTGAACCTGTTGCCAGCTATAGGTGATCGGATGACCGTCCGGATCATAGCTGCCTCCGCCGTTGAGCGCCACATGCGAAGAAACGAGGACTCCCTGATCGGATCCGGCTTCAGCGACAGGCGCATGGTTTCCGGTGCTATCCAAAGGATAGGGATTTTGAAAGTAGGCTTCACCCGCCATTCTGAGATAGCCACCGTCATCATCGGCCACGGTGCTTGTATGATTGTTGCAAATTGTACCGCCACCCGAAATGCCATCGGTTGTGCAGGCCGGCGTATTGTTCGTGACGCCATCTCCGCGGCCATCCCACGGCACCGTGCTGCCGTCATTCCCGCATCCAAATTGCAGGCCGATGATGCCGACATTCACGAGCTCCGGAATATGTTCAAAGAAATATTCGGCGCAGTTGTCCTGATAGTGCCCCCATGAATTATTCATGGTGCTGAAATATTGATTCCCGATCGGTATCTGCCAAATGATCGCCGGCTTTCCGGTGGTTGAGTAGACGGCTTGCATATAGGTTTCCCACTGGTGGAAATGCGGAAGGGCAACATTATTGCGATCCCAGAATGCGTTCTGGTCTCCATAGATGTATTTATAGAAGCCGGCGTCCCGATCACTCACATCGTTGAATATGAGATCGTAACGTGAAACGCCTGATTGAACCTGAGCGACACCGCACTTGTTGAGGAATTCCCCAGCCATCCGGCCTTTCGCCGCCACATCAAGTCCCGGATCGGTATTGGATCCCACGTCATACATCGTGGACCAGTTGCTGAGATGGAGTGCCATGAGGACATTGGGGGCATACAGATCGCGTATATGAAGCAGCGCCAGGTGGTACCCGACAAATGTATTAGGAAATCCTGCGGCCTCGGCCACTCCTGAACTCGCCACCGCCGCCTTCAGCAGCGCCGGATCGTTGCCTTGTCCAGAACAGAATCCAAAACAGGCGCCGCCATTATTCAGGACTGCCTGTTCGGCATAGCCGGTCAAATCGCCCTCAATATGCACGATCGCCGTTTTGCCAAACCCCTTAATGCCGTCATAGGTGCCGGGGCCGAGTCTCTTCATGAGCAATATGAAATCTCGGAAATATGCCTGCATGACGGATGTGGAATTCAGGTTGGCGAGATCGCGGTTGTTTTCCGCACAACCATCGCATGGCCCGGTGCTCTGGAGGACTTGGTAATATGAGAACGTCGGTATGTACCCATGTTGGTCCGCACCCTGGCAATAGTAGGTGACAAATTGCCCGTTATCGTTCCACGTGGCCCATCCACATCCATTGCAGGTATTCGCGCCACCGCAGAGATACTGATAAGCGTAGTCCCATGGAATACCTGTCTGAGGCATCCAGCCATAGAGGCCGTCATTATCCGGCTGTGCGGCGAGGCCGATGCCGAAATGCCGCGGCAGACCATTCGGAACGGTGACGGCTCCTGCGCTTATCGCAGATCCGAGGATGAGCAGTCCGAGCATGCCTAATCGGGTTAGGCATAAGAGCCTTTTCTGAAACACTTGCCTTTGCATCACTTCGCCCCTTTCAATGAATGGGATTGCGACGACACGATTTTTGACCAGAGCGATATCCCTGTACTGTGACGGCTGTCACAATCGGGTGGTTGAATGGATCTGATCTAGTTCAAGGTAAAGGGCACAATGTTGCTGCTATTACCATTCACACTAACTGATACATCGACAGTCGCACGCCTGCTTAATCGCTGTGGAATTGTGATCTTAATGGAATCCGGTTTCGCTTTGCTGATTTTCGCTCGTTGCCCGCCGAATCTCACTTCAACTATTTTTGAATTGCTTGAGAAGCCATTCCCGTAGATTGTCGCCGCGCCGCCGGGTTTTCCAGTTTTGCTCGTAATGAGCGAAATGGAAGGCGTATCCTCGCCGCTGCCGATCGCGACCTGGGCATCATCGCTGCTGATGAGTGAACCGTCGCTGACGATGAGCCGGAACGCGAGAACGGCACTCACGGTTGGAGCCCAAAAGGTCGGAAAAGCCGTGGTCGCAGAGAATAGCTCGACGGTCGGGCCTGATATCTGAACCCATTGATAGCTGATCGCATTGTTATCCGGATCGTAACTCCATGCACCATTCAGCTTCACGAAACTGCCGGGCGAGACGGATTGGTCCGGGCCGGCATCCGCAACGGGAGCTCGATTGTGATCTCCGCCATTGCTCGTGACGGCTATCGAGACGTCATCGGTGCCGGCCAAGGATCCGTCACTGACGATGAGGCGGAAGACGAGTGTTCCTGGTGATGAGGGAGCGACGAAAGAAGGTTTCGCTGTGGTATTTCCGCTCAGTGCCACGGCTATCCCGGACATCTGCTGCCAATTATAGGTGATCGGCTGACCGTCCATGTCGTTGCTGCCTGAACCATCCAGGGACACATGTGAAGTGACAACGACACTCTTGTCGGCTCCGGCGTTTGCAGTCGGTGCGTGATTCGTTGATCCGCTGCCCGTCCAGCCGATATGTGAGGGAGTATAGCTGCAGAGCCCTGCCGCTATCGAACCGTCTCGCATGATGCAGGAGACACTATTCTGATTGCAGGATTGGCAATTTCCATCAATTGAATTCGGCCGAGGGCAGTTCCCATAGGTCCCACAACTCGTGCATCCTCCATACCCGGCCTGGTAGTATTCGTCGTCCGCCCAAAAAATGTGAGCCGTCTCATGCGCCAGAACCTGCGCGAAATTGCCGGCGCCCCAGCCATCGTTGCAGTAGCAGAGCTGGGTGTAAGGGCCTCCGAGATAGGCATATGCAAAGTAGCCGTCTTTGAACGTGTGTTCGGACCCTGGGTTGTAAGCAACGAAAATAGAATATGACCAATCGGCGCCGGTGGAGGATCTCACCGATGAATTATAGGAATTAACCGTTGAGGCTCCAATATTTTGCATGATTCGATTGATCCAGAGGCTGTCTTCACTCGTCGTATGCAGGACAGGTTCATATGGAACCTGGCACACGGGATCCGATGCTGATTTGATGATGATGTTGAAAGTGACACCGGCACCATACTCGGGCGCTCGGGACGACCACCAGCTCAGCCCGCTAACGGCTCTGTTATATGTGTCGGCCTGATGTTGCAGCGTCCAGGTATAGGTATTCGGGTCTGTGCCGGCGCCATTGCTCTCCACGAAAAACATCGTGACGGCCACGACACCTGTCATTGATTCGCTATTTCCGCATCCGGCTCTATCCAGAGGCGGCAGTTGCCCCATGAGAGAGCCGGTAGGGATTTTTTCAAATGGGTCTGCTCCGGCGCGTGGCTGCACAAAAGCGTCGAGAGTGAGCGGTTCGCCTTGACGATCCGCCGTGATAAGCATTTCATCGATCGCTGATCCTGACTTGATCCAATTGAATGCCGTCGCCCCCTGTTTCGATTCCAGCGATCTGAAACTGTCAATCGGTACGATCTGACGTTCGACGGCAGCCACCCCCGCGTGTCCGCAGATCCTGGATTCGATCGATGGTTTGATCCAGCCCAGTAATACGTCCTTTGATGCAATGATTGCGACCCTGCCACCTGCGGATTCGATGGAATCGCGGGCCGCCACGGGATTTGCCCCTGGGTGAAGCCTGATCAGGCAATAGTCATCCATCCATGATGTCATCTCGCGATAGCCGGCCGGATCCAGCGCCATGACATTCGTGCCGCAGAAGAGAAACCCGATGAATATGAGCCCCATATTTTTCATACTGATGATGCTCTTGAAAAAATTCCACATGACGATTCCTCTGTTCTTCGCCCTATTATCGAATAGGCGGGGACAGGATTCTGTGAGAATGATCACGTTTTCATAAAACGCCGTGGATTGTGCTGAGGCTAGTATAATAGCCTCGTGTTGAATGTTGTCGATCTCAACTTCGCTTATGCGGGAGCAAACCGGCGAGCCCTTCACGACATTTCTATTCATACGAAGACTGGACAGCACCTTCTGATCATGGGGCCGACGGGCGCCGGCAAGACGACTCTTTGTTGTGCCTTGCGCGGATTACTTGGAACATTCATCGATGGCGAACTGACAGGTGAGATCGAATTAGTCGGTGAGAAAATTTTCCCGCCGGCGAAGGCTTCCGAACAAAGCGATCCTTTTCCGGTCGCCAGACTCGCCCGGATTGTTGGACTCGTTTTCCAGGATTTCGAGCGGCAGCTCTTTTCCACGACTGTGGCACGAGAGGTTGCCTTTGGTCCGGAGAATCTGAATATTCACCCTACTGAAATCAGGCGGCGGGTCGACTGGGCACTTGCGATCGTCGGACTGACTGGACTGGAAGATCGAAATCCACAGACGCTTTCGGGAGGCGAAAAGCAACGTCTCGCCATCGCCTCGATTCTCGCTCTCCACCCGCGGATTCTCCTCCTCGATGAACCAACGACGGATCTTGATCCTGTCGGCAAGGAACAGATTTTTTCGCTGAGGAGAGAGATTGCGGAACAGGTTGAGATGCTGGTGATGGTCGAGCATGAAATCGAGCCGGCGCTTGCATTCGAACAAATTCTCATTCTCACTGACGGCCGGATCGCTGGTGAAGGAAGCCCGCAGCTGCTGCTGGATTGGCGGCTCTTCGAAAAAAATTCGATTCAACCATATGAACCGGCGGTGCTCGCCGCTGAAGCCGGCCTCGGCAGCTACGACGAATGCGCCCTCCGGCCTCTTCTTTCGGGGCTATCCAACTCGGCCGCTCTTCACTCACCGGTGGCGCCGCCGCGAGAAGCGATCAGGTTTGTCGGCATCACTGCAGGCTATGAAGGAAAGAAAATTATCGAGGATTTTTCGGTCACCATAGGCGAGGGCGAGTTCGTCGCGATCCTGGGTCCGAACGGCTCCGGAAAAACGACTGTCGCCAAGATCATGGCCGGCCTTCACCAGCCATCATCGGGTCGTGTCGAAATATTCGGGAAGGATTTCTCAACGGGCAGATCCAATCCAGCCGCGACTAAGGTGGGCTATGTTTTTCAGAACCCCGATCATCAGATTTTTGCATCCACGATCGCTGAAGAAATTGCGTTTGGCCCTCGCAACGTGGGCATGACGGATGACGAGGTCGCTCGTCGAGTCAAGGATGTCGTCCGAACGGTCGGCTTGGTGGGTTTGGAATCGGCTGATCCTTTTACACTGCCGAAAGGATATCGGCAAATGGTGGCGGTGGCTTCAGTCATGGCCATGCAGCCCCGAATATTGATTCTCGATGAGCCAACGACAGGCCTTGACCTGGCGGGTCAGCGGGCCATTCTGAAGGTGCTGAACGAACTGCATTCCTCCGGTCATACGATCATCATCATCACACACTCGATGCGAATCGCACTCGAACACGCGGTGCGCACCATTGTGATGAAAAATGGTAGGATCATTCTGGATGGACTGACGAAGGATGTTTTTTATGGAGGTGATCTCGCACAGGCGGCCTTGCGACCGCCGCCGATTGTTGAACTGGGAAAAATGGCTGGTATTCAGGTCCGGTCCATCTCGGAGCTGATCGACATCATGAAGCATCAGGGGAGGCTGAAAGGACGATCGTGAGCCGCATCCTTGGTCTCGATTATGGCGAAAAGCGAATGGGCGTCGCGCTCTCCGATGAGACTCGGACCCTGGCCTCAGGCCGTGGAGTGCTCCGCAAAGAAGGCATTCAGGATGCCCTCAGCACGCTCATCCGGGAGAACGGCATCGAACTCGTCGTGCTGGGCTTGCCGGTCAACATGGATGGCAGCTTGTCGCAGATGGCGGCTCGGGTTCGTGACTTCGGAGAAAGCCTCATCAGACGCTTCAGCGTACGGGTCGAATACTGGGATGAACGCCTGACATCGGTCGTGGCTGAATCCGTGCTTCGGGAGCAAAGTATCCGTCGCAGCCGCCAACGGGAATTGATCGACGAAATGAGCGCCATCCTCATCCTCCAAAGCTATCTCGATGGCCATGCGCTGAAGTCCTCTGATGGAGATTCATCCGGATCGGAGCTCTGAGAGTGGATTCAATGCGGAGCTTGGTATTCGAAGGAGATCACGCGCTCTTTTTCCAATGTGCTTCTGTTCAACTGAGCCACATTCTGCTGTTTGAGAGATGATAGTAATGACACGGTGGAAAAGACGTACGAAGTGGTGGCGGCTGATCGCGGTTTTCCTGATCCTCAGCGGTGCATTGATCTATGCAACCCTGAAATTCATGAAATACGTGGGGCGAATGCCATTCCGTGAGAGTACAGCTCCGGCTGTGACGATCGTTATCGAGCCGGGGATGAATGCTCCAGCGATTTTCAGGAAGCTCAAAGCAGCCGGCCTCATTCGCGATGCACGACAAGCAGTCCTCTATTATCGGATTCGCGGTCATGGAACGCTCAAAGCCGGCGAATACGGATTCAGCGGCACCGCCAGCCTCGATGATATTTTGTACAAGCTTGAAAAAGGCGACATCCTCCTGCATCCTTTCACCGTTGCCGAAGGCTTGACCGCATTGCAGATTGCAGATCATTTGGAGCAGCTGGGCATCTGCAAAGCGGCGGATTATCTCCACGCCGCAAGAAGAGTATCGCTCATTGCGCACTATGATCCTGCAGCCGCTGATCTCGAAGGGTACCTCTTTCCGAGCACATATTCTTTTCCCGCAGGCGTCACGGCGAATCAGATCGTCGCCAAGCAGATCGAAACATTTTTGCAGCGGTATCTTGATCTCCGACAGAAAGAGAATCCGAGCATGGGATTCCGCGAAGCGGTGATCCTCGCCTCCCTCGTCGAAAGAGAGACCGGCCAGCCATCGGAGCGCCCGCTCGTCGCGTCCGTCTTCACCAATCGTCTCAGCCGGCACATGCTGTTGCAATGCGATCCGACGGTGATTTATGCCTTGATGCTCGGCGGACGGTATGACGGTACCATATACCGATCAAGCCTGACGATGGACTCACCCTACAACACTTACCGCCATGCCGGGCTGCCTCCGGGGCCGATCTGCAATCCCGGCGAAGCCTCTCTGGAGGCGGCTCTGTATCCACCGGCGACACAGTATCTCTATTTTGTCGCCAGACATGACATGACTCACATTTTCTCAACGAGCTTGGATGATCATAATCACGCTGTCAGCCTGTATCAGAGATAGAACGGCTGGTGTTCTGCACTCCTCTCTTCCTTCCGAACCAGAAAGCTGTCGATTGCAAAAAGGAGTTTTTCAGTGAGGCCTTTTGATTATTGCATGCATGCCGTAAACTTAGTGAGTGGGAGCGAGGATTTTGGAGATGCGGTTGAAGAGGACCGATTGCGTGCAGATTGTTTTAGCCATCCATCCGAAATCCCCTTTCTTTCCTGCATTGAGACTGTGGGAAACGCTCTCAGGAAAATCAGAGAGTGAAGGCTGGCGGGAAATTTTTTCGGGGACACTCTATCATTCCGTGGGCCTGGGGCTATCAGAAAAGCAGATCCCCCTCATCGGTGTTACGCACGGAGCTTTCAGGCAGTAGAGGGGAGCACTAAAAAATTGCTGTTGGCAAGGGATAAACTTTGAAACCACAGATGAACGAGGATGAACACGGATCGGATGCCGGGTATCTGTGCTCATATGCGTTCATCTGCGGTTCCATTCAGTGCGTTAAGTTACTCGTGTGCAAGTTCTCTGACGCGCATCCGCAGGGGGACTACTCATTGACACGCAGGAGTCCGTTTCTTAATATTTGGGTAAACGATGGGACAAGTTAAGGAAGATATCACATCCACTCCTTCGCTTCTTTCTCTCTATATTTTGCAGAAAGTTGCGAAAGTCGGCATCTATCCACCATCGAGTATTTTCATCTACGCGTTCATGGGTGAGCAGTATGCATGGTCGTATGGCCCCGATGGCTCGAGTTATGACCCGGGGCCGGCCGGTATCAAGATCCTGCTGGAAGTTCATCATCGCCAGGCTGATAGCACAAGCCCCTACATGGGCCGCCTGAAGAACCATCTGCTCAAGGTGTTTCCGCTCGGGGCCGAGGGCAGGGAGTTTCTTGGTGTGCTCATACTGAAAAGCGACCAATACGACAATCTTCTTCTCGACAGGCTTCTCCATGCCTATATCCTGGAGCTTCAGGCCGCCTACACCACGGATACCGAAACGGAGCAGTCCAGGGTCGTCGACGAATGCCAGGATACGCTCTTCGAACAGCGCCTCCAGCAGAAGAATGAGATCAAGTCCCTTCAATTGGAGGTTGATGAGTTCCGGAAGAAGCTCGATGAAGAACGTATTCACAGCCTCGATCTCCAATCTCAATCTGAAACTGAGAAACAGGCCCTCCAAGCGGAACTTGCCTCCGTTCGTGACCAGCGCAATCAGTTGTTAATGGCTGCAGCGGCTCCAGCCGCCTCCTCCGCCACACCTCATCTGGAAGAAGAGATCAATAAGGTCAAGGCCACTCTTTCGGCGACCATCACGGTGCTCGAAGTTGAACGGGGGAATGGTGCTAGAGCGAAAGAGGCGGAGAGGGCTGCAAGCGAGCGGCTGACCTTCCTTGAAGATGAAATCACCATGGTCACGTCCGAGACTAATCATCTCCAGGCGAGCCTCAAGGAAAAATCCGAAATGATCGATGTCCTCATCTCAAGCCGCGACAAGTTCCGAGCGACTGTCGATGGTTTTCCTGTCGGGGTTTTTCTGCATCAGAAATTACATGTGATCTCCAGCCTCAATTCCAAAATGGGCTCCTACATTGTGCCGTCGGATTTCCTTGATGCTGTGGGGAAGAAATGCTACGAGTCCATTGGGCTCCATCTGCCTTGCCCAGGCTGTCCTGTTGCGAAGGCCTTTGAATCGGGAGATGTGCAGGAGGAGGAGATTTATTTCGGTGTGAGAGGGTCCCCTCGGCACTTCCGTGTGCTCGCGATGCCTGTCCGGGGCTCGGAAGACTCGGTCGATTACGTCGCCGAATACTTCGAAGACAACACCGAGAGGGTCATTAATACACAGCGGTTGAATGAGCTTTATATGGAAGGCGAACGGCTCAAGAAGCAGATCGAGCTGCAGGAGCCCGACACCTTTCACAGACTTGTCGACAACATGGTGCGGGCACAGAAAGAGCGGAAGAGAATTGAAGTTGAGCTGCTCAAGTGCCAGGGCCTCCTGGCCAATCTCCGCCGCTCATACGAAGAGATTAAAGCATCAAGCCGCAAAACAACTGATTTGGAAGTGAAGGCCGCCAGGCTTCTGAATATTGCCCGGAATTTGGTGCGTACAAAAATGCCCGCACATGAAAAGTTTAAGACACTGCAGCGGTACATATTGGATTATTTTGAATGAGTCCGAGAAGAGCAGCCCTGATGCTGGTATTGTGTTGGTGGGCGTTGCCTGCCCATGCACAGGGCCCGGAACGCTACATCATCCTGTTGGATTGCTCTGGAAGCGTGGATGACGCCGGGCGAGCTCGCTCACTGCGTCTTGCCTCTCGGCTCCTCGCCGATCGTCCAGGCGCCGAATGTGCTCTTCTGGAGTTTGCCGATCGCATCGAAACGTCGCTTGATTTTGGGCCTGCCGATCGGTTGGTAGGGGTTCGCCCTGCCTTCACGCCCCATCGGAAGCAAACGGTTCTCTATGATGCAATTTTCGATGCCAGCAGGAGGCTGGCGCAGAGAAGGCCGGCGCGGTCCGCGATGTTGGTATTCACCGACGGGAACGATGTCGGCTCAGATCTGCAGCCCGAAGATTCCATCCGGATTTGCCTCGAAAAAAACATTCCCGTTTATGCTTTTGGTATCGGGGATCGGATTAATGAAAAAGTGCTGCGACGACTCAGTCGGTTGAGTGGAGCGGCATATTTCCATCTTGGACAGGAAGCGGACATCGATCACGCTCTTGCGGCTCTTCAGAATATCGGTACATCTCTCTCGACAGCCGGCCCAACTGAACCGGCGCCGGCTAAGGCCCAGCAGCCTGTATCCGCGCCTCCTCCTGCCACCAAGGCTCTCAATGAAACCCCTATGGCGCCCCCACCAACAGGGCATTCGTGGGTAACGGTGGCCTCTCTGCTCGTCGTGCTCCTGATCATCGCCACTGGATTCGTCTGGATTCGCAAAAGGCGACAGGTTCAGCAGTGCCCGGCATGCGGCACAGTTCTGGATGGATATCTCGCCCAGTGCCCGGTTTGCCGGCCGCCTCAGCCTGGAGCGCCGGAGGGAGCTTTCCAGGAGGTTCCACCTTCAGAGGATGCCGAGGAACCCGCGCCATTGCCCTCCTCCGACTATCCGGATCGAAAACCGGTCAGCGACGCTCTCGACTCAACCGTCGTCATGCTCGAGACGCCGGTTTTAATCGTCAAGAAGGGCAAGAACCTGGGCGCTGTCTATCCTGTACCTTGGCGCGGAACGATCAATATCGGTCGAAGTCGTTCCAACAATATCGTCCTGGAGGACCGTACGGCATCGGGGAAGCACTGCCGCTTGAAGCACGATGGAGAAAAGTTTCTGTTGTATGATTTAAGGTCCACCAATGGCACATTTCTCAATGACCACAAGATCTCGCAGTCATACGTGAAGGATGGAGATACGATGCAGGTGGGTGAAACCCACTTGCTCTTTAAAGTGCAACGCCTCTCTGCATAGCGCTTCTCTGCGAGCGATCGGCTCTCAGTATCCTCTGTGGGAAACCGAGAGCCGATCACTGACAGATGAATCGGAATTAATGCTCTGCGATGACGCCTTCGAACGGGACTGTCACGAGTGCTTGTTCCTTGCTGGTCGTATGGATGTTGATTGTGCCCTTCACGGGGCCGACAGGCGCTGACTCTTTTACCTGAGGCTGAATTTCCAACATCTTCATGCCGCCCTGGCGTGTCGTTGTCGTCGTCGTGAGAATTGGAGGCTCAACGTCAACCGAGGCAACAGAAACATCCGGATTATCGAGCGTGATCAGGATCTTTTTCAGCATATCTTTTGGCTTTACCGTCCCGAATGTAATCTTCGGCGGGAAGACGCTGATATCTCCAGTAATCTGTCCGTTCACTGGAATTTGAAGCTTGGGAAGGTCGGCATCTTGTAATGCAATGATGAGCGATCCGGAGGCGAAGCGAGGTTCAATACCGGATTTCAACTTCACCGTGATGATGTAATCCTCGGAATCCGGCTTCTTGGCAAAAGTTGCTTCGAAGGGAAGATCGTTATCAAACGAGACCGATGTGATATTCGGTTTCCGCCCTTCATTCCCTTGAACGGTAATCTGTGTTTCGAAACTGGAGTTTTTTTTGATGCGCTGGAAATTGATGAAGGGGGGTATTGCTTCATACATCTTGACGATCATGCCGGTGAGTTCGAGCGTCAAGGCAGGGTGATTGGGATCATTGCTGCTGACGGTGATTGTTTTGTGAACCGCGCCTTCGAAGCGACTGGAGTCGAAGATGGCCTTGATGGTGGCAGTTTTCCCGGGTTCCACCACATTCTGCGAGATGGGTGCGGTCGTGCATCCACAGCTTGGTTGCACGGACATCACGTTGAGAGTTGAAGCGCCCTTGTTTTCGATCACGAACTCGTGCTCGACCTTTTTCCCCTGGTAGATCTTACCGAAGTCATACTTTGGCTCTGCGCAGAAAATCGCCGGCTTGGCTGTAGATACCTGTTGATTCTGCGAGAATCCCGTGGATGGCAGGATCAGTAATAGACCCGCCATGAATTCGACGATTCGCATACCTGTCACTCCTTTTCACATGATAGAGTAGAATCTACCAGAAGCTGGACGGCTCTGCAATTCAAGGGCATGGGGGCAGTCGGGGTTGTCAAGAAAAAAACTGAAAGAGGGATCAATTGGCTAGGAGGCGACTGGGCACATACCTGCATGCGAAAAGGGCGCTTCTCGAAAGAGAACTGGACCGCATCCTGCCGCCGATGGAAGGACGCACGGAGAAGGTTCAGAGCGCCATGCGCTATGGTGTCTTAAATGGAGGGAAGCGGTTGAGGCCGATCCTGACTCTGGCGGTGGCCGAGATCTTCGGGGTTGATGAACGGCAGGCTCTGGTGTCGGGGTGTGCCATAGAACTCGTCCACTGCGCATCTCTCATCCTGGATGATCTACCCAGCATGGATGATGCTCAGTTGCGCCGCGGTCGCAAGGCGTGTCATCGGGAGTTCGATGAGAGCACGGCGATTCTGGCTTCATTCGGCCTTCTCAATCGCGCTTTTCAGGTTTTGCAGGAACTTAAGGGCAAAGGTGTCTCCCAGAAAGCGATCCGGGAATTGACTCTCCTGCTGACAGCGGCCATCGGCACCGACGGGCTTATCGGCGGGCAGATCATCGATCTCGAATCGGAAAAATCCATGGATTATGCAACGCTCGAATTCATCCATAGCCATAAAACCATTGCGCTTTTTCTTGCATCAGCCGAGTTCGGGTGCGTTCTGGGCCGGGCCGGCGGGCGAGATCGTGCCGCCATTCTGCAATACGCAAAACCCCTCGGCCTTGCCTTCCAGATCCAGGATGATCTCCTCGATGCTCTCAGCACCCCAGAAAAAATCGGCAAAGATGTCAACCGGGATGTGGAGAAAACGACCTTCGTTTCGTTTTGCGGAATCGAGGGAGCGAGGCAATTGAACCGTGAGCTGATCCAGTCCTCCATTGCATCACTGGCCCCTTTTGGCAAACGAGGTGCTATCCTTGAGGATATCGGACGTTTCTCGCTCAGCAGGAGAAGTTGAATCGGAAACATCCATCATCTGTCACACGGCCGAAAATCCGGCCCTCTCGTTCTCGGTGGTACGGTGTCTGCTCATGGACACATGGAAGGCATTGGCTCCCATTGGCGTGCTCGGCGTCGCTGGTGATTTCAAAAGGCGTCAATAAGAGAGTACGAATGCCGACCATTTTAGGGTAAAATCCACCGAGGAGTGAATAAGATGGGCTTGGAAGTTTCAAAGAAATTTGTTTATGTTATGGCGGCGGTTACCATTGTGATTGGAGCGATTCTCATTCTCATCGCATTGAAGAGTCACGAAAATCCACAGGCCATCCGGGATGGCGTCGAATTGACGGAGCTTGACAGCTACTGGAGCCTCAAGGCGGCAAATCCGGGCGAGGTGACGATGGTGCCGACCATCACTTTCCGTATTCGCAACAAGAGAACAGCCCCTCTGGATTACGTCAAGGTCAACGGAATTTTTACAATCGTCGGCGAGAACAGGGCACTCGGGGATGCTTTCGCGTATCCGATTCAGGGCGAGCCTTTGCAGAGCAATGTGGCCAGCCCGCAAGTTCGATTGAAATGCAACTATGGGTATTCCGCGAGCTCACGACAGGCGTTCCTCAACAACCCTGGGTTTAAGCCGGTGGAAATCAAGATCTTTATTGAATCCCGATCATCGGGACCTGTGCCCATGGGAACATATCGGATTTCTCGCAGGATCGAGGGTGTCCCAGAGAGCTTTCAGACGGAGCCGAAAGCGATAAAGGTGAAATAACCGGGCGGCAAACAATGGATGCGATCTCAATAAGAAATCTTTGGAAGGTTTTTCGGAGCGGATTCATCCCCCGGCGACGCACTGTACTCCGTGGCATCAACCTGGACGTCCGGCAGGGTGAGGTCTTCGCCTTTCTCGGGCCCAATGGAGCCGGCAAAACGACGACGATCAAAACGATCGTCAATCTGATTCGGCCGACGAACGGCGACGTGCTTATTTTCGGAAAGAAGGCGAGTACCATTGATGCCAGGAGGCGGATCGGATTCCTTCCTGAGAATCCCTATTTCTACCAGTATCTGCGCCCTGTGGAATTTTTGCAGTTCAATGCAGACCTCTGCGGCTTGCCGCGGCGTGTCTCCCGGACACGCATTCCAGAGCTGCTTCAGCTTGTCGGACTGGGGGATCGTACACAGCTGCCCATCCGAAAATTCTCGAAGGGAATGGTGCAGCGGCTCGGGATGGCTCAGGCGATGATCAACGACCCTGACCTCCTGATCCTCGATGAACCTCTCAGCGGGCTCGATCCCATCGGGCGAAAGGAGTTCCGAGATATCATTCTCGATCTCCGGGATCGCGGGAAGACGATTTTCTTCTCATCGCACATTCTGCAGGACGCCGAGATGATCTGCCATCGCGCCGCAATCCTGGTTAATGGCGAAGTCCGACGCATCGGGACGCTCGAAGAATTGACGGCGCAAGACATTGCCGGCTACGAAATTTCCATCCAGGGATTCGATGCTGACCGTATCAGCGGTCTGGGACGGATCATCGCAACGCAGGACAAGACAATCTTCATCCAGGTATCTGATCAGACAGGTCTGGATCGGGCTCTCTCCGAAATTCCTGCACGGGGGGGACAGATCCAATCGGTGATCCCTCGGCGGAAAACCCTGGAGGACGTCTTCATGGGGGAGGTTCAGAAAAAGTCATGAAGCCAATCGCCATCGCCGCCATTGCGCTGACATCCT
This sequence comes from uncultured Acidobacteriota bacterium, assembly GCA_903916735.1. Lineage (GTDB taxonomy): Bacteria > Acidobacteriota > CAIWXX01 > CAIWXX01 > CAIWXX01 > CAIWXX01. Next base: position 18,956 of record CAIWXX010000110.1, read on the forward strand.
TCCGCGAAGCTGTTCGTGACAAGATCCTCTATCTGCTCCTCTTCTTCGGACTCCTTCTGATTGCCACATCGCGGGTTATTTCATGGCTGACGGTCGGAGCCGAGATCAAGATCATCATCGATATCGGGCTCGCCGGCGTCTCTATCTTCGGCGTGCTGGTGTCGATCTTTATCGGCATCAGCATCGTGCATAAGGAGATCGAGCACAAGACGATTTACACGATCATTCCCAAGCCCATCCACCGGTACCAATTTATCCTTGGCAAGTTCGCCGGTCTCGCCATCACACTCCTCCTCAACGTCATTGTCATGTCGGCAATGCTTCAGATTGCGATTTTCTTGAAAACGTGGAGCTGGAATTTCCCGGTTTTTCGGGCCTGCGTGCTGATCTTGTTTGAGTTGCTGGTTATTGTATCGATCGCCATCCTCTTCTCGAGCTTTTCGACGCCCATTCTCAGCTTTCTTCTGACACTGATGCTCTACTTGATCGGGCACATTAGCTACAATCTGATCGGCCTTGCACAGAAAGCCCCAGGAACTCTACTGCCGATCTTGCTCAAGGTGCTTTATTACGTTCTTCCAAACCTAGAAAACTTCAATCTCAAAACGGCTGCGGTTCACAATCTCCCGGTGCCCCCTGGTTTTGTCTGGGCATCAATCCAGTATGGGTTACTCTATACAGCTGTCGTCCTTCTCCTCTCGATCACCATTTTCCAGAAAAGGGATTTTTCCTAGGTGAGACGGATTTTTGCATTCGCGTTTTTCTCACTACTTGCGACATGTATTTTCCGTGTGCAGGCGATGCTGGATGTACTCCGAAAAGATCTGCCTGCCGGCTATGAAATTCTCTACCTTCCTTCCGGAAAATATTTGCAACTCCTCACATTTGGATATCAGGGGGTCTTTGCGGATTTCGTGTATCTCTGGTCCATTCAATATACGACCAACCTTGAGGATCCGGATCGGTTCAAAAATATTGAGCAGATGTACAAAATTATCAACGAACTGGACCCGCAGTATGTCGATCCTTATCAGATCGGCGCAATGGAAATGATTTACGAATTGCGAAATCCAGAGATGGCTTTCCGCTTGCTTGATCGGGGAATTCGGAATCTGCCCAATAACTGGTCGATAGCAATGGACGCGGGGTTCTATGCTTATATGCAGGAGAAAGATTATGATCGTGCCGTAAAATACTTTGATATCGCGCTCTCTTGCCCGGATGCCCCCACTCTCATCCATAGGCTCAGGGCGGACATGTTCCGGCGAAAAGGGGATCTCGTGACGGCGAGGAATTTTTGGGGGGAAATCTATAAAACGGCCGTTGATGAGCGAACAAAGCGTATTTCCTATAATCATTACTTCGATCTGGTGCAGGATGTGGATATTGCACAACTTCGCCATGCCATCGATGCCTATACGACTGCCACAGGGCATCGTCCAGCTCGATTATCGCGGCTCATTGAAGAGGGATTTCTTCAGCAGCTTCCACGGAACCTTGAGGGAGAGGATTATCTTTACGATCCTCGAACTGGGAAGATCGACCCGCCGACGCCGTTTAAGCTCAATAGGCAAGAGGCCCGGTGATCTGGCTCCCGCCGATTTTCTACGCCATCTGGCTTTTGATTTTCGGTCTCTGCATTGGGAGCTTTCTGAATGTATGCATTGCGCGGATTCCCGAAGGCCGCTCCATCGTCACGCCCCCCTCCACGTGCCCATCCTGTTCAGCCCGTATTCGCTGGTATGACAATATCCCTCTATTGAGCTATCTCATATTGCTCGGCCGATGCCGTCGATGTCACACCCGGATTTCACCTGTCTATCCGCTTGTCGAGCTGGCTGGGGGGTTGATATTCTTTTCACTCTTCCTGAAAAATTCCTTCTCGGCGGAAATGGTGCGAGGGGCCGTCTTTCTTTGCTGCCTACTTGTTCTCTTCTTCGTCGACCTCCATCATATGCTTCTTCCGAACGTCGTCACGCTGCCCTGCGCCGTTATCGGCATCCTTTTCGCGCTTTTTCACGCGTCGCCGATATCGCTTCTGGACGCGCTGGGAGGCGGCGTTGGAGGGGCGCTTTTTTTGATGTCCATCATGGGCCTCTATTATCTTTTTCGAGGGCGCCTCGGCATGGGGTGGGGTGATGTCAAAATGATGTTGGCGATCGGCGCGTTCCTCGGGGTCAAGGGAATGTTCCTCACGTTGATCTGCGCCTGTTGCGCTGGAGCCTTCTACGGCCTTTTCCTTTTGCTCTTTTATGGAAAGAAACTCGATCACGCTCTCCCGTTCGGCTCTTTCCTCGCACCGGCCGCAGCCCTTATTTACTTCGGAGGAGACCGGCTCTTCGAATTATATGTATCGGTTCTCCAACAATATCTTGTCCCGGAATTCATTTTACGATGATATCTTCGATGAACTCCTCTCGGCACATTGATCGCTGCTCTATCAGGAGTTGCTAGAGGTGGACCCCATTCTGACGGATCGACAACGGCGGCTTCTCATGCTCGCGGTCGTCATTTCGATGCTCCTTATCGATGGCCATGCCCTGCGAATATTCCTGTCCGCCCGGAAGTTTCTCGAAGCCCAACGCAAGTCCCATATGACGATTCTGACTTCGGTTCTGAAAAGAGAAATTTCAATCGACCGCAATCTCTCTTCTGAGTCCGGCGGGGTCGCCGATTCATCGAAAATGCAACCGGTTCTTGCAGTCCTTGGCACTCGATACGGCTTTCTTTCAGTCGAGATCCTTGACGATCGCGGGCTTCTCATCGCTGCGTCGCAGAGTGGCCGGCCTCTCATGGTGCCGGATAATTTTTTCGGAATTCCTTCAGATAAGCGCCACCTTCTCCTCGAAAAAGGCCAGGTCCAGTATTCGGTCCCAACCTCAGCGTCCTCGGATGATCTTCAGATCGTCAGCCTCTATGTTCCGTTTCAATCTGCTCGCCATCATGCGATTCTCAAGGCGACTTTCGTTGACGAGAGCCTCTCCCGTGTCGGGCAGATTTCGCATGATATCGTGATCTATCAACTTCTGGGGATTGGTGTCACCATCCTGCTTCTCGTTCTCGTGGGCATGTGGATCCTGCTCCCTTATCGCAGAATTCTTCGAACCGCCCGCCGGGCTCGCGCCGAAGTGCTTCCAGACCAGGAGATGCCGCGCGATGACAACGCCATGATGATTTCCTCTTTCCATGGAGTCATTGCTCGTTTAAAAGAAAAGGAGAAGGAACTGACGGAGTTGTCCCGCATCGACCGCGAAAAGGCCGAAACTGCGGCGAGAATGAGCACCGATATGCTGCAGCAGATGGACGCATCGGTTTTTCAGTTCTCCAGTCAGGGACGTGTCCTGCAATGCAACCGCTCTGCTTCAGATCTTTTCGGCGCTCCGTCGCTTGTCCTATTCAACCAGCATTATCTCAAACTCTTTGATGGCGAGCATGAATGGCGGCAGATGATCGAAAATGCACTCCGGCTAGGGCTCAAGGAGCAGGATCGGCTTCTTTCATGGAAGGCCCGAGGTGAGAGGCAGGTCTTCCGTGTCAGCGTGAGCCCTGTGGCTGAGCCGGATGGAAAGAGGGGCGCTTTGTGCATCATTGCGGATGTCACGGAGAAGAACCGGCTCGAACAACAGCTTGCGGAGAAGGAAAAATTAGCGGCACTTGGTGAGATGGCGGGAGGACTGGCGCATGAAGTCCGAAACTCGCTAGGGACCATTGTCGGTTTGATGCGGTTAATCGATACCCACGAGATGCTGTCTGCAGATGCGGCGCGGGCTGACATCACCGATAATGAACGGTTCCAATTCATGATGAAAAAAGAGGTCCGGGAATTAAACCGCATCGTCACCGACTTCCTGGACTTCACCCGCCCAATATCGCTCCGGCTCGATCGAATCGATTGCGGCGAGGTTCTTCGGCATTGTCTGGAGGAGATCAGGGCTCAGTTCCCCGATCGTGCCGATGATGTTCAAGTGGAAGGGCAATTCGCGCCAATCCAGGGAGACGATGCTCAACTGCGGCAGGCTTTCTTCAATTTGATCAAGAATGGTATCGAATCGGGCACCAACGTCCGTGTGATTGTGAGCTCAACTGTGGATGCGGCGACTAATACTCTGTGCCTGCGGTTTCACGACACAGGAGCCGGGATCAACGCTGATGACATTGAAAGGATTTTCATTCCCTTTTACACGACCAAGGAATCCGGTTATGGCATCGGACTCGCCATCGTCAAGAAAACCATCCTTGAGCATTCAGGTCGTATCGAGGTCACGAGCACCCCCGGCGAAGGGACTATTTTCACGATTTTTCTTCCGATTGTGCCGGCGTCGTCGTGCCCCTAGAAAGGGCTCGCCGACGGGCTTAGTGTCTAATCGGTAAAATCTGTGCACAAAATGGCAAGACCTGTGATAGGGCATAATCGTGAATTCCTCTCAGGAAGCCAGGAAGAAAGGAATGCAGGAATGGCTTATGAAACCACCGCTGCTGGTCGACATAACAATCCGTTCCTGCTTTCTTCTCTTCCTGCATTCCTGAGAGGTTCGGGAGCGATGGTTGTCGAAGCCGGCTTGTTTGGTTGCGGCTATGCCGCGTTAGGGTTTCGATGAGAATTTTGCATATCACTCCTTTTTATGCACCCGCGTGGGCGTACGGAGGAATTCCACGGGCTGTCTCGTCTCTGGCCCGTGCCCAGTACGCTCTCCCTGGAATCGAGGTTGAAGTGGCGACAACGGATGTGTTGGATGCCCGACACCGTTTCCATGGCGCCGCGGCGAACGTCCATTATTTCAAGAATGTCTGTAACAGCTGGGCCTATAACTCCATGTTGCTTCTGCCGATGGGATTCCGGAACTTCCTGGAAGAGCAACTTCAATCCTTTGATATCGTCCATCTGCACGGATGCCGACATCTCCTGAATGAAATATTTGTCCGTCGTCCCGAGCGTCCACCTTATGTCCTTTCGCCGCATGGGACACTGCCGCGTATTGAAACGAAGATATTGCTGAAAGGCCTGTGGGATCGCCTTTTCGGCCGGGGCGTCGTTGACGGTGCATCAAGGGTGCTGGCATTGACTTCAGCCGAGGCGACTCGGTTCGAAGGGATTGATTCTCATCGAATACGAATCCTCCCGAATATAGTCGAAGATCCTGCATCCAAGAAAGACATACCTTTGCAGCAGGCTTCCTTTGCCTCCACTTTCGGAATCAACTCCCCCTATCTGCTGTATCTCGGTAAACTCACCCCGAGAAAACATGTTGACACTTTGCTCCAGGCCTTCTCATCTCTCAATCTCCCGGACGTGATTTTGGTCATCGCCGGGAATGACATGGGGAGTGGCCGCCGGCTGCGCGCTCTTTCGCGCGAGCTGTCAATTGAAAAACGAGTCTCCTTCACAGGACTCTTAATCGGCAGGCACCGGCGCGAGGCCCTGGCCGGGGCCGAGCTCCTTGTATACCCCGGTGAACACGAGGTCTTTGGGCTGGTGCCTTTTGAGGGGCTCTTCGCGGGTGTCGTGCCGATTGTCTCTGATGATAGCGGCTGTGGAGAATTGATCCAAGAAGGGGCATGTGGATATCGGTTCCACCGGGGAGATGCGTTGGATCTCACTCGCGTCATCGCCGGCGCACTTCATGATCGCCACGGCCGATCTCAAATGATCCAACGGGCTCAGGTGTTTCTTCGCCGATTTGCGCCCGAATCCGTCGCAGAGACTTCTCTGGAGATCTACCGAGAAGCTCTTCGACATCAATAGACGTGCCTCTTCCTTGTTGATTCGCACTGAGTCCCTTCACGATCACCGTCGCCGATTGACTCTTCATATCAACTCAAACAAATCACTATTTCCGTGAGTGAGCTCATCTCTTCCGTTCATGTCATCATGAAATAGCGGTGTCGGCATATCTTTCATTGTGCAGGTTATTTGAGAATGGCTGCGCCATACGATTGCCTTTGCACCCGAAGGCGATGCTTCCAGATGTCACAGCAGGGAAATGAGTTGGCTCGACAATCAGCAGTGATATAATTATTCTTCGGAGGAGTGAATGAAGATTGAAAATTCAGTAAAGACGGTTTTTCTCATAGTTTTTATGACGGGCATTTTCATTGTGGTCGGCAGCGCGATCGGCGGCCGTAGCGGCATTATTCTCGCACTGGGGCTTTCACTCGCGATGAACCTTATCATGTACTGGTTTTCGGATAAGATTGTGCTCAGCATGCATCGTGCGCAGCCGATCGGCCCCGGCCATTCGTCAGGGGTGTTTGAAATTGTGAGGGATCTTGCGGAGCGCGATGGGCTTCCGATGCCGCGCGTCTACATCATTCCTCAGGTTGTGCCTAATGCTTTTGCGACGGGCCGTGATCCGGCGCATTCGGCAATCGCCGTTACCGAAGGAATCGTACGGCTTCTCGACCCTCGTGATCTACGCGGTGTTTTGGCGCACGAGATGAGCCACATCAAGAACCGGGACACGCTGATCTCGATGCTCGTTGCCGGTGTGGCGTCGGCCATCATGCATCTGGCCAACATCGCACGATGGGCGATGATCTTTGGAGGCGTCCGCAGCGATGATCGCAACGGAAGAAATCCACTCGTGATGCTCCTGGCCATCATCGTCGCACCGATCGCAGCATTGTTGGTTCAGATGTGGATTTCTCGCACTCGGGAATTCGAAGCCGACGCATCGGCAGCGCGTCTCACGGTCGACCCAGAAGCGCTCGCTTCGGCTCTCGAGAAGATATCCAATCCGGCTTTGATCCAGCGTATTGCTCAAGCCGGCGCGATGCCACAAACATCGCCGGCGTTCAACCACATGTACATTGTCAACAATTTCTCAGGGCAATCTTTCCTGAAGCTGTTTTCCACACATCCGGCGGCGGCCGAAAGAATCAAGCGGTTGAGGGAGATGATTGGGATCAGAGCCTGACGCTTATTCCCTTTTCATCTCGATGCCGAAACGCTTGATCATTTCATTGAGCGTCGTTGGCTTGATACCGAGGTATTGAGCGGCCTTTTTCTGCACGCCGCTGGCTCGGTCGAGCGCTTGTATGACGAGGTTTTTTTCAAACGCCAGCACTCGTTCCCGGAACGGCATATCCTCCTCCGGCAGGAGGAGATCGATACGATCCGAAGGGCGCACTGAGTCAGGGAAGAGCGATTCATCGATGTAATCCCCGCGGCTGAGCACGATAGCCCGTTCGATCACGTTCTCCAGCTCACGCACATTACCCGGCCAGCTGTACTCAAGCAAAATCTTGAGCGCCGATTCCGAAATCCGAAGGATCGGTTTGCCGTTTTCGCGACAATACTTTTCAATGAAGTGCTGGACCAAAAGAGGAATATCTTCTCGTCGATCCCGGAGAGGGGGAATCTCGAGCTTAATGACGTTCAGTCGATAATAAAGATCTTCTCGGAATTGCCCTGCATCGACGAGTGATTTCAGATCGATGTTTGTTGCGGCGATGATCCGGACATCCACCTTGATCGTTTCAATTCCGCCCAATCGCATGAATTCCCGTTCCTGGATGACTCGCAGCAGCTTCGCCTGTGTCTCCGCCGAGATGTTGGAAATTTCATCAAAAAAAATAGATCCGCGATCGGCGACTTCAAAAAGGCCCTTTTTCGATGCGATGGCGCCTGTGAAAGCGCCACGAATGTGGCCGAAGAGATTGCTCTCCAGCAGGTCGGCCGGCAGCGATCCGCTGTTGACCGTCACGAATGGGAAGGAAGCCCGCGGGGATTGGTGGTGAATGGCACGCGCAACCAGCTCCTTGCCTGTGCCGCTTTCTCCTTGAACAAGAACCGTGCTACGACTCGCCGCCACCTGCTCGATCAGGCCGTAGATTTTTAACATACTTTGATGGCGTCCGATGATGTTGGCGAAGGGATATTTATCGGCGAGTGCTCGCTTTAGAACTCGGTTTTCTTCAAGAACGCGTCTTTGAGTGATCGCCTTGTCGAGCAGAACCAGGATCTCATCGTTCTTGAACGGCTTGGTCACGTAGTCATAGGCTCCGGTCCGCATTGCCTGAATCGCCGTTTCGATCGTCGCGTACGCTGTAATCATAATGACGGGGCAGACAGGATCGAGCCGTTTCAGCTCTTCGGTCACTTTTAGTCCGTCCATGCCGGGCAGCATCAGATCGCAGATCACCGCATCGTAACTCCGCTGGCGGAAGCGATCGAGCGCCCCTTCACCGTCGGAGAACAGATCCACTTCGTAATCTTCGGCGGACAGGAGGCTCTGCAGGATGTCCTGGATGACTTCCTCGTCGTCGATGACGAGGATTGTGCCTCTGGCCATCGATTATGAGCCGGATTCCCGGCCGTCGGCGCGCTCGGCTGCTCCAGCGTCTTCGGGCATTGCCTTGCGGAGAGAGCTCATGGGCGCGCGCATGGGCAGCATGATTGTAAATGTGGTTCCCTTGCCGGGTTGACTGTCGACAGAGATTGAACCCCCATGCTGTTTGATGATGCCGTAGCTGACTGCAAGCCCGAGGCCAGTCCCCTTCCGGTCGCGCTTTGTTGTGAAGAACGGGTCGTAGATGCGCACGAGATCGTCAGGCTTGATCCCCTCGCCTGTATCCGATACAACGATGCCGACTTCATCATCGAGCTGCTGCGTCGAGACACTGAGCCTTCCGCCACCCGGCATTGAATCGATGGCATTGACGAAGAGGTTTAAGAATATCTGCTGGAGCTTGCTTTCGTCTCCCTGAATTGGCTGAAGAACACCCAGCTCTCTCTGCAAGTGGATGCGAGCACGATTGAGTCGGTGTTCCAGGAGTGAGAGAGCATCCTGGATGATTTCATTGACATTGATATCTTCAAAGAGGGGTACATCCCCTTGTCGAGCGAAATTGAGCAGACTTTGAATGATGCGGGAGGCGCGGGTTGTTTGCTTTTCAATTTTATCGAGAATGCCTCGATCCGGGTCGCTCTCCGTGCGATCCTTCTTCAACATCTGAGCATAGCTGCTGATGCCTGTCAGTGGAGTGTTGAGCTCGTGAGCGACACCGGCGGCCAAAATTCCGATTGATGCCAGCTTTTCGGAGGTGGCGAGCTGCTCTTCGAGTCGGACCTTTTCGCTGATGTCTTCCAGAATCGTCACTGTTCCGTAAGGCTGGATCTGCGAATCGAGAAGCGGCGTCGAGGAGATGTGGAGGATTTTGTGCTCACCGCCGATATCGATCGGCACCTCACAGGAATTTTTCAAATCAAGCGACGACGGAGTGTTTCGCGTGAAGAAAACAATCTCTGGAAGTATTTCAAGCGGGACGATTTCGCCCGCCAAATGTTGCATGACATCTTGTTTGGGTTTCTGCAATAAGTCTCCGAGCGTTTTGTTCCACCCAACGACCCTTGTATCGAGGTCAGTCACCATGATCCCAACATTCAGACTCTCAATGATGTTCTCGCTGTACTCCTTCAACATCCGGAACTGCTCTGCGCGTTCGACCGATTGCCTGTACAGCGCGGCGTTTTCAAGAGCCAGGGCGGCGGGAGTCGCGAGCGTCTGGAGAAGCTCCCAGTCTTCACTGCTCAGCAGCTCACCTGTCGATTTTCGATCGAGCGCCAGAATCCCCATGAGTCGGTCCTCAACCTTGAGGGCCAGATACTGTGGGAAGCTCAGGTCTTCGATTGGAGGATTGTTGAACGAGTAGGAGTCGGTGCTATCAGAGATACTCAGTGGGTTTGTGAGAACAGAGTTCTGAAGTAGTCTCCGTACCACTGTTTTGTCCATAAAGGGCTTGCTTCCGATCGGATACAACTGCTCGCCGCGTTTCAAATAGACCTGGAACTTCTCATCTTTCGAATCTTCAGGAATAAAGAGCGCAAGTTGCTCGATTGACAGCGCCTTCGAAATGAGCTCGGTCATCGTTCGGATGAGGCCGGAGAGATCCCGTTCCGCACTGATGCGCTTGCTGAATTGAAGCAGAGTCCGACGGTAGTCATAGCTCGTCCGATAAAAGATCCTGTCCATATAGGTTTGGATCAAGCGATAGAGCGGCGAGAAGACCGTCGCTCCAAGCAATATGGCCAAGAACGCAAGAACCGCCCGGGCGCGGCTGTCCTGAAAGAAAAATTCGCCGCTGCTCCGGGCAACGATAATATAAAACAGGAACACCAGGAACGCTGATAAGCCGAAGCTCAAGCCACGCTTGAAAATAACTTCGACGTCCATCAGCCGGTAGCGTGTGACGGCATAGGCGAAGGTGAGTGGGACGAAGATTTGGAAGAGGACGGTGCTTTCGAGCAGCGTCGAGTGTTTGTAACCGAGTGTGAAGGGCACGACATAAAAAAGGACAAACGGCAACAACCCGAAGCCCAACCCGAGTGAAATCCATCGGAGCTGCTTTTTGAAAATGACGTTTGTTGTGACGGCCCAGCCATGGATCAGCGCTGTGAACGCAAGGAGAATGTGAATTCCGAAATTCGCGACAGTGAGCCGTTCGATCGTGTCCATGATGGCGAGTTGCACGTCCCCAGAGAAAAGGCCGGCGTAGAAGAGAATATGCATGGTGATGTCGCCCAGCGCGAAGGCGACACTCGGGATGTAGATCGCCGGAATGAGCCCTGGTCTGAGCCTCAGAAGGGCCTTTTTCCGAGGAAACGTCGTGAAAAAGTGGAGCAAAATCGGCGGAAACATCCAATACGCTATTCGATCCGCCCAGTAGAAAAAGTTGTCCCAGAGATCGAGCTCCCCAGTGTAAGAGAAAATATTGAGCGCGAAGAGCGCCAGTGTCATCAGGAAGAAATGAATACTGAAGGGCTTTCCAGACCGGCGAGTCAAAATGATGAGTCCCACCCCAACGGAGAAACACCCGACAAAAGCCAGGTAAAAGTAAAAACTTTCCCTGGGACGCGGCTCGAAAACGAGAACGAGAGGCACCACCTGGCCGCCTCGCTTCACAACATAATCGGCGCGAGCTCCAATTCCTGCTTCCCAGATCCACTGCGTTAACTCGATGCCTGTTTTCGGATTTTCGCTGTTGATGCTGAGCAGGACATCTCCTTCGGCAACGCCTGCTTTATACGCCGGGCCCGTCGGATCAATCCACACACAAGTAAGCCCCGGCGCCGTGGCCCCTGGCTGTGCCTTGTATGCCCATTCCGCCCCGTCTGAAGGAGGTTTGAAGCGTGTCTTTTTTACAACATTCACCGCGCCGGCAACCATCAACACGGCGGCCAGCAACGTTAGGAACGCTGTAATAAGTCGATAGTTACGAAACGGCAATTGCAACGAAAATCCTCCAGCTATTGGGACCTGCAATATGCATGCCGTATTGCAAGGGCTTCACCTTGCTATTTTCAATTCTAACCTACAGAAAATTCGATGGTCACTTTTCCAAGAGCTAGAATTATCTTCTTGAGAAACAAGCACCTTCAAAAATTTGAATTATTCAACGGAAATTTGGATTTCCAGAAATCGCCGGTTGCCATTTCTTTTGGTTTTAATTCGTCTACGGGACTGGCGTATAGAAGTGGAAGATCGAACGCCTAAAATCTTAGGGTCAACCCGCCTGTGATGCGCCGTGGATGCGGAACCAAAACCACGATCCTTTCTTCACGACCGAATGAGATGATCGGTTCCTTGCCCAAGGTTATGGGATTGCGGATATCCAGCAAGATTTCCCAAACTGTATCCCCTGTTGAAATGAAAGGGATTCCCTGGCGTAGATTGATTTCGATCTGAGTTGTTGGATCGTCGAAGCCGTCGATCATGGTATCGGGTCTTAAGGGCATGCTGCTATCCCATCGATAGTCTCCGCTGATGCAACTCGCCGTCTTAGGCAATCGAAGCGTCACATTGGCTGCCACGGTTTGGATGTAGCTATCCCCGGTCCACGGCCGAAGATCCGCCGGCGCGTCAGGATCGAGTCCCATGGGTGTTGTCGATAGCGTTAATGCCTTGGAACGATTAACCCGATATGTGACCCCGCCCGTTAGCTTCTCCGTAATTTTGGCTCGATAGCCGACTCTCACTCCGTGAGAACGCATCTGGCTGGAGTTTGTCAATAAATATCTGTAACTGGGCTGCAAATTATCCTCGGGAGCGAAATCCCTGTATGGGACCTGCAGGATTGGGTTCGTCAGTTTCTCAAGGACATATGCGATATCGAGTGCTTGCCGTGGCCCGATTTGTTTTTCCACAGTTGCTCGAAAAGCAAGGAATCGTTCGGGCACAATTTCAGTCTGATCTGACAGTGTATAGCTCTCTGAGAAGACGGGCATACTCCACCGCAATGCTCGACCAGGCAGATTGACACCATAAACGAATTCATTGGCCAGCTTGAATCCTTCAGCAATTTTGGTAATGAAAGCCGCTTGTGGGCTGAAGAAGCCGGAGCTGGAGGGATATCCCCATCTCTCGTAAGTCAGGCCATACGAAAGGCCGTATCTTGGATGAAGCTCCCAATAATCCCGAGCATAGACGCTGGCGATCCAATCAGATCTGAAATTTGCCTCGGAGTGCTCCGAAGTTTGCAGCGAATTCTGGAAGAGAATGCTGCCAAGAATTGCGCCGGCGTCCATGGAATGCTTATCAATTTCCAGAACGGTGACATTCGCTCGCGTCGCCCATGTGAAGGCCCCGGAATCACCGCCAATCCTTCCCTGTATAGTCGTGTGACTGTGATTCAATATCGGGAATGCCACCTTGACCTCGGTGGCGCTTCGCGAAACTAAAGAATTGTCATTGAGGAGCTCGCCTTGGTTGGACGATGAGAGCGTGATCTCGGCTTGAACATCGCCCAGGCGCGAATGCGTTCGCGAATTCAGATGGTTTCTCGTGTCACTCACAAAAACCCGGCCGCGATCTTCATCCCGGAGGACGTTGCGTTTTTGGCTTCGAAGCAGCCATTTATATGAGGAGTCCTCCTGTTTCTTGGGCGCCGGTGGCGCATACTCGGCGTTATTGGCCGGCGTTGTCGATATTATGGCGGGCAATTGGCGAGTGAATGATAGGCCCGCGAGGATCTTTGGCTGCGCCGAGCTTGTTTCGAGTGTCTTGATCAGAGTCGAAATATTGCTCAAGAGCTGATAGCCGATGATGGGGTTCGCTCTGAGGCTTGGTCCGAGAGCCGCAAAGCTGATTTCGCGTGATGTTGGATCTTGGGAACGGGCTGATTGACTCTCCCCCGGAGGATCCCCGACGGCCAGCCCCGATCCGCAGGCAAAGATCGCCACAAGGGTTAGTAGTGCCCGCGATGCCTTTAAGTTAAACATAGTCCTGTTACGTCAGTCACTATTCAACCGCTCCTGGCAGGGCTTGTCAAGTAGTTTGTGTTGAAAATGTGATGATGTGGATTTTTCAGGGGTTAAGACGGCCTAAAAGGGCTTTGAAATACGGGCAATTATTGTGGATTCGAAAGGATCCGCCAACGGCCAATATGCAGCGAAAAGACTCGGGAACATAGTACAATTTTGGTTGGTGGCAGATTGACAATTGTTGATAGCGGGTCTCCTCAAAATGGATGAAAGATGGAAGCGTCATGTGATTGGCGCACGGTGAAAGGGCCATGATCCTCTCGATTGTTCTTGGATGCACTTTCACCCCGGGGCTGACCGTAGAATTGTGATGAAATGCACAATATTTGGTATTGACATACCCCCGACGACGCCATATATTGTGCTAGCGCGGTTTCGTGGGGAAGTCGCGTATTCGAGAAAACGGAGCTACACGAAATAGAGTTATCCCGCAGGCCGGGAGGGAGTGCCCTTTCCCGGGTGAGCGGTTTTTTGTAAAGAGGGGTTTTCGCTTTTTCCGAGTCCGATAGAGGTAGTGTCTATGAAAATCACCAGGAAGTTCACGCATGAGGAAGGTAATCCGTACCAGGACATCCGCTTCGAGCGACGTTCATCCGAGATCAAGAATCCTGACGGATCAACCGTTTTCAAATTGGATTCGATCCTTATCCCTGCCGATTGGTCGCAAGTGGCAACCGATATTCTGGCGCAAAAATACTTCCGCAAGGCTGGAGTTCCGCAGAAAAGCGCCGAGGAGATGGTGGTTCAGGGTGGAGAAACCGATGCGCGCCAGGTCTTCCACCGCCTTGCTGGTTGCTGGACTCACTGGGGGAAAAAATACGGCTACTTCACAGCGGAGACCGATGCGCAGGCCTTCTATGACGAGATGTGTTACATGTTGGCGGCGCAGATCGGCGCACCCAACTCTCCGCAATGGTTTAATACCGGACTCCACTTCGCCTATGGAATCAGCGGGCCTTCCCAGGGCCACTATTATGTCGATCCCGATACAAAGCAGCTCGTTCGCGCGGACAACGCATACGAACACCCTCAGCCTCATGCCTGCTTCATCCAATCCGTCAGTGATGATCTCGTCAATGAGGGCGGTATCATGGATCTCTGGGTGCGGGAAGCGCGTCTGTTCAAATACGGTTCCGGATCAGGCACGAATTTTTCATCGCTTCGTGGTGAGAACGAAAACCTCTCGGGTGGAGGCAGGTCTTCAGGCTTGATGTCGTTCCTCCGCATCGGCGATCGTGCGGCGGGTGCCATTAAATCAGGCGGCACAACGAGGCGGGCAGCGAAAATGGTCTGTCTAGATCTGGATCATCCCGATATCGAAGCTTTCATCGACTGGAAGATTGTCGAAGAGCAGAAGGTTGCAGCGCTCGTGGCTGGCTCCCGGATCTGCAAGAAGCATCTGGAAACGATCTTTGATGCCTGCCGGCTCGATGATTCCCGAATCGAGATCGATCCGGCAAAAAATCTCGCACTCCGACAGGCTGTTCGCGATGCCCGTGTGGCGATGGTGCCAGAGGTCTATATCCGGCGAACACTCCAATATGCTACCCAAGGCCTTCCGGTCTTTCATTTTGAAGAGTATGACACAGACTGGGATAGCCAGGCGTACGCGACGGTCTCCGGGCAGAATGCCAACACCAGCGTTCGCATCCCGAATGAGTTTTTCAGACGACTGGATCGGGATGGAGAGTGGACTCTCATCCGACGGGTGGACCGCAAGCCGGCAGCCACGGTTCCGGCTCGCACGCTGTGGGACAAGATCGCAACAGCGGCCTGGAGTTGCGCTGATCCCGGCGTCCAGTTTGACACGACAATTAATGAATGGCACACCTGTCCGGCGGATGGCCGGATCAATGCGAGCAATCCCTGCTCGGAATACATGTTTCTCGACGATACGGCCTGCAATCTGGCTTCGATCAACCTGGCGAAGTTTCTCCGGGAAGATGGGAGCTTCGATATCGACGGCTATCGTCATGCGTGCCGCCTCTGGACGATTGTCCTCGAGATCAGTGTGCTCATGGCATCTTTCCCGAGCCGGCAGATCGCGTTGCGAAGCTACGAATTCCGGACGCTGGGGCTTGGCTATGCCAATCTTGGCACGCTCCTCATGCGCCTCGGCATTCCCTACAACTCGCCTAAAGGGGTTGCGATCTGCAGCGCGGTAACAGCAATCATGACTGGCGAAGCCTACGCGACATCGGCGGAAATGGCCGGTGAGTTAGGACCGTTCCCGGCCTACGAAAAAAACCAAGAAAGCATGCTGCGCGTCATTCGGAATCATCGGCGTGCAGCCTTTTCGGCGCCGGCCTCGTCCTACGAAGGCCTGTCGATTACACCGAAGGGAATTGATCCGGTTTTCTGCCCGGCCGATCTACTCGGGGCGGCCCACGAGTGTTGGGATCGCGCTCTCGACCTCGGCGAAAAATTCGGCTATCGAAATGCGCAGACAACCGTCATCGCTCCGACCGGCACCATCGGCCTCGTCATGGATTGCGATACGACGGGGGTGGAACCGGATTTCGCGCTTGTGAAATTCAAGAGACTGGCCGGCGGAGGATATTTCAAGATCATTAACCAGAGCATCCCGATCGCTCTGCAGAAGCTGGGTTACGCGGCGACACAGATCGATGACATCATCACTTACTGCATCGGACGCCGGACTCTGCTCGGCGCACCTCACATCAATCACGACTCGCTCCGCGTCAATGGGTTCGATGATGGAGCCATCCAGCGAGTGGAGGCGGAACTCAGCGCTGCTTTTGACATCACCTTCGCTTTCAACCGATGGACGCTCGGGGAGGAGTTCTGCCGGGAGAAGCTGTCACTGGATCCCGAGCAAACCAATGCCCTGCGCGCGATGGGTTTCACGCCGGAGCAGATCCAGGAAGCCAATGATTATTGCTGCGGCACCATGACGGTTGAAGGGGCGCCGCATCTTCAGGAAGAACATCTCGCTGTTTTCGATTGTGCGAACCGTTGCGGCCGCAAGGGGCGGCGCTTCATTCCAACGTCGGCTCACATCCACATGATGGCCGCCGCACAACCGTTCGTGACTGGAGCCATCAGCAAGACCATCAACATGCCGAACGAGGCCACGATTGAGGATGTCAAGCGCGCCTATATGCACTCATGGCGATCGATGCTGAAGGCAGTGGCGCTTTACCGGGATGGATCAAAACTCAGCCAGCCGCTCTCGGCAGCTCTCGATGAGAGCGAGGGATCGATGGCGGAGGCTGTGGCAAGCGAAGATCCGGTGCGCAAGGTCTCGGAAAAAATCACTGAAAGAATTGTCCTGCGGTATCTTGCGCGTCGTCGGCGCCTGCCGGATCGCCGCAGCGGCTATACGCAAAAGGCGAATGTCGGCGGACACAAAATTTACCTGCGAACGGGCGAGTACGAAGATGGAACAATCGGCGAGATCTTCCTCGACATGCACAAGGAAGGCGCGGCGTTCCGTAGCTTGATGAACTGTTTCGCCATTGCCATCAGCCTGGGGCTGCAACATGGAGTGCCGCTTGAAGAGTACGTCGATGCATTCGTGTTCACGCGTTTCGAACCGAATGGGATCGTGACGGGCAACAACAAGATCAAGATGGTGACATCGCTCATCGATTACATCTTCAGGGAACTGGCCATCAACTACCTCGGGCGCAATGATTTGGCCCAGGTCGGCGAAGACGATCTCCGCATGGATACCGTGAAGCGTGAGGAGCCGACGTTCGATGGCGAGGAGGTCGTCGAAGAACGCGTGATTGAAAACATCGGAGGCGCCGGTTCTCCGGCGCTGCTCGTCGCCGGCCAACGAGCCACCGGTTCAACCAGTTCGGCGGGGCGCGTGGCGGGAAGCATTTCGCGGACGACAGCGATCCCGCTGATCGAAGCCTATCGCCAGGCGCGCCTGAAGGGATACGAAGGCGATGCCTGTCGCGAGTGCGGCCAATTCACACTCATCCGCAACGGCACCTGCTTGAAGTGCGATACCTGCGGTGCAACGACCGGATGTTCGTAGGCGGATATCTTGTCAAGCCCGGCAACTGGATGTTCACGTTTTCGTGGCATTCTGCAAGGAGAGGCAGCGAGGGGGCAGGGACGATGACATGGCCTTGCTTCGCTTTGGCCCGGGGGTCCGTTGAACCCTTTCCCTTCTTTGTGAGCGAAGCGATCTCAGCGCAGAAGGATGGCTCTAAGAAAGTGGTGGCCTCTGACTCATTCAAAATTCAGCCGGCAATAAAGGAAGCGGGAGACCGCTTTCTCACCGGCATGTGCATATCCATCGATGTGTCATTTCTGAAGCAAGCCGGCGCGCATCAGGATTTGTTGGAGAATATTCCGGTCCTCTTCGGGCAGTGGCAGAAGTGGCGATCGCACAGGGCCGCCATAATAGCCCAAGAGATCCATCGCGGCCTTCAGGCCAGGGACGCCGAAGCGGGCGGTCACAGCCGTATTGGCTTCAATGAGCGGCAGCTGGATGGCGCGGGCCCCGGATAGATCGCCTTTCAAAAAACGATCGAGAAGATCGGCAAGTTGAGTCGCTGCGATGTTGGCCAAAGCAGCAATGCAGCCCACAGCGCCGACCGAAAGCGCCCCCAGGAAAAATCCGGCCGACCCTGCCAGTACCTGGAACTCGGCTTTGGTTTCATGCACGAGGAAGCCGATCTTCGCTACATCTCCGCCGCTCTCTTTCATTCCGATGATGTTGGGATGTGAGCTGAGGTTGATGACAGCCTGCGGCGGCAGGTCGATGCTTGTGTTGGCAGGGACATTGTAGAGAATCACGGGAATCGGAGATGCATCCGCGACCGCATTGAAATGGTGTTCAAGGACAGGCGCCGTCATTCTCCCCTTGTAATAGCTGGGAGTGATGACCAGTGCGGCATCGGCGCCGGCTCTTGCCATGCGTCGCGTCAGATCAATCGTCGCCGCCGTTCCTTCCATGCCGGAACCGGCGATGAGCCGGCGCGTTGATGATACACTCTCTCGTAGAATGGTGACCATTTCGACACGCTCATCGGTCGTGAGCAATACATATTCGCCATTGGAGCCGCCGACGACGTAGCCTGATAGCGGCTGTGAATTCCAGCGTTTCACATTGGCCAGCAGGTTCGCCTCATCCACTCGGCCTTCGGACGTGAATGGCGTTGGAATCGGAGGGAAGACACCCGCGAGAGACATGGGTCGATTCGGTGAAGTCATTTCTTTTTCAAGCTCCGTGATAGAAACCGGCATTTTGGTAAACAACTGCCTGCAGAAGAGCCAGGGGGCGGAGGAGCAGAGG
>CAIWXX010000111.1 GCA_903916735.1 uncultured Acidobacteriota bacterium
TCGGCCCGAAGAATCGTTTGACAGGCTCAGTGATCGCTCCTTCATGATTGTCCGGTTTGATCGAATAGTGCTGCCCAACCAGAGCGGCGATCACCCCACCATTGTTGCCGGCGGCATTGACGATGTATCGGCTGCAGTAAGTCCCCTGATTGGTAACAACATCAAAGCCACGGCCACTGTGCGATCGAATGGCGATGACATTTTCATGGAAATTGAATTGAGCGCCTCTTTCAAGACTCTTGAAATAGAATGCATTGAGTGCCAGCAGAGGTGATGCGCTGCCATCGCCGGGCGAATAGGTCGCTCCTCGCAGGCCGTCCATGTTGATGCCCGGTACGAGCTCATTGTACTCCTGCGGAGAAACCCACCCAATATCGAGGCCATAGGAGTGCTGGATATTCATCAAATCCTTCAGCTTTTTCTCGTCCGCATCCGAGTAGGCCGGGAAGCTGTAGCCATGCTTCAGCCATCCGAGATCAACTCCGGTCTTCTCTTCCCATTCCGAGAATATCTGGATGCTACGCAAGCAAATCTGAATCTTTCCAAAATCCGAGTGAGTCGCCCTGATGCCTCCTATGGCTTTCTTATTGTTCATCTGTCCTGGTGATGGACATGATTCGAGCACCAGTGTTGAAAGCTTCTTCTCTGCGAGCGCCATCGCAGCCGGGACGCCCGTGGAACCTGCGCCGATGACGATCACATCATAAGTCCTAGCCATTGTTGCTTCCTCCATTCCGGCCGGCCAGGATTCCAAGAGGCACCTCGATGAAAACCGGCCGCTTCGTATTCGACGTCACCTTCTGCAGCGGAATGCCTTCCTGGCGGAAAATACCCTTGATGATCGTCTCACACGTTTTGCTCCCACATGCACCCATCCCGGCGCGCGTGATAGCCTTGATCTGATTGATATCCGTGATGCCTTTCCTGACAAGAGCTCTGACATCGCCGACACTCACGCGTTCGCACAAACAGAGCTTCGCCGAGTCCGCATCCTGATCGGGGATGATCGCTTTCGGCAAAGGCCGGCTCACCGATTCATCCTGAATGCGGAATGAGACCACGCGCTTGGCCTGATCTTTGGGGACTCGGATTCTGACAAGCTGGGTTTTGTTCTTTTTATTATCGACGACACCGGTCACTTCCATTTCGCCGATCAGATCCCCGTTGATGTCGACAGCCTTGACCTTCTCACCTTTCTTGACGCGGTAGTTGAAAACTTCGTATGGCACCGTGACTTCCGGGAATTCCTTATTCTTCCTGAAATCGACTAGCGTGATGGCCAGTCCCGGGCAGATCGAGACGCACTTGAGGCAGCCGGTGCAGCTGCCGCTATAATCGGGTAGTCCCATCAGGGGGTCGCCGCAGATAGTGATCGATTTGGTGGGGCAGACCGTGATGCATGGATTGCAGGGGATTTCCTGGAGGCAGTGGATCAGCGGCATGACTCCCTCCTCGCCCGCCGGGAACTTCTGTTCAGAAATCGGCCCTGGATGCGACTTGAGAATTTCCGCCTTTGCATGCCAGCTTTCGGGAATCTCGGCGACATCAGCACCGAGTTCTTTGGCGATCGTCAGGCCCGCGATCTTCCCGTTGAACATCGCCGAAGAGGCTTCGGCAATTTCCAGTGCATCGCCTGCGGCGAAGATTGGGATTCCAGCTCCCTGTGCTTCCTGTGTGAACTCATCAATCGAGTTCAAGCCGACGGCAATCAAAATAGTGTCGCACGCAAACGATTTTTCAGTCCCTGCAATCGGCACGAAGTTGCGATCGACCTGAGCGATCGTCACCGATTCCACCCTGTCCTTGCCATTGGCTGAGAGAACGGTATGCGACGTGTAGATCGGGACGCCGAGTCTCTTCAGCTTATCGGCATGCACCTTATAGCCGCCGCACACGGGGAGAGCTTCGGCGAGGCCGACGACACCGATGCCCGCCTGCAGGGCATGATAGCCGGCGATTAATCCGACGTTGCCGCCGCCGACGATAAAGAGCTTTGTTGATGGACGGATGAGATCGCGGTTGGCGAGAGTCTGAAAGGCGCCGGCGCCGTAAATTCCAACCAGGCTGTTACCGGCGAAGCTCAGGAATTTCTCACGTGCTCCGGCGGCATTGAGGATGACTCTGGGAACCACGAGCTTATACGTTCCATCCTTGAGGATCCCGACCTTCTTATCCTTGAAGATGAAAATGGCCGTGCTATTCAGCCAGACGGTGATGTGAGGATTCGTGGTGACGGTTTCAGCGAGCATTCGGCCGATCTGATTGCCGCGCGTGCCGGCTTGCGAATCTTCGACGGAACCGAAGAATTTGTGAGTCTGCAGCACGAGCTTGCCGCCAAGCTCGTTCTTGTCATCGATGACCAGAGTCCTGATCCCCTTCTGCCCGAGCTCAATGGCCGCAGACGCCCCAGCAGGTCCTCCCCCAATGATCAGGACATCGGTATGGGTTTCTTCGATGTCTATCAGCGCAGGCACCTCGTTGATGGGCGGCAACACAGGTAAGCCGTCGACACTTTCCACAAACATGTTCTCCCGCACGGCCGTCATGCACGATTTCACCGGCACACCATTGGCAATCACCATGCACTTTGAACACTGGCCATTGGCGCAGAAAATTCCTTGCGCCGTGTCATCTCGATGATGGCGGCCAAAGGCCATGACTCCATTGGCGATGAGCGCCGATGAGATCATTTCGTTCGCTTTGGCTGAAAGAGGGCTCTTATTCCAGTAAAATCGAATATCCTCCCTTTCTTCCACCGGGAGAATCGGGTGCTCACTGATTCGGTTATTCTCCATGTCGACTCCTTACAGGGCCCTGATTGTCATTCATCTGCTTCCAGTCAATAGACCTCTGATATATCACAGAGCAGCCCATCGGGTCAATGCTTTGTAAAAAAAATAACATAAAATCCTTGACAAAATCATATATGAGTCTTAAATTTGACAAAAATGTCAAAAATGATCCGAAGAAAAGATCGTTCCAAAGATCCTCGGCCAGACCAATCCGGAGCTCGACGAGTCAGCCCTCCAGCGGCCTCATCGGCAAAACTCGGCCTTTCCATCAAAGACAAGGCCATCCTGGCTGAACTGGGACTGAAGGCCCGACAGAACCTGACGGAGCTGGCCCGCAAAGTCCGGCTGTCGAAACAGGTGGTGAGCTACCGCATCAAGCAGCTTGAAAAGATGAACATCATCCGCGGCTACCACGCCATCCCGGACATCTACCGACTCGGAAAAACTCACTTCCGGGTTTTCGTCAAGTACCAGCAGCTCAATCGTGAAAACGAAGCGCGACTCGTAAAGGAACTGGTTCGCTGCCCTGAGATCTCATGGTTGACTCTGCTGGATGGGGATTTTGATCTTGAATTCGTGATCTGGTCCGACCATATCATGAAATTTGAAAAGATATATGACGAGATTCTCGGGCGATTCGGCAGATATTTTCAAGAAAAATACTTTTCCATCGCCACTCGCGTCGAATACCTTCCTTTCCGATTTTTAAATCCCGGCCATGGCAATGGCGAAGGGCTTGTTTTCGGCGCGGGTCATGATCAGCTACCGTTGGATGATATCGACAAGAATATCCTTCACGAAACCAATCGCAACGGCCGAATTTCTCTGGCGGATCTCGCAAAAAAGCTGGGCATCTCTGTCACCATCGCCAAAGGCCGGCTTCAACATCTTATCGAAACCCGGGTCATCATCGGGTTCGGCATGAAAATCGATCATCACCGCCTGGGGCTCACCTACCGCAAGGTCCTGCTGAAACTGAACACTCCAGCTCGAGACAGGATTGACCGGATCGCCGATTATCTTCGCCGGCAGGATAGCGTCATCTTCCTGGTAAAGACGATCGGCGCGTATGATTTTGAATTTGAGCTTCTGACAGAATCGAACGAGGAGTTTTACCACCTCATCAAGTCCTTCCGGTCGCACTTTGCTGCCGACATCAAGTTCCACAGCACGGTTATCGTTTACGATGAATTGAAATACGGCCAACTCTAATGACGCACGCTCTGGAGCCATGCTCTGCACATCACCTCACCATCTCTTAAAAAAACTGAGCCCACACCGAAATAACGCGAGAGAATTCCCATTGGCGCTCAACAGGAATGCATATCAGCCGTCAGTGATTTTGTGTCTTTCGTTGTTTTCCTGCTGATCCCCTGTACGTGCAAGCGTGCTCGGTCCCATCCTCTCGATGGCAGTTTTGTCGACCACCAACCTTTCGTATCGGGCGGCCTTTGCCAAAGAACAGCATGTGTCCTTTTCCGGTAACAGCAGCCACAAGCATCCTCCAGAATTTCAACGCGTTATCGAATGGCACGGGTTTCGCATAATCAATAAGAAGGTGAAGGAGGTAAATATCATGCATAGGAAAGTTCTGGATTCAATGATCAGGGTATCTGTCAAATGGATAGCCATGTGTGGGGCGCTCTTTCTGATCGGAACGCTGAACGCGCAAGCGCAGGAAACCAAGGTCAACAACGATGCATTGGACGATTTGCTGGCCAAAGCGATTATCGCCCCGAATTCATCAATCTCGGCAGATCCACTCACCGACGGATGCCGGACGATGGTTGGAGACACAGGGCTCGTCCATGTGAATCGAGTTGATAAATCATTGACGGAATTGAAAGCCATCGCAGGCCCATCTGATACCAGGCCCGCCTACGGATTTGTTGTCCCCGCAAAGGGGACTGTCAGAGTGCGAGTTGAACATCCCCGGCAAGAGGATTTTGAGTTGGTGATGGTGGATCGCAGAGGACGGATTCAAGCCGGCATGCTCCAAAACTTGATTGCAAAGGGGTATCCAATCGTCAGCTATACAAATCCAACGAATCAGGCCAAAGACGTTTACGTGGTCGTTTACTACGGCGATCTCGTTCGACCGGAAGACAGTACTTACAAACTGCTCATTAACTATGGACAGGCACGGTAGCTGACCGCGTTTGAGCGTCGATTCACCGGCAGTTTCATCAACCCCTGAGTGGCTTAGAAACACTCGGGGGTTGTTTGCGTCTCCCTATTTCCACCTGATCGTCAATGACGGAAAACTGGGTTCTTTGTTTACTACGGATACCTTGTTCGATCGATAAATAGCACCTACAAGCTCCTGATCAGTCATGGCAGCCTCAAGAAATATTCGCAGAAGCAGGCCCTTCACTTTCGAAAGAGCATTTGCACCCGAAAAATTCCCGGCGGCCGCAGTTACGCTGTCATCACTGTGGGGCCGTTCGTTTGAAAATGCATCAGGAACTGGGAACCGGCAACTGCGAACTAAGATTGCCGTCCGTAATGCAATGTGAAGAAGCTCATGAAATCATCGCTGTAGGCAGCGGAATCGGCCCAGCAGGAGAAATCCTCGCTAAGTGTCTCCTGAAAAAGCAGGTGCCATTGTGTTCGCAGCATATGGTAATCGGTTCGGATGCCTCTTGGTTGACTGAGGATGGAAACGGCTTCAGTCATCAGGAATCGGTCGACGCACGCGTTGGCGAGTTCGAGTGGCGCATCATGTGCGAAGACGGCGTCGATCATGCGCCCATACGATTGATAGACAGAGAGCGCAAGCTCCGGCGAATGTAGCTCCGGCAGGTCGTTATTGGCATCGAGCTCGAAAACGAGGAAATGATCGGCCTTTGACTTCAATTCATGCATGTGCCGGACTTTTTTTTCCCAGGGCATGTGATGATAACAAAGTGACATCAGAGCGACATCATATAGGCCCTCGATCTGCCGTGCCACATCCTGAATTTTTCCGATGATGGTTCCGATGACAGATCGCGGAAATGCAGCCACCACTATTTTTCTGGCCAGCTCAATCATCGCTGGTGATGCATCGACGAGGAGGATTTCACCAATGTCTCCGACCTTTCTCACCTCCAGCAGATGCTTCAGGAAATCTACGAGCAGCCCTCCGTCGCCGCACCCGACATCGATGATCCGGAGTGGGTGCGCGACATCAGGCAAGGACTCCCCACATTGCCGGATGAAATTTTGCCTGGCACTCTTGATTGTCGGAACTCCGGTGAAATGCACATAAGGCGCCGGATCTACGAAAGCCACATCCGGCATGATGAATCGACCACGCTGCCTTTTCAGGAAACTGACGGCGAATGCATTCAACAGGAGAGACGTGTTCTCTTCCTGGGCTCCGGTCACAAACCATTCCATGGCCCTTTCCTCGGAGCTCCCGGCCGCCAGGAGAGCGCCGACATAGAATCTGAATGCAGGTCGCAGATTCGTTCGGATGTCGAGATCGGAATCACGGGGCGCCATGTGTTCATTGATGGCCTTCTGTGCCGATATCGTCCATTGGTGCTTTTCCTGTGGGGATAAAAACAGCATAATTAAACTCCTCCCCGATTTCTCATCATAGCGCAAAATGGGAGCCGATGCTTCTTGATCAAGTAGTTTTTGAGGTTGACATAGTGCATCCGGCGTCATTTCGAGTATTATTGCGCGGCAGAATTTTTTGTGGAGAAATCGAGTCACACAGAACAGATGATAATAGGCGGCCGGTCTCAGCCGATGAGTGTCCTTAGAGTTTTCAACTTTTGGATGCCGCTTGCCGCTACATGGCTGATGATGTCGGTGGAAGGCCCCTTTGTGGCGGCGATCATCGCACGGATTCATGATCCCATGTTCAACCTCGCTGCCTACGGTGTGGCCTTCTCATTTGCGCTGATTGTGGAAGCTCCCATCATCATGATGATGAGCGCATCGACGGCGTTGGTCGCGGATCGCAGCTCGTTTTTCCAACTGAGGAGATTCGCATACACGCTGAACATGATCATTACGGGTCTAATGGTGCTTCTGTTAACTCCACCGATTTTTTCACTCATCGCAGAACGACTGATCGGGCTTCCTCATGGCATCGTCCTCCTGACCCACAGAGCCACAATGATTCTGCTGCCGTGGCCGGCGGCGATCGGCTATCGACGTTTCTATCAGGGAATTCTTATCAGGAATAACCTCACCCGCCGCGTCGCCTACGGCACCATCGTTCGGGTTGTCACCATGGGACTGACGGCGACGGCCTTCTTTTTCTTCGTAAACATCCCTGGGGCCTATATTGGAGCGGCGGCGCTATCAATGGGAGTGACAATGGAGGCCATAGCGAGCCGATGGATGGCCCGGCACATCGTCAGACAAATTATCGGGGATCGTTCAGAGTGCTCAGCGTCAACACTCCTGACGACGCGGGCACTCATCCACTTTTACTATCCGTTGGCCCTGACATCACTCCTCACCGTCGGAGTCAATCCGCTTGTGACATTTTTTCTGGGTCGCAGCCCGTATCCACTCGAATCGTTGGCCATCTGGCCGGTCGTGCACTCTTTCGTTTTCGCCTTCCGAAGCGGCGGAGTCGCCTATCAGGAGGTCGGAATCGCACTGCTCGGAGAAGACGGCCAGGGCTTCCGCCCACTCAAGAGTTTTGCAGGAATCCTCGCCGCTATCACGAGCGGGGCTCTGACGATCGTTGCCTTCAGTTCGCTCGCTTCAGGCTGGTTCCATGCGATCTCCGGGCTTCCCCAGGCGCTGACATCTTTCGCCATCATTCCGTTGCGGTGTTTGGTCGCCATGCCGGCGCTGGAAGTGCTGCTCTCCTTCCAGCGATCACTGCTCGTTCAAACACGCCGCACGCCTCTCATCACATGGGCGACAACCATTGAAGTGAGCGGCATCGCCATCATGCTCGCAATCGGCATCGGCCTGATCAGCCTGCCCGGCGCTCTGGCGGCTGCCATCAGCATTGTCGTCGGCCGAGTATGCGCCAACGGGTTTCTTATCGGCCGATGCCCACGATTCGCTGATCACTCAGAAGAAACATCAACGATCTCGGCGAACAGCCTTTGTAAATAAGTGATTGTCATGTCACCCGCCGGGCCATGCAACATTTTGATCGTCCGCCAGAATGGGGCATGTGATGCCGTAGGGTTTCGCCCACAGTTACTGATCTTGTTGTGTGATTGGATCCTTACTCGCGGATCAGGGATGCATTTTCAGGGTTGACATGTCGTTCAGCCAGATGTCAAACTGTCGCCTTGATTATGGAATCGGACTGTCGACGCGAACTTCATTTCCCGGCCCAGCTCCCGGGATCAGAAATAAACTCCCACGATCACTCTCGCTCATGTGCCATGACCGCACCCTTAGTATCTGATCGGTGAAATCTGTGCACAAAATGGCAAAGGTTGTGATCAGGCAGAATCGTGAATTACTCTCAGGAAGAAAGGAATGCAGGAATGGTTAATGAAACCACCGCTGGTCTAAATATAAATCCGTTCATGCTTTCATTTCTTCCTGCATTCCTAAGTGGTTCGGGTGCGATGGTTGTAGAAGCCATCTTGTTTGGTTGCGGCTATGCCGCGTTAGGAGGATTCTAGTGGACGGTATCATCTACCTTGACAATGCAGCCACATCATTTCCAAAACCTGATGATGTCCATGAGAAGATGGGCTCTTTCTACCGAACGTGTGGCGTTAACCCTGGTCGATCCGGATGCGATATGGCGCTGCAGGCCGAGGAAATGGTGAGCGGCACACGAAAATCATTAACGCGTTTCTTCAACGCCAGCCTGGTGCAGAAAGGCATCAGCAAGGATTTCAATCGCCTAGTCTTCACATCCAATGCGACCCACAGCTTGAACATCATCCTGAAAGGCACGATCCATCCTGGTGATCATGTTGTGACAACCTGGCTGGAACATAATTCGGTCATTCGCCCTGTCAATCATCTGGTGAAGCTTGGGGCTGAGGCCACTTTTGTGAAGCCGGATGCAGACGGATATGTCGATCCCGAAGAGATCCGGAAAGCTATCAAGAGGAATACTAAACTCGTCATCGTCAATCATGGATCCAATGTTATTGGAGTCGTCCAGGACATAAAGGCCATCGGCGCTGTCTGCAAAGCGGCCGGCGTCCCCTTCGCCGTTGATACCGCTCAGACAGCCGGCGTTATACCGATCGACATGGCTGAGTCCAACATCAGTTTCCTGGCCTTCACCGGCCACAAGAGCCTCTTCGGCCCAACCGGCACGGGGGGAATCTGTGTGGCGGACGATGCCACAATCGAGGCGACGATGTGGGGCGGAACCGGAGTGAAATCCGCCTACCCTTATCACCTCGAGGAATATCCATACCGACTGGAAGCGGGAACGAGCAATATTCTTGGTATTGCCGGGCTCTCAGCAGGCCATGAGTGGATCTCGAAAAGGGGAGTTGAGAATATTTATCGCCACGAAATGGAGCTTATGTCTCTGCTTGAAGACGGCCTTCGGGAAATCCGCGGTGTCAAAGTTTACGCCGCTCCAAATAAGTCATTACGCGTGCCGACCCTATCAGCCACAGTCAATGGATTCGATCCGTCGGATGTCGGGACGATGCTTGACGTCGATTACAATGTTCTCACACGAACCGGATTGCAGTGTGCCCCGCTCATCCATGAGCATATCGGCACGGCCCCTCACGGCACAATCCGATTCTCAATAGGGCCATTCAATACGAAGGAGCATGTCGAAACGGCAATCCGCGCGATGGGCGAAATTGCAGCGCAGCGGAATTGACTCTGATCCAGTTGCAGCTCACGGTGGAATACAAGATTATCAGCTGAACCGAGGCCCAAGTGTGTCGGAGCTTCCGGCATCAATCCAGCATCCCCGGCTGTTCACGATTCACCTTTCGGCCGGCACTTCCTCGTCCGTAGCAATCGCCTGCCCGTGACGTTCCAGAGGCGTCGTCAGGCAGACTTCGGTGGCCGAGCGGACGAAACCGGTGACGCGATGCACATGATTAATCAGCAGAGACTGCAGGTGTGCCGTATCGCGTGCACGCACCTTGATCCATAGATCGTATTCTCCCGTCACGACATGAATCTCTTCCACCTCCGGGATCGCGCTCAGGTCCGCCACCGTCCGTTCGACATTTTCAGCCAACTCAGTTCGGAGATGCACGAAAGCAGTGACGGTATACCCGAGGGCTTTCTGGTTCAGTCTCACAGAAAATCCCTGTATGATCCCGGACCGTCGAAGCCGGTTGACCCTTTCGTGAATCGTCGCCGGTGCCACGTTCGCCCGGCGAGCGATTTCAGAGAAGGGCATTCGACCGTCTTCCAGGAGCGATGTGAGAATGCAGCGATCGATGGCGTCGAGATTCATGACTATTCCTTATCAACTGCTGATTTGCAATAGACGGCCCCTCCTCGGTTGGACCGGTTTCTTCACGCGGCGCAAGAAGAAAACGGGCCGGGATTGGAAGTTTTCACCGCCATGCCGGCCCTACATTATCGGACTATTTCGCCAGATGCAATGCCTGATCAAGATCGGCGATCACATCATCGGGATGTTCCCCGCCGACGCACAGGCGCACGAGGTTCGGGGGGATGTGAGCCAGTTTCCGCCCGGCTTCGCCCTGCTGCTGGTGAGTTGAGATCGCCGGAATCGTGGCAACGCTCTTGATCCGCCCAAGATCGGTCGCTCGCCAGATTCGCATGAGGCCGTCAAAAAACGTTCGCGCTTTCTCCGCTCCGCCTTTCACGCAGAATGACATCAGATGCCCGTAGCGGTTGATCGGTTTCTTATACTGCTCGTCATGCTCCGCATCGACAAGCCACAGATATTTGCTGGCCAACCCGTGCAGCGGGTGATCAGGCAACCCGAGATACTGTACCGATTCCACCCGCGGATGATGGCTGAGGTACTGTGCCACAGTCATCGTGCTTCGGCTCAACATGTCCATCTTCGATCGCAATGTTCGCAGATCGTTCAGCGTCAGAATTGCTTGCACCGGATGGAGGTTTGGACCGTAGTCGCGATTGGGAAGATACTTGATGTACAGTGCGAAATCATTCTTCAAACCTTCATTCGGCACGTTGGTCACGAGGCCTTTGCGAGCGATGACAGCGCCGCAAATTCCGAAACCGCTGCTCGTAATGCTCTTCGACGCCGACTGGACGACGATGTCCGCTCCGTGGCAGATGGGCCGAAGCAAAGCCGGCGTGGCGACCGTGCTGTCGACGATGAGAGGAAGGTTGTGATTGTGCGCCAAATCGGCCACGGCCTTGATATCAAAGAAGCCTTGCGACGGGTTACTTGGCAGTTCGCCATAGAGGAACCGTGTGTTCTGATCGATGTTTCGGGCCCATTCATCAAGATTCGTGGGGTCTTCAACCCAGCGGCACTCGATATCCCGTTCCTGCATGAGCCGGACACTGAATTGCTGGAATGTGCCGCCGTAACATTGAGCCGTCGCGACGATATTCCTAGGTTCGTTGACATGATGCCGGATGTGCACTAGGAACGGCTGGATCGCCGTCATAATCGCTGACATCCCCGAGGATGTCGAACAACAGGATGTTTCACCATTGAATCCATAGCCTTCGAGCAGAGCCAGCGCCCACTCGTAGTAATACGTCGATGGGTTCGCGATTCGGGAATAGCACCATGTCGGGATTTTATAGGCCAGCGCAGCGGCCATCTCATCGGAATCGCGATAGGCTTGCGACGTACTGACGAACATCGGTTCGATGATCGACCCCTGATAATCCTCGATGGCCTCTTCCACCGAATACAACCCGTGCACGGCGATCGTATCGAATTTCCATTTCTTGACGACATCACGAATATATCTGGATCGCTTTGCCAGATATTCATTATTGCGGTCAATGTACCGCTGCATCCCGGGGGTGATGAGAACGTCGTCCTGATTGCTCATGATTATCTCCTTTCGCTGTTAGCCGATCATTCTGTGGATATCGAGCAGATCGGACAGAATGGCGAAGCCTGTTTCCTTCCGACCGGCCCCGGCGCCGACAATTGTGATTTCGCCCAACAGATCAGTCATGAATTGAGCCGCATTCGTCGCGCCGTAAACCGAAGAGAGCGGGTTCGAGAGCGGTAGCGCTTCGGGAGTGACCGAGCCAATGACGCGATCTCCGTCGCGCCGCAACCGCCCGATCAGCTTCCATCTCTTCCCGTCTGCAGCCGCACGCTTGATGTCATCAACTGCTATCGCCGTGATGCCTGTGCGTGCTATATCCTCTTTCTTCAATTTGCCGTCCATAAAGACGTTGGCGAGAATCATGACCTTGCCCATTGTATCGAAGCCTTCAACATCGCCTGTCGGGTCCGCTTCGGCATAGCCCAATTCCTGCGCTTTCTTCAACGCATCCCCATAGGAAGCTCCATCGCCCATTTGCGTCAGGATGTAATTAGTCGTCCCATTGAAAATGCCGCGTATTTCCGAGAAATTGCAGCCCGCAAGATTCTGCATTCCGAAGGAGATGAGCGGGGTTCCGGACATGACAGTGCCTTCAAATTTGAAGTACAATTTTTTCTTGGCGGCCATCGAGAGGAGCTCGGCGTAGTGAAGAGCCAGCGGGCCTTTATTCGTCGTGACAACATGTTTGCCCGTTTCGAAAGCGGCCTTGACATGCGACGTCGCAGGTTCACCGGTCTTCAAATCCGTGTAGGTTGCCTCGACGACAACCGTTGCATCGCATTCACGGATGATGCCGAGCGCGTCTTTGGATTCTTTGGTCGAAAGGAGATCGCCAGGCCGGCTGAGCAAGATGTGGGGATCCAGGCCTTTCGGAGCCACAACCGATCCTTTCGCCATGTCTGAAATCGCAACGATCTCGCATTCGAATCCATACTTCCGAGCAAGAAATTCCTTCTTCTCAGCGAGAATCGCCGTGAATCCTTGCCCGACGTTACCAAAACCGATAAGTGCCAAACGATGTTTCATATCATCTCCTTCTGAAAAATGCGGCGCTGAAGAAAAGTGCTCATAAGCGTCTTCGCAACATGATATTATCGAACATGGTGATCTTCTGTATCGCCATGGATTTCAATTTAGCCCTAAAAGAAATAAGTGTCAAGAAAAATATCGGAAATATCGGCTAAATGGCTCACAATTTCCGAAAAGATTGTGGCCATCCCGATAAATTTTCGGAATATTTCCGCATTAGCTTATCAATTTTCGGAAAGACCAAATTTGGATTGACGCGACCTGATTCAGGCTGTCCAGCTGGCACGGCCCAATTAGAATTTGCCTGTTGATCATCAAAAAACCTCTCTACCGACTGTTCCTGCTCGGGCAAACAGGATCAGCAAGAATGAAAAGGGCTTCCCCTGCTTCTCTTTTGTGCGCTGATATATTGACTGGCTTTTTAAATGATTTTTAGTATCTGACCGGTCTACACTGTGCACAAAACGGCAAGACCTGTGACAGGGCATAATCTTGAATTCCTCTCAGGAAACCAGGAAGAGAGGAATGCAGGAGGTTTCTGCATCGGAATCCGGTTTCGGGATCATCGATGGAAGATGTGAAATCGAGGTAGCGATGATGACAGGCGGCAAGAATTTCACGAAGTGAGGCAAGGCTGTAAATCGATTTTTTCGATGGAGCCGGTTTGCGAAAACGATCGCCGTTTCGCTGTTCTACCTGTCGCTCGTGTTCAAAAAAGGACACGTCATTGTGATATTTTGGGAATCGTTTTGAAAACGTTGCGTCCTTCTTTCCATCAGCCTGCGCACAGCTGAGATTCATCTGACAAGCCTCATGCGCAAGCTCGGTCTCCACTCTCAGACCGAGCTCGTCCGCCATGCACTCTGCCGCGCTATTCTGACGAAAGAGAAAACCGCGGCCGCACCAAAAAGCGATGTGGCGAACAGGAAGGCGGGACAGATTGAACACCGGAGCTGAATTCCTCTCGAACGAGACGGAATTGGGTGTGTTCGTTTTGCCCTGATGAGGCCGGTTCTGGGTTGATTGGGATTCTTTCGAAATAAAATTCGTGCGCGCGATCGAGATGTGGAGGATTGCAATACGCATCTCGACGATCCTACCCCTATCAGTTAGAATAAAGCTTACTATTCAATTGTGATGGACACTTCGGAAGGCACGAAATCGCAACATTCACACCTTTATTTTCTGCAAAGGGGGCGCGCGCATCGTGAGCCCTGAATTTCGTCAAAGAAGATCCGGCCCGGGCCGAGCTTCCTTCAATCGCGACCGACGAGTTTCCAATTTCATTGGAGGGACATCATGCCGATTCCTCTGCGCGTTCTGATCATCGAGAATTCGGAGGAAGACGCGGAGCTCATCGAATTGGAGTTACGCCGCGGCGACTATGAGCTTTTTCTGAAACGCGTCGAGTCCGCAGAAGAGACTCGCCGAAATCTCAATGAAGGCACGTGGGACATCATCATCTCCGATTACGCCATGCCGCATTTCAGCGGTATCGAGGCGCTCAAGATATGCAAATCCACGGGACTCGACATCCCCTTCATCCTGCTTTCAGGTGCCACCAGAGAAGACGCCGCCATCGAAGCGATGGTGCACGGGGCGCACGATTACATCATGAAAGACAATATGGCGCGTCTTGTCCCGGCCATCGAGCGGGGGCTACGCGAAACCCGGGCGCGATGCGAAAAAAGGGAGACCGAAGACAGGCTCTTGACTCTGTGTAAAACAATGGCTCAGGGGGTCATCTACCGGGATTCCGACGGACGGATCGTCTTCCTCAACCCCGCTGCCCGGCGCATCCTGGGAATCCCGCTCGATAGAGTGAAAGATGATCTCCCTCCTTCTCCCTTCCTGAAATTTATCCGCGAAGACGGGTCTGAGTTGAAGCATGAGGAGTTGCCGTCGATGGTCGCATTGCGCACGCGGCAGCCACTCACCAACTTTCTGTTGGGCGTTTATCCTCCAGGGCAGTTGCAATGTCGCTGGCTCATAGTCGATACCGCTCTTCAGTTTCGTCCCGGTGAGCCGGCTCCGATCGGATCTTATTCGATCTTCGCCGACATCACGGAACGCAAGCGCGCCGAGGATGCGCTGCGGAAAAGCTCATCCGATCTGGAAGAGTCCAACCGTCTCCTTCAGGAGTCATTGATCAGCGCCAAGGAGCTGGCGGTGCAGGCTCAAAGAGCCAACGCTGTCAAAAGCGAATTCGTGGCCAACATGAGTCACGAGCTCCGAACACCGCTGAATGGAGTGATTGGAATGACCGGTTTGCTCCGCGATACGACTCTCACACCCGAGCAATCACAATATGCCAATATCATTCGCACATGCAGCGAGGCACTTCTCTCTTTCGTCAACGATATTCTGGATTTCTCGAAAATGGAGGCGCAGAAGCTGAAATTGGTGACACTCGACTTCGACCTCCGCACAACCCTGGAGGACACCACGGAAATGCTCGCGATGGAGGCTCGCGAAAAAGGCCTCGAACTGACCTGCCTGGTGGATCCGGATGTGCAGTCAATGCTGAGGGGTGATCCAAGCCGGATCCGGCAGGTTATCATGAACCTGGTTAGAAACGCCGTGAAGTTTACGAATGAGGGTGAAGTCGCCATCAGGGTCAGTCTCGAAGAGGAAACCCAAACGTCGGTGACGATCCGGTGTGCGGTGAGAGACACGGGCATCGGCATCTCAAAGCAACGGATCGGCGCGCTGTTTATCCCGTTCGTCCAGGTGGATGGTTCCACCACACGAAAATACGGCGGCGCCGGCCTGGGTCTGGCCATCTCACGGCAGCTGGCGGAATTGATGGGAGGCCGGATCGGCGCCGAGAGCGAGGAAGGCCGAGGCTCCACTTTCTGGTTTACCGCCGTGCTGGAGAAAAGGCCTGAGGAAAAAGCATCGACGATCGAAGTTTCAGCCGATTTACATGGCATCAAAATCCTGGTTGTGGATGATCATGCCACAAACCGGTCCCTCCTCACCGCCCTACTGAAATCCTGGGGATGTCGTTTCGATGAAGCCTCGGAAGCAAACAGCGCTCTGCAGAAGCTGCGCGAAAGCGCACATGCGGAGGATCCTTTCTGCGTGGCCTTGCTGGATTTCGCCATGCCCGGCATGACCGGAGAAACCCTCGGCGCACAGATCAAGGCCGACCCTTCATTGAAAGAAACCCTGCTGATCTTGATGACATTCATGGGTCAGCGCGGCGACGCCTTACGGTTCAAGGAGATTGGTTTCTCGGGATATCTCATCAAGCCTGTCCGACATTCGGTCCTGCGTGATGCTTTGGCTATGGCCCTGAACCAGCAAAAGGGCGCCAAAACTGATTCGGCCATGCCCCTCATCACACGCCATACAATCGCGGAAGCCCGCAAGAGTCAACTTCGCATACTAATTGCTGAGGATAGTGCCACCAACCGTATCGTTGCCACATCGGTCCTCAAAAAGCTTGGCTACCATGCGGATACGGTGGTAAATGGTTCTGAAGTGCTCAAAGTGCTGCAGGCCTCCACTTACGATCTCATTCTCATGGACTGCCAGATGCCCGTCATGGATGGCTACGAAGCCGCACGATTGATCAGGCAACCCGGCACTGATGTGCTCAATCACGAGATCCCTATCATTGCCTTGACGGCGCATGCCATGGAGGAAAACCGCGATAAGTGCCTGCAGGCCGGCATGAACGACTACATCACCAAACCAATCGAACCGATAAAACTAGCCGAGACTCTGGCCCGATGGCTCTCTCTCACCGC
The DNA here is from genome assembly GCA_903916735.1 of uncultured Acidobacteriota bacterium. Classification (GTDB taxonomy): domain Bacteria; phylum Acidobacteriota; class CAIWXX01; order CAIWXX01; family CAIWXX01; genus CAIWXX01. Next base: position 16,504 of record CAIWXX010000111.1, read on the forward strand.
TCCCAAGGATGCCATGAAATCCTCCACAATCAACAATACTCCGGCTGCCGCCCAGGCTCCAATGAAGGAAAAAGCCATTTTCGATGAAAAGGAATTCTTGGAACGGCTCATGGGAGATAAGGATCTGGCACGCCTCATGATTTCCGGATTCCTGATTGACACTCCCGAGCAGATACGGAGTTTCAAAGAGAAGCTGAGAGACAAGAATGCGGCCGGAGTCAAGCTGCTGTCGCATACGATCAAGGGGGCGGCAGCGACACTCTCGGCGAGGGCTCTGAGTCAAAAGGCCGCTGAAATTGAAAAGGCGGCCAAGAGCAACGACTTTGACCATGCCGCTCTGTTGGCGCCGCAGCTTGAAGAAGAGCTCGAAAGATTACGATTGATGCTGCAACAAACCGGCTGGGGTTGAGGAGCTCATGAAAAGCAATGGGATGCAGGATCAATGAAGGAAAAAGTCTTTCGATCAGGGCTTGGGAATATCTTCCTTCGGCAAGATGCCGCGGCGGAGTGCATAACGGACGAGTTCGGTCTGTGAATGAATCCCGAGTTTCCGCATCAGATTCGCGCGATGAATTTCCGCGGTGCGCGGGCTGATGGAAAGGCGAGCAGCGATCTGCTTCATGAGGAGTCCCATGGCGGAAAGGTGCAGGACTTCCCTTTCGCGCGTCGTCAATCCGTCATATGGATCAGGGGATGGTCCCCTGGCAGTGGCCAAATACTCCTCGACGGAAGCGCGGCTGATGGAAGGGCTCAGATACCGTTCACTCTTCATGACGCTCCGCACAGCTTTCTCAAGATCAGTGACGCTAGCCTCCTTCAGCACATAAGCCATCGCACCGTTTCTAAGCGATTCTCCGATGTAGGCCACATCCGCGTATCCCGAAAGCATGACGATCTTTGTCTCAGGCGCATCCCGGCTCAACCGTTTGGCGACATCGATACCGTTCATGCCGGGCATCACCAGGTCAAGCACCAGCACATCGGGCCTTAGCTCCAGGACGAGATCACAAACCGAAAGGCCATCCCCGGTTTCGCCCACGATTTTGAATTCAGAAACGGCATTGAGCAACATTCCCAGACTTTGCCGGACAAGATTGTGGTCGTCAGCAAGCAGAATCGTGATCATATCGAGTATTCTCCGATTGCCGGTACACAAGAGACTCTCATCGGACCGCTACCTTTAGGATTACTTTGCAATTGAAACGCAACGACATCAATGCTCCATGATTCTATCATTAGACCAACCAATCAGGTCAAGGACGAGGACTGCCTGGGCCAGCGTGACGTCAGAGCCATTCCGGAGCATCATCAGGAAATTTGGAATTAGTGAAGACTCAGCAAAAAGTCGGAAGGAAAACCTTAACTAAAACGCTTCCGGATATTTTCACATTTTGCTTCGCAAAATCAGCGCATGATTGCCGCCTATGACCTTGGCCTTGCTGCTTGGGCAAGGCGGCAACAGAGGAGCCTCTGCCTCTCCTTCAGGGCTTCATCTCTCTTGCATGCATCCGGGAATTGAATTCCCGAGACGCCATCGGCGGTTGTCTTCCTGCTACTGTCCGGATGAGGGGGCCTTGATGTGTTGTTTCTGCTGCCTGGTTTTGGCGTGCTTTTCGACCTTGTCCGAGGGGCCCCATTTCCCGAATATTTTTCTCCTCGGTTCCTTGACTTCTTCGTGCGTCTCTTCCTTTTTGGTTTCCTTGGATTCGGCTTCCTTTTCGGTGGTCTTTTCGCCCTTCTTCGCTTTGCCCTTGTCCTTCTTGACCTTCGGCACAAATTCGCTGCCGATCAGCTCAAGATAAGCCGTATCGGCGCCATCGCCATGCCGCGGCCCGATTTTGATGAGCCTCGTATAGCCGCCGTCGCGAGCTGCGAAGCGCGGCGCGATTTTATCGAAAAGCTTTTTCACTGTGCTCTTCCGGCTGACAATCCGGAGAACTTGCCTTCTGTGATGCAGCTCGCCCCGCTTGGCGAGCGTGATCATTTTTTCAGCCAAGGATCGTAACTCTCTCGCCCGCGGAAGCGTCGTCCGAATCCGCTCTCTTTCGAAAAAACAAGTAACCAGATTTCTGAGCATGCTCATCCGGTGTCCGGTTGGCCTGCCCAACTTCCCGCCATCAACAAGGTGTCTCATTCCTGCTCCTGCTTCGGCTCGGTCCAAGACCCGCTCCCGGCGGGCCTCATGCCGGCAGCCTTCTGCCTGTTATCTATTCGCTTTCGTCCTCGTCAATAATATCGTCTTCATTCAGAACGGGCGCATGTTCCATCGGCATATCGACCTTGTGCGCCACGCCACCCTCGATCCTCATCCCGAAGCTGAGGCCCATCGTCACCAATATCTCCTTGATTTCGGCAAGGGACTTGCGGCCGAAGTTTTTTGTCTGCAGCATTTCCAGTTCGGATTTCTGAGCGAGCTCTCCGACAGTCTGGATGTTGGCGTTCTTAAGGCAGTTGTAGCTACGGACTGAGAGCTCCATTTCATCCACTCGTTTGGAAAGAAGATCGCCAATTTTCTCGATTCTCTTCTCATCCGCCTGCATATCGGCGACCGGCTCTTCTTCAAAATTCATGAAGATCGTCAGATGGTCTTTCAGGAGCTTGGCGGCAAGGCTGACGGCATCGGCAGCAGTGATGCTGCCATTGGTCCAGATGTCCATGATCAGCTTTTCATAGTCGGTCGTTTGGCCAAGACGCGCCATTTCAACTTCGTACTTAACTTTCCGAACAGGTGAGTGAACCGAGTCGATGGGGATGTATCCGACAACGAGGTCTTCTTCGAAGTTTTTCTCGGCAGCAACATACCCGCGTCCATATTTCAGCCTCATCTCCATCTGCAGTGAACCGTTTTCGGAGATGGTGGCAATATGAGATTCCGGGTTCAGGATCTGGACGTCCCCATCAATTTGGATATCCTTGGCCTTGATCTCACAGGGGCCGGTGGCCTTGATGGTGAGGGTCTTTGGTTGCTGCGTGTTCACTTTAAAGAAGATCTGTTTCAGGTTCAGGATAATATCGGTTGTGTCTTCGACCACACCGGGGATCGCGGAGAACTCGTGAAGGACTCCTTCGATTTTGACGGCCGTGATCGCCGGTCCCTCGATTGATGACAGCAATGTGCGCCGCAGAGCATTGCCGATGGTCGTCGCAAACCCGCGTTCAAAAGGCTGAGCCGTGAATTGCCCGTGTTCGGCGGTCTGCATTTCCGAGTTCCATTCCATCCTCTTCGGCTTCTGAAACCCTTTCCAAAGCATATTCTTCTCCTTAAATGATCCGGGGGTGCGCTTACACCTTGCTGTACAACTCGACAATCAGATGCTCGGAGACCGGGTATTTAATGTCTTCGCGTTTTGGCATCGCGAGCACCTTGCCGGACATAGTCTCCCAGTTCATTTCGAGCCACGGTAGGAGGCCGCCCTTACCGCGAGCCGATTCGAGGGCATTCTGTACGTGCACGTTCTTGAGATATTTCTCATCGAGAGTGATGCTATCACCACCCGTCACGAGATAGGACGGGATGTCGACTTTTTTCCCATTGACGCGGATGTGACCATGCAGGATCGCCTGGCGCGCATTGGACATGGAAGAGCCGAATCCTAAGCGATGGACGATGTTATCGAGCCTGCGTTCTAATAGAAGCAGCAGGTTTTCGCCCGTCACGCCCTTCATTTTTTCGGCCTTCGCGAAGTAATTTTTGAATTGCAGCTCTAACAAGCCGAACATTCTCTTCAGCTTTTGCTTCTCACGCAGCTGCAGGCCGTAGCCGACGACCTTACCCCGCCGCGCCGTGCCATGCTGACCCGGGGGGAAATTACGTTTTTCGATCGCGCATGAATCTTTGAAACACCTCTCCCCCTTGAGGAAGAGTTTTGTGCCTTCCTTGCGACAAAGCCTGCAGACCGCTCCAGTGTATCGCGCCACAGTTCCTCCTACCAACATCCGGCGAGTTCCGGTCTCGTTCTCATGAGACCCGCCCCGCCAAGACTCAGCATGCGAGACACGGGGACGTGGATCTGGAGCCGGCCAACCGGGAGAGTTCCCGGCATCCACTCCTTCGAACAATCCAATTGCGCCGTCACCCTGACTCTCGCTCCTTTTTTCCTCTTACTTATTATATTAACGTTCTTACACTCGGCGCTTCTTCGGCGGCCGGCAACCGTTGTGTGGGATCGGCGTGACATCGCGGATGGATTTCACATCGAGCCCAGTGGCCTGCAGAGAGCGAATCGCACTCTCCCGGCCGGCGCCAGGTCCCTTGATTCTGACTTCAACCTGACGCATTCCATGATCTTTGGCCCCGTTTCCAGCAGCCGTGGCAGCCACTTGCGCGGCAAACGGCGTGCCCTTCCGGGACCCCTTGAATCCCTGGCTCCCGGAACTCGCCTGACACACCAGATCGCCTTCCATGTCCGTGATCGAAATGATGGTATTGTTGAAGGTCGCCTGAATGTAGGCTATCCCATTGAAGACGTTTTTCTTTTCCTTCTTTTTCTTAAAGACCTTGGCCTTGCCGGCCTTGGCTGATCCGGCCGCTTTTTGTGCCATTCTAAGTTCCCTTCTTGCTACTTCCTGGGCGGCGTCTTCTTGGCCTTGACAATTGCGCCCTTGCGTGGACCCTTCCGAGTACGGGCATTCGTTTTGGTTCGTTGCCCGCGCACCGGAAGATTGCGGCGATGGCGTATGCCTGCATAGGAGCCGATTTCCATGAGCCGTTTGATGTTCATGGAAACTTCCTTGCGGAGATCGCCTTCGACACTCCCCTCGCGTTCAATGATCTGCCGGATACGGTTGACCTCTTCTTCGGTCAAATCCTTCACGCGCTTGTCTCTGTTGACCCGCGCTTCATCGAGAATCCGGTTCGACCGGCTCCGGCCGATACCGAAAATATAGGTCAACCCGATTTCGACTCGCTTCTCCCGCGGTAAATCGACACCAGCAATTCGTGCCAACGACGACCTCCTTTATCCCTGCCGCTGCTTATGCTTCGAGTTTTTGCAGATAACGCGGATCACACCCTTGCGGCGGACAATCTTGCATTTGTCGCAAATAACCTTGACCGAGCTTCTTACCTTCATACGGATACTCCCGGCTCTTCCCTCATAGCTGCTATTTCAAACGATACGTGATCCGGCCCCGTGTCAGGTCATAGGGCGATAGTTCCACCATGACTTTGTCACCGGGCAGGATACGGATAAAATTCTTTCTCATTTTTCCAGAGATGTGAGCAAGCACCTGGTGCTTGTTTTCGAGCTGAACCTTGAACATGGCATTGGGCAGCGGTTCGATCACGACGCCTTCAACTTCGATCGCATCTTCCTTCGGCATCTCACTCACCTTCCAGTTTCGAGAGGATGTCAGCCCCATTTTTCGTGATAGCGATCGTGTGCTCCCAGTGAGCGGAGAGCCGGCCATCTAGAGTTTCGGCCGTCCAATTGTCGGCCAATACCTTGACTTCGTGGGTTCCCTCGTTGACCATCGGCTCGATCGCCAGCACCATGCCCTCTTTGAGCCGAGGGCCTTTTCCGCGAGTGCCGTAATTTGGAACCTGCGGATCCTCGTGCAAATTCGTGCCGATCCCGTGCCCTACGTAACTTCTGACGACCGCGTATCCTTGCGATTCGACGGCTTCCTGTATGGCGCACGAAATATCGGAAATCCTATTTCCAACAACTGCCTGCTGAATTCCAAGATACAGCGATTCTCGTGTGACGCTGATCAGGCGCGCAGCGCGAACCGTGGCATTGCCGGCCACCGCTGTGACAGCTGCATCACCGTAATAGCCATCGAGCAAAACTCCCAAATCGAGAGAGACGAGATCGCCGTTATTCAGCCGGCGGCTATTGGGGATGCCATGGATGACCTGGCTGTTGACAGAAGCGCAAAGCGCCGCTGGATAGCCGCGGTAGCCCTTGAATGCGGGCTTCGCCCCAGCTTCCCGGATGCTCGCCTCCGCGATCTCATCCAGTTCTTTGGTTGTTCCCCCGACCACCACAGCTTTCTCCATTTTTTTCAGAATCTTTGCCACCAGCCGGCAGCTTGTTCGAATTTTCTCAATTTCTTTCTCCGACCTGCAGATGATCATCTGACCAGCGCAGCGGCGTACCATACGACCATGATCATCTCCTGCCCCGCAGGCGGCTGCTCTTCATGAAGCCGTCGTAGTGCCTCATGATGAGTTGCGATTCGAGCTGCTGCATGGTGTCCATGGCGACTCCGACGACGATCAACAGAGATGTTCCGCCGAAGTAAAAGTTGATGCCCAGACCATTGATGATGAATTCAGGCAGGTTTCGATCCAGCCAGGGGCCAACGAACGGTATGGGAGCGACCTTGAACCCGGCCATGAGGAATTCCGGGAGAAGCGCAACAGCAGCCAGGTAGATGGCGCCGCCAAGCGTGATACGCGTCAGTATCTTGTCGATATACTCGGCCGTCCGTTTTCCCGGCCTGATCCCGGGTATGAATCCACCATATTTCTGTAAATTGTCCGCGACATCATTTGGGTTGAAAATGATGGCGACATAGAAGTAACAGAAAAAGATGATCGCCGTTATATACAGGAGATTGTAGAGCGGCATGCCCCATTCAAGCTGCTTCGCAAAGCCTTTCGTGATGGGATGATCAATAAGTTTGGCGATTGTCGCCGGCAGGACTATGACCGACGATGCGAAGATGATCGGAATGACGCCGCCTGTATTGACGCGGAGCGGGAGATGAGTCGATTGACCGCCCATCATGCGACGACCGACCACGCGCTTCGCATATTGAACCGTGATCCGCCGCTGACCTCGCTCGACAAACACAATCGCAGCAACGACGACAACCATCATGGCGAACATCGGTATCAGCTGGAGAATCGACAGGCGCCCCGATCGGAAACTCGTAAAGAGATCAAACATCGCTCGCGGCAGCCCAACGACGATACCGGCGAAGATGATGAGTGAAATTCCATTGCCGATTCCGCGCTCAGTGATCTGTTCACCCAGCCACATGATGAAGGCCGTGCCGGTTGTGAGTGTCAGAACCGACATCAAACGAAATCCCCAGCCCGGATGAGTGATGATCGGCGCGCCGCCCGGCGCTGTGAGGTTTTCAAGCCCGATGCCGATACCGAGTGACTGGATGATGCTGAGGACGACCGTGCCATATCGCGTGTACTGCGTAATTTTTTTCCGGCCGGTCTCGCCTTCCTTCGACAGCTTTTCCATGTACGGCCAGACGACCGTCAATAGCTGGAGGATGATCGATGCGCTGATGTACGGCATGATGTTCAGCGCGAAGATCGTCATGCGAGAAAGGTTCCGCCCGGAGAAAAGATCTACGAAGCCGATGATCGAACCCTTGGCGGCTTCAAAAAGAGCCTGCAGAGCTTCGGCGTTGATGCCCGGGCTCGGAATTTGAGACCCAAGCCGGTAGACGGCCAGCAAGCCAAGTGTAAACAGGACCCGCTTTCGCAGGTCCGGGATATTAAAGATGTTGCGTATGGAGTCGATCAAGATGCGATCACCTCCCAGCTCCCGCCGGCAGCCTCTATCTTCAGGCCTGCTTCATGCGAGAACTTGTGAGCTCGAATCTTGACAGCCCGCTTCAACTCGCCGTCTCCCAGAACCTTGATCTGGGAACCGGGCCGAGCCAAACCAAGGGCGACCAATTCTTCAGGTCCGAACTCAGATCCTTCCAACTTCTCAAATTTCCATATATTGATAACGTGATACTCTTTTTTGAAGATGTTCGTAAAGCCGCGCTTTGGGACACGTCTGTGGAGCGGCATCTGGCCGCCTTCGAATCCCCGCTTCTGAGATGTACCGGCTCGGCTCCACTGCCCCTTCGATCCTCGTCCGGCGGTCTTGCCGTTGCCGCTGCCGGGCCCGCGTCCGCGACGCTTGCTGTTCTTTGTCGATCCTGGTGATTTTTTTAATGTGGAGAGATTCATCGCACCTTGCTCCTGCTCGCTACCCGCGCGTGCTGATAATCTTGACGAGATGGGGTACCTTGGCCACCATTCCCCGGATCGAGGGCGTATCATAGAGCTCGACTGTGCGATTCAATCGCCGGAGCCCCAGCCCTATAATGATCTCCTTCTGGCGATAGTCGAACCCGATTCCGCTTTTCACCAGCTTCAACATAATTTTCTTCTCCGGCTTCGCCACGTCGAACGCTCCTTGCAATCCCCGCAATTTACTCGCGGAAAATTCCGATCATATAGAAATTGGCCTTCATAAGCAATACATGAGAGAAGAGTCCATTTGATCGTGTACGCCAGAACGGGCAAGACCCACCACAGGCGACGAATCCGGACCGGAATCTCTCATTTTAGTATCTGCACTCTTGTTCAGCTCCCGGCACAGCAGCCCATGATTCCGGCCTCATTCGAGGCCGAAACGCCTGCGAGGGAGATGAGGTTTATTTTGTTGGTGGAGGCGGCGTTGGCTGCTGCTCCTGTGGATTCTCCGCGATCGGGGCTGGAGATGCCGGGCGCGCCGCCGGGATCTCTTTCCCGCGACGTTCGAGCAACTGATTCGGGCTTTTTAACCTCTGAAGCCCGTCGAATGCCGCTCGGATGACATTGTGCGGATTGGTTGTTCTGATTGATTTCGTCAGAATGTCACGGATTCCAACTGCCTGCAAAACGGCTCGCACGGGTCCGCCGGCGATGACGCCGGTGCCGGGTGCCGCGGGCTTGAGGAGAACACGCCCGGATGAGTACATCCCGATGATAGTATGGGGAATCGTCGATCCCGCTAAAGAAACCTTAATGAGGTGATTGCGCGCCTTTTCAACCGCCTTCTTGATGGCCAGCGGAACTTCGCGAGCCTTGCCTTTGGCAAAGCCGACATGCCCGGCGCCGTCACCAACAACGACCAGCGCCGAAAAACTCAAATTCTTGCCGCCCTTGACAACCTTCGTGACGCGGTTGATGGCAACCACGTGGTCCTTCAGCTCGAGCTGGCTTGGATCGATTTTCTCTAATTTGCGCAAAAATTCCTCCTCTTTGCCGGGCTCTAGAAATCCAATCCTGCGTCCCGGGCGCCATCAGCAAATGCTTTCACTCTGCCGTGGTACAGGAAGCCACCCCGGTCGAAGACAACGTGTTTGATCCCCTTCGCCGCCACCTTACGCGCCATATATTTTCCGAGAAGTATCGCGGTGAGGACACTCTTCCCGATCTGCTGGAGCTTCTCCTCAGGCTTTTCGGCCTTCTCCGATTTCTCCGGCTTCTCAGCACCTTTCTTGTCCTGGCCCTTCTTCTCAACCTTTTTCTCAGGCTTTTCCTGCTTAAGCGCTTTCTCTTGAGACTTCCCCTTCTTGGTCACCTTTTCAATGTACTCTTTTTCAAGAGCCGGAAAAGCATCCTTGAACTCCTTCTCGAGGGTGGACACAGAGGCGAGTGTGATCCCCTTGAGATCGTCAATGGCCTGCGCGTAAAAATGTTTGTTGCTTCTGTACACCGCCACCCGCGGCCGATCAGGTGTGCCGAGAACTTTTTTCCGGACACGCAGGTGAATCCGACCCCGGCGATACTGCCTCACAATGCTCTTGTCCATTCCTTACCTCAAAACTGCTCGCTTCCGAACACAATACACGCCTTTAAAAAGGCGAAGAGCATTATACGCAAAAACGGCATAGATTCAAGGAAAAAATTTGAAGACCTCAAGACAGTAGTATGAGATATGTGTCCGGGCGGCGCTCGGAGGACGTATCTGAATCATAGTCCAAATCAACGCCTATGCCCTCTCACGGCCTTCGGAACTACTATTCGCATCCCCGACACGATCTCTGAATTGTGAGAGGGATGTTCACTCTGACCGAAGGAGTCGCCTCAAAATTCCAAGCCATATGGAAGAGCGAGTGCCTGATCCTCACTCAGACTTCTGAATTCGAGTTGTTGACTTTTCGCCGGATCCTTGCCAATACCGATTCGAAGGAAACAGCGCCCGGCCGAACAAGCACCGGATCGGGTCCGGTCAGATCGACGATCGTGGAAGGAAGAGTGGCCGAAAGTCTCCCGCCATCGATCACGGCGTCGATATCTCCGGCGAAGCCGGACATATCCTCGATGCACGTCGCAGGCACTGTGCCGCTCCTGTTGGCGCTCGTTCCAGTGATGGCGTGCCCGAGATGATTGCACAGTTGATTCACAACCGGGGCGTCCGGAGTCCGTATGCCGATTTTTTCCGATCCACCGGTCAATACGAGCGGCAGCCCGGGGCGAGCCGGGAGCAGGAACGTGACAGCGCACGGCCAGAGATCCCATTGCTCAAAGTCAGCTGGGAGGTATGACACAAACGGCTTCATCATGAATGCTTGTGAAAGAAGCAGCAGAATGCCATGCCCTTCATCCCGGCCTTTGGCTGCGAGGAGTCGCACAAGCGCACCGATGTTGAGAGGATCAACAGCCAGCCCATAGAACGTGTCTGTCGGCACTGCCACCACACCCCCATGATGGATAACATCGGCAGCCTCCTTGATCGAGCTCTCATCGTGGCACGGAAGTATTTTCATATGTGGATATTATTATCACACGTGTTGGGAATTCCACAAAAAGAATGGCCCTGCATCGACGACGTGCAGAGCCGGGACGACAAGGGGCAACAAAACGGAGCGAGGAATCGATTTTTCGAGGCTCCAGCACTGACGCATCGGAGATCGCTCCAGGCCGCGTTGGAATTGATATTTTATTTATGGCTTATTGCTCTCTACGTTAACTCAACCAATTCAACCCATCTGCCGTCGCAAGACGAGAAGTATTTCCTATTCATTCTTAGTGCCGCGGGGTTCAAAAGGACCATGTATTGTTGACAACAACCGGGCCATACTTCAAGATCCAGCTGGAAAAATGAACATCTTCGTCGCGCGTCAGCCGATTTTCGACAGAAAGCAAGCTGTTGTCGCGTACGAACTGCTCTTCCGATCGGGGCTGGAAAACTTCTTCAGAGGCGGCGATATCGATCATGCCAGCTCCCGGGTCATCAGCGACACGTTTCTCTCCTTCGGCATGGAGGCAATGACCGGCAGCAAGCGCGCCTATATCAACATCAGCCGCGAGGTCCTTGTCTCTGATTGCGCGTCTCTTTTGCCAAAAGACAATGTCGTTATTGAACTTCTGGAATCGATTGCGCCGGATGAGACCGTCATGAACGCGTGCCGCCTATTGAAGCGGGCCGGCTACCAGATTGCACTCGATGACTTTGAGTTCAGCGAAGAAATGCTGCAACTTCTGCAACTCGCCGATATCGTCAAGGTGGATTTCATAGCAACTCCCATCGAACAACGGACGGCCCTCTCACAACGCCTTCGCTCCATGCCGATTGAGCTCCTGGCCGAAAAAGTCGAAACAGTTGAAGACTTCGACTGGGCCTTGAAGGCGGGCTACGGGCTTTTCCAGGGCTATTTCTTCAGCAAGCCGGTCATCATCATCGGCAAGGATGTCCCGGGATTCAAACTGAATTACATCCGCCTGCTGAGCGAAATCAACGATCCCAATTTCGATTTCTCGCGACTCGAAAGCGTCATCAAAACCGACGTCTCGATTTCCTACAAGCTTCTTCGCTACATCAATTCCGCGGCTTTCGGCTTCCGTGACGAGATTCGTTCCATTCGCGACGCACTCGTCCTGCTCGGAGAGATGAATATTCGCAAATTGGCCTCACTCTGGCTTCTCGCGGGGCTGGGCCAAGACAAGCCCGAAGAGTTGGTGGTCTGTTCGGTTCTCCGTGCCCGATTTTGCGAATCACTCGCGCCGTTGGTCGGACAGAAAAGTCGCCAGCCGGAACTGTTTCTCCTGGGGATGTTCTCCCTCATCGACGCCATCGTCGATCGACCCATGCCCGAAATCCTCGCCCAGCTTCCCATTTCCGAAGATATCAACGATGCCCTTCTGGGGAAACCAAATGCGTTGCGAACCGTCCTGGATTCGGTGATCGCCTATGAGAAGGGAGAATGGGACAGCCTCTCAGAAGCCGCGGGAATTCTCGGCCTGGATGAAGAAGTCATTCCGGAGATTTATCTCAAGTCCATCGAATGGACCGGACATATTTTCCAGCAGGGAAAAAGCTAGCTCAGTTCGCGTGCGATGAAAAAGGGTGCCGACACTGAAAAGGCAGAATCGTCATAGCGATCGAAGAACGATGTATCTCCCAACACATGTGGCCGCACCTAACCTGGCGGAGCCAGAACCAAAGACGGTGGGCGCATCACAGAGGGACTCCGGACCTCTCAGGAAGCCAGGAAGGGAGGAATGCAGGAACGGAAGGCGGGGGTGTGCCGGCAATGGTCGGGGTCGTTCCTGGTTTCCTTGCTTCCTGCATTCCTAAGAGGTTCGGATTGGATCTTGCATGTTCCGAAGATCCTGCCATTTCGTGTCGACATTTCGCCGTTTAGACACTAAGAATACTCCGTCCCAGCTATGACAACCGCACGGCCTGCTTCGCTTGGGCGAAGAGCTTCCTCTGGAGCCGCGCCTGTTCCAGCAGGAGTCTTTTGCCATCGATGATGCGACAGCCGGCTTTGCGGCCTGCGCGCACAAAATCCGTATCCCCATCGCCATAAGGGAAATCGATGATGATATGGCCGGAGAATAATCGTGACCCCGGATAAGGCAGCCCTCTCCAGCCTGCATGACCGATCGGAGTGGCGTTGATGATTACCCCGGCATCGGCCTGGATGCGCCGATTCCACGGTATGAATTCGACGCCTATTTCCTGCGCCACATTCCGCCTTTCTAACCGCCTCGCCGTCATCACGACATCAGCGCCGTGCTGCCTTAAAGCGCGACACACGGCTATTGCGGTGCCCCCAGCGCCGATGATCAAGACACGGCCTCGGTACACGATTCCCGATGTCGTCCTCCTGATCCTGAATGCAGGATTTCCACCCGTCTCATTGAGCAGGTGAATCAGAGCTCGAATATCAGTGTTATAGCCTATGAGCTTCCGGCCATGCGCAATGACGGTGTTGACGGACCCGGCGAGTCGTGCCGACGGCGCCAGGCGATCAACGCGCCGTGCCATCTCCAACTTGAACGGCGCCGTCACACTCCAGCCGGCCATCGGCAACGAAAGCGACAGAGCGAGGAAATCATCAATACCCTTCGTATCAAACGGCAGATAAACACACGGCTCACGCCGCCGCTTAAACCAGCCATTGTGCAGCCGCGGGGAGAGGCTGTGGGAGATGCCTGTGCCCAGCAGTCCAAAGACACGCGGTCGCCGGCCGAGATCGGGGACTCGATAGAGATGAAGCATCTCATCCAGAGTCGGTTGTCCAGGGGCAGTCGGCGAGTCGGCGGCCGCGGCGCAATACGTCAAGAAATTGCCGGCGGACTCAGAGAGCACCCTCGTGCAAAGACTGAACGGTCCCATGGCCATCAAGGCAATTTTTTTTCGCGGCGCACGATCGAACGTCAGAATTCGCAGGGCATCCGCATAACGATGTGGTGTCACGGCGAGCTTCACCACTTCCCCGCGCCGATCCTGGAGAGCCCCAATGAGTCCTGCCAGATCAGACGGCATGCCGGTCATGTCATGATAGGACCTGATAATTCCTTTTCCAGAACCTGCTTCATCGTCATCAACATCCATTTCGAGATCAATGAATCCGGCACCGGCAGCTCTGGCTCGTCGCAACAGCCCGAGGCGAACAGCTTCATTCCCCGAGAATTCCCCGCCATCCGACTTCCGCCGGCACGTAAAGATCAGCCGGTCCACCGCATTTTGGCAAAAAGGCTCGGGGGATGGATCATCGAGCCGATCAAGACGAATTTCAACGAAATGCGCTTGAGGCGGCAGACGCCGTAATACACGAAGCGCATCCACAGGATCACGTAATCCAATGCTGGCGCAGAGCATTTTAGTTCAGAGCCCGGCGTTCCGAGAGACCCGCGTTCATTCCCATGGTGGCCACATAAATAACAAAAACGACGGAAAATGGAAAATTGGGATCATGTTCTATCTTGAGATCTATTCCGAATGCTCTTGAAAGGAGTTAACGCAAAGGGAAGATTGAAATCTCCGGTTTTTCCGTGCGGCTTGGATTTCCAGCTAATGAAACCATCCCTCTTCTACCGGTGCCATCGAGGCGCAACCGGCAGAAAGATGGAAAACGAGGCGCCCGCCTGCGGATTGGATTCGACAGAAATCCACCCGGCGTGATCCCGCACAATGTTGGCGCTGACAGAAAGGCCAAGCCCTGTGCCTCGCCCGGCAGGCTTCGTTGTAAAAAAGGGTTCGAATATGCGGCTGATATGCTCCGGCGAAATTCCGCAGCCATTGTCGATGAAATCAATCACGACATAGCCACGGCGATTGATGGGAGTGCGAATTTGCTTCGGAGCCTTCGCATGGGCCTCCCGAATGTCCTCGGGGCGGCTCATCAACCTTGTCCGCACGCGGAGAGTTGGTGATTGCTTTCCGTCGAGGGCATCCCGCGCGTTCAGAATCAGGTTCAGGAAGACCTGCTCGATTTGCGTCCGGTTAGCCATTACCCCGGTGAGCTTGTCCGCTAATTCGAAGATGACGGCGATGCCTCGTTTTGCGAGTTGCTGATGAACAAAGGCTAATGCATCATGCACAGTTCGGTTGATATCGACAACGGTTCGTTCATCCTGCCCTCGACGCGAAAAATCCATGAGATGATCGATGATTTTCGACATCTTCCCGCTCTGCAGGAGAACGGTTTCCAGATCCGTATTGCACGATTCGTTGTGATGTTTTTCCAGAAGCATCATCTGGGTTGTTCCACGAATCACGGCAAGCGGCTGGTTCAATTCATGAGCGACACTCGCAGCCAACGTGCCGATCGCTGCAAGCTTGGCACTCTGGATGAGGTGGGATTCCTTCTGCTTCAAATCCTGACGAGCCTTTTGGAGCTCTTCACTTCGGCGCGCGAGCTCGCATTCGAGATCGTATTTCCGGAACACGGATGTCACTCGGGAAAGCAGTTCAATACCATCAACCGGCTTGATCAGATAATCATCAAAATTCACATCGATGGCCTTAACCAGGATCGGTCGAAGATTGATGTTGACGGCAATAATGATGGGCAGTGACGGGCCGGCGCTTTCCTTCCTGAAAGACTCCAGTATCGGCATCCCTTTCGAAGCAGCGACATCCATATCCAGAATCACCATATCGCAGCCACCCGCCGAGACTCGCTCAAGCGCATCGGGGATTGCCGTCACCGAATCAGCCTGATAGCCGTTTTGAGCAAGAATAGACCGCCACTCACGAGCGACATCATCATCGCTCTCAACGACCAGTATCCGTCTGTTGTTCTTCGTCTCCACGAATTTCTCGCCCGCGCACATTCTGCGCGCCTGCCACCACCGGCCACATAACTTTACAATGAGTATACAATATCCAATAGGGTAAAGACTATATTCGGATTCAGGCCTTCGAAACCAGGTCAAAGTCGGTAATAATGCGCTGATTTTGCGAAATAAAATGCAAAAATTTCTGGAAGCGTATTAATTGAGGTTTTCCAATTAACTAATACTTAGACGTCACCAATTCAAAATCCCTTGATAAGACACCGGCTTGAAATGGACCTGGATCGAGCCACAGAAGAGTCAACCAGAAAGTGCTTCCTCACTTAATCTCTGAGCTGACATTGACTCTATCGCCTGCATCACCGGCGATGAATGACTCGCTTCCCGCCGCCACTGAAATTCAGCACACGTGGGAATTGTCATCGGATCGAGGGAGTGCGATCCAGCAAGCTGGATCGCACCCATAGAGAAGCTACAGTCTGGAAGAAACTCGGATGGCGTTGTTCACAGCGGTTACAACTTCATTGATATCAGTGAGAGGTTTCTGCAGATAAGCGGCACATTGGAGGTTCACAGCATCGATTGCTGTCTCCATCGAAGGAAATCCTGTGAGAACGATGGCTTGGATGTCGGGATGGAGCTTCCGCGCTTCCTCGACCAGCTCAATCCCAGTGATGCCGGGCATTTTCAAATCGGTGAAAAGCACATGGTAGTAATTGCGTTGGAGCATTTCCAGGGCGCCTTCACCATCCGCAGCGACTTCGATTTCGTAGCCGGCGCGTGACAAAGCTCGCGATATCAAATTGCGGACATCTTCTTCGTCATCGACGACAAGGATTTTCCGTTTTTGGATTTGGGGCTTGAGTGCCACGACTCTATGATCGTCCAGCCAAGCATCGATGTCCTTTTTGCGGAAGCGCCATTCACGGCCGATCTTAATCGCAGGAATTTTCTTATTCTTGATGAACCCATAGATAGTTCTAAGGTCAAGATTAAGGTACTTGACGAGGTCCTCAGTCGTCATCAATCTGTCCAGCATATTCCTCCTAAATGTTTTTCCCCAGAAATGGGAAATTATTGATAAATAAGATAAATGGAATAGTAGTGCACCCCATTCTCTCTTTTATTCCGGATTCAAACGGTTCTATATTCATGAACAATAGCAGAATTTATTAAATGTTAAAGTCATCTTCGGCTATCTCCGGTTAAACCGTACCATCTCCCCCCTCGAAAAACCATGTTATCATAAACAGCATCACAGATGGTAGACACAAAAATTCCCCTTGTTTCAGGATTCGCCATCATCAGCTCGGGTATCGACGAAACAAACCAAATGGTCTATGTCCACAATTTCTTCGATGAATATGCGCCATAGAGGCATCAGATAATTTAGGCGGAACCTCATCTCTATGGATTGTTGCGGGATTGATATTGCGGAGCAGTTTCACTGAGATAGAAAAAATGGGCATTGCATGTCATACAAAACACATTTATCCGATTCGAAGGCGGGAGGAGCGCTCCCGGCACAGATCGTCAAAGTGAGCGCAGGAAACCAAGGCTTATCGAGCCCAGGTGAAACTCGCTGCCTGTCGAATGCGTATCCATGAAGAGGGTATGATAATGTCAATTTCGCGGCGACCTGACCGAAGAACATACCATCAGACTGTTTCAGTTCAATTTGCACAACCTTTGTCGATGTCAAGATCGATGTCATGACGGAAGATCTTCGCGGTTCTCACCTCTATTTACGTCAATATGCACAACGGTGAAATATCGAGCATTGCTGCTGGATTGCGGTCTCAGCCATTGTTTTGCCTTGAACCGATTGTCAGTGTGATGTTTAATAGGTCCGACTCTGTCGAAGACAGAGCGGAAAGATGGAGGCAGTTTTGAAGAGTGCGTTATGCTGGATCATTGTAGTGATTCTTTTTACGGCCGCCGTTAACGGCGATGAAATCATGCCGTTGGGCGAAGTGAAGAGAGGGATGACGGGTATCGGCCGTACCGTTTTCAAAGGGACGGAGATCGAGGAATTCAAGGTTGAAATACTTGGAGTAATACAGAGCGGCGGTCCGCGCCAGAACATGATACTCGCGAAACTGAGCGGGGGCCCGCTTGAAAAAACCGGGGTCATACAGGGAATGAGCGGCAGTCCTGTGTATGTCGGGAACCGGCTCATCGGCGCCGTCAGCAGTTCCTTCCCCTTTTCTACCGAAGCCATTGCGGGCATTACTCCGATTGAAGAAATGATATCGACCACATCGTCGAACTCACCAACTCCGGCGGCATCGACTCAAACATCCGCGGCGCCGATCGCCGGGATTAAAAAAATGCTGACGTTTGAAGAACTGGGGGCGGCATTCAGGAGACCGGCCGAGGCAGGTTCGTCGGCTCTCACGTATGTGCAGACTCCGGTGGCCATTTCAGGCCTGAACCAGGCGACAATCGACGCGTTTATGCCGATCTTCAGAAGCTGCAATGTCACTCCGATCGCCGGCGGCAATACGAACGGCACGTTCGAGAAGGCGATCAATCAGAGCCTCGAGCCGCTCAAGCCAGGCTCCGCAATTTCGGTACAGCTCATTCGTGGTGATATGGAATTCTCTTACATTGGAACTGTCACCTACATCGACAAAGACCGCGTCTATGCATTCGGGCATCCTGTCTTCAATATGGGACCGACCCAGTTTCCAATGGCACAAGCGGAAGTGATTGCGCTTCTGCCCAACTTGAACTCTTCCTTCAAGATCGCTTCCACAACCACCGTCGTGGGTACGATCGAACAGGATCGATCCTCTGCGATCGCCGGGCGGATCGGGACTCGAGCCCGCATGATCCCGATGAATATTCGCATCGAGACAAGCATGAACTCGAAGGAGCAGTATCGTTTTGAGATCGTCTCGGACAAGAACCTGACGCACATTCTGGCCCTGATGGCAACCCTCTCAGCGATCACTTCTCGCGAACGTGCTCTCGGTCAGAACACACTCCGAATGTCGGCATCCATCAATCTCGACACCGGCACCCCGGTGATCGTCAGCGATCTGTTCGCCGGTGATAACACAGCGAATGGAGTAGCCTACACGCTCGCCACGGCGCTTTACTATATCCTCAATAATCCTTACAAGACCGTCACGGTCAACAGCATCGATATGGAGGTGCATGCCGAGGAAACGCAGAAGAGCGCTCGCCTGGACCGGATCGATTTTGACAGGACCGCGTATCGACCCGGGCGCACGGTCAAGATGAAGGTTCACCTGCGTGGCTTGAACGACGAACCCATTGTGGAAGAGGCGTCATTCGAGATGCCTAAGAGCGCCAAGCCAGGGGAATTGATTCTGTATATCGGCGATGGCCAGACTCTCACTTCCCTCGAATCATCCGATCTCCAAGGCGGGGATCTGTACCCACAAACCTACAGCCAGCTCATCCGGACTCTCAACAATCAACGGCGAAACAACCACATCTATTTCCGCCTGCTCGACCGCCGACCCGGGCTTGTCATGAGAGGCGAAGATATGAGCGATCTCCCGCCTTCGGCGGCATCGATCATCACATCTCGCGGCAACACCCTCAGCTCCCGGCGGATGTACCTTTCACCGATTTTCGATGCAGAGCTGCCGACCGACTACTCTATCGACGGATACCGGCTGCTTCAGATCAAGATCCAGGATTTTTAATATCAACCAATAGATCGTAGGAGATCCCATGAACAAGCGGGGCACCATTCTTCTGTGCGCACTCATCGCATTGGCGATTCCATCTCTTCTTCCAGCCGGACAGGTGAAGACGTTCACATCAGACAGCTACCAGGACTTCCTCAGGGGAGAAACCACTAATGTATCGATAGACGCTGAGGGGGTTCTGCGCCTCTCGAACGCCGTGGTCGATGCCGGAACCATGCCCGAAGCGCTGATATGGTGCATGGTCACCGACACCGCCGGCAATCTCTATGCCGGAACAGGATTCGAAGGGCGGGTCATCAAGATCACACCGGACGGCAAGTCATCCACATTCTTCGATTCCGATGAGACACACGTCACGGCCCTCGCCTTTGACGCTGCCGGGGCGCTCTACGCTGCGACCTCTCCGAATGGAAAGATTTACCGGATCGATGCCGGCGGCAAGGGCGATGTCTACGCCACGACAGACGATAAATACATCTGGGCAATGGTTTTTGATACGGCACAGAATCTCTACGCCGGCACGGGCGATCGGGGAATTATCAGAAAGATCAACAAGTCGAAGGAGGCGAGTCTTTTCTTTGCGAGCGGGGATGGCAACATCGTCAGTTTTGCCTTCGATTCATCAGGCAATCTGCTGGCTGGCGGTGACACGCGTGGAGCCCTTTACAGAATCACGCCTGCCGGAAAAGCTCTGGCCATCTGGAGCTCCGATCTGCGCGAGGTCAGAACGATTCTGCCACGGCCGGATGGTTCCATTCTGATCGCTGCAACAGATGCACGCCGGGAAGCTGAGCCCATGCCTCCTCCAGCTATGAAGAACCAGCCGATCACAACAACCAGCGCATCGACGACGGGTGTCACACCGGTTGTCACCACAATGGTTGAAAGCGAGGCGATCGCGAGCGTTTCGGTCACAGCCGGACAGGCGAGGACGATTGTCAGTGAAAAGAAGGCACGGAGCGCCGTGACACTCCTGCTTCCCGACGGAAGCACGAAGGAGCTGTGGCGGAGCCTTGATGAGACTGTCTACGCCGTCGCCGACTGGACCGATGGCAAACTCGTCGTGGGCACAGGCAACAAGGGACGATTGTACTGGGTGGATAGCAGTGGTGTTTCAGGGCTTGCCGCCGAGTTCGATGCGGAACAAGACAGCGTTCTTGTACGCTATGGAAAAGACAGGGTGATCTGCGGTACCAACAACAAAGTAGCCCTTTATCGTCTCAGCGACGCGCCGGCCCGCGAAGGCAGTTTCCTCTCCGATGTGCTCGACGCCGTCGCTCCGTCCGTCTGGGGTGTGGCGCGATGGCATGCCCGCGGCACGGGCATCTCCATTTCAACTCGCTCAGGCAATACAGCTCAGCCTGATGCCACGTGGTCGGATTGGTCGATCCCGCTCAAGAACACGGAGGGCGATCAGATATCGAGCCCTCCGGCACGCTATCTGCAGTGGAAGGCAGCCTTCACTTCAGCCGCCCAGGGGGAACCTGCCGAAATGGACACAATGGCTATCAGCTATAAACAGCGCAATTCACCGCCAATCGTTACATCCACCACGCTTTGCGACCCCGGCCAGGTTTACCAAAAGAGCTTCAGCACGGGCGAGGGCGAATATCAAGGCGGCACTGATTTCGATCCGAATGACGGTTCGAACAAAGACAGCCAGCAAACCACGCAGGCGGCGATTCAGGCCGGAGGAACTCCGACAGGGAGGCGGCTCTTCGTGAGAGGAATGCAGACCGTGCTTTGGACTGCGGAAGATCCAAACAATGATGACCTTGTTTATCAGATCTCCTTCAAGCAGATTGACGAGAAAAACTGGAGGAGCCTGAAAAGCGCCTACCGCGATACCGCCCTTGTCATCGATACTACAACCCTGCCCGATGGCACCTACAGAATAAAAATCGATGTTAGCGATGAACGTTCGAATCCACCCAAACAAGCGATGACGGCGAGCCGCGAATCTTCGGTGCTGCTCATCGATAATACGCCGCCTCGTATCACTCCTCTCGGAGCCGGCAGCACATCGTTCGCGATCTCCGATTCGCTCAGCCCCATCCACGACATCCAGCTGTCTGTGAATGGAGGCAAATGGCAAATGCTGCCGCCAAAAGACGGCCTCATTGACGGAATCGACGAAACCGTTGAGGTGCCGAAGCAGCAACCAGGTCAGCTTGTTGTTATCAAGGCAACCGATGAGCGAGGGAATTTCGCGGTGTACAAGGTTCAATAGAATAACGAGTTCGGAGTTGTAAGTTCCAGATCCGGCGAGAGGCAATAATCTCTATCGATCATCCTGGACAGTGCGATCGTTGAACGGTAAAGTTTCGGCTGCTGTGATCATAATATACGCGCCAAATGACGACGGATAGCGACTCCAACCATTATCGGATACAGCCGGCGCTCAAGCCCTGTTGATCAATCCTCTATTTCGCCCCATAAAACACCTGCTTCTTACAATGAACCTTGACGCCGCCTCTGGTCACATCGATTTCTATTTGATGCCATCCTGGAGCGATCGCTGAACCGTTGACGAGCTGAATGGAATCGGTTGCGGCCATTTCCGCCGCGATCTGTTTAAGCACGGTTGCGAGGTCCGGATTTTTATCGGCTTTTCTCGGATCTTTCATGACGAATGCGGCACCGCTTATCTTCGCGAGGTCCTCCAGGAAGGCCTTATCGATGGCGTTGCCGCTATCCTTTGATCCGGTTGGAGGTGCTGCAATACCAATCGTGTAGCAGGGAATATCGGTCGCTTCAACCTTTTGAAGCGCTACTGAAGAGACAATCGCACTTCCCGTATCGCTGCCGTCTGTAATGAGCAGTAGAGCCTCCTGGTCATGCGTCGCTTGACCAACAGCCGCGGCAACGGCGTCGTAGAGGAGCGAGCCGCCTTTGAACTCCAGCTTATTGACCAACTCCGAGGGATTGGAAATGGATTCAAGGAGCTTCACATCATCGTTGAAACAGAGGATCTGCACTTTGGTGCCGGGAGGCACGGCATGAAGAAAAGCATCCAGCCCGGATGTCAACTCTTTCATCCAGGATTTCATCGAGAGGCTGGTGTCGAGGACCAGCGTGATCTTCCCCGGAACTGCTGCTGACACGGAGGCGACAGGGGTTTCAACCTCGTCAAGTTTGAACTTGATCTCGGTGGGACGCCATCCGGAAATGGGGGTCCCCTTTTTGTCGACGGCAAAAAAACGAAGGAGAGGCACACTGCCGGTGGCGGCCGCAGGAGAGGCATCGGCAGATTCACGCCCAATCGCGTCGAAACTCATCTTGGCAACCGGTTCCATCGACGCGATATCGGAACGATTGATGACTCGAGGACCGGTGATTGTTTCCACCTTGACCGACAGCGCGCTGTCTTCCGACAGAATTCCTTTCACAATCTCGCTGGAAGCGAGGCCGATTGTCACCATTGAGCCGCTAAAAACTATTGTCTCAATCTCGCGCCTCGGAACCTGCAACTCACCGATGCTCGCTTTCAGAGTGATCGTCGTCATGCCGATGGAAAGCACCCGAGCATCGAGGTGATTTCCATTTTTGAAAACAACTCGATCTTGAGCGAAACCGATCGCAGCCGCCGAAACCAGCAATAGAAAGATAAACCGCTTCATTTTTCCGCCTCCCTTGAATCAGCCCTGTAGAAATCACACATCTCAATCAGACGGCAACTCTGGAGTGAAAACCACACACGCAAACGTTGGAATCTCTTTGTCTCACTCACCACCCGTCAGCCCCTCAGCCCACTCGCCAGTTCTATCGCCAATTCGTACCGCCCAAACGGTGCGCTGATTTGAAGCCCCTGCACCCAGGGACGGATGCATTCAATCATTTCCCTCGCCACCGCCACACCTTCGCGGAGAGCGCGTTCCGGAGTCGGAGCGGATTTCATGCGTTCGAGGATACTCCGCGGCACGACGACACCCGGGATCTCGTTGTTCATGAACTCCGCGTTGCGGTAGCTGACGAGCGGCCAGACGCCGGCGAGCACCGGTATCCGGCAATGCTGGATCCTCTTCAGGAATTTCTCCAGTGCCTCAACTTCGAAGATCGGCTGTGTGATTGCGAATTCGGCGCCTGCGTGTACCTTGGATTCGAATCTCCGTACCTCGTCTTCGATGTTGATGGCGCACGGATTGGCGGCCACACCGATGACGAACCCGGCAGGCTTACCGAAGAAAGTCCCACCAATATCGCGGCCGCGATTCAGGTTTTGAAGGACGTTGACGAGGCCGATGGAATCGATATCGAAAACAGCCGTCGCATCTGGGTACTCACCCATCTTCGGCGGATCTCCAGTGACGGCCAGAATATTCCGAATGCCAATCGCGCAGGCGCCGAATAAATCAGACTGAATTCCCAAAATGTTCCGATCGCGGCATGTGTAGTGCAAGATCGCTTCGATGCCGGCCTGTGATTGGCAGAGCGCCGCCGTTAGAAGAGCGCTCATGCGCGCTGAGGCTCGGGGCCCATCAGGCACGTTAAATGAATCAATCTTGTTTTCCCGGAGATAGCGCGCAGCCGAAATGGTCTTCTCAGGATTGCAACCCTTTGGAGGAACGATTTCGACCGAGATGACGAATTCGCCGGAAGCAATTTTCTTGCCGATCAGAGATTTCTCGGCGAGAGGAATCGGAGCGATCTCCTTTTTGGCCTCGACCGGCGCAATAATCTCTACACGGCTCCGTCCCGGCTGCAGCGATCGCACCGCGGATGAGATCGCTTTGATGTGCTCAGGCGTCGTCCCGCAACAGCCTCCAACGAGTCTGACCCCGGCCTGCATGAAAAAGCGCGCATATGTGGCCATGTATTCGGGTGATGAAAGATACAGGGTTCGATTCTCGACAGTGCGTGGTTTGCCGGCGTTCGGCTGAGCGCTCAGGCGCTTCCGGGTGACCTGCGCCATGCGCTCGATGGATTCCAGCATGACGGCCGGTCCGACCGAACAGTTGCAGCCGACAACGTCCGCCCCCCACTCGTCAAGCGTCGAACAGAAGACCTCGGGCGTTGTCCCTTCGATGCTGTTGCCGTCGTCCTCGAGCGTCATTTGAGCCACGATCGGGAGATCGCAGAGATCACGAACAGCCAGAATGGCGGCGTGGATTTCGTTTAAATCCAAAAAGGTCTCCAGCATGAAGAGGTTGACGCCGCCTTCCAGAAGCGGCTTCACCTGTCTTTTGAAATACCCGATCGCCTCGTCGAATCGGATCCTCCCCCACGGCTCCACGCGCGCTCCCAGCGGGCCGATGCTTCCGGCAACGAAAGTTCTATCTCCTGCCGCTTCGGCGGCGAGCCGGGCGCCGGCTAGGTTGATATCATCGATCTTGTCTTCAAAACCATGCGTTCTCAGTTTCAACGGATTCGCCCCGAAAGTATTTGTCTCGATGACATCGGCGCCGGCCTGTATATATTCCTTGTGGATCTCTCGCACGATATGAGCTGCAGACAGGTTCAATTCATCGAAGCAGCGGTTGATGAAGATGCCCTTTAAGTAGAGCATCGTTCCCATCGCGCCGTCGCAGATGAGGACGCGATCTTCGAGCCTATCGAGAAAGTCGATCGCCGTTTTGTTATTCATAGGTCATATTCAGCCTGAATATGCCACACTACTTTGAACGATGTCCAGAGCAGGAGAGCATCCGAAATCCGTGCCTAAGCCGCGGATTTCGAGAAGGCAAAAGGCAAAAGCAAAAAGTCAAAGGTAGATCCGTGCCCATTGAGAGGCGCTGGGCGCACATCCGCGCCGGCTTCCGGCCAAGGCGCAGGCTTTTCATCGCCCTCGCGATTCACTTGATATAACGAAATCATTCATCACCCCAATATGCCGCGCTCACTGACCTCTGAGGGACTCCCTCCTTCGTGGGTCGATTCCGCATTTGCTTTTTTACTTTTTACTTCCTCGATCCGCGAATTCTAATCGCGCGAATTGGGGAACACCCTTTGACATTGACTTTCTTCTACGCTCCCTCGAGAGTGAATTCCATGAAATCAAACCAGTGACCAAGCCCGGCGAGAGCGTCGATTTCAGCCTGCACGATCAAAACATGTCCCTGTTCGATTTCCAAGAAGCGCTCGAACATATGACGAAAGCGCGGCTCCAATTGATCAAAGAGCCCGCCATAAAAGGCAGACGTGGTGCGTTCCAATTCAAGTGCCTGTTTGAGAAATTCCATTTCCGGATTCGGAGCCGTCGGGACATGACCCGCTTTTAATTTCAGCTTCTTCACTTCGAGGTCAACCCGTGCTGCTGGAGGCAGGATTGTCGGCAATTCCGCGTCCTCAACCATTCCGGTCTTTTTCCATTCGCTCAACCGTGTTTCCAGATATGTGACATGCCCCTGTTCTTCTTTGGCGAGCGTTTCAAAAATCTTCCGCCCTTTCGGGTCGGCTATTTTCCGCATGCATTGCGCATAATGATCACGCACTTTGTGTTCAAACCCGATTGCTGTGCTGAGTGCTTCCTGCAGATTCATCAATTGTTCCTTTCGATGTCGCGTTCATTAAGTACATCACGGGCAATTTTTCGGCTCATCCTGATTTTCAATCATCGCGGCCAGCTTGACAAGGGCCGCATCGATGGCCGCGGCAGCTTCCGGTCCCGATGCGGATCTTCCATTCACAATGATCGAAAACGCGATGTCATGCGAAAAATGGAGATAACCGGACAGCGCGTTGACACCCTGCAAGAGTCCGGTTTTCGCCGAGACGCGGCCTTCCAGAGGAGTGCCGACGAACCGCCCCTTCAATGTGCCATCGACAGCCGATACAGGCAGGCTATCCATAAAATCCTTTGCATAAGGAGCTTTTCTTATGTCAAGAAGCAGCTTGACGACCGCCCGGCATGTGACGGTGTTTGTTCGTGCCAACCCCGAGCCGTCGACAACTCCGAGCTCATTCTCGGTTATACCGATGTGCCGGGCAAACAGCGTAACGGCGTCGGCTCCGGCTTCGAACGAGCCCTCCCCCATCACTTCCAAGCCGAGCCTCTTAAAAATAAGTTCCGCCCAGAGATTACGACTTCTTTTATTGGTTTCGAAGACGATCTCTCGAAGCGGAGGCGATTGCCAGAGGAACAGCAGCCGATCCTGAGGCTGGGGAATAACAACATCTGCATCGGCACTCCCAATGGGCGGCTGTGCCATTTCGCGCGCACTGCCTGAAACCCTGATGCCGTTTTTAATCAGAAATTCCCGAATCCGTTCCGCCCAGTAAGTCTCCGGTTGTGCAATCGGTATCGACCGGCCTTCAACTTTATCCGTCTCGATCCATCCGGTCAAAACCAGCGGGGAAACAGGGAAATTCCGATCATAGAAAATCTGAGAATGATCCGATGCCTGGAGATCGGCGGAGACCGGCGCAGGCCATGATGACCAGATATGTGCGCTTTTCTGTCCGGGAGAGCGCCACAGGAAGACCCGAACCGAATTATCATCGAAACAGATGGCAGATGCAGGAGCACCGAACGGCTGTCGGACATCTTCCAACTGCCAGGCCGGAGAATAATCATCATGCAGGAATGCAGAACTATCGCAAATGACGTCCCCGTCGATTTCACCAACATCGCTTCGACGGAGGGCTTCGACGATGGCGGAAAAAAATGCGTCGGGGCAAGCCCCGGAGAACCCATCGATCGATGGATCGCCGAAGCCGACGATGAGAAGGTCCATTCGTCCTGACCGTTCACGGAGGCGCACTTCCGTGGTGAAGCGAAAATCAGCACCGAGGGTTTCCAGCGCCGCCGCGGTCGTGAACAGCTTCTCGTTGGATGCAGGCGTCAACCGCCGGTTGGCGTCGTTCGAAAGGACATCATTTCCAGTTTCCGTATCGACGGCGAGGAATCCAATGGTCGAACCGGGAAGTGATTTTTCGAGAGAGGCGATTGCTGCCGGCACGTGCGGTCGACTGGATCCGTCAGGTTGTCGCGGTGGTGCGGCGATCCGACATGAGGTGATTGCACTGGAGACTATGAAAAGCCAAAAAGCAGATGCTCGCGTCAAAGCCGGTCGCCTTATGATGACCCGCCTCCCGGCTACTTCAGGAGTGATTCGATCTTGGCTTTGAGTGTGTCTGCCTGGAAAGGCTTGACGATGTAGTCAGTCACTCCCGCTTTCACAGCCTCCACAACTTCCTCTTGGACCGCGTTGGTTGTCACCATCAAAATCGGAATCTTCTGCCAGCTGGGATTGGCGCGGACGGCTTTGACGAAGTCGAGTCCGTTCATTTCAGGCATATTCCAATCAGTCAGAATAAACTCGATGCCCCCCTCCCCCATCTTCTCGATGGCTTCTCGCCCGTTTCCCGCTTCGACCACTTCGCTCTGGCCAATTTTTGTCAGGGCGTTGATGATGATACGCCGCATCGTAGATGAGTCATCGACTACTAGAAACTTCATGCTCTCTCCTCTTCCCGCCTATCTTATATGAAATTTTCATCCCATCTGCAAGATCTCTTTCTATTATGACCGGCCTGCGATTTTTTTCAGCCCCGGTTTCATTTCCGTCATGGGCGAAGTCCCGGGGAGGAAACCGAACTCACAGAGTGGTGGAGAATCTGAACGGATCATGACACTTAGCACGAGCGCGGGCGATCGGGGTTTAATGTTCTGGTTTTGCGAAGCAAAAAGTAAAAACGGAAATTTATGGGAGCGTTTTGATTGAGGTTTTCCTTTTGACGTTTTGCTTTTTTCCTAGCCTTCACCAATTCAAAATGACCTGATGACTCACCGGCTTGACTGTAACGTTGCCCTGAGGGGAAGCCTCCCTGCATTGACACTCTAAAAAAGAATGTGTTATTTTCCGACATTATCCAGGGGTAAACATGGAAATTATTGCTACGGTGGTAGAAAACATGGGCCTGAGCGTGCAGGCGCTGCAGGAACCCGCATCCTCGGCATTCAATTGGCAGATTATTTCGATGATCCGCCACTCCGACCCAACAGCAAAACTGGTGCTGCTGGTCCTTCTCTTTTTCTCCGTCGTCTCGTGGGCGATTTTTTTCAGTCGCTATCTTCTCTTCGCTCGAGCCAGGAGAGAAGGCGATTCCTTTCTTCGAATCTTCAGAAAGAGCCGCAAGTTTTCCGAAGTGACGGTCATCTGTGAGAAACTTCCCAACACGCCGCTAGTGGCCATCTTCCAAGCTGGGTTCTCCGAATTGAATTACCAGATCCAAGTGGCACAAACGAGCGCCGGGCAGGGTCTGTCACTCAATGCCGGGGAGACTCCAGCCAGTGGACGGATGCTGATCAGAAATCTGGAATCTGTCAATCGCGCGATGTTAAGGGCCGAGAGCGGTGAAATCAACCGCCTCGAAAAGCTCCTCGGGTTTCTTGCAACAACGGGCTCAGTGACGCCCTTTGTCGGGCTTTTCGGCACAGTGATGGGGATCATGGATGCTTTCCAGCAGATCGGCTTCCAGGGCTCGGCCAATCTTGCGACGGTGGCCCCCGGCATCTCAGCAGCTCTCATCACAACTGCAGCCGGACTTTT
The DNA here is from genome assembly GCA_903916735.1 of uncultured Acidobacteriota bacterium. GTDB lineage: Bacteria > Acidobacteriota > CAIWXX01 > CAIWXX01 > CAIWXX01 > CAIWXX01. The sequence continues at coordinate 44,943 of CAIWXX010000111.1, forward strand.
TACCGCCATCCCAGCGGTCATAGCTTATAATTATTTCCTGAATATCATCAAGAATATTTCCGCTGAAATGGACGACTTTTCGATGGAGTTTTTAAGTATCGTCGAAAAGAATTTCACATGAGATCCGCGATGCACGAGTGCGGAGGCAATCTTGTCCAAGGCAAACGGCAAACGATCCGAGCAGCTTCCCGAGCAACCGAGGTGCATATTGATCAATCGAAAAGAGATGGCTTGGCTTACCGGATGGAACCACTGATGAATCCAGAAAGGCAAGAACACATTTTTTCGGGCCTGTGTTCACCGGTGGTTGCCTATTATTTCGTGACCTCTTCACCACTCCTGAAGATTTCATCATATGATCGAACTGCAGTCTCACTTTGCCTTTTTAATTTTCATCTCTAAATTTAAGTAGGGAGGAACGAAGGATGGGCATGACGTTGCAGGATCGCCGGGGCCGCCGTGCGCATATGGCGGAAATCAACGTCACCCCCCTCGTGGATGTCGTCCTGGTGCTTCTCATCATCTTCATGGTCACGGCGCCGCTGATGCAATCGGGGATCGACGTCAACCTTCCGAAAGCCGAGACCCGCGCGCAACTCGACGAGGAACGCGTCATCATCACGATCGATCGCGATCGTTACATCTACATTGGGCAGTCCAGCATCAACATCAATCTTCTCGAAGGGAGGCTTCGAGAGATGTTTCAAAATAGGAAAGACAAGGTTGTTTTTCTCAAAGCCGACAAAGATGTGCCCTACGGGTATGTGATCACAGTCATGGATAAGGTAAAGAAATCCGGGATCGATACGCTCGGGATGATCACTGAGCCGATTCCCGGCAAGGAACGCGAAAGGTGAGCACCGCGCTGCAGTTTCCGGAACGCCCGCAGAGGCATCCCGACACCTTTCGGATGATGGTCATCGTTTCGCTGGGAGTTCACATCGGCCTTCTGGGCGCCGCTGTCACCTTGCCCGGTATGATGCGCCAGTCGACACCGCCAATTCTCGTCACAATGGTTTCTCTGCCCGGCGGTGGCGGCGGCGGACCTAAAGGAAAATCGACATCGCCTGCCCCCGCGCAGAAAGGCCCACCGAAGGCCGAAGAACCGCCGGCCGAATCGGCCAAGCCCAAGTTGACCTATCCTGATAAGACTCGCCCGGCAAAGAAACCCGAACCCGCTAAGAAACCCACAGGCCAGGAGACTCGATCACAGCAGACGACGAAGCCGACGGCGGCAGCGGCGGGAAAACTTGAAAGCACATTCGACGGCGCAGAATTCTCAACGGGCGTCGGTACGGGCGCCGGCTCAGGAGATGGCGGCCTCTCAGGCTTTCCCTTTGCTTTTTACTTGCAGAGAGTCCGCGATAAAATTTCATCCAACTGGTTCCAATCACTTGTCGTCGGGCAGGTCACCGGGCAGTTTCGCGTCACCATTTTTTTTCAGATCCTGAGGGATGGACGTGTGACAAATGTGCAAGTGGAGGAATCGAGTGGCATCAGTTCATTGGACCTTTCAGCGCAGCGGGCTGTGTATGCTTCAAACCCGATGCCTCCGCTGCCTCAAGGTTACGCGGAAGACACGCTGAATGTGCATTTCAGATTTCATTATGAACAATAGAAAAGGACGCGCGTGAGTGGGCAGGCCTGGGGAAAAAAAGCGGATGGACCGCCATTTCATCAGTACAATACTCACCGCGGAGAGAGAGAGAAAGAGGGAAAGGTGGTTCACATGAGACGGATAGCCGGAACGATTTTTCTGAGCTTGGCAGTCGCTGCGCTCGCCGTCGCCCAACAAGGGGTGATCATCGATACATCCACCGGTGTCCAGGTGCTTAATATTGCGATTCCGGATTTTAAGGTTACAGCCGGCGACGCAACACTTTACGATGCGTCCAAAACGATTCACGACACGATCTGGAACGACTTGATCTTCTCGGGCTATTTCAACATCATCCCGCACGAGCACTATCGATTCATCCCGACGCTCGATGAAAAGCACATCAAGTTCAAAGACTGGGCTTCTCTCGAAGCCGATCTGCTCTTCATCGGCTCAGCGACTCGCGCCGGCGATCGCCTGACATTCACCGGCAGCCTGCACGACGTCAAAGCCCAAAACTTCGTGATCGGAAAGAGCTACGGCGGCGATATGAAAGTGGCTCGCCTGATCGGACATCAGATGGCCAACGAAATTGTGAAACGGGTCATCGGGCTCGAAAAGAACCTCTTCACCTCCAAGATTGCATTCATATCGACTCGGGACGGCAACCGTGAATTGTATGTGATGGACTACGATGGCTCCAATCAGACGCGGATCACTTTCAACAAGGTCCCGGACATGCTGCCGGCATGGTCGCCGGACGGGCGTTACATCGCATTTACATCCTACAGGAGTAATAACCCGGACCTCTTCCTCTACTCGATCTATGAAGGCAAGCTGACCCCGGTCTCGACAAAAGGCCTCAACACATCGGGGTGCTTTTCTCCGGATGGTTCCAAGATCGCCTTTTCATCCAGCCGCGATGGAAATAGCGAAATTTACCTGTCCAACCCCGACGGCTCTTCAATGCGAAGGCTCACGAATAATGACGCCATCAATACAGCCCCCACATGGGCCCCCAACGGACGTATGCTGGCTTTCACCTCGGATCGTGGAGGAATGCCGCAAATCTATATCATGGACGCGGAAGGAACTGACGCCCGAAAACTGGCTCCGCAAACCGGTGAATACAACGACTCGGCTACATGGTCACCTGATGGCGAGTACATAATCTACGTGTCGAGGCAGGGCAACGAATTCAATGTCATCAAAGTCGGGCTGACCAAGCAATCTCTCGTCAATCTGACGGCGGGACACGGCGCGAACGAGAACCCGTCGTGGAGCCCTGATGGACGGCATATCATCTTCGCCTCGAACCGAAGCGGCTCCTACCAGATCTACTGCGCGGATTTCGAAGGCGGGAATCTGCGGCCGCTGACAACTGACGGGCAGAATTTAATGCCGCGATGGAGCCGCTAGCCGGGAAGAAGGTTTTACCGCGGGATTAGGGGGAGCGGAAAGATATTGCACCCCACCGTCGCCTGATGTATTATGGCTCAATCGCGGGGCCGGGTTCCCTCAAGATGGTTGGCCTCAAGCGAATTCGATATCTATGTGCTACATAATGGACGTTCGAGAGGAGAGTGAAAAAAATGCAAAGTAGGTTCACGGCACTATTCTTAGCTTTCATCTTTATCGGCTATCTTGGCGGCTGTAAGAAGCCGACCCCCCCGCCTTCGGCTCCACAGCAGCAAGAAAACGCGCAAGCTCCTTCTTCCACAGCGCCAACGGTTGAAACGCCGGTCATGAAACCGATCCAGGAAGAAGTGGCGGGTGAGATCTCGGGTGATCTCGATGCAATCAATCGAAGCGGCCTGCTGAAGAAAGTTTATTTCGACTTTGATAAAGCGATGTTGAGGTCCGACGCCATTGCCACGTTGGATGCGAACGCCGGCGTGCTCAAGAAGTATGCAACTCTGAGGATCCGGATCGAGGGACACTGCGATGAACGAGGTACCGAAGAGTACAACATCGGACTCGGTGATCGCCGCGCCAAAGCAGCGTACAGCTATCTCGTGAATCTGGGAATCAATCCCTCCCGGATGGAAACAGTCAGCTATGGCAAAAGCCAGCCTGAAGATCCCAGCCACAACGAAGATGCGTGGTCCAAGAACAGGCGAGACGTTTTTCTGGTGATCGCGAAGTAATCGAATACAACGGGGCGGACCTCGGTGCCATGAGTTCCGCCTCCTTTTTTTCCAGCGAGGAGAGGCGACGTGAAGCGAGCCCTAATGATGGTCGTACTGATGGTATGGACGAGTATCTTCTGTCATGCCAGCAAGGAAATGGATCAACTCCAGACCGATGTCAAAGACATCCAGAAACAGATGGCGGCACTCCAACAATCTATCAAGGATGTGACATTGCAGATGGTCAATATTCAGGCGAATCTGCAACAGCAGATGTCCGGCATACAGAAAAATTCCGCCGACATCGCGCTCAAGGTGGATGATCTCTCGCAGCGGATGCAGGTCATGACTGAAAAAATACAGACGACCAACTCGCAACTCGATAAAATCTCTCTCCAGCTGGCGCAACCGGTGATGGCGCCGCCAACCGTTCAGCCGCCAACCGCGGGCGGCCCGGTGGCGGGCAGTTTCAGCAGCCTGCCGACTGCAACAACGCCGACACCGACCGCTTCCACCAGCGGCGTCCCTCCGCCTGAACAGATCTATAACACAGCCTATACCGATTACATCAAGGGCAACTTCGACCTCGCCATCGCAGGTTTCCGGCAGTACCTTACCTCCTATCCGACAACCCAACTCTCCGATAACGCTCAATACTGGATCGGCGAATGCTTTTACAGCCAAAAGAAGTACGAACAAGCGGTTGAGGAATTCACGAAGTCGATCGTTAATTTTCCACAAGGGGACAAGCTCCCAAGCGCCATGCTGAAAAAAGGATACGCTCTCCTGGAACTCTATAAAACATCTGATGCCGTCAATGTCCTCCAACTGCTGATCGATAAATATCCGACAACCGATGAGGCGCGGATCGCAAAGCAACGGTTGGCCGACCTCGGTCTAAGGCCTCGATAGGTTGCTCGTCTAAGAAGGAGTCAGAAACCATGGCAAGCCTGAACAAGGTCATGCTGATTGGAAATCTCGGCAAAGCTCCCGTCGTGCGACAAACACAAAGCGGCTTGTCGGTGGCGAATTTCAGCCTGGCGACAACAGAGAATTTCACCGATAAGCAACAGCAGAGACAGGAACGCACCGAATGGCACAACATTGTCGTCTTCGGCAAGCTGGCGGAAATTTGTGAAAAATACCTTGATAAGGGCAAGCAGGTCTTCATCGAAGGGAAGCTGCGAACGCGCAAATGGAAAGACAAAGAAGGACGAGATCGATATACGGTCGAGATCATCGCCAACAATATGGTCATGCTGGGACGCCGTGAAGGCGCCGCGCCGGGCGCCGCGATATCGGGTGAACCTATATCGAGTCCCTTCCAGGATCCTGTCTATGAAGCCGATCTGCCTCCAGAGGAAGATGAAACGCCCTTCTAAACCTCGGTAACTCATGCGAGCGGGGCGCATACAGCTCTGGCGCAAAAACAACCGGCGCATTCATATCGATGAACGAAGGGGCATCGACGCCCTAAACGCCTGGATGGGTCTATTGATCCTCCAGAACCAAGTGACAGAATAATGAAGGTGGTTCTGTGCTCTGTCCTGATCATAAGAAAGGGTTAATAGGTTCTCTTATGGATTTGCTCTCTCCAGACCGGAACTTAGTTGTCTAATCGGTGAAATCTGTGCACAAAATGGCAAGACCTGTGATAGGGCATAATCGTGAATTCCTCTCAGGAAGCCTGGAAGAAAGGAATGCAGGAACGGTTTATGAAACCACTACCGCTGGTCGACATAAAAATCCGTTCCTGCTTTCTTCTCTTCCTGCATTCCTGAGAGGTTCGGGTGCGATGGTTGTCAATGCCGGCTTGTTTGGTTGCGGCTATGCAGCGCTAGGCCTCTCTTTTCTCCTATTATTGGCGGCATGATGTTGACGCTCAATTTTTCGACAGTAATAATTCAAGGTATGTTGATACTGAAGCGGATTCTAACCTGAAACAACGTCCAACAAATTCTGGTACACTCAATGAGGGATCGACGTATGAATGGTATGTTATGCTTTTTGGCATAGAGTCAACAAATGAGACCATACACGATCCACTCGACAGTGATCCCTATCACCACCGATTTTCCAATGAAGAACCATTTTTGTGAGAGCAATCATTGTGATGGGAGGGGTTTGCGTGGTATTGTGCGATCGAATGCGTATGGGTGCATCCGATCGAAAGAAGAATCGAGTCAATTAACGTCCTACACATAAGGAGAAGAAGTGATGAAGAAACAAGCATTGACAATCTTTCTGGTAACAGTGGCAGTATTGGGCATCACGGCAAGCGCCGGTGCAAATGATGTTCATCTCTATGGCAAAGTCGGTATCGTCGCTAACGGTGATTATAGCGATCCATTCGGCTTCGCGGATCGCCTCACATATCACGCCGGTTTGGACGTGGATGTCGTGCCGATGCTCCAGATTGGACCTGAATTCGTCTACCAGCGAATCAGCGCCAGCGAAGTAATTCCGGGAGGGACTGAAACACTTACTTTCAATCTCTACGAGTTCTTCGGAAATGTCACAATCAGACCGAATACCGAGAGTTCTCTCGTTCCTTATGGCGGCGCTGGAATCGGGATTGCACATGGGAGCATCACCGGCGACCTTGGAGATATCGATTTCACCGCCATTACCGATAACAAGGCCGTCTTCCATGCATTCGGCGGAATCGAATTCGGCCACTTCCTGACAGAGGTTGAAATCTCGAAAATTTTCGAAGACGGATCCGATACCAGAGTCGGTATCAACTTCGGCGCGCGTTTCTGAGAGAGAACGATCCGGATAACCTGTATTCAGCAATAGAGGGCGAACGCTTTATCGGGGTGCCTCGTGCCGCTCGATAGGAGGCTTCGCCCTCTTTTTCATCAAACCCCGGAATTATTTTTCAGCTCCCGCAGGGAGGAGATTGATTTCCTGCGCCCCTGCGCGCCTCGAATAGCTCGTCCCGATAATTCCGGCCTCCGGCAGAAGTCACGCGCCCTGACACAGCCGAAGACATCCATCCTCAGTCTCCAGGGACGGAGGATGGGCGCGGGTGAAAATCCTTGTCAAAATGTAGACATGAGGCAGACTGATGTCAAGGCAAATCTGGAATTGAACAGACCTGTCCTGGGATTTCGGGCAGTGGCGTTAGAAGTCACAAGAATCCGGGAAGCCCGGCTGAGGATTGGTGCGAAAAAGTGCTTCCGGCTTGAAGCAAATGAAAAAAGAAAACTAATAA
>CAIWXX010000112.1 GCA_903916735.1 uncultured Acidobacteriota bacterium
AAACAAAAAGGCGATCAGTAAAGAAACTGGATTAGGGGTAGCCAGTAGAAATGATTACTATAAAAAATTTAAGGAACTATACCGCCAAAGATCAATATGCTCTCAGCTTTGGACCCAACCTCAGATAAACGCTGATGGCCGTGGGTGGGACCGTGTCTTTACATTTTATATTTCTTTTTCTCAATGCCGTTGAAAAGGGAACTGATCAACCGCGATCTCGTAGATATTGTCGTGGAAACATACGGGATTCGATGCCTGGATCGGCCCCGCTGTCAGGGACATGAAAGAGATCGTTGAAATCGGGCTCTACACGATTCGAGCACCGGCCGCCGCGGGCCGGCTCGTCGTGGGTGAGGAATCACACGTATTTCGCCAAGGGCACCGAAGCCGGATCGCGACACCGGCGGCCTCTTCGAACCGTTCTCGCGGTCTTTTGAATACCTCGAATGGATTGCCCGCCTCACATCCCATGTCCCGGAGAAGGAGATGCAGTTGACTCACTATAATGGCGTGTACTCGAATGTTTATCGCGGGGAAGCCGCCAAAGCTCATTCGATGCCGGGTTCCGGCGTAACAGTTGAATCCGTGCCTGCCGAATCCGAAGAAGACTGGATTAAGAAAGGACGCAAGACATGGGCGTATTAAAAGAGTGTTCGAGGCGGATCCCCTGCTATGCGAATGCGGCGCAACTCTGAAAGTGGTTTCCGTTATCGAGGCGCGCGCTCAGCCGAATCTGGTGGCTAAGATATTGAAGCACATCAAATACCATTTCGACGTTCTGCAACTTCCATCGCGATCCCCGCCGCCGATCCCATTCGATTCTCCCAATCCCCAACCGAATTTTTCGGATTCCTATTATCTTTAGGTATCCGGATTTTCAGGCCGAGTCTGTCCAATTTTAGATTCGACTTGACACAAGTGCGTCGTAAGTTTAAATTTTGATCGTGTTTCACAATCAATCATCGCAAAATGACAGCCGGCCGTGCCATCCTCCTGGGGACGGAGGATGGGTGCCGATATCGACACGGGGATGCTCGATTTACTACGTTCGTGGCAATTGAGCATCCAGATAGGAAAAACAAATGCCTATATTCCAATCCTGTCAGCGCGTGTGCTGTAATGTTATCCAATGGTGTTGAACTGTGAAAAGACGTCTGGAAATTGACCTTGCGGCTTGGAAGGATGGTGTGGATCGGAAGCCGTTGGTCGTGCGTGGGGCTCGGCAGGTGGGTAAGACGTTTCTCGTTGAGGCTTTCGGTCGCCGGTGTTTCGATTCGGTCTTGACGGTCAACCTCGAACAGAAGGAAGCCTTGCATCGGCTGTTCGAGGGCATGGAACCGCAACGGATCGTTCAGGAATTGGGGCTGTATTTCAATCAGTCCTTGGTGCCGGGCAAGACCCTATTGTTTCTGGACGAGGTGCAGGCCTGTCCGAAAGCGATCGCCTGCTTGCGCTATTTCCAGGAGCAGCTTCCCGGTCTGCATGTCATTGCCGCCGGTTCTCTGCTGGAGTTCGCGTTGCGGGAATTCAAGTATTCCATGCCGGTGGGCCGCGTCGAATATCTCCACCTGTACCCGCTGACCTTCTCCGAGTTTCTCTCGGCGCTCGGAGAGGACCGGCTTGCCACGTGGCTGGACAACTATCATGTCGGCGATTCATTCATCGAGACGGCCGATGTCAAACTGCGGGAACTTCTCCGCCTCTACTATTTCATCGGGGGCATGCCGGCGGCAGTCGAGGCCTACCGGGAGCGGCGGGACTTGGTTGAAGTTCAGCGTGTGCTGTCATCCATTGTGGCATCGTTGCAGGCCGATTTTGCCAAGTACGGCACGCGTGCGCAGCATCGCAACATGCGCCGTGTTCTGCGCCATATCCCGTTGTCCATCGGACGGAAAGTGCGCTATGTGAACATCGATCGCGAGACCCGGGCTGGGGACTTGCGGACGGCGCTGGAGTTGCTCGAACTCGCGGGTTTCGTTTCCCTGGTCCGTCACAGCTCGGCCAACGGGGTGCCTCTTGGGGCCGAAGCATCGGAGGGCCACTTCAAGCCGCTGCTGCTGGACATCGCGCTGTGCGGCAACCTGTGCGGTTTCAGTCTGCCTGACGATTCCGAACTGCTGACCGTTCAGGAGGGGAGTCTGGCCGAGCAATTTGTCGGTCAGGAGCTGCGTGCCATCGGCCCCTGCTTCGCCGAGCGCACCTTGTTCTACTGGCACCGGGAGGCGAAGAACGCGAATGCGGAGGTGGATTATCTCTGGACCCATGGCGGAAACGTTATCCCCGTGGAAGTGCGGGCCGGCACATCGGGCAGCCTCAAATCCATACACGTCTTTCTGGCTGAGAAAGCGCGGCGTTTTGCGGTCCGCTTCAACATGGATCGCCCGTCCATCGGCGACTTCTCCGTTGAACTCGGCAGCAAGACCAAGGCACAAGCCGTATCGTTTACCCTCCTGTCCCTGCCGCTTTATCTGGCCGGACAATTGGATCGTCTGATTCCGGAGCAATAGCCCATATGGGCCGGTAGGGTCGAGGGCTGGCGCGATGGCCCAAACCGCCACGTTTCCAGCCCCCGCCCACTCGAACGGAGCGTCGGGCAAGGACCGTGTCTTCAATTTTTCAATTATCTTGACAATCCACCGAGACTGTGCGTAGACTCCCTACGTGAGCCGGGCGATTCGGGTGGAATTCGATGGAGCGATCTACTACGTCATGTCCCGAGGCGTGGCCAGAATGCCTGTCTTTTTGGAAGAGGATGATCGACTCTCGGCTTCCTGAATCGCATCGGGAAGTTGGTTGAGAATGGTGACATGACGGTTCACGCCTTCGGTATAATGCCGAACCATTATCACCTTTTGTGCGAAACGCCGCAGGGAGGGTTGCGGACGCTGATGCGGCACATCAACGGAGACTACGCGCAGGCTTTCAACAGCCGCCACCACCGGGTCGGCCACCTCTGGCAGGGGCGGTACAAGGCGATCCTTGTTGATGAGATGATCCTGTTTCATGGGCGGCTGATGTTTGGAAAAATGTGCATACTCTCCATGCAACCGGCGGCTCGGCAGACTCGATGCCTCATCCCAGTCGATGACACTCGATCGAGGTTCGTCTTCCAGCCGCACAATATCGGTGCGACGCCGAACTGTTGAGTAGGAGCCGGGTTGGCTTTCAATGTAGCCGAGCGCCCACAGCTCCTGATAGGCTCGATACACAGTCGAACGATTGACGCCTGCTTTTTGAGCGAGATCCCTGCTCGCGGGCAACCTGAATCCGATTGACAACGAACCGGTTTCGATAAGGGCGATGATCTGCCGATAGATTTGCTCGTAGATCGGAACCGGGCATTTTTGATCGATTTTCAGAAGAACCATCTGCATCCTCGCTATGAATGGCCACCCGAAATTCATGTCTTCATAAGACTAGGATGTTCCTATTATTGGCTGGCGTCAACCACCAATTTCTATTAATTTTGACCCGACCAATTTGGTGCCAGGATGAAGACGATGAGGTGTCAGTCGGATTCGATGTTTGTCGTGGATTCAACTCAACTGCTCTGGCAGACACGGTTCGCTGTCGGAAGAAAGGCTGGCATGGCATCGTTCCCTCCATGATGTGATCCCTTCAAGGATCGCCGTTGTGTGGATAAAATAAGAGCCTTCTCAGCAGAATCTGTGGGTGAAATCGAATGGCTTGCCCAGGCAAAACTGATCGAAATCCCCTGATTTTTCTTCATCTGCTCCCTTTCGGGAGCGCGTTCGTGATGCTCTTGGATCTGAGCACGGAAAACACCTTGGCCTGCAATATGCGCTTTGACCCTGCTGGAGGGCCTGGAAACGACATTTTGCCATTCACTCAACCCACGAATTCCGCCGAAGACCCCTATTTTAAAAGTGCCTCCCATTTCTCATTTTCACCAGGGGGTTCCACTCGCCCGCCGAGGTGCTTGCCCAGGAAGGCTTCGATAGCCGCCCATCGCCTCAGGAAATTTATGGGAATTCCCGCGCTCACGTGCCCGGCGTCAGGAAAGAGCATGTACGTGACATCTTTGCCACGTTCACGCAGTGCGGCTGCCATGCGGTCGGAATGTTCCTTAGTGACTCGCACGTCGTTGGCGTTGTGAATCAGGAGCAGCGGACTCACGACCTGGTCGGCTCTTGTCAACGGGCTGATTTGTTTGAGGAATTCTGGATCCTTGCCCATCCGCATTTCAAACCTCGCCCGACTCACGGTCCAATACGACGGCATTGTTGCCATTAATAGATTGAGGTCACTCGATGCATTGATTGCTATTCCACAACTGAATTCTTCGGGCCGGAATGCAAGGGCGGCCAGGGTGGCATATCCTCCGAAGCTTCCTCCCATAATGGATACCCGCTTGGGATTCGCCAGACCCTGGGCTACGGCCCAGTTCTTGCCATCCACGAAGTCCTGGATGACCTTTCCACCCCACTCCAGATTGCCGGCATTCTGATAAGCCTTGCCATAGCCCGTCGACCCTCGAAAGTTCACTTGGAGGACGGCATAGCTGCGATTGGCCAGTAACTGCACTGGGAAATCGAGCTCCCATTCATCCCGTGTCCAAGGGCCTCCATGCACCATAACAACTAGCGGCAGGCCACGTGCAGGCACGCCCGGAGGCAATGTGAGATAGCCGTATATGGTCATGCCGTCGAGGGCTTTGAATTGGATGGGTGTCTTGGGAGCCAAGACTGTGTTCTCCAGCTTCGGATCTTCGGAAAAAAGAAATGAAGCCTTTCTGGCGGATCGGTTGTAAAGAAAATAAGTCGTTGGGCTGTTAGTAGCGGCGTATTTTACCAGCCAGATAGTGCCGGACCGGTCGCGGCTCCTAATCCAAATATCTCCTTCGCGGATCGTCCTCAGGTAGTCGAAATCTGCCTGGATTCCTTTATCAGTGAATATCCAGGTCATTCTTTCTTTATCGTAGCCTACAGCTTCCAAAGTGCTGGTTCTCGGATTGATCATCACGCCTGTGACATCGAAATTAGAGTCCTCGCCCAGAATCTTCCGCTCTCCTGTGCGCAGGTTCACCTCTACAAGACGCTCGGCATTTGCCCCAACACTGGTGACTAAGAGAATGCCCGTTTCGTCAGCCGTGAAGCCGACGATCCCCGTGAGGTCCGAATTCACCTCGTCCGCACCCCATGCGATGAGGGTTTTCCATGGGCCGGACCGTGTCTTTACATTTTATATTTCCTAATTTCCACCGATGGCTGTTGCGCTGTGCGGACCAGCGGCTCCGTATTCCCGGCCCGCCGGCAGTCTCTCCCACCCAGACTTTTCCTGGCCAGAGCCCATGCCGCATTTGGCATCGCGAGCGGTTTGCTGCCTTTTTTTTACGCTTTATACCGACGAGTACAGGGTTATGCCGAGCCTGCCCTGTCACAATTTTTACTATTTTATGCACGGATTTCCCCGGCAGCACACCAATCTTACGCTTCCTTCTTGGCAGGCTTTTTACGAGATTTTTTATCTTCGCGATTCTGTTTCTTGAAATGCTTGACGCCGATTGATGGGGTGACCGTTTTTTGCCCGTATTGTTCGCGCAAGTAGTGGAGGTGATCCATCGTGAAGAGGTACAGGTCAGTTTCAGTGTTTTCGGGAAAATCCTCCAAGACACCGCTTTTCCGAATGATGTCGATCATTGGCCGATAGACTGAATCGCGCCAGGATTCGATGGCTTCCTTCTCTGAAATTTCGCGTCCCGTTTCAATGCCGCGGTAGTATCGGTGCACGCTGATATGTTCGAGCAATCGCTCGTATCCCTTCGGCACCGTTACGCGGAACTCGTTGGGTGACTCCGGAAAGAGGCCGGTCGTTTCCAGAAAATCAGCGAGCCCCTCCTTCAGGAGCAGCTCTTCGATGGAGATTTCCGAATCGAGCGGGACGGGTGTTATGTACTCCCTCACCTGCGCTTCGATCGTCTGAGCGTTCATCGATTTGGCGACGGAAACACGATGATGCCCGTCGACAACGAAGTACACATCTCCGACCCGATAGAGCTCAACCGGCGGGAACCCCTTATGCCCCTCCGCGAGATCCTTGATGTCGTCCCATCGTGCGCGGAGAGATTCGTCGCGCGGGAGGAACGCCCGATTGAATTCACGTTCCCGCCCGAGCGTCCCAACGATCCGGTCGAGAGGGACTTCGACGATACCATGATCGACGACCCTCTTAAGCCGTAAATGGTTGCGCACGGCGTCGAACGACAATAGATCCGCCGGGCGGTTCAGGAGATGCGCGAGCAGGTCTTTCATCAGCGCTGCAAACCGTGCGGCGTCAAATCCGCTCATCTATGCCGATCCTTATTCATGTCACGATTGAAAAAAAAGCCCAGCCTGGCGGAGCCAGAACCAAAGATGGTGGCCGCTCCACCCCCGGGGCGACTCCGGACCTCTCAGGAAGCCAGGAAGGGAGGAATGCAGGAACGGAAGGTAGTGTGTGCCGGCAATGGTCGGTTCGGATGGAATCTGCATGTTCCGAAGATCTTGCCATTTCGTGTCGATATTTCGCCGGTTAGATATCAAAGAAGAAAATCCTAAATGTGGTCTCATGCTGAGTCATCCTTTTCTGGCACCAAGCCTTATTGATCATTATATTATTTTCGGATTGATTTCGTCACTTGGGCATCGGCCGAAACGGTATCCGCATCTTGTGCGCCTTCTGGAGAGGATGTAGGATTCAAGTGTGGAGTGGGGAACACTCGGAGGAGGTATTTGCAATGAGGTTTTTGCATTTTCCTTTCGTTTTCGCGTTCGCTTTCACGACCTGCGCGGCTCGCCCGGCAGGAATCAACCATTCGCGGCCAAGCCATTCAGCATTGGTGAGCGGTGTTCCTCAATGGAAAAACGACTGGTCCAAAGGCGCGGTTTTTTATGAGATCTTCGTGAGAAGCTTCAAGGATTCGAATGGAGATGGGATCGGAGATCTTCGCGGGCTCATCTCCAAGTTGAGCTATCTGAATGATGGAAATCCAAAGACGACGAGCGATCTCGGAGTCGATGCGATCTGGCTGATGCCGATTTTCACATCTCCGAGTTATCACGGATATGACACGGCCGACTACGAAAACATCAATCCGGACTACGGCACGAATGATGACTTCACGAAGCTTTGCCAGGAGGCTCACACGAGAGGCATTCGGGTCATTCTTGATGATGTGATGAATCATTCTAGCTCCGATCACCCATGGTTCATCGAGTCCGCTTCTTCACCGACATCCGCACGGCGCAATTGGTACATCTGGAGTCAAACGGATCCCGGTTGGAAGCAACCCTGGGGAGGCGACTATCCGGCGTGGCATAAGAAAAACGGAGCCTTCTTCTACGGCCTGTTCTGGAGCGGCATGCCGGATTTGAACTATCGGACCCCGGCGGTGCGGTCGATCATGAAAAAGGATGCTCTGCTCTGGCTGAACCGTGGAGCCGATGGCTTTCGTCTTGACGCATCGCGTTATATCATCGAAGACGGGCCTCAAACAGGACAGCAGGACACTCCCGAAACGCATGCATTCTGGAAGGAGTTCTCGGCATACATCAGGAAAAACAAGCCCGAATCAACTCTCGTCGGGGAAAATTGGACCGAGACTCCGATTATTGCCACGTACTACGGTTCGACTGCGCAGGTAGTTGGCGGAGACGAGCTTTGCATGAGTTTCGATTTCCCACTGGCCGATCGAATTCTGGCTGGAATCAAATCCGGGTCGGCAATCGGCATCGCCGGAAAAATCGCGGAAATTCTCTCGACGTATCCGGCCGGCGCCACCGATGCTCCCTTCCTGACCAATCATGATCAAGTCCGATTGGCAACCCAGCTTTCCAACAATTCCGGGCGACTTCGAAATGCCGCTGCCATTCTGCTGACGATGCCCGGATCACCATTCATTTATTATGGCGAAGAAGTCGGAATCCAGAATGGGACGGGCTCGGGGGACGAACCCAAGCGCACGCCCATGCCGTGGGATAACTCGGCCGGGGGAGGGTTCACAACCGGTACATCCTGGTATTCTTTCGCTCCCGGCCGTGAAACCGCCAATGTGGCTCTGCAGATGAAAGACAGCAAGTCGCTCTGGTCACGCTACCGAGATCTGATGAGCGCCCGGAAAAAATCGACGGCACTCACCAGAGGCGGAATTCAAATGTTAACGAAGTCGACCGGGTACGATCCCATCCTGGCTTTCATCCGTGCCGATGGCCAGGAACGAGTGCTGGTCGTGCACAATTTGAGCGATGGTTTTGTGACGGGTGGACCGTACAATTTCGCGGCGGCGTCTTTTGAGAAGATCTTCGCCGATCCCTATGTCGGCGATCCTTCCGGCGGCTCAGGCTCCTGGCGCATCATGCTGCTGCCGCGAACAACCGGCATCTGGCGAATCCGGTGAATGCGGACCGAATTGATATCGGCGAACGGCAGCCGACGTCCGCCGATGAAGCGCCGAGATTGAGGATAGCCCCTGTCAAAGAGATGAGGGAATGCTTGGAGGGCGGAGTTTTTCTTTCCGCCCTCTTTTTCCGTGGAAAGTTTTACTTGATCGCGGGGCTTGTCTGCGGGGCAGGAGCCTGCTCGGCCGGCACGACGCCCGGCAGCTGAGCCGAATGCTTTGTTCGCGGATCGTAATCTTTCAGGATCTTTTCCTGCTGCATCCCTGCAGGCGCGATGATGTCGACGAGAGGTGGCTGGAGCTCATCGCCTTCGCGGCCGCCACCAAATCTGTCTTTCGACAAACCGGGGCTGATTGCAAGATTCATCAAGCGGTTATTGGCGGAATCGAGTATGCTGAGCGCTTTTGAGAAATCAAATCTCTGTTCGATATCTGCGCCTGTGATGGCGACAACGTAACTCCATGTCGCCTTTGCCGTGCTTCCAAGGAATGACGCTGGAACGAAAAACTGTATCTTCGATCCCATGACCGAGATTTTGGTTGGAAAGAAAACATTGATGGCGACATCTCTGGCGATATCGCTTTCTATGACGGCCATTTTTTCATCATCAATTCTTCCATCCCGCAGTTTCATTTCCTGTTTCGCCTTGCCCGCCCAGATCCTTTTGAGAGCCTCCCGTGAATCGAAAGGGCGCGGAGTCAAACAGATGGTCTTTTCCCATGCATTCGCCGGGTTGATCTCGGCAAGGCGGCCAGGGAGCATTTCCGTATGGCCGGAACCGGCGATTCGATCAGTATCGATATAGATGTCAATATTGAGGGTATAGAACCCGAATCGAGCGATGTCCTGGATCGTCCCGCCGATTTGATCGATCGTCGTGCGATCCGCCGGCGCGATACGCCCGGCGAAGGCCGCTTCGAATAGCGTGCCGTTGGACTCAGGGCGAGCCGAGAACGAGATGATATCTAGATCGCCCGTGTGGAGGTCATTACGCAGTGGATAACGGAGGGATCCGTCGCCATGATCGTCACCTCGAGGATCAGCCAGAGTAAAAATCGTCTTGGGCTCATTCCCCAAACCAACGTCCGGAAAAGCCGTCACTCCGAATAATGCCGCGATGAACAACAGGAAAAAGGCATGCCGTTTCATTGAATACCTCACTTCAATACTGACCGGTCACACTCGGATTGCCGGTCTACTCATTATACTCTTCACCGTCAACTGGAAAAAAGGCCCGACGGCATATGCCGCCGGGCCTGAAAAAGATCCGAATCGATTTAGAAAAGGACCTTCATGAAAGCCTTGATTCTCTGTTGACTGAAATCGCGCTTTTCAAGGCTGTTCCATCCGCCGTAGCGGCCGAAGAATCCCCTTGACCCGACCGCGACATTGTGATCCGCCGCTGTCTTCGCATCGGCATAATTCACAACAAAGCCGCCGCCGAAATCAGGCTCGAAAGTTCCCTTGTTGTACTGGTACTCAAACCCGAGCTCAGCTCCGGCAAGGTTGTATTTTCCCTTGATGACGAACTGGTTCTTGGTGGATTTTCCAGAGGCCATTTCATGGAGATTGTACGCCTGGAAAGCCGTGTCTCCGTCCATTAGGTCGGCGTGGTAGTACTGATAAGACACGGAGCCATACAGTTCTTCGAAGAGCTGATAGCCGGCGCCGATCTGGAACGTCGTGTATTTCAGATCACGATCATCATCGGAGAGTGAATCAAACGGCTTCCATTGATAGCCGGTGACGCCATTGACGGTGATGGTTGGAGGTGCGCTGTAGTAACCGGATGTGGAGTTGGTTCCGTAGTAATACCGCGCAGAGCCATCTGAATTATACGGCAGGTACCTCAGATCGTTCATCCGATTGTCGGTTTCCTTGATGTACTTGATCTTGCCGAAGAGATCGACGCCTTTCCCCACATTGCCGACGTATTTGAACTTGGCAAGGGCAATCTGAGTTTTCTTGTCCTGGAACGGCGCATAAGCAGATCGGAAGTTATGGCCGACGCCCGTATCGAGCTCCATGGTGGGGTAGAGTGTGTCTGTAATTGAACGCGTGTCGTCTCCGAAGGCTTGCCAGTTGGTGTTGTATGAAATGTAGGAGTATTCACCAGAGAGGTCCAGATTCCCCTTCGAAATTGTTGGAACCAACGTGACGCCCTTCCATCCGATAACAGTTTCCGCCATCGGCTCATCGAAGTCCGTGAATTCGTTGTCGACATTCAGCGTCGCGACCTGTTGAGCATTGCCGTCCCATCCGCCGAAGCCGATGCGGGTCGGGTTGCCCGAAAAAACACCGTAGGAGGCGTTGGAGGGGCCTGGGAAAGCGTAGGCGCTATCGTGACCTTCGGTCAAGAGGACGTCGGATTCACGTCGGGCTGCCATGGCTGAAACCCATTCGGCGCCGATGCTGAATGCTTCGACGTTGAAGGAAAGGCCCATGTTGAATGGGTCGTTGATATCGGCATCAACCTTGAATGTGTTGTCGTCATGCTTGCCGGCTGGAATCGGTGAGAAGCCTCCCAATCCAAAAGACGCCGGAGCGTAATCATCAGCCGTCTCGGATTTGGAGTGATAAACTGCGCCACGAAGATCGATTATGGAGCCGGGGTGGACGCCGGCCTTGATGCCGAACACTGTGTTGCGGAATCGCATTTTCAGATCGCGACCGTTGTCGAGATTCCAGTCCGTGGCGTTGATTTCCTGATCATTGACCCAGTTGAGAATTCCGCCCACGTCGACTTGGGAATTGGCTGTGAACTTCCCCTGAAGGGCATAGGAAGCGTCTGATGCGTGGTATGTGCCCGAGGACCAGTTCGGCCCCGCCCACAGCTTGGGAAGAGAGATTCGTCCGACATCCCATTTGAACCTACGGTCGGCTGCTGATCCCTGGAAGAGGAGTCCGGCCACGTTGTCACGGTCGATGTATCGAATGCGTCCGACGACGATGGGATCGAACTGCCCCCAGTCGTTGCAGCCGATTGTTGCCGCATCGAGCCAGGAATAGCCCGGCGTGAAAGTCACAGCCACGCCGCGAAGCTTGACATACTGATTCGAACGAGGATCGAACTCACCGCAATCTCCCGAAGTGCATCCGTTTTGTATGTCGCTTCGGCCACCCCATCCACCGGTGTTGGTCCAGAAGTTCTGACTGAACCGGCTGTGGAGGCGGGCATAAACTTCGATTTTCCTGTTGAGCTTGCCCTTGAGGTAGAGTTCCACTTCAGAGCCTTGCCCGTTGTTGCCGTAGCCTTCGCCTGGAACCGTTGTGAAGTTGTAGAGGGATCCTTGATCGCGTTGATTGCCCCAAAGCCACTTCGTATATGTATCACCCGTGATGTAGAAGCCGGACTTATCCTCGGCGAGGGACATCGCAGCCCCTCCCGCGACAAGGAATGCCAAGACGATCAGGAGTATTCGTTTTCCTAGACTCATCATTTTCTCCTTTTACTTGCGGACCATTGTCAGGACTGCGAGCTTTTTCGCTGTGCCGTCGGAATTGCACTCGTAGGCCAGCATCTTATGCTGCTCATCGATCTCGCTCTTGTCGCCGACGCCCTTACCGGCGAGGATGTCCATGACGTGTGGATCGCATTCACCGTCGTTGCCGCCGCCGAATCGGTGTTGCCCTTCATATTCGTTGACCTTGCGGCACAGAAGATCGGTGGCGGTCGGGAATCCTTCATTTGACTGCATACAGACCTGATAGGCCCATTTTGTTGGGTCTCCCAGTCCGATGTCCTTCAGTTCGATGGAACCGGAGATCGTCCTGCCGGCGCCACGCGTCCGGACCGGAACCAAAACCGATGGCGCCAAATCCTTGGACACCTTGGCGTCGACTTCAGCCTTGACACGCGATGATTGTTGTGGCGAAAGGATGACGCATCGATCCCATCCGTCGGTTGGGGCAAACT
The DNA here is from genome assembly GCA_903916735.1 of uncultured Acidobacteriota bacterium. GTDB lineage: Bacteria > Acidobacteriota > CAIWXX01 > CAIWXX01 > CAIWXX01 > CAIWXX01. The sequence continues at coordinate 12,313 of CAIWXX010000112.1, forward strand.
CGATGTTGAGGCCAGGCAGACCCTTCGTGAAGCCTCCTTCAGTTCCGGTTTTGATGAAGATGAAGACCATCTGAACGGAAAAGCCGCCGCCCATCTTCCAAGGATCTTCGAGCGCCGAGTTGACGGAGACATCGAAGTCCACCTTTGATCCGTTCAATTTCACTTTGAGATCGGTGAGATCGAAGGATCCCGGCTTGTAGACGCTATCGGTCGGGTAGGTGTATGTACCCGGTCCGTTATCATCCCCAGTCGGATCCTTGAACGCGACTTCCTGCGCGACAGCGAGCGTCCCCACGAATGCCAACACCGCACAGAGCACGAAAATTTGTAGTAGCCTTTGCCTCATGAAATATCTCCTTTCTTAAAGACAAAACTCTAGCCTTTGACTCCCCCGGCCGTCAGGCCGGATACCAGGTATTTCTGCAAAAACAGAAAAAGAGCGACCACAGGGATCGAAACGATAATCGATCCCGCTGCAAAATAGCCCCATTGTTCGGAAAAGCCGCCGACGAAAAACTTGAGCCCTACCGGGGCCGTGTACATCAATTCCTTGTTCATGAAGGTGGCGGCGAGAATGAATTCGTTCCACCCCGTCATGAACGAAAAGAGCGCTGTCACGGCGACAGCCGGCTTGGCCAACGGCAGCACGATCCTCCAGAACACCACCGCCGGCGACGCCCCGTCGATGATGGCAGCCTCCTCCAGGTCTTTTGGAATCGTGTCGAAATAGCCTTTCATCATCCACACGCAAAATGGAATGGCGGTTGTGGCATAGACAAGCACCAGCCCGAAACGGTTGGAACCCAGCCCCAGCCACTGAACGAGGATGATGTAGAGCGGGATGAGCATGAGAGTTCCCGGGAACATCTGCGAGACCAGAAATGACATCATTCCCATGCGGCGTCCGGGAAATCGGAACCGTGAAAAGGCGTAGGCGGCTGTGCATGAAAGGAAGACTCCGACGACGGTCGTGGCAGCCGCCACAACGGCGCTGTTGAGCAGCCACCGCGAGAAAGGCTGATCCGTCATGACCGATTTGAAATTCGAGAAAGACCATGTGTGCGGCCAGGGCGTGATGGCGCGCAGATAGTCGAAGAAATGTGGACTCGACGGCAGATCAGCGATAGCGAGATTCTGCGTCCCGGAAAATGCAATCGAGATGACCCAGAGGATCGGATAGACCGTCAGCATGGTCATCAGTATGAGAAAAATGTGCAGCGGCCAGTGAGCAGGTTCGTCGATTTCCTTTTTTTTCATCAGATTGACTCCGTCGCTCGCGTTATCTTGTTCTGGATCGTGCCGTAGACCAGGAGGATTCCGAAAATCACAGTCGAATATGCGGCTGCATACCCGTACTGGTATTGCTCGAATGCGAACTTATACGCCTGTGTGATGAGAATCTCGGTCGAGTACGCCGGTTGGCCTGCCGTTACCAGGTAAACGATATTGAACATGTTGAACGTCCAGACAACTGAAAGAATGATCGCGGGGATCAGGGCCGGCTTCAAGGATGGGAGCGTGATGGCGCGGAATTGCTGCCAGCGCGAAGCTCCATCGACGCGAGCTGCTTCATAGAGCTCGGCTGGTATCGATTGAAGAGCGCCGAGCGAGACGACCATCATGAACGGGAAGCTCAGCCAGCCGTTCGTCGCCAATGCCGTGAGGAACGACGTGAACGGCCTGTCGAACCATGAGATGCCTTGGCCTCCGAACATCTCGATGATCATGTTGATGACGCCGAACTGACGGTGGAACATGCCCTTCCAGATGAGCGCCGTGATGTAATTGGGCATGGCCCATGGAAGAATCAGCAGGACTCGGTAAACCGGCCGGATCGCAAATCCCTTGGTATTGAGAATCAGTGCCAGGATCAGTCCAACCAGGACGCCGATTGCCACGTTGCTGATCGTCCACATGAATGTGACATAGAACGTCCAGTAGAAGTTCTTGTAGTTGAAGACAAGCGCGCCATCGGCTGCCTGGCTTGCAATGTGAAAGTCGCCAAGAATCTGGATGTAGTTTTTAACCCCAACCCACGTTTCTGCAATGGACTTGTTGGTGCTGTAGATTGTCTTATCTGAAAATGAGAGAGCGATACCGTAGATAAACGGGAAGAACACAAGGATGAGCATACCGAGCATGGCCGGGAGCGAATAGAGATATGCCTGATCGTGTTTGCGGATGGTGAAGAAGACATGTGAGACGGCTCCGAAGCCGATCAACATCATGATCGCCAGCGTCAGGATGATCAGTGCCATCACGACATTTCGCACCTGGTGCGAATTATCGGAGTTACGAGCTGCCAGCGTCGCTTCGTTAATCGAGCCGGTGTCGGTGATCAAGCCTCGCGGGAGACGGAATTGATCTGCGTCCCAGGAAGCAGGGGTGATGGATGTATCAAGGGACATCGATGTGAGCAGTGAGGTCGCATCAGATGCCTGCGCCGTGATCTGTCGAGCGACGGCCGATTCGGATGCTCGTCCATCTGCCTCGATTGTCTTGACGGAGTACATCCCGTAACCGATGAGCGAAACCAACATCAAGACGGCGGCTGCTATCGCCAGAGGGATTTTGCGATCCCCGATCACAAGTGATAAGCCGAAGAAGATGATCACGGGGCCGAGGAGGCACAGCAATGCGAAGAGAATGCTTGGTTGAGGGGCGTTTGTCGACATCGGCATCGTGATTTCGACCATCCCGATCACAGCGCCGTCCTTTTCGACGGGCGCTGCGAGTGAGAAAGTCCCATCCGGCAGTTTCTCCGTCTCCACTTCGTCCTTTCGTGAGACACCCTCATCACGATTTGTTTCGACCGCTGCGCGCAGGCGCTGGCCGCGGTCGAAAATGGACTTCTCGTCTCGCGCAAGTCTTCGTGGCGCGGCTTTATCACCAGAGTCGGCGGCGGCTGTCGAAGCTTCAAGAGAGATGCCGTCGAATGCAAGGACACGGATGGAGATGAGCCCCGGATTCGATTTCTGCCATGTTGCCACGGCCAGACGGACTCCGTCGCCTGTTCCACCAATTCGATCGATGATATCCGTCAGTGCACGGAGCGAAACCATTGCACGGCGTTCTTCGCGCGATTGTACTTCCCGGGCTTGGGCGCCTTTAAGCAGCAGATAGCTGATGCCAACCCCGACGAGCGCTCCGAGAAGGAGGCCGACTGCGAACCGTAGCCGGTGGCCGCTCAGCGCTTTCATTGCAGGCCTACTTCTTTCGGAGCGCTGCGACGGATGCCAGGACAGCCTTCTGAGCATCATCCATCGCTGCCTTCGGTGTCCCCGCCCCCTTTGTAATGACGTTCATTGCAGTCGTCGCCGGCGACCACACCATCGTCATTTCAGGGACGTTCGGCATCGGGATGGCAACTTCGACCTGCTTGCGGAATGCCTTCAGGATGGCATCAGCCGCCACCTGCGGGTCATTATAGATGGCTGCGTTTGCCGGAGTCTGGCGTCCTTCGATGGCGAGCACTTTCGCCGAGGGTACGTCGGTCAGGTATTTCACAAAGTCAAAGGCTGCATCTTTGCTTTTGGAGCCGGGCGTGATGTAAACCCCTTCAACGGTCATCCATGGCCGCATGGGCTTGCCGCCGGCTTCGTCAATCGTCGGAAGCGGCGCCAGTCCGTAATTGATCGTCTTGGAGATTTCGCCGAGGAACCATGGACCTGAAAAAACGAATCCTGCTTTACCTTCGTTGAAAAGGGAGGTCACGAGCGCGGTGGAAGGTTCGGCTGGCATAATGCCGTCCGTCTTGAACCACTTCATCAGCAACTCGAGCGACTTCACGTTCTCGGGGTTGTTCATAACCGGTTTCGGGCCGGGATCGAAAACCCTTCCCCCGAAGGCGTTCATGAGGGCTGCATGGTAATAGAAATCGGCATACGAATAGACAAGACCGAATTTCCCCGCCGGCGCGTTTGTCAGCTTTTTGCAGACCGTGACGAGTTCCCCGGATGTCTTCGGAGGAGTTGCCACCAGCTTCTTGTTATAGATCATGGTGATGCATTTATAGTTCAAGGGCAGGCCGTAGATTGTGCCTCGATAGGTCATGGCCTCCATTGTTGTTGGAATGAACCTGGAGGTGGTCGCTTTATCGAGATAGAAATCGATCGGTTCGACCGTACTCCCTGCTTCGATCCACCCGCCCAGCCGGTCCTGCGCATAAATGAAGATGTCGGGACCTTTGCCGCGCGGAACAGCGGCGGTGATCTTATCGGCAAATGCGTCGTAAGGCACGGCTAGAGTCGTCACTTTCACGTCCGAGGCCGCTTTCGTCGAATTGTAAATGGCAACCACTTTTTCGAGCGCGGCTTTTTCTTCGGCCCGGTAGGCATGCCAGACAACAATCTCCGCTGCCTTCGAGATCGTTGCAAACAGCAGGACAGGCGCTATGAACCCGAGTATTTTACGAATCATCAGAAACCTCCTGTTTTTTCAGCCGACGAGGCGGCGTTCGGTTTTCACGTCAAAAAGATGAAGAGCGTCCAATTCCATAACCAGCTCGAAGCTTTGCCCGACTTGCGGGGCACGGTGCGGGTCGAGTGTCGCGACAAGCAGATCATCGCCGATCCGTCCATGAATGACGGCCTCGTGCCCCAGCGGCTCGACGATCTCGACGTCGACGGTGATGCGTGCCGTTTCGCCGCGCGTCTGCTTCCCCGGATCCACGATGTTCTCGGGCCGGATTCCCACGACAATCTTTTCGCCTTCCTTCCCCTGCGTCGCCTGCCGCTGAGATTGTGGGATGGGAATAACGAATTTATCGGCAACCAGCTTGCCGTTGGAAATGGTTGCCGGGAAAAAATTCATGGGCGGCGTGCCGATGAAATTCGCCACGAAGAGGTTTTCCGGGCGATCGTACACATCGAGCGGCGATCCGACTTGTTGTAGCTTCCCATCCTTCATCACGGCAATCCGATTCCCCATCGTCATCGCTTCGATCTGATCATGAGTCACGTAGATGACGGTTGTTTTAAGCCTCCGATGAAGCTTCGATATCTCGGCGCGCATCTGGACGCGAAGCTTTGCATCCAGATTCGAGAGAGGCTCGTCGAAAAGAAAGACCGCCGGCTTCCGGACGATTGCGCGACCAAGCGCCACGCGCTGGCGCTGGCCTCCGGAAAGCTGCTTTGGCTTGCGATCGAGGAGTTGATCGATGCCGAGCATCTGCGCTGCTTCATTGACCAGCAACTCGATCTGATCCGGAGGCATCTTCCGGATCCTCAGGCCGAATTCCAGATTCTCCCGGACTGACATATGCGGGTACAACGCGTAATTCTGAAAAACCATCGCAATGTCACGATCCTTGGGAGGAAGACTGTTGACGACACGTTCGCCGATCTGAATCGTGCCGCCGGAGATCTCCTCGAGCCCGGCCACCATCCGGAGAGCCGTGGATTTCCCACATCCGGATGGACCGACAAGGACCATGAATTCGTGATCTTTGACGTTGAGGTCGAGGTCTTCGATGATAGAGATGTCGCCGTACCTTTTGCACACATCGCTCATGATGACTTGCGCCATGTGTTACTCCGTTTCCCGTTGATTCGAACTATTACATTGTGTTAAACGACTTGAAAATATCCCAGCGTCTTTCGGCTGGATCGTCACGTGAATCATCGTGCTTTCCTGGGTGATCGGCACGTTTCCCAATATATCTTTCGCTGCATCAGTCCCCCATTCCTCGGGCCTCGTGAAACTGATGCTCACCGGCGTCGATCCCCGGTTGACAGCGACCACGACCGCATCCTTGGAAGAGGCATCGCGTTGCAGAAAAACCAGGCAATCGCCGTCGGTGATGAGTCCTGTATGAATGCCATGCGAGAGTGCCGGATGTGCGCGTCTCATCGCAATCAGATGCTGGTAATCAGCCCTCAGGGATTCGTCCCGCTGAACCCCGGCCCCGGGATCGATATGACGATTCCCCCAGGGCATATCAGTTCGATTATCAGGCCAATCCCCGCCTTTTCGGGCGACCTCTTCTCCGTAGTAAATCATGGGGATGCCTGTGCATGTCATCTGCAAGATCGCAGCAAGGCGAAAAAGCGGCACGTCCCCATTCAACAAATATAACGTTCCAGGAACGTCGTGGGATGAAAGAAAATGGGAGATCAGATACCCGGGGCGGATTTTTTCTCTCGATTTCAGATATCTGTCGAAGGCAATTGTGCGTCCGCGGCCTAGAAGGTAGGAGACGACATTGCCCTGAAAAGCGAAATCAAAGCCGGCGTCCAATTCATTGCCGGCGAACCATGGATCGAGCACCTGCGGATCGCCCCCCCATACTTCCCCGATGAGGAAAAAGTTATTGCCGAGTGTTTCACGGACTCGCCGCCGGTGTTCCTGCCAGAAATCGTGCGTCACATGTTTGGCCGTGTCCAGGCGGAACCCGTCGACGCCCGTCCTTTTTGCCAGCCCGAGATGCGCCGTCATCAGGAAGTTCGCAACCTCGGGCAGTTCCGTTTTGAAATCCGGCAGGCCGGAAACACAGGACGTCACATCATCGTTCCCGCATGTTCCCTTGTCTTCGGTTCTGAACCAATCCTTGGTCTTGGGATCGGTCAGGTAGTGAGAATTGTAGCCGGCGTGGTTATAGACGACGTCGAGGAGCACCTTGATGCCCTTCCGATGGCAGGCATCCACGAGGGCCTTGAGATCGTCTTCGGTTCCAAAGCGCGGATCGAGTCGATAGAAATCATCGGCCCAGTAACCGTGGTAAGCCCAGTCTGGAAATCCGGCGCCTGTCACAAATCCATCGATGTTTTTGACAACAGGGGTTATCCAGAGCGCCGTCACGCCAAGCCCTGCGATGTCATCGAGCTGCTGAGTCAGCCCTTTCAGATCACCGCCGTGAAATGTTCCCTTGGCCTTTTTATCGACGTTGATATCATTTGTCGGATCGCCATCGGCGAACCGATCGATCATGACGAAATAGATGACTGCATCCGCCCAATCACTTCGAGCCGTGATGGTTGTGTTGGCTTGAGTTTGGGCCGGCTGTTGAGCCGTGGCCATTGAGCCACATAACCAAGCGCCACAAGAAATAAGAGCGAGGATAATCCATGTGGTGAATCGGTTCATTGTTGGGAGTTTCACGATGGTGCTATACCTCCAACTGAGATGTGTCCCGTGAACCCGGGCTATTTAAAGTACGGAAATATTCTATACAAAAGATATGTCAAATTACAAATCCCCATGTCGAATTTTTCAAAATTGATTCGCACCCTTCATGAATCGCCGGACCTCCCTGGAACTTTTTGTTTTTGGAAATTGAGGCTCATACGAATCGAGGATCTCGTCCGACAGCATAGATGTCTCGTTTTTCGTCGTCGCTCTCCACAAGAACCGGGCGATCATGGGAATGTCTTCGGGGCAGTCTCGAAGTGATGGTGCCAGAATCATGAAAGCACGAAGATGATAATAGAGATCTTCCTGGAACAAACCTGCTTGAACGAACGAGAAGAGGTCGTGGTTGTTGGCCACGATCGCCTTCGCCGGCACATCCAACTCGATCTGATACTCAACCTGATCATTGATAATTCAACTTTTCGATTCGCATTGACACCAGCCCGCCAGTGGTCTACATTTTTATCGTGTTCCACCATCGACTCCAGCAAAATAATTGTCCGCTGTGCCATCCTCCTTCCCCGGGGACGGAGGAAGGGTGCCGATATCGATGCGAGGATACTCAATTTACTACGTTCGTGGCATTTGAGCATTCAGAGCAAAAATGCAAAATCCTATATCCTGCTGACGAGCACCACGACATGATGGATCAGAAAACCACTATCAACGTCGCCAACGTCATGTATCATGCCATGTCGCGATGGCCGAAGTGCCGTGTGTATTGGATGGCGGAGGACTCAATCGACACACCTGCCATGTGGCTGGACGATGATGTGTGGAAGCGATTGAGAACGCGATTCCGTATGGGCACACAGCGTCCACAGAAATGGCCAGCACAGCAGTTCCTTTCGGTGACGATCAGTGCGGATTTCCTCCGCCCCAATCTTAAAAACACCTTGATGGATGAAATCATGCGTAGAGAAAAGAGATGGTCGAACCAGAGGTCGCACCGTACCGTTGCCCCGCAGCGGGGCAACGTCCGGTGAACCTCGCCGCTAGGCCGCATCACAATTGCTACCCTCCAACACTCCTGCCACTGCTTTCCATGGTCTAGCGAGAAAACATGGGGGTAATCTATGCCAGATATGACTTTTCCCGATGTAATCACAGCGATTCACCAGCGCAAGAGCGTACGCAAGTACTCAGATGCTGCAGTGCCCGAGTCGGTCCTGGATGACCTCATCTATTGTGCTACCTGTGCCCCCACCGGCAACAATCGACAGCCCTGGCGGTTCGTTGTAATCAATGATCCTGCCACTCTAAGCGCCTGTGCTGAGATTATCCCTGCAGGGAAGATGCTGCTTTCCTGTAAACAGGCGATTGTATTCTGTGTTGAGTTTGAAAATGAACTTCTACGCTTTTATGGCTGGCTTGATGCATCGGCCGCTGTAGAGAATCTCCTGCTTGCTGCACAGGCCCATGGCATAGGGGGAGTGTGGTTGGGCGTTGCGCCGCGGATCGAGAGGATCAAGGCCATCAGCGCACTTCTCGAATTGCCACCCAACATCGAACCCATGGCTGTTGTGGCTTTGGGATTTCCAGCGGAGACTGCAACGCGAAAACGCAAGCCAAAGCCTGCACAGATATGGAAGAATCGATGGGGAAACCCGTAGAGATACTGCCTAACCCGCCGTTCAACCCGGACGCGGCATTTCCGGGTGGTTCCAACCGTCAACCGGGCCGCGCCGGTTATCTCTGCCTTTGTGCCTCCCACACATGCAAATCAATACCAAGCATTGACAATCTGTAGCCATGGGGACACACTTTAACGTGATGAAAACCCGCAAGACAGATGTCTTTACCAAATGGATCGATGGATTGCGCGACATCCAGGGACGGTCTCGTATTCTTGTACGGATTTAACGCCTAGCTGCAGGCAATCCGGGTGATGTTAAGCCCATAGGCGAAGGGGTTTCAGAGTTGCGTACCGATTACGGGCCTGGCTATCGGTTGTATTACACAATTCGCGGACGTGAGGTGATAATACTATTGGCCGGCAGTGACAAGCACACTCAGGCGAAAGACTTAAGAACTGCCTTGCGCCTCGCGCGAAATCTATAGGAGCGTATTATGACTAAAACCATTACCACTCGCTACGATGTCGCCGAACACCTTCGTACCCCGAAAGAGATGGCGGCTTATCTGGAAGCTTGCCTTGAAGAGGCACACGGTGATGCTACTTCCATAGCCAAGGCTCTGGGCCATATTGCTCGTGCCAAGGGTATGTCTCAGGTGGCACGTGATGCAGGCCTCTCCCGCGAAAGTCTTTATAAGGCGCTCTCCGGGGAACGGAGCCCTGGCTTTGACACAATTCTTAAGGTTCTCGGAGCACTAGGTTTAAAATTACATGCGAAAGCAGTGCTTGAGTCCGGGTCAACCGCCCAACCAAGCGCTGCGGCCGAAGCTCGTACCTCGCGCGGCTGAACTTTCACGTTCGCATGACAAACTGAGAGAGGAGCGCGGATGAGCACTAACGCAACCTTACTGTCAACGGCAATGTCAGTCGTCATAGTAGAACGGCCAGAAGACCCACAAGTGTGGTACCGAATTCATTGCTCTCGGAATTGGACAGTTTACCTGAACGAACTGCCGGTTGGCCGACTGCCGGAGGGAGGCAGCATTGCAATTCCTATAGCTGAGCATTATCCACCAGTCATTACTGAGACTCGACAAATTTTCCAGCTCAAGTAGTAGACTACCTGATAGCTGATTACCTCCCATGCCTGTGCGAATCAAATTTGTCATATTCCCCACTTGTGGCGGAATGCTTCCAGTCAACCGATCTTTGCCCAGACGAATTTCTTTTGCGTTGGCCGAGTTTCCGATCGAAGGTGGGATGTTTCCACTCAATGATGTTTCCGTAATACATAGATTCTCAAGTTCCCATAGATTGCCCATTTGCGGGGGGATTGACCCACTGAGTTGTGCTCTATAGATGTTAATGCTTCGAAGATGTATGAGGTCGCCGATTTTTATGAGAAATCAGTCGGTTAGGGGATGTACAAATGTGCCCCAGTTGCTGAAGCCGGGCATGCTCCAGCATTCGTGACGCAATTGAAAGCTCTGGCCCAGCGACTACAATAAACTAACAACTAGTGAGAGTCCGGACCACAGGTATCCGGATTGCCAGGCCGAGCCTGTCCAATTCTCGATTCGCCTTGACCTCAGTACGCCGAAAGTTTGCATTTTGATCCTGTTTCACAATCAACCATTGCAAAATAATGACAGGCTGCGCTATCCTCCGTCCCCGGGGACGGAGGATGGGCGCCAATATCCATGCGAGGATACTCAATTTACTACGTTGGTGGCATTTGAGCATTCAGAGCGAAAAGGGAAATGTCTATATCCTATCCCTGCCGCCTTTCAATGGAAACCGTGCCGCTTAGTACTTTTCGTCACTTCACCTTGTACTGGATCGTGTTGGTCTTGGTTCCCATCACATTGACATAGACGCCGTATGTCTTCCCGCTCTTGCACTTAGTCGGGATCTTGATCGTGATTTTGCTGGTGCTCGCCTTTGTCACGGTTGCCGAGTATTTTCCGAAATAGACCTTGTTGTTTGTCTTGCTCGCCGAGAAGCCGCCGCCATTGATTGTGGCGGTTTTGCCTGGTTTGCCCGTCTTGGATGTGATCGATGTGATTGTCGGCCCTAAGGTGAGCTTAGCGATGCGGTAGAGGTTCGTCACGATCCCGTCGGCTGTCTGTGTGAAAAATCCACCCACATACAGATCGCTCCCGATCACCGCTAGAGTCCAGACCCTGTCATCTAGCCCTTGATTGGGGAGCGCGGACCACGTACCGGCGCTGTACTTGGCGATGCGGTTAAGGCCCGTCACGATCCCGTCGGCTGTCTGCGTGAAAACTCCACCTACATACAGGTCACTCCCCGTCACCGCTATGGTATTCTGAACGTTGTCCAGCCCCTGATTGGCGAGCGCGGACCACGTACCGGCGCTGTACTTGGCTATGTGATTGAGGTTAGTCACGCTCGCGTCCGCTGTCTGCGTGAATAATCCACCCACATATAGATCGCTCCCGCTCACCGCCAGAACGTAAACATTGTCGTTTAGCCCCTGATTGGCGAGTGCGGACCATGTGCCGGCGCTGTACTTGGCTATGTGGTTGAGATTGGTAACGCTTCCGTCGGCTGTCTGCGAAAAATAGCCACCAACATATAGATCGCTCCCGATCACAGCCAGAGTCCAGACGAAGTTGTTTAGCCCGTGATTGGCGAGCGCGGACCACGTGCCGGCGCTGTACTTGGCTATGTGGTTGAGATTAGTCACGCTCCCGTCGGCTGTCTGCGTGATCCAGAGTCCACCCACAAATAGATCGCTCCCGATCACAGCCATGGTGATCGCAGCGCCATTGAGCCCGTGATTGGCGAGCGCGGACCACGTGTCGGCGCTGTACTTGGCAATATACTTGAGGTTCGTCACGCTCCCGTCGGCTGTCTGCGAGAAACTTCCACCCACATACAGGTCGCTCCCGATCACAGCCAGACAGTAGACGATGTCGTTTAACCCTTGATTGGCGAGCGCAGACCACGTGCCGGCGCTGTACTTGGCTATATAGTTGAGATTCGTCACGCTCCCGTCGGCTGTCTGCGTGAATTCTCCACCCACGTACAGATCGCTCCCGATCACCGCCATGGCGCGCACAGGGTTGTTCAGCCCGTAGTTGGCGAGAGTGGACCAGCCAGTCGCAAGCGGTGAGGCTGGCGCGCGGTGCTGCCGTTTTAGAACCGGGCCGCGGTGCCCATCGAGCGTCACGTCCCAGCCGCGCAAGTCCACTGCCCCGCTCAGCTTGCCGTCCAACGCGATCGTTCCATCCGGCCTCAGAAGGGCCTCCGGCGAGAGCGTCTTCGCCGCAAGTGGATCGCCTGCGTTCTGGGCATAGCTAGAGATATGCGTGCCGGCCAACGCGATCAGGCAGAACACAGGAATCACCGCACACCGAATAGACAGTTCCCACCATGGATAACTCTCTTTCATGATTGCTCCTCCAAGAAATGCAAACCAAACCATATATCCCAATCAGTGGGCGCCTGTCAAGCTGGCCGATTGTGCGCCGCATACCCTCGTTCTCGATCTCAGCAGCTTGCCGCTTGGGCCTGGGCCCTCGATCGCTCCCTGCCAGGGCCTTCATGGCCCCCCTGGCATGTTCAGCTCGCCATTTCGCCAAGTGCGATGAATACAGTCCTTCCCGGCGCAATAGCGATCCGATCTCGCCCGGTTCGCGGCACCGCCCAGCCTGACCAACGATCCT
>CAIWXX010000113.1 GCA_903916735.1 uncultured Acidobacteriota bacterium
CACTCCCAGATTTTCTCGCGGTTGACGAATATGACCCAATCTTTGCGAAATTCCTCCGCGATAGAATTGATATCGAAAGAACGGAGGGTTCCAGACTCATCGCCTGACCGACGGATCACTAGAAATCGGTACTCTCAAGCTGTACATGAAATCGAGCGTGGATAGGATTGCGGAGCAGGAATTCACCTTTGGGTGCAACGAGATTCAAAAGAAAATTGCCTACAGGCTTGATGACCATGCTCGCATCCTGCAAAGCGGTGCGGCGTTATTTGATGCATCCGAAATGGTCACGCGCGAGGAATGGCGTATTTTTACCCAACACCAGAAAGTTGAAAAAAGCCTTCCGGGGATTCAGGGCATTGGTTTCTCGCTTTTAATCCCGCGTGAAGAGCTGACTCGACACGTCCAAGGAATACGCCGTGAAGGTTTCCCGGAGTACAAGCTGAAACCGGATGGTGAACGGAAAATCTACTCATCCATTATCTATCTGGAACCGTTTTCCGGCCGTAACTTGCGGGCCTTTGGCTATGACATGCTCTCGGAGCCTGTGCGCCGGACGGCCATGGAACGGGCGCGGGATACTGATACTGCTGCGCTCTCCGGCAAAGTTGTTTTGGTTCAGGAAACCGACAAGGAAGTTCAGGCCGGCACCTTGATGTATGCCCCGGTGTACCGCAAAGACATGCCCATCCAAACAATAGAACAGCGCCGTGCTGCAATCTATGGCTGGGTCTATAGTCCCTACCGGATGAACGACCTGATGCAGGGAATACTTGGTAACCTCAATCTGGAGAAAGAAAAACAGCTGCGCATTCAGATCTTCGATGGCGTGCAAACTTCACCCCAAGGTCTGCTCTATGAAACTATTCCTGCGGGGGATAAAAAACTCCGGCCTGAAGTGCGCTTCACTCGACAGATTCCGGTTGATTTCAATGGTCAACGCTGGACGCTGCGCTTTACACAAACCGGCGGCGCGTTCTCCACTGTGGATTACATTAGAGTATGGCTCACCATGGTCGGCGGCATTCTCATCACGTTACTGCTGTTCGCCCTGATCCGTTCTCTGCTGAACACCCGTGCCGAAGCGCAGCGTATGGCAGAGAATCTGACGGAGGAGCTGCAGGAGAGCGAGGAGAGATTCACTCTTGCGATCGAAGGTAACGGCGCGGGGCTTTGGGATTGGGATATGGTGAAAGATCAGGTCGTGTATTCCGCGCAATGGAAAATGATGCTTGGATATGAAGTTCATGAAGTTGAGGATACATTTTCCGGATGGAAAAACCTTTGGCATCCGGACGATTGCGCAAATATCGAAAAAGCGATCCAGAACTACCTCGCGGGGGAAACCGATCAATATGAAATCATACACCGGCTGCGTCATAAAGATGGCGGCTGGCGGTGGATTCTCACTCGTGGCGACATTGTAAAAGATGCACAAGGAAAACCTTGCCGCTGGGTTGGGACGAATCTCGACATAACCGCCCAGAAGCAGGCAGCTGCGGAGAAGGCGGAAATCGAGTCCCAAAACCGGCAACTGCAGAAGGCCGAAAGCCTGGGCCGCATGGCCGGGGCCATCGCCCACCACTTCAACAATCAACTCGGAGTGGTGATCGGGAACCTTGAGATGGCCATTGATGAACTGCCCTTGGATGCGGGACCTATCGAGAACCTGACCACGGCCATGAAAGCTTCCAACAGGGCAGCGGAGATGAGCAGCCTGATGCTGACCTACCTCGGTCAATCGTTCGACAAACGTGAACCGCTGGATCTCTCCGATGCTTGCCGTAGGAGCCTGACCATGCTCCAGGCCGTTAAGCCGAGCAACGTGGTCCTGGAAACCTATTTACCCTCCCCCGGGCCTGTTATCAGCACGAACGAGAATTACATACAACAGGTCATGACCAACCTGATCACCAATGCCTGGGAGGCAGTTGGTGAGAGCCGGGGTTCTGTTCACATGACAGTCAAAACGGTTACAACGTCGGATATTCCCGAAGCGCACCGCTTCCCAATCGGCTGGCAGCCGCAGGACCATGCCTATGCCTGTCTGGAAGTGGCGGACGAAGGCGGCGGGATCGCGGACAAGGATATCGAGAAAATTTTCGACCCGTTTTTCTCCAGCAAGTTCACCGGTCGGGGTATGGGCCTGGCCGTGGTCCTGGGGATAATACGTGCCCATGACGGGGCAATAACGGTGGAGAGCGAACCGGGACGAGGGAGTACCTTCCGGGTTTTTTTCCCGGCGGTGTCTGGGGAAGAAGTCCCTCGGCAACCGGGCAATGGGAATTGTGGGGACACCTTGCGGCAAGGTGTCCCTACAATTCCCTCCCCCATCATGCCTTTGGAAGGGAGAGGGGGAACGGTACTGCTGGTCGAAGACGAGGAGATGGTGCGCAAAATGGCCGCAGCCATGCTTAGGCATCTGGGGTTTTTGGTGCTCGAAGCAAAGGACGGCTTCGAAGCGGTTGAGGTACTCCGGCAGCGCCAGGATGAAATTCATTGCGTACTTTGCGACCTTACCATGCCGCGCATGAACGGCTGGGAGACGTTGACAGCCTTGCGCAAACTCGTGCCGGACGTCCCGGTGATCCTGGCCAGTGGCTATGACAAGGCCCATGTCATGTCAGGTGACCATCCCGAATGGCCCCAGGTCTTCTTGGGCAAACCTTACAGGCTAAAGGAACTTAGCGACGCGATTAGCCAGGCCATGATCAAGAAGAAAAAATGAAAAATTTGGTGAAAAAGATTTCCTAACCTTTCAATCAGACGATACACAAGATTACAATTGGCAGCCATGAGGCCCGCTGCTCGGGTTGGGACCGTGGTATCACTTGTCACATTTTCTTTACTGGACTGCTCAGGCGGCTGTCTTCTTCGTCACTCGAAGCCTTACGGTGAGAGGCCCACCCTGCCGAGCATTTCCACAAGCCCGTCGATGCTGAAGAGACCCAAGTGGCCTCTCACGAGGTCACTCACCCGCGGTTGGGTCACGCCGATCGTCAACGAAGGCGCGCCATGGCATTCCGAGAGTCCCTCACCCCGCCGAGGGCCACAGGCCGTTGGTTTCCCGCGGATGCAACGCATCCGATGCACGTTACGCGCGGATGATAGAGTCCCGTTGACGCTTGAAGTCCGCGAGAGTTTTGCGGTTCAGCCGTAGGTTGTCCCGGTAGGAAAGATTGCATACCAGACTGATCAGCGGCTGGCGGCGTTGCCAGAAGCTGCTCCACATCCGGCGCAGAATACGCGGCAGAGAATAGAAGTCCCGGTCGCAGGAAAGCATTTCTTCGATGATGATGTCCAGAGACAATTGCTTGTACTGGGCCACCGGGAAGGTGAGCGTGTAATATTTCCAGTCCTCTGGAAACGCATCGAGGGCAATGCGGCCCTGGGCTTTCATTTGATCCCACAGACGCGTGCCGGGCAAGGGAGTGAGAAACAACACGTTGAGAAAGTCCACTCCGTAATGTTCAGCCACTTCGGCAATGCATTTGCCGATACCCGGTCCGTCGACGTCTAAACCGATGATAAAGGAACCCATAACCAGTATGTTGTGCCGTTGTATGCGCCGCATTGAGGTGCGGAAGTCACGGCCCTTAAGAAGGTTGAATTTCTTGCCTATCTCCAGGAGACCTTCCGTTGTGGGGGACTCAAATCCAATAAAAACTCCTGTGCACCCGGCCTTGGCGGCCAGGGTCAGGAGTTCTTCATCATCCGCGAAGTTCATGGTGGCTTGGCCAATCCACTTCTTCCGCAGGTTTGCCTTTGCCATGGCGCGGAACAGATCCTTGGCCCGGGCGATGTGTTCAGGACGCGTGCCGATGAGGTTGTCGTCCACTACCAGAACATGTTTCTCACGGATCGACTGGAATTCCCGCACGACATCCGAAATGGGTCGCTGCCGGTAGAGCGCACCATTGAAGGCCGTCACGCTGCAAAAGTTGCAGTTCAATGGACAACCGCGCGTGGTCTGAATGGCTCCGAAAGCATATCTCGCAGGCAACAAATCCTGACGGGCTGACGGAACATCGTCTATTTCCGCGCGCCCTCCATCATAGCGGCGTTTCAGGCTGCCATGCCGGGCATCCTCCAAAACCTCATGCCAGATACGCTCGGCTTCCCCCGTGACGACCGAGTCCACCCGCTGCATGGACTCTTCCAGGCACATGGTTGCATGAATACCACCCATGACAACGGGCACGCCCAGACACCGGAAGTGAGCGGCCACTTCATAGGCGCGGTTCGCCTGCGAAGTGAAAGCGGTAATTCCCACCAGGTCCGGTCGAGGCATGGTCGGATAGTCCGGCACGCCGAGATTCTCGTCTATGATGGAGATATCCCACTCCGGTGGGGTCAAGCCGGCAAGAACCATGAGGCTGAGCGGTTTCCACACGCGGTAGCGGTTCCAGCGGCTTTCTTTGACGTTGACGATGCTGACAAGCGGGTTGGAGGGATTGATGAGATATAGTCGCATGGTATTAAATTCCGGGTAAGCTTTTCCTCCTTAACCTTTTCCCCAAAACACTGGGGTTATAGAATAACACGCCGCGGAGTCAGATGACCTCTGGCCAACGGCACCGCTCGCAATCCGTGACCAGCTAATTTGACCTAGATCCTATCAGGAAAACGGAGGTTGTCAAGAAGTCAGTTGGCACTCTATCCGCGAGTAAGCAGACACCTATTGCGACAAAATGACTTCGGAGCCTCTGCGGCATAGCGGCCGAAAATGATGACACGGGTTGGGACACCATCACTCAATGGGCCAATCAATCAGCTGAATGGATTCGGGACAGCCTCAAAAGAGCCGTCAATAATAACCAGGCTCAGATGACATCAAACCCTTTGGAAGGGATGCGGGCCTTCCTGGAGGGCGTTCAGAGCTTCGAGTGGCAGGTGCAAGAGCAATATAGACGTGTGGTGTTCACGAGCTCGGCACTGAATAACGATGATGACCTTGTCCACGTCCATACTTTTATCTACCCTTCTGTTGATCCGGAGGTCCTGGCTCTGATGAGCCTTGGACTTACCAACAGCATGGGAACCCGCACCCTGACGGAACAGTTTTGGCCTATGGACTCCCGACCTCTGATCTGCAGTGGCCAGGGCTCCACCTGGAATGTCCAACTTCGCATCAGCCGAACTGACCAGTAATAGGTCATCACTGTTGGCCACGGTTCTGGTGTGCGCTCGATTGAAGGCGCATCCTTACAAGAAGCCGATAGAATGACTTTTCGCATCTGCCGAAAACGCCAACGTCACATCGCCTGAGACGAAATTAAAACCGGGAACCGATGACCGGCGACTCTCTCATTTCACATCTATCCCGTCTGCCTCTTCTGATATAGGATTCCTGCCGGGCAAGACCGATGAAGTTCATCAGCATTTTTTGGCGATGGACTCGGCCCGATCATGCGCAACTCGCCCTATATAGTAACTGGGGTTGGCCGAGTAGGATGTGTTCTGATACGCAATCTTCTCCGGATCCCGCGATAAGGGCACATCTGCTTCGTTGCCTTCGTCGCTGCGGTGCTCACATACAAGGGCGTACGCGGGCGGCTCATCGCACCTGCGCCCTTCTCTCGCGGGCTGGAACGCTCAATCCTTTGCGAGGTTGTCGCGGGATCAGGATGAACCCACTCTGAAGTATCTGGACGGAGAAAGATTTGATGTAGAAATTCATATCGCGGGCAACCCGAAAACTCATGGTTCGTTCACAATCGAGGCGGCATGATAAAGTGCTATTTCTATGACATGGTTATTTTATTAGAGATATTAATATGATGCTGAGATCTGTCAGCCGACTAATTCACTGGGGGCGAGATCTGGTGAAGGGCTGGTCCGCGGACAAGGACCAGGCATTTCACGATTCACTCTTTGCACGGCAGCGTGAGAATTCATTTACTTTCGCATATACAGGATATGTAACTATCTGTAGATTTGCGGATCTTGTATCTCCATATCTAACGAAAGCCACGATGGCACTCGACCTTGGATGTGGATGCGGTGAGATCACGTGCGAACTGGCGAAGCGTTTCCCAACTGTGCGCTTTCTTGGCGTCGATCACAGTGAGAGAGGCATCCAAAGGGCGCGAGAACATTCGGAACACCTCCAGCTCACAAATGCCGCATTCGAAATCGCAGATGTGGAGCAGTTTGAACCGGTTGAAGCCGTAGATATCATCATGATGTTTGATGCCTTCCATCATCTCTCGGATCCTGATCGATTCGTAAAACGGATGTTAATGCGAACATCGCGCTTCATCCTGATTGAGCCTCGCGGGGATTGGAAAGGGACTTGGCGGAAAGACCTGGAGATGGATTGGCTGATTACGGAATTGGAAAAAATACGCGCTCGGATGGCCTATATGACGGGAGAGCACGAGAATCAGACGGCCGATACTCTGCCTTCCATTCCGCCTCCTCACAACGAGGCCATCGAACACCGTTACTCGTATGAAGACTTCGAATCATTTTTCGAAGGGCTGTCACTGACTGTTCGCGGGACTGTGGCTGGACTTGAAATCTATCCTCCTGATCCATACTGGCCCAGTCCATCAAGGGAAAGATTCGGCCACTTAGCATATGACCTGCTGAAGGAAACGGACGGCCTTCTCTACGATTGCAATCTGGATCTTTTTGCTAAGCATTGGGTAGTCTCGGCAGAACGCGACGGGCCGCGACTCCGGCGACGCTCGCCTCCCGACGATCATCAACAGCAGTTGCCGCCTCCGCAACTCGTGCAAGGTCCTTATGATGTGGAATATCTCTCGTATGAAGGCCCTCGCACCGCGGCGCCGGGCGAAGAAATATCCGCAATATTGTGCATTCGGAACAGAGGCTGGAAAGTGTGGTCCAGTCACGTCAATCAGAACCCTGTGCATATCAGCTATCATTGGCTGGATCGAAAAGGAAGGATGCTGGTGGAAGACGGCAAGAGGAACCTGCTGCCGCGAGCGATTGGCCCGAACGAGGAGTGCATAGTGGAAATGAGGATCGTGACACTCGACCATTCAGGCCGCATTATTCTTGCGATCGACCTTGTGCATGAGGGTGTGACATGGTTCAGCCAGGCAGGCAGCCCTTGTCACAGA
The DNA here is from genome assembly GCA_903916735.1 of uncultured Acidobacteriota bacterium. GTDB lineage: Bacteria > Acidobacteriota > CAIWXX01 > CAIWXX01 > CAIWXX01 > CAIWXX01. The sequence continues at coordinate 7,092 of CAIWXX010000113.1, forward strand.
ATTGAGTTTCGGGTTATTTAGCAAATTTTCAATTGTCAGTTTCCAGTTCTCAGTCCGTTCTTTCTCCATTGCTGATAGAAAAACAGGCATACCATTCGGATCCGGCCTTCTCGGTCTTTACCTTGACATTTTCATCACCGAGGATCATCATTACTATCAGGTTCTAGGGGGCCGGCTCGGCAATACAGGAATAGCCTACCGAGTGGGAGTAACAAGAAGTATCCGGAACCTAGGAACAGACGGCTTTTAAGAGTCGCAAGCAGGAGGTCACAGGGATGAGACGCCAGGCGTCAAAAATTTTCAGTCTTTTTATTACACTCATTATTACAATCCTTTTTCTCGGCTATAGCTGGGATGTTATCGCTCAAGGGCACCATACAAAGAAATTCCCGCTCTCGAAGGATGATCCTGCCGCCTGGCTGGATCCAGACGCCTATAAAAATGCCAAGCCCATTCCAGAGCCGCGGCTTAAGGGAAATCACCAGCAAGATACAACGCCCAGCACTCGATGGGTCCTGCGAGATCTCCAGACAGGACGGATATGGGTGGAAGATCTGCCGATATCGCCGAGAACGACATCAGGTACCGGAGACCAATTTGCGAAAGGTTTACCCGGCCAGTTTCAGGATGAGAATGTTATTCCAGAATATTCATTCGGTCTCTTAAGTGTGATTGGACCTGACTCCCGCAAACCTGTCACGAACACTACAACGTATCCTTGGTCTACAATCTGCAAGCTCTGGATGACTTTCCATGATGGCATATACATGGGCACAGGGGCGATGGTCGGTCTTAAAGGTACCGTCTGCCTAACCGCTGGTCATTGTATTTATGAAAGTGGGTCATGGGCTAAAGCCATTGAAGTCATTCCAGGCCTGTATCACAACTACAAGCCGTACGGATCATATTATGGTTCCACGGTTGCCGTGCCGGAGAAATGGGTGACAAATCCCAGCTACGATTACGATATGGGAATCATCATCATGAAGAAAAATATCGGATACTACACCGGCACACTCGGCTACGCCTATTTCAGCAATATTGACGGCAGCATCGGCAACCTCGCCGGCTATCCCGGCGACAAAGGAGATACAAAAGTAATGTACTGGGCATACGGGCCTGCTAAAAAATACGACTCTTTCATCCTCCAATACACAATCGATTGCGCCTCAGGTCAAAGCGGCAGCCCCGTTTATGGAATCGTCAATAACAACCGCTGGACTTTCGCTGTTCACTCTCATCACAACCCGGCCGGAACAATGAACTATGGCACTTTTGTCGATAAGGTAAAATTCAACTGGATTAAAAAATACGCAGGTTAGCCCTGGCGCGCGTCGTGCGGAACACTGGAGCCAAACAAGAAAAAGAAACAGTCTAGACAGTTCGATGTCAAGAAAAATTGTGGCATGTCGCTTCTCACGGGACCGCAGAAAAATAAGTCTCCAGCTGGCTGCCCCCGTCAACTGGATCAAGCATCCCATTGGCCTCTTCGATCGATTCCCGCTCCTCCTCCGCGCGACGAACCAGTCCCGTCCACTTCAATCATCTCATCCCTGCTGTAAAAGCAGAGACTCCCCCGGCGGATCTGTGTTCATCCGTGATTGTTGAAAAATCCGATCTATTAACCGGTGACGCCCGAGGCAGTCAAAAGAACAAGACGGCAGTCATACGCCCCTTGCTGTCATCATTCATCACTTACTCGATCAACTTCACGTAATCCACTGCCACTCCGAGAAGACGCGCATCCTGATTCCCAGGAATGTAATTTATCGGGCTGAAGGGGGCGACTTTGAAAGACAACGATACAGTGGCGCCGGCACGAGCAACGGCGCGTATCGCATCAGGGACGGCGAGCCGGTAGGTGGCCCAGTTCAGTGCCGGCCATATGATGCCGATCCGGATGCCGTTGAGCCAGAAAATGCACGAAGGCCGTCCCAGAAAATCCGGCCGCGGTCCAGCCATCATGTTGATATCGATATGGGTGACCTTATCGTTGAATGCTGGAAGGAAGACTCCGCCCTTATACGTCGACCAACGAAACGTCTGTGTCCCAAATGATTCGGGGGCAAAGAAATAGGAGACGAGCAAATCGTCGCCGGCTCCACCAATATCAGTCAATTCCCGGCTTTGGTCTGGTGGACCCGGAATGAGTTCATACACTTTATATGGCAAGCCGATCTGCGTCACCTTCTTTGGGAAGCCTTTGTAGAGCTGCTCGAGCTCCGGCATCCAAATAGTCTCCTCGCACACAAATCGCGGGTGATATCTCAGTGTCGCGACTTCCACTCCCCGCTGGATAATGACAAAAATCCGTCCTCCTTTCGTCGATCTCCATTGATCGAAAAAGGAGTCAATCCTAGCCTGCGAAATATTATCGAAAACCATCTGCAGAACATTATCGCCATAGACGCTCCAGAGCGGCAAAGACAGAGTCTGCAGGCTCCCGTTGAAGCGAGGTTCAAAAATGAGCAGATCGTTTTTATTGAAACGCTTCGCACAGCGATCCACGCCTTGAACGGCGCCCTGGAATTCATTCAGTTTGAAATATGTCCGGGACGTCGTCGTGGAGTGCCACCCGATCAGCGCCAAGGCGCAACATGCCAGTGAACGCGACGCAACGCGCCTGACGCCCTCCCCGATCTGCCACAGGCGCCAGAGAAAAAGGCCGATCAGAATAAAGGACGCAGGCCAGATCACGGGCAGAAAGCGGCGCATCGCCCAGATCAGTTCAGGGTAGATCTGCAATCGATAAAAATAAAAACCAAAAAACGTGGCGATCATCAGCGTCAAAAGGATGTTGCGGCTCTTCTGACCATAGCCAAAGTACATCAGCGCCGAAACAAAAACGACCGTGGCCACACCCCCCAGATAATACGCAAAGTAGAGAAAGCTGTTGGCATTGCCTAGATCCCAGGACCCTTGTGGATGAGTCGGTCGATAGAAGTAGGCAAACCACGCGGCGACCCCCACGAGGAAAGGCCAGGCGGCGGACAGCAGACGATTGAATGCACCATCGGAGAGCAATTGGCGAATGCGATGTCTGAAAAGGTACAGGAGAAGCAATAGGATGAAGAATCCAGGCAGAGCAATCTCAGCCAGGAAGGGAACAATTTTCAGTGCATTGATAATCGAAAGGACATAGGGGCGAGCGATGAACCAGAGATGACCGGCCGTCTGTATCAAGAACAGAAGAAAGGCGCCGCCGAAGTAGCGGACATTCCGTTCACCCGGGAGGGCGAGGAGATAGTAAGCGACGAGAAGGCAGACAGGGGCGAGCAGCAGGAGGCTGTCGATATGAGCGAGAAGAGCCAGGCCGAGTCCTGCGCCCGAGAGGGCCGCGCAGAGGCGGGAAGATCGCGCTTGAAAAAGCTGGAAAAAATAAAGCGATGACCAGAGAAACGCAAGCATAAGGATTTCGGAAGATGGATATCGCGAAAAATAAATCTGGATGGGACTCAAGATAAAGAGCGCGGTGGCGATGATTGCCGCCGGTGTGCCACCAAAGCGAAGCGTAAAATGATAGACACCCAGCATTCCGATGAGGCCGAAAAACGGGGTGATCCAGAGCAAGCCAGGGTAACCGAACAGCCATTTCGCGACGGCCAACCACGCCGGGAAGAGATGCATGCCCTGCGGAACGAGTTTCTCAATCGGTGAGGATGCGTACCAGAAGCCCTGCAATCGTTCAGTCGTCATGATGCCGTGCGAACTATAAACTCCGAGAAAAAAGCCGCGTATATCCTGCGGAAGCGTATCGATGAACGGGTCACGAAACGGGACACCTCCGGTCTTCGACATCATGATGCCGGCATTGACATAAACACCCGGATCACGCCCGCCAAGGATGTATTCGAACGGCCGATAAAACGGCAGGATGGCTATCGCGATGGCGAACGGCAACAGGGTCAGCCAAGAGCGGGATGTCGCGGCGAAGAAAGGAGAAGCGCCGAAAGGCTTCTGTCGAATCAGGGTCACGATGATCACCATGGCGCAAAAAATGATGGTGAGGCCTAGAACCCAGCCAAGCCTGAGCCGGCCGATTTCTGCCAGGGTGATCAAGAGCCAGGAGGCGAAATAAAGACCGATCGACAGCGAGATGAACACGATTTCGCCGGGAGCAAGATCATCGACAAACGATCGTCGGCTTGTCCGGAGCACCAATACTCCTATGGCAACAAGGACCAGAACCAGGAGGAGCAAAGGCATCATCGGCATCGCAGCGGATTCTAGAACAATCGGGACGGTCAAGGCAATCACATCAATTAATAAGATGCTTTGCGGACGAAGCTGAGCATATGAAAAACATGGCTCATTGACAGGCGGCACACATCAACTCAGATACATGCTGATGCCCTATTTCAGGGTCCGTGTTCTTCGGTATGTGCATCTGTGGCTTTTTGGGGATGTGCGGGAAATCCCGGCCTGATCAGAGGCCTTAGAATAACTTCCCGGAGTCGATCAAAATCGCCTTTTGACAGTTCGCGCTCAGCCTGTTAGGATCACTGAACGTTGTGACAGACGTTCTGGCAGTTATACCCGCCCGATACGGTTCCACACGTTTCCCTGGGAAGCCACTCGCCGCGATATGCGGCAAGCCGCTTATTCAGCATGTCTGGGAAGCAGCGATCCGTTGCAGGGTGCTCTCCCGGGTTGTCATCGCCACGGATGACGAACGCATATGCGAAGTCGCTCACGCCTTCGGCGCTGAATGTGTCATGACGGGCGAATGTGCGTCAGGCACCGACCGGGTCGCGGAGGTGGCGAGAAGGAGCGCCGAGTCGCTCGTTCTGAATATTCAGGGCGATGAGCCGCTGCTGCAGCCAGAATGGCTGGAGGCTCTTGTTGAACCACTGAGATCAAATCCCTCGATCCCGATGTCCACCCTTCGAACATCGATTCGCAACCCGTACGAGCTGGATGATCCAAATGTCGTCAAGGTTGTCTGCCGCCCTGATTCAACAGCACTTTATTTTTCACGTGCCCGCATCCCTCACCAGCACAAAGGTTCATGCGAGACATACAAGCACGTCGGCCTGTACGGCTACCGGCGCGAATTTCTGCTCCACCTTGCCGCTCTTCCGCCCTCACCACTTGAACTCATCGAATCTCTCGAACAGTTGCGCGCACTCGAAACCGGCGCCACCATCGCCGTTCCGATTCATGAGATTGACGGCATCGCCGTGGATCGCCCGGAGGATGTTGCACGAGTCGAAGCCGTGATGACAGCAGGCGCAAACCCTCACTCTCGAAAGGAAGGCTCACCATGGTAAAATTCATCTTTATAACAGGCGGGGTCGTTTCATCCCTTGGAAAAGGCCTTGCAGCTGCATCGATCGGCTGTCTTCTGGAAAGCCGCGGCTACAAAGTCAGCATCATGAAACTTGACCCTTACCTCAACGTCGATCCGGGCACGATGAGTCCCTTTCAGCACGGAGAGGTTTTTGTTACAGACGATGGAGCCGAAACCGACCTCGACCTCGGTCACTACGAGCGTTTTACATCATTCCAGACGACACGGAATCATAACTGGACAACGGGCCGTATCTATGAATCGGTGATCAACAAAGAACGGCGCGGCGAATATTTGGGCAAGACCATCCAGGTCATTCCTCACATCACCAACGAGATCAAGGAAGCGATCAGGAATGTGGCAGTGGGAGTGGATTTCTTGCTGGTGGAAATCGGCGGGACCGTCGGCGATATCGAAGGTCTCCCGTTTCTCGAGGCGGTCCGGCAAATGCGTCACGATGTCGGCAAGATCAACTCGGTCTTCATCCATCTGACACTCGTGCCCTTCATCGCCGCCGCCGGCGAGCTCAAGACGAAGCCCACACAACACTCGGTGCGCGAGCTTCGCGCCATCGGTATTCAGCCGGATATTCTTCTCTGCCGCACCGATCGGTTCCTGTCAAAGGAGCTCAAATCCAAAATCGCACTCTTCTGCAACGTCGAAGAAAAGGACGTCATCACAGCCAAGGATGTGGAATCGATCTATGAAGTCCCGCTTGTCTTGGCTCAGGAAGGGCTCAGCCAATCGCTCTACCGGCATCTGGAGATCGTGCCGCCCGAGAAAGACATGTCGGCGTGGATCAATCTGGTTGACCGCGTGAAGAATCCGATCGATCAGGTCGACATCGCGATCGTCGGCAAGTACACTGATTACGAAGATTCCTATAAAAGCTTGAATGAGGCCCTTGTGCACGGGGGCATTCCGGATCGGTTGAAAGTCAACTTGAACTGGTTCGAATCCGAGCAGCTTGAACACAACGGCATCCCGAAGGATCTCATGGAAGCGGATGGAATACTCGTGCCGGGCGGATTCGGAAAACGTGGGATTGAAGGAATGCTTCATGCCATTCGCTACGCACGCGAGGAGAAGGTCCCCTATTTCGGCATCTGCCTCGGGCTGCAGTGCGCCGTCATCGAGTTCGCACGTGACTGTTGTTCGCTTGTCAATGCCTGTAGCACCGAGTTCGATCCCGACACGCCACACAGGCTGTTCGCGAAGCTGAAGGAGCTGGAAGGGGTTGAATCCTTCGGCGGCAACATGCGACTCGGCAGCTATCCCTGCCTCATCGAAGAAGGCAGCCTTGCCCGACGCGTCTATGACGCAGCCGAAATCGGCGAACGTCACCGTCATCGGTATGAGTTCAACCGCAAATACGAAGCGGTTCTCCTGGAAAAGGGCTTCCGCGTTTCGGGAGTCTCCCCCGATGGGCGATTCGTAGAAATCATGGAAATCCCCAGCCATCCATTTTTTATCGGGTGCCAATTCCATCCTGAATTCAAATCGAAACCGCTGACGCCCCATCCGCTTTTCCGCGAATTCATTCGCGCCTCCTATGCCAATCGAATAAAACGGCTCGCACAATGAGAAGAGTTCTCAGTTCCCGGTGCCTGGTTCCCAGTCCGATTCTGTTGAAGGGGGATGAGAGATGAGTCGCCATCGAATCGACATCTGCGGCGTTATTTGCGGAGGGCCGCGCCTTTTCCTGATTGCCGGGCCGTGCGTCATCGAATCGGCAGCACACGTCGAGAAGATGGCGCTGAGCATCTCTGAGATCTGTCGCGAATGCAGAATGCCGCTCATTTTCAAAGCATCATTCGACAAAGCCAACAGAACATCCCTGCGATCGTATCGTGGGCCGGGAATCAACGAGGGGTTGTCTATTCTCCTGGGTGTGAAACGAAAAGCCGGTGTCCCTGTCCTTTCGGACATTCATGATCCGGCTCAGGCAGAAATCGCTGCGCCGATCTTGGACATTCTGCAGATACCGGCCTTTCTCTCCCGGCAAACCGACCTGGTGATCGCAGCGGCCAAGACTCAAAAACCGGTCAACATCAAAAAGGGCCAGTTCCTGGCGCCGTGGAATATGAAGGAAACGCTCGACAAGGCCCTATCCACCGGCAATTGTGACATCATGCTGACGGAACGCGGAGCCAGCTTCGGCTACAACAATCTGGTTGTCGACTTTCGTTCTTTTCCGATCATGAGTGAATGGGGGCAGCCCGTCATCCTGGACGTCACGCACAGCCTGCAACTTCCCGGCGCCGCGGGCGACTGCTCGGGCGGGCAACCGCAGTATATAGAGACATTGGCTCGAGCAGGAGTGGCCGCCGGAATCGACGGCCTCTTCATGGAGGTCCATGACAATCCCGCGCAGGCGCTGAGTGACGGGACAAATTCGTTGAACCTTCGCGACCTGCCTGCACTCCTCAAGCGACTTCTTCGCCTCCATGAGACAGTCAGTTCACTGGACTCAGTCGGCAAGCCGGCAGATCGCAGCTAATGGCCAACCCCCAAAAAAGCCGAATCTGCTTTTTCAGGGTTTTCGAACGCGAGCATCCAATTTCTCCACGGCATCGAAAAAAACAACAACCAGGCCTGGTTTGAGCATCCTCGCGAAGATTATGAACAACACCCACTTCAGCCGCTGAGGTCGCTGGTTGAGGATCTCGGCGGCGTGATGGTTATCTCCGATACGGGCATGCACCACCAAAGCGTCATGCCTCGCATGGCGGGAGCTGAGCGCAGCTCATCTTAAGATTGACAGAGGCCTCGCCGTGCTGCTACGCTTCGGCCCAGTTCCACCATGAAACAAGCCACACAGAAGCGGCGTAGCGGCTGCATGCTTGGGTGCCTTGTCTGTTTCCTTGCCGCTGTGACAATCATCCAAATCGCATTGGTCTTCTGGCTCAACCCGAGCTGGTTCGATCGCATGGCTTTCTGGCGCCCAAAGCCGTATCCACACGAAGTGATCACGGTGATTGATCCGGCTGTTCGCCAGGTCATTGCGCGTGAGGACAGTGCCGTCATGGCGTCGTTCAGGCCACATGAGCCCGATGCGGCAGGGACGCTTTCGATGGCAGTTGTGTCGGCTCAGTATGAGCCTTCGAGCGGTGTGCGCATCTCAGGCTACGACAAGACAGTTGTCGACATTCCACCCGGAGCCATCGCTGAGCCCACCCGCATCACGCTCACTCCCGTTACATCCCTACCGTCGACTTACGCAGGGCCAATCGCCGGTCCGGCCTACGAACTCCGAATCGGCGACAGCGAGCACTATCGTTTCGCACGCCCTTTGCACATCACTCTCCCCTATCCAGCCGATGTTTTTGCAGCAGGTGAATCGCCGTCGATCGGCGTGTTCGAAGACAGCCGGTGGGTGACATTGCCGTCGACAGTGGGCAGCGCCAACCACATTGTGAGCGCCGATGTGCCGCACGCAAGCATCATGGGCGTATTAAATCCTGCATTGCCTCCTGTGGTATGGGTGCCGGCATTGGTTGTTGCCGGCGCCGCCGGAGTTGGCTGGGCGTGGTCGCCGACCGAGCGCGGCATGTTCTGGGCCGCCGCTTATCATGACTCGGAAAAAAGAACGACTCAAAATTTTGCAATACACTATTACATGAAGGGACCGAATGCGGTGACCGAGTCATTCGTCGATGAGGTTGGGGGATTGTTGGAGCAGTGCCGGTCGAACCTGGACTCGGTCGGAATGCCGGTCCCTGCTGTCAGTCTGATCCGTTACGACTGCTTTCTCGGCAAGCTCGACTGCTACGGCCAGAGCGCGCGAGGCGGGCCGCTTTTCATCACATCCGACTTGCGGGCAATGGCCCAGAAAGATGGTTTGGATCAGGCTCGCGTTGTACGCGCGATAGTCGCACATGAATTAATCCACGTTGCCCAGCAAAAATATTTCGGAATTATCGCAGGCTATCGCTGCCGCTGGTGGCTCGAAGCGACGGCGGCCTACCTGGCCGACCGGTTCTGCCGTCTGGAGGGGTCACCGGCGGATGTCGCTCAATCGCGCTATCTCAACAGCAGCTACGGCCGCCTCCTGAAGACTCCGATGTATAAATGCAAAGACCCCGACTTCTATGGATACGCATCTTTCTTGCGCTGGCTTGACGGCCAACAGGGAAACGGTGCCGAATTTGTGCGGAGGGTGAACGATGCGGGCGAGGCGTCGCTTTCGACCCTCGATTCAGTCTCACGCAGCGTCTTCGGCGGACAGGGGTTGGGCGACGAGTTCACACGATTCGCTCAGGACTTTTATCACGATGACCTGTGGTCCGGCGAGACGATGCCGTCGCTGCACAGCGGCACCAGCCCTCGCACTCAGGCCTTTGCTCAGACCGTGGATGACAACGGCATCGAGTTTGCGGCGGTGACGCGCGCCACATGTGCAGATCAAGTCGTTATGAATGCATGGTCGATGTCCGCATCAGGCGCCATTCCGTCTCTGAGCGCTCAGGCATTCATCATGAACATTGAGGAGCTTTCGCTGCCGGGCAAGATCGTCCTCAACATCGAGCAATCACAGGGCGGCACGACAGCCCCCAAGCTCTACATCGGCACAGGCATTTTGAATGGAAAATTGCCGAGTAGCGGCGAGAATAAAGGCTGGCAGACCGTGTCGCCATCCATGCACATCATCGACGGCATCGAAGCACCGGACGGCATCGATCGAGTCACTCTGCTGGCCGTCAACCCGTCGCTGACAGACGACGCTTCCGGGATCACCGTGCAGCGATGGTTGCTGATCCCACCGGAGCTTGTGGCATCATTTCGCCAAGGCACCGGCAATCAGTGGCATATCGGGTGGAAAAGATCAGAACTGGCCAACTGCCCACAGATTTTTGCCGGATACAACGTCTATCGCCGAAAGGCCGGAGAGGATGAAAAGGCCTATCAGCTCGTCGTCGCCAAATGGGATAAGGAGTTCTACGACGAGACGGCGCCGGACGCCGAAGACTACGTCTACACGGCAAGCGTTGTCGACCAGAGCGGAAATGAGAGCCACAAGGCTGAGGTCACTGAAGGAGACCCATTCCAGGGACTCTGGAGCGGCAAAGTCGTGATGGAAGAAGGAAAGATCACCGAGCCGATGATGAAGTGGCTCGGCACATGGCTGGGCGGCGGTAATGACTCGGGCTCAAGCCAGGTTCTCGACAAGGCGCGCAAGCTGTTGGATTTGGCCGAGAAGCTGCTCAAGGCCGGCATACCGGCCCACGTCAGAATCTCGCGCGAACAGGAAAGATACTATTATCGAGTCGAGGAGGTTTTCTGGAAGAAGATCAGCCCGGCCGATTCGGAAAAGAAGGAGCTGGAGCGTCTGGGCGCTTACACGCTGCAGGTCAAGGGCACAGAAGGCGATCGGTCCATGCAGATACAGTTGTATCGGCCCGACGAAATTCGCACGAAAGTGCGGCTAGAACCAAAGCCGGGGAGCGGCCAAAGTGGCTACACCTGGCGAATCGAATTGGACAGGATCGATGAGGGCGATGCGCCGCCATGATCACGGCGCCCTTGACAATGAGTCTCAGGCCCGCTCGAATAGGGAGCGGCGTTTTGGTATTTTTGACAGGTCACAGAAATTTCATCGAGTCGCCAAAATGCCGGTCCGTCACTGACGTTTGTTTTTAGAGAAGAGGAGGAAAAAATGATTCGGGGAATTCTCAAGTCGCTCGTCACCATCATGGGTCTGTTGATACTGCTGGCAGGAATCGGTTACCAACCATCGATCATCCTGGCTCAAGATCCGGCGCCAGCAACGCCGACTGTCTCTCTACCTGAAGACATCGATGGGACGATCGTCAGTCTTGGCACAATAATGCCCAACTGGATGGCGCCACGCAGCATCAATAACAACTTTTTCAGAATTCACGTCACCGGCTTTTCGACACCTGAAGAAATCGTGCAATACGCCAATCTTCTCAAAGAGAAAGGCCCCGATGCACTGGTGTCGGCTTTGGATAAGGCCCAAGAGAAAGGGTTTATTCAAATTGGATCAAGCCTCGGATATCACATCGCGGCCATTCGCTCTATCGATACCGATACGGGTCGTATCATCCGAGCCGTCACGGATCGGCCGATTCAGTTCATCGAAGCCTTCGATCGGACACGGACATATGACTACCCATTCGGCATTCTCGAAATCATTCTTGATAAGGACGGCAAGGGCGAAGGCAAGATGATCGCGGCAGCGAAGATCGACTTCAATAATGACGGCAACATCCAGATCGAGAGCTATGACAACGCACCTTTCCGGCTGATGGGTGTCAAGGTGCAGCAATCTAAAGCGAAAAAATAAGCCGACTATTCCATCATGGGGTGCGCCTGTGAGTGTGCCCCCTATTGCTTGACATGAAATGCCGAGTATAATTCCGATCATGCAGCAGATTGCACATCGTGTGCTTCTCATCGAAGCAGCCGCCATCGAACGACTCGCATCCCGTCTCGACGAGGGATTCGTCAAAGCCGTGGACATGATCGCTGCAGGCCATGGGCGGCTCATCTGTACAGGGATGGGGAAAAGCGGGATCATCTGCCAAAAGCTGGCCGCAACTTTTACATCGACCGGCACACCGTCTCACTTCCTACATCCCGCCGAAGCCATCCATGGTGATCTCGGGATGGTCCGCGGGGACGATGTCGTTCTCGCTATCTCCTACAGTGGTGAAACCGAAGAGTTGCTCCGGCTGCTGGAAGTGCTGAAGCGTATCGGGACACCGCTCATTTCACTGACAGGCAATCTGCAGTCGACACTTGCCCGCCAATCGGATGTTGCCCTCGATGTCGGCGTCGAACAGGAAGCCTGCCCGATGGGACTCGCCCCGACAGCCTCCACGACCGCCGCGCTCGCCATGGGCGACGCCCTGGCCATGGCGCTTATGGAACGTAAAGGATTCCGTCCCGAAGATTTCGCGGAACTCCATCCCGGCGGAGAACTCGGACGGAAGCTCCTCCGAGTCGACGCCGTCATGCATGCCGGTGATGACATCCCTGCTGTGCCGCGCGATACGCACATGAAAGACGTCATTTATGAAATTTCGCGGAAAGGGCTTGGCGTCACAGCCGTCATTGATGCTGACCACAGACCCCTCGGCATCATCACCGACGGTGACCTGCGGAGACTTCTCGAGCGCCACGGCGGCAGCCTGCTCGATCATAGCGCCGGTCAATGCATGCATGAAAATCCCCGAACCATACGACCAGACGAACTCGCCACAACGGCCCTGCGCCTCATGGAAGAACGCCGGATCACATCGCTTCTTGTGACAGACCTGAGCGGGCTGCTCGTCGGCATCGTCCATCTCCACGACCTCTGGCGCACGGAGATGATCTGAGGCGACAGGATGACAGAAGGCCGGACGACGTCGAAGCTCAGCCGCATTCTGAAGCAGATGAAGATCATTCTGCTCGATGTCGATGGCGTTTTGACCGACGGCTCCATCATCCTGCTGCCGGACGGCGATGAGCGGAAGATATTCAATGTTAAGGACGGCACAGGCATCGTTTGGGCTGGATGGGCGGGGTTGACCGTGGCGCTAATCACCGGGCGACAAAGCAGCGCCCTCGAAATGCGCGCGAAAGAACTGGGCGTGAAATTTTTGCGACAGCGAGCATCAGATAAAGTGGCGGCGGCTTCCGAGATTCTTGAATCCTGCGGCCTCGCTTTCAACGAGGCGGCGGCCATGGGAGATGACTTCGGCGATATCGCTCTGCTCCAACATGTCGCTCTTCCCGCCTGTCCTTCGGATGCGCATCCCGATGTTGCGCGTCTCTGCCTCTGGAAATCCAAACACCCGGGAGGGCACGGCGCCGTGAGGGAATTCATCGAAAAAATCCTGAGGGCACAGAAAAAAATGCCGGGCATCAGGGCACACTACGGCATCTGAGTCTTTCATACAGCAGTATTCTTCCTGACTCTGGGAATACTCAGCATTAACCTTTTCATCAGGCCGCCTGTGGTCGTGGCGAGTTTCCTCGAACCGCACGTCGCGAGGGCGGGCTTTTCAAATCAGCAACGGTTCTTCTTTGTTGCTGATCATGGATGCTTTTTCACAAATGAAAATGATCTGCTCCAGCCTCGAATTCCTCATGTATTCGTGGAGATGACGTTGACAGAACGATCGGTACAGCCACGGAATCCCCTCAGCTTGGCTCAAAGGAACTGATGTTTTGACTCTGTAATTAAAGTCCTCATAACCGGGAAATCGTTTTACGGAGATCAGCTCAAGAAAATCGAGGAAATCCAGGTTCTCTTGGAACAGCACCAGATCCGACAGTCAAGACCAACATCCAATAGAATCAGATTGATTTGTTGAATCTGTCGCATTTTCGTGACAAGAGGTATTCTATTGTTGTAGAATTATTGTGTATTTTAGGATAAGAGTCATACGCGAAGTTTTCTGTGAGAATCATGATCATCGGAAGCGCTTCGAATGCGTAAAGAGAATCGAGCGAAATGGGCCGGCCTGGCGATTGGGGCCATAGGAGTTCTCCTCGCCATCATCGGCATTTTTCTGACTGGAAACGCAAAGTGGCTGTCGGTCTTTGGAGCGATCGTTGCCTTTGGGAGCGGCATTCTGATTCTTTGGGAGTCGGAACAGGAAATTCGAAATCTCGCCGAAGAGAACGAATCGCTGACCTCGGCTGTGGGCCACATGGACGCTCTCGTGCGGGCCACCAGCCACATCGCCCTTGCGCGCCCTCTGGGTGAGATTCTCGACGAGATATACACCATCGGAAGCCGGCTTCTCAAAAACGATATCTGTGCCGTCTTCGAAGCTAATGATGAGTTGCAGATTCTTTATACTCGCGGTATTCCTCCCGCTTTCTCCAAGGCGATGAGGGAATCCTATGCAAGCCGAACAGGCCTTTTCGCATCGGCACGTTATGAAATCGTTCCAATCGAGAACTGTATTCAAGACCGGCGGCTGGCGCCGGCACGTTCCGTCCTGGAAACCGAGAGACTTCGTTCGCTGCTGTTTATTCCACTTGTCTATGAACGTTTGATTCTGGGGTTTTTGTTTCTTTTCTACGACCAGCCTCGCGTCTTTACGGTTGAAGAGTTGTCGCTCGCCGCGGCGTTCGGAAGCCAGGCGGCGATTGCGATCAGGAACGGACAACTCCGGCAGGAGCTCGATACCGCCGTCCGGGAGTATCGAAACATGTTCGATAATGCCAGCGACCTGATCTGGGTCATCAATCCCGATCTCCGCTGCACGTCGATCAACCGTCGTGGTGAGGAGCTCACCGGTCGGAAGACTCAACAATGGCTTGATCACTCCTTCACCGAGTTTGTCGCGGAGGTTGATCGTGCGCTTTTCAAGGAAAAAGCGTCTGCCACCTTTGCCGGCCGTTCTCAAAAATTCGAACTCCGGCTCACAACAGAGCAGAACCGGGAGATTTACCTTTCTGTTAATACAACACCACTTTACCATGAAGGCGAGGTCCTCTCAGCAGTGGCCTTTGGGCACGATCTATCCGATGAAAGAAGGCTGATTGAACAACTCCTGCTGGCCCAGCGCATGGAAAGCCTCGGAACACTGGCCAGAGGCATTGCCCATGATTTCAACAACATCTTGAGTTCGATTCTTGGCCACGCGGCCCTGCTCCGATCGAAGTTGGACGATGCCAATCCAGGGCTCCGACATGTTGGATTGATCGAAACCTCGGCCAAGAGAGCCGCGCGTCTCACCGCTCAGCTCCTCGGCTTCGCACACCGCGGTCGCTACAAGATCGAGTCAATCGATCTGAACTCCCTGATTCAGGAGACATTGACCTTGCTTGATCGCGGGGGCGACCAGACAATCGAAACGCGCCTGGAGCTCTCTGAAAACCTCCCACCCATCACCGGAGATCCAACTCAAATCCAGCAGGTTCTCATGAACCTTGTCATGAACGCGCGGGACGCAATGGGGAGCAGCGGCACTCTCCGGGTGAAAACCCTGCGCGCCACATTGAATGAGTCGATGGCGCTGGAGCTCGAAATGAAACCTGGCCCCTGCGTCGTCGTGGGAGTTCGAGATACAGGGCCTGGGGTTAAGCCGGAAGATCGTGCGCATATCTTTGAGCCCTTCTACTTGTCGAAAAGTCAGGGCAAGGGCAGTGGACTCGGACTCTCTCTCGTTCACGGAATCATGAAACACCATGGAGGCACCGTGCAGGTGGCCAGCATCTCCGGCCATGGATCCACATTCACCTTGTACTTCCCCCCGGGCCGCGGCAGTCTTCTCGGTGATGCGGCGCGTTTGGGACGGGAACCTGAGGCGGCTGGTGGCGGCACCGAAACCATCCTTGTCGTTGATGACGAAGAAACGGTCCTCGAATTCGTTTCTGAGGCTCTCCGGAGAGCTGGATATCACGTTTACACTTCGAGTGACGGCCTGGCAGGCCTGGCAGCCTACGAGGAAAAACGCGGAGAGATCAACGCGGTCATCCTTGATCTCGTCATGCCGCGTATGGACGGGAAAGAGACATTTTTCAAGATACGGGAGAAGGACCCCAACATGCCCGTGCTGGTCATGAGTGGACGAGGTACGGATGAAGACGTGCAGGCTCTTTTAAGTGCCGGTGTTGACGGCTACTTGCGAAAGCCGTTTCTGCTCAATGAGCTTCTCAACCATGTACGGGATGCCATCAGCAAAAGGCAATCGGAGCCCGGACGAATTCTGGTCATGAAGCAAACTGCTGGGGCACAGAAAACTTCGTAATTTTTTTTCCGCCATCTGAACCCTCGCGATCCACGACAATGGTTTCGAAGCCCTCCATACATAGGACTTGACCAAAGCGGCCTTGTCGCGTCATACTTCTATAGTGAAACAGCGGTAAACGGGGTCTCGTCCTTAGTTTCGTCATTATACCGCTACCCGGCTCGAAGTTTGGATAACTCGGGATGGGCTATTTTCAAAGGCAATACAACAAATGGTTAGAGAAAGGTAGGGAAATCGCATGAGAAAAGGAATCCTTTGCACCGTTGTTCTAACGAGTGCAGTCGCCTTGCTGGCCGCGAATCACGCCGCAGCAACAGCTCGCAAGGTGACGCATCTCGGAAATTCCCGAACAACATTCTGCAAGCCAGGCCTTAAGGGTGAGAAGGACGTCCGCCTTATGGTCCAGAAAAAAAAGGCCGACATGCAGACGATTTTGCAGATTACAGGTTGGACCGGGGATGTTGAGGACATCGCGCGTGCAGCTCAAGATCCGGCAACCACGATCACAAAAACTACAATCGATCCCGGCGCCAACATCCCTTATATGGCAATGCGACGCCATGGCAAGCCCCAGATTCTCGAAGATGTCATCTGGGCTGGGAAAAAATCGATCGATGTTTACGTCATGGAGTTCATTTCGGGGAAACATAAATACCGCCTCTATGTCCCTGCGCAGTGCGGCAACTTTTGGATCGAGCAGCTTCCTGGCGACGCCACAACCATTTCAACGCTGCCCGTCACGGTCAGCGTCTCGGCGATCGCTGAGGCTTGTGTGACCCAGAGTGTCCCGGTCACTGTCAACGTGACCAATGCGGCGTCGGATGCTCAGGTATCGGTCACCGCCGACGGCCAGCAGCCTGCTACAGGCGTTGCGACAGGCGGTGTTTTCCAGACGACACTTCCTGGATATCGCGAGCCGGGCCGTCACGAAATCAAGGCCACTGTCGGCGATGTCAGCAATTCGAGCGTCGTCACGATCAATCCGTGCCCACCAACATGCAGCCTATCGGTTGCGCCTCCGACACTTCTCCGCGGCAAACCGATTCTCGTCGATGGATCAGGATCGAAAGTGGCGCCCAATGTGACTGTCGGTCTCAAATCCGTCACCGTCGATGTTGACCGCAATGGGGCGAAATTTGAGACATTCGATCTACTGCCTCCGTCCTTGCGGCGCGACGACTACAGATTGGGGAAACCCGGCGCCTATACCTTCAAAGCAACAGCCATCGACGAAGTCGGCCAGAAGTCTACAAACGCATGCGAAGCCGCAGTCGAGGTCAAGAGGCCGCCATTGCTGTTCGGTGGCGTCTTCTTCGGCAAAGAGCGGCTTGATCGAGAAGAGTTCAACGGCGGCCATTGCGCTCCACTATTCGGAGCGAAAATCGGCATACTTTCGGAGATCGCCGAAAACGTGCAGTTGGAAGCTTCTGTCGGAGTCAAGGTTGATGTTGATGACACGGGTAATTCGAGTGCATTCCTTGATTTCGCCCTCAACTATCTGCTCTCCAAAGGCTTCATCGGCGGCGGTGTCAGCGCATGGAACATCACCGACAGTGACACCCGCGCGGCGGCGCTCCTCTTGCAGGGCGGCATGGATGTCACCAAGGACGGATGTTTCCAGTTCGTCGTGGAAGGCCGCCTGCCGTTCAATCAGATGGACAACATCGCCAACAACTACCAATTCTGGGGAGGCGTCCGAATTCGGGGAGCCTATCGATAAGTCAATAATCCTACAGTACTATTGATGCTGCGTTTCACTGAAACGCAGCTTGACTTCCTGCAAGGGGCTGGGGGACTGGGATCCAGAAGCCGGTGCTTCTGATCTATTCTCCAGCCCCAGCTTGTTCCGGCGAACCAGCAACAAGCTCCAGATACAGCTCTTCTTGCTGCCGCACCATCGTCCTCTGATCGAATTCGACGAGTCCATTTCGACCACTCTCGCCCATCTGCCGGCACCGATCGGGATTCATGAGCAGCGAAATAATACGGGATGCCATTGTCGCACAATCGCCGGGCCTGCACAGATAGCCGCTCTCACCATCAGTAACAGCCTCGACGGTTCCATCCACAGCTGTCGCCACAACGGCTATGCCGGCCGCGCGAGCCTGTATGACAGCTCGCGGCAATCCCTCCCAGTGCGATGTCAGCACGAAAACATCCAAAAGATGCAACAGTTCGGCAACATCCTCTCGCCATCCCAGCATATGGAGCCGATCCGAGAGTCCGGCTTCCCGTACGCGATGTTCCACCTGAGGACGCATCTCACCGTCTCCGATGAGGAGGAAATGAGCGTCAGGGGCCGTGTTGGTCACTTGTCGGCAGACGTCGACAAAGTCGAGTGGGGCTTTTTGCGGCTTGAGGCAGGAAATCGAGCCGATCAGAGGGACGCCTTCGGGAACTCCAACTTTTCTGCGCAAATCCGGAGGCGCCGAGGCCGATGCAAAATATTCGATGTCGATGCCGCTTCTAATGAGCCTGACCTTCTCTGAACCGAACAGCCCAAGCTCGATGCCCTTCTCGATGTTCCGCCGGCTCACAGCGACAAACGCCTCAGTCCAGCGGGCGGCCGTTTTCTCGGCTGTCAGATAAGCATCGCGTACCGGCCATGCCTGTTCATCGTGAAAGGGAAAGCCGTGAATCGAATGAATAATGTGCCGGATGCCGGCAGCGCGTGCCGCCGCACGTCCAAGAATTCCCGCTTTCGAAGAATGGGTGTGAACGATTGCCGGTGAGATCCGTTTCAGTTCTCGCCGCAAAGAGCGATAGGCACTGAGATCCTTCCAAGGACGGATCTCGCGGACAAGCTCGGGAAGGAAACAGGCGCGCTCCCCGAGCAACCGCACGGCCTCTCCGTCCAAATAGCCACCCTCCCCGGCCAACAAGTAGACATCGAAACGGGCTGGATCTAATTTACTACATGTGTAGAGTGTATTTTGCTGTGCTCCACCGAGCTCGAGCAGGGTGATCACATGACAGACGCGGATCAGGTTTCTTTGGCCCATGCGGCAGCTTCCCGGCCATCCAGTATCGCCTGCTCCATATAGCTGTATTTCCACCCGCCGTACCGGCCCGTACTCAGGATGCCGTGTTTCATGAGTTTCGTCAGAGCTGCAGGGACGGCCTCTCGGCGAAAATGGTCATAGACCACATAGGCGCACGGGATGACAAAACAATGCTCGACAATGGGATCTTCTTTCAGGCCGAGAGCCGCCAGCAGCGTGAGGCACTGATGAAGCACAGATTCCCGATCGGAATCCGGATGGGCAAGCGATGCCTCGATATAGAGATTTGAACATCCTGGAGGGGCCAGGGTCGATTCGATATTCGAAGCCACGCCCACTCGATAGAATGGAAAAGACCGTTCGGGGAAATACACCCAGTGCTTTCGGCCGAAAAAGCATCCTTTGATGCCGAGACTGATCGCCAAAATCGAAATGCGCTTCAGACCGCGAGCGATCACCTTCCATTCATCAGGGCTGTTTTCCGCCATCATGAGCAACTCATCCAGGGGAAGGCTTGATACAAGTCGATCATACGATTCTTCGCGCCCGTTATCGAAGAGGACTCTCCGCCGCAGAACATCTATTTTGACTGCGCGATGATTGGTTTCCAGATGGCGGCACTTGCGCGCAAAGGCCGCTGGGAGCACCTCGATTCCATATTTCCGTGGATACCAGAAGACAGGGTTATACCCCATGTTTCGATGGACAATCCCTATGGCGCCGTCGATGATCTCTTCGAGACTGGGCCGAGGAATCGACCAGGAGCACCACTCATGGGTGAGGCTTTCCAGCGGGACTCGCCAAAGTTTCTCATTATATGGCTGCATAAAATAACGATAAATCCCCTCCCCGAATGTCGTGAGCGCCCACTCCTGGAAGGTGTCGGGGTTCTTAATCTGCGGTGCACGGATGTACCCAAGCACGCACTCTCGAACAACGGCTCTCGGAAGTCCGTATGTATGAGCCTGAAAAGGATATGGCGTCATTGTTCCATGAGAATGAATAAAGGCTCGCCGTGAATGCTTCTTGAAAACTCCGGGCAGGAGTTCTTCAAAAACCAGTTTTTGACAAGAAGGATCCCGGAGGTGGAGGAGATGGCCGGTGCGATCGAATGTGAATCCGTTGATGGTGTCTGATCGGCAGAGGCCTCCTGGCCGCTGTTCTGCTTCGAAGAGCCGGTAGGACGTATCACCGAGATGATAGGCACAACTCAAGCCCGTCAGCCCGGCGCCCAGGATGATGATCATATCCACCAGCCGTATCGAGCGCCTGCCGGGAGACTGGAGAAGCCTTGCAGAATCATTCTTCCATTTTAACGCGGGACAACACGACACCAGCAATGATCATAACGAGGATGACTGTCGTGAAGAGAGCTGTCGAAATGACTTCGTTCGCATAAATCACAAGGAATGCCATATTCGCAAGCATGACACCGGCCACATAAAAGATATTGACGATCTGCATTTCAGTCAGTCCGAGTTTCTGGAGACGGAGGGCCAGATGATCTCGGCTGCCGAAAAACATCGATCGCCCATGGAGAGTCCGTAAGATCATCACATAGGCCGTATCGTAAATGGGAATTCCAAGCAGCATGAGAGGGCTGACGAAGGCAATTCGATGGTTGAAAGTCCACTGTCCCGTGATACTCAACGCCCCCAACATCAGTCCGATAAAAAGGCTTCCGGCATCGCCCATATAAATCTGCGCCGGATGATAATTATAACGAAGAAATCCAAGCATGCTCCCGGCCAGCGCCGCCGTGATGATCGAGATCGAATCGTTCTGATTGATGATAGAAAGCGCCAGCAGGAATATCGTTGCGATCAGCCCCACTCCGCAGCTCAACCCATCCATGACATCAATGATGTTAAAAGCGTTGGTGATCCCGACCAGCCAGATCAGAGTCAGCCCGATATTGATGTAATCTGGAAAAAATGGAAACTGAATCCAGATGCCGCTTTTGATGAGGCACGAAGCCGCCAGAACCTGGCCGGCGAGTTTGATGCCGGGAGTGAGGACACCGAAATCATCGACGAGCCCGAGGAGGACAACAATAGAACCGCCCAGGAGCATCCCCAACAGTTGCCGGTCGAAATTGAAAACAAGCGCCAGAGCCACGAGGAAAGATACGAAGATACTGAGCCCGCCCAGATAGGGCACCGGCTCTCTCTGCGTTTTAAGTCTTCCGTCGGGGTGATCGACAATTCCGAATCTGATGGCTGCTTTCCTGGCCATGGGTGTTCCGCGCAAACAGAGGAGAAAAGCCAGAAAGAAAACAAGGATGATCTGAGCGATGATCATTCGAACTCCCGTTTCATGGCATCAGTCACGGAAAGAATCCCTTTGAATTGGTCGACATCCGCCTGCATCGAAAAACGGCGATAGAGATCCTTGAGGCGCAGGGTTTGGGCATCGTAGGAAATCCAATCGCTTCGTGCCTTGAAGATCTTGCGCAATTCGTAATGCGCCATGAGGAAATTCGGTTCCAAGGCAATAGCCTCTCGAAGCTTCCTCTCGGCTTCGTTCACTCTTCCCAGCCGCACATCCAGCCGGGCCAGATCGAGAAGGGGCAACGGAGATTTGGGATTCAAGAGGAACTCGCGATGAAGTGCCGCAGTATAGGTCTGCACAAATTCCTCAGTCGCTTGGCCGCGTTCCAGTGCGGTCGAATACAGAAATGCCAGCTGTCTCTGGAAACCCCAATCATTAGGGTTGAGTGACGCCGCTTCTTCAAGCTGGTCAACGGCTCGCGCGAAAGCATCCATGTTGCCGGTTTTCATGTAAAAGATCGAATAGAGGTCGGCCATGGCTTCGTGATAGTAAGGCTGGATAGGGACAAGAGCAAGAGCACGACGAAGTGAGGCCTGGGCCATCGGTAGATTATCGAGAATTTTTCCCGCTTTTTCCATCTGACGCGCCGCCTCGAAAGGCATCCAAATTGCCGAAACCCAGATGAAAAGAAGCAACAACAATCCCATGGCGATGGCTCGTTTCCGACCTGGTTTGATGTCAATCGATTGACGACCGCTCTGAGGAATGAACTTCGGGAGAGCAGCCAGAAGGACAAACCAGAGGAGCAAGAGCCCGGTCGTCAGGAGAAGATGGTGAAAGAGGCAATGGATTCCAAGCCCCATGAGCGCCCAGCAGGCTCGAAGGGCATGCTCCGGAAGTCGTCCTGACAAGAATGTGAGGAGGGGGCAGAGGAGAAGTGCGAGGATCACGATGCCTCCGGGAAACCCCAATTCGACAAAGGCTTGGAGAAGATCACTGTGAGCGGCTCGAGCAATCTTTGAGAATCGTACAGGTTGTTCATCGAGTGGGAAATTGTACTGCGGGGCCACCCACGGAAACTGCCCGAGGCCGATGCCCAGGGCCGGGGACGAAGCCAACATCCTGAGATCCATCTTATAAATATTCAAACGTTGCAAAGCCAGCGGATCAATTCGTTTTGGATGCAGGATTTTCTCGCGAACAGGCGAAAAGAAAATCATCGCCAAAAGGAGGAGTCCGATTGGAAGATAGGCACACCATGAACGACGCTCTCGCAATGCGAGAAGCGTAATCAAAAGGGCGCCCAACAACCCGCCACGTGATTGAGAAAGCACGGTGGCAGCGAGAAGGAGTAGGCAGATCGTCAGTCTCAGAAAGACAGCTGATCTGCGGCCGAACCCCCGATCCACTGACCGTGGAAGCACCATCGCCAGTCCAATGTTGGAGAACGCCGCCAGGCTATTCGGATCTTCGAAGAAACCATGGGCTCGTCCGCCTTCGATGGCGACCAGCCCGAGCGAATAGGCAGCGGCTATCGACGCCGACGCACCGACAACGAATGGGAATAAACTTCCAGAATGCGGGTTCTCACTGAACCATATCCGCGTGCAGAGATACAAGACAACCCCGGCTGCAATTGAAATCACCCTGAGAATAGCGGCATAGCGGTAGTCCGCGACGACAACAGAAACGAAACAGACTCCGAGATAGAGCCCAATAAGGAGATCAATGTGATCATAAAGGATGGGCTGGGGAGATGATGACAAGGTCCACGAGAAGATGATCGCCAGAGCGAGGATGAGCGTTTGAGCCAGGAAAAGCTCAAAATTGTTCTGAAGACCATTGCCGATCGGTATGATGAGGAGAAGAGCCATGATGATCCACCCGGTAATTCGAGAGGCGTGATGTATCTTCATAGTTGCGATTTCCCGGCAGAAGCCGTGAGCGCAGCGAAGAGCTCATCCCGGCGAGCCGCTGCCGATTGATCTGCCGGGTATAATTCCGCCGCGCGCAAGGCATGACGGTAGGCCTGAAAGAGCTCTCCCCGGGCCACGCATGCATAGCTCATCCCGCGATGGAGCGACGCCGTGTATGGGGACAACATCAGAGCCCGGAGATACAGCGACCGCGCATCCCCGATGGCTTTCGCATTGTTTTTCGGGCTGGAGAGCCACTGGGATGCAAGGATTTCATAAGCAGGATACGAAAGTGGATCACGCCTGATGGAGGAAACCGCATTCTGTTCCGCCTCCTCGATCCGCCCTTCAGAATAGAGATCCAGGGACTCACGATAGTCGATCTTCGCAAGCAACAGGCGGCGACAGAGCAGCGCACTTCCCACACCAAGCCCCAGCAGGATGGTTGCCAACGACCATCTCCAGAGAGGTGTGAGAGGGGGTTTGGGATTTCGAGATGCAGCCAGATCATCCACCGAAACGAGCGGTCGATCCAACAGACCGATCAACATGAAGGATAGGCATCCAAGGCTCGGCAGGTAAATACCGATGTCGAGAAGATTTTGAAAAAAAAGAGCCAGGAAGGAGAGGGCCAATCCTTTATTTTCCCATGATTCTTCATCTGATCGCCGCAAAATGCGCCATGCCCGCGCGAGCCAGCGGAAAAGGAGTAGAAGAAATGCCACTCCGCCGACAATGCCTGTTTCGGCAAAGATTTCAATCGGCGCGCTGTGAGCGTGCCGCGCCTGAGGCTCTCCGGCGCGCATATACTGCGTGTAGACGGTTTGATAATTATCGGGGCCAACGCCGATAATCGGGTGATCCAGACCAGCCTCGATACCGATTCGCCAGTTAATCATTCTGAGCGCGAGAGGGTTTTCGCGAATGACCTCGACAAAAATGATCTTGCGGACATAGAGAAGATAGAAGAAGGCTGCTGCGAAAAAAGCCAGAAGAATACTTGCTGTCAACCATTTCTTCTTCAGGACTCGAAAGCCGCTTCTCCCCGCGAAATAAAAGGCCCCGGCACAGAAAACCAGAGAGAGAAATCCCGTGAAGGAACGAGTCAGGAGCAATGCCCACATATTGATCGCCAGCAGACAAGAAATCACGAGGAGACGGATCGGCTTCCTGGCAGAGCTGATGAGAAGAGCGATATTAATGGGAAACGTCATTGCGAGGAAATCGCAGAGAGTGGTCGGCAGAGCGAACACCGACATAATCCTCTTCGTCTCCAACCTGAATCGTACGGCATCCCCGACTGATGACGACACACTTCCCAGTGCTTTTGCAGCGGACTCCAAAGAGGTCCACAGGTAAAAATATTGATAGAGCCCATAGGCTGCAATGCAAACACTCACTGAAAAGACGCCCCACAGGATAGGCCTCAGGCTCTGAAGAGGGCTGTCCCGAAAAGCAATATAGAGCAGGGCGTACACAAGGAGCATGAGGAACATATCCCGCGAGCGCGCAAAGTGGATTCGAGCAAACAGACCTGAGATGCCGGCCGCGACCAGGAGAATGATGAAGGAAGCCGGCGGAGCTGCGATGCCGAATCGGTCTGTATTCTGCCGGAGAACCCATACCGCCGCAAAGAGGCTCGCCAGCACCAACGTGACCGCGGCCACCAGCCATTGCGGCCAGATATGGATCTCCCCCGGGAAGAGAAGGTTCGCCAGCACCGGCGCCGCGAGCAGCCAGATGAGTGAATCCTGAGGCCGTTCTGTTCTTGTCAAGATGGAAATCGATTTTAGCCGTTTTGCCACGATGACGTCAAAGCCATGCCCTCCTTGAAAAAAATCCCATTTCTAGGTCATGCAGCAGAACTATTGTAATATGGCGGATCGACCAGGCGGGAAGGCTTTTCACAATACGACGGGCTAACATGATGCAGCCGGGCCAGTAACCAAACACGGAATGCAAGAATGGAACAAACTCAGATGACGAAAGCACCGGAAGTAACTAAGCGATTTAGGTTCTGGATTCTGCCGGCAGTGGCTTCTCTCACTGCCGGCATATCGCTGTGGTTTATCCAAGGCTCACTGGACATCTTTCCTGGACCACAAGGGGCCGTTCGTGTCGCCATGCTGCCTTCAGGATGGAACCTTCTCCTCTGCATGATCCTCTCCCTCATCGCCGGAATCGCCATCGCCCTGGTAGCGAACCGAATCATGATAGGGCCGGCTCCGGCTGTGCAGCAATTATTTCTGCCGCTTTTCGCACTGTCCATGCTCGCCCTCCCCTACCTTCCTTGGCTGGCTGATCATGTGCCGGTCCTTCTCATCCTGGCCGGCCCCGCTGGCGTCCTGCTCTGGTTCATCGTGCTGGCGCAGAGCGTCTGTATCGGATATTCGACATGGAAACGGATAGCCATGGAAAGAGGTGTCATCACAGGATCCTCACTACATTATCAGCCCGCCTTGGCTATTTTTATTATGAGTGTCATTATCTTCGGCGCCTCCGCGATCAACCTCACGCGTCAGGGGTTATTTCCAACAGGCGATGAGCCGCACTACATGGTCATCATGCAAAGTCTTCTACGCGACGGGAATTTGAAGGTCGAAAACAATTACCTGCTCAAGCAATACAAGGAATACTATCAGCTGACCCTCAGGCCGCATTACATCGCTCGTGGCCGTGATGGAGAAATCTACTCGATCCACCCGGTCGGCATGCCGGTTCTTGCCGCACCGGCGTTCGCAGTGGCCGGGTACCCCGGGGTCGTCGGGTTTCTTGTTCTGGTTGGATCCGCCGCGGCGACGCTCATGTGGCGATGGGTCAGAGATGCATGGGGTTCCTTGTCGGCTGCCACTTTCGCATGGGCCGCTGCATGCTTGACCGGTCCATATCTGTTCAACACATTCACGGTATATCCGGAAATTGTCGGAGCGCTTTGTGTGATGATTGGAATGACGTGGAATCCGGGCCCGGCATCGACGAAGACACAGGAATCCAGGGGCGTCGTATGGCGGCTGATTATACAAGGGCTTGCCATCGGGCTGTTGCCCTGGTTAAGCACAAAATATGCTCCAATGTCCGCTGCTCTCATCGCGATCACACTCTGGCGACTTCGTGGAAACATGCGAGCATCCTTGGCGGCACTCACCCCATACGCACTCAGCCTCGCTGCCTGGTTCAGCTTTTTCTACTTGATTTGGGGATCCTTCAATCCCAGTGCGCCTTATGGTAAGTCCAGAATGACCCAACTTTCGAATTTGCCCGCCGGAGGCATGGGGCTCTTTTTTGACCAGGAATACGGAATTCTCATCTACGCGCCGGTTTTTATCCTCGGACTGACGGGCCTTATTTTCATGTTCCTCCGACGCGGCGAGACAGCCCGGCGCTCTATCGAGATCGGGATGGTCGGGGGTGCACTGCTTGTTACGGTCGGCTCCTTTGAGATTTGGTGGGGAGGCGCAGCGGCTCCTTGCCGGCCTGTCGCGTCGGGACTTCTGCTACTGGGATTGCCGATCGCATGGAGTTATTTACAGGCAACCGGCCGGCCGCTTCGCCGGGCGTTTCAAAATCTGTTTCTTCTGACAGGTCTTTCACTCAGTGCGACATTAGTCCTCACTCAAAGAGGTCTCTTGACATTGAACAACCGGGATGGCATTTCCGAACTGCTCAATTGGATTTCGCCGAATTGGAACTTCTGGGCTCTGTTTCCAAGTTTCATTTTTCACACTCCAGCGATCGCCAGTGCACACGTCATGCTGTGGATGATGGCAGCGGGGATCCTCGCGCTTCTCGCCAGGTATCTGAAGGTGAGCGGGCCCGGACAAGCCGCCCTCATCGCCACCTGCAGCACAGCCGTCGTTTTCATCGGCTTTTCGATAATTGTGCCATCAATCCTTGGTGATAGAAGCCAGCCACCAGTTGATCTCGAAGCCCGGTTTAATAGCACGATCCTGGATCACTACGATTCAGTTGCCCGGCCAGTCTCGATCATTTACACCCCCTTCACAAAAGTGCCCGCCGAATCAGTGCCTCCACTCTTGAGCTTCATCGCATCACCCCGGCATCAACGCGATGCACAGGTGATTCCATTGCTCTGGAACGCTCGGTTCTCATTGCCGGCTGGTCAATATAAAGTAATGCTTCGGCCGCAGGGATCGGGAGGGCTATCCGGGCGATTGGGGCTGCAGGTGGGAAGAAACGGCCCGCCCCTTGAAGAGTGGACTGTCGAATCATCGGCCGGCATGCCATGGGAAAAGCAGTTTGCACTACCGATCGACTCCACTTTCGTCGGGTTCCGTTCATTGGATTCCATAGCAACATCAGCCGGCGAACTTGAACTCAGGCCGCTGTCGATCGTCAATGCCTCCCAACGTCCGCCTCCAGCGCAGATCATCGCCGCCGCCGCCTATCCACAGGCAATTGTCTTTTTTCACGACGACCAGACGTATCCACAGTCGGGTGATTTCTGGATCAAGGGTTGGTCGAAAGCCGACATGTCCATCCTGCCGCTGACAAGAGAATCCGCTCTCCGATTGAATCTCCGTAGCGGTATCGATATGACCGTCACTCTGAAGACCGAGACAACCACCCAACAAGTAACCCTGACTCAGAATCAGGCTCGTGATGTCATCATCCCTGTGACAGGGAAAATGATACGCCTCTCAATCAAGACGCCAGCCGGCTATGTGCCGTCCGAACTCAATCCCGCCGATCCCGATTGGCGGAGGCTTGGGTGCCGGATCGAATTTGTCGGCATTCGCTGACCTGACTGACAAAGCCCACTCTATCATGCACGGCACAATTGAGGATTCGATGGCATACGCAGCCGGGAGTTGCACCAATGTTGTTCGGTTAATATGGATAGTATGGCCGGGGCTAATCGTCAAGAACCTGACTCTGACCCGTGATGTTTTTCAGCTGTGCTTCGAAAACGGAACGATCTATTTTCTCCAGCCCATCGAAGGCTGCACGGTCGGCGCCGTCCGGTGAGGATCTCTGCTCGTTGAAAAAGCGGGGACCAATCTCATAAGATTAGACAGTGGAATCCAGTTCGTTCTTGCAAGGAGGAGGGATGAAGTACTTGACGGGGAAGAAAATCGCGCCGCGTCCCATCACAAAAAATACGACCATTGTAGAATTGGTGGAAGATACATTCTTCGCCTACAATTCGGCCCGCCTCCAGGAAGGCTGCCGGCTGTTCGCCGAGAAAATGCTCGAAGATGATGTGACTGTCGCTTGTTCAATCACCGGAGCATTAACACCGGCCGGACTTGCTCAATCATGCCTTATCCCGCTCATCGAGCACGGCTTCATCGACTGGATGACCTCCACTGGCGCCAACCTCTACCATGACACACACTTCGGAATCGGGCTCGATCTGCACTGCGGTTCCCCCGCCGTCTCCGACATCGAACTTCGGCAGAAGGGCGTCGTCCGCATTTATGACATCCTTTTTCACTATCAGGTCCTTTTGCAAACTGACGCATTCTATCGGCAACTGATCACGGCCCCGGAGTTTCAGCGGACAATGTCAACCGCTGAGTTTCATTATCGGGTGGGTCGTTATGTGAAAGCTCGGGAAAAAGCCCTCGGCCTCGGACGCTGCTCGCTCCTTTCGGCGGCTCACGACCTGCAGGTTCCCATTTACACTCCCTCTCCTGGTGACAGTTCTATCGGCATGAACATCGCAGCCAAAGCCCTCGAAGGCAATGGCCTGAACGTGGATGTTTCCGCTGACGTCAATGAAACGGCCGCGATCGTTCTCGCCGCCAAGCGCGCCGGGGGCAAGAGCGCCGTGCTGATACTCGGAGGTGGCTCGCCAAAAAACTTCCTCCTGCAAACCGAACCACAGATCCAGGAGGTTCTGGGAATCCAAGAGCGTGGTCACGATTATTTCCTGCAGATCACGGATGCCCGACCGGATACAGGCGGTCTCTCCGGGGCGACGCCGAGCGAAGCCGTGAGCTGGGGCAAGATGGATCCCGAAAAACTCCCTGATGCCGTAGTCTGTTATCTCGATATTACTGTCGCCCTCCCGATTCTGACGGCCTACGCAATTGCCAGGCGACGAAAACGAAAGGTGAAGCGCCTCTATGGGCAGAGGGGAAAGTTCATGCTCCTTCTGAAAGAAGAATATGAAAAGGCCCGGCAACGCCGGCGAAGATCAAAAAAAAGCGAAGCTCCACGCACGCATCCTTCTCGCCGAAAGGACTAGGATGACTGGACAAAGCACCGAAAAAAGAATCTTCACGCTGGGAGAAGCACAGCAGCTTCTGCCCGAAGTGAAGCGGGTGACTCAAGGGGCCTATGAAAGCGTTGCCCGAATCATCGATTCAACATCACCATCAGCGACCGAAGCCGAAACCCTTTCCCAAGCCAACGACCTCATCGCCTCATGGATCCGCTCCATCATTGCCCTGGGCTGTGATGTCAAAGGGCTTTGGTTGGTCGACTTCGACTGCGGACATGGCTACTTCTGCTGGCAGCACCCGGAACAAAACCTCAGCCATTATCATTCCTATGATGACGGCTTAGCCGGGCGGATGAAAATCATCTGAACGGCATGAATTTCTGAGGCCGTATGTCCGTACGATCCATGATATCCACCGAGGCTCATGCCGGAAGAGGGGGAAGCCGGGTAATGAAATCGACGATCGATCTCTCGACCACGCCATCGCTGGAGGCGGCCTATGCCTGCTGCCGACAGCTGGCTCGTTCTCATTATGAAAATTTCCCGGTGGTCTCACTCTGCGTCCCACGACATCTGCGACGCCATTTCTATTCGATCTACGCGTACTGCCGTGTGAGCGACGACCTTGGAGATGAAGGCGATCCGTCATGCCGGTCCAAGGCGCTGGAGGATTGGGAAAGACAAGTGCGCGATGCTTTCCTCGGTTCTCCACAAGGCCCGATACTCCTGGCTCTCGCCGATACGGTTAAGAATTTCGACATTCCTCAACAGCTCTTCTTCGATCTCCTCCATGCCTTTAAGCTCGATCAGGTAAAAACATCCTATGCAACAGAGCAAGAGCTGTTGGAATACAGCCGCTACTCAGCTCAGCCGGTTGGGCGCATCGTCCTGCAACTTCTCGGAAACGATACGGAGGAGGCCCTGAATCTCTCAGATTTAATTTGCGCAGGATTGCAACTCTCCAATTTCTGCCAGGATGTCGCCATGGACTATAAGAAGGGGCGTGTCTACATACCTGCTGCTGATATGCGGGAATGCGGGTATTCCATCAATGATCTCGATCGCCGCCGCTACAACAGCGCGTTCATCGAAGTCATGAAAAAGCAGGTGGCTCGTGCTCGATGTTTCCTGATCAATGGAATGCCGCTTGCGCGGCTTCTCTCGACCCGGATGGGCGTCGAGATCAAGCTTATCTGCATGGGGAGTCTTCGCCTTCTTGAAAAGATCGAAAAGAATGGATATCGCGTACTTGAGAACAGGCCGGTACTCACACGATCGGATTTCCTCCTCATTTGCACAAGGCTCTTCAAATGACGATTGTCAATGCCGACGAATATTGTGCCGAAATAGCCCGGAAGAGCGGCTCCTCGTTTTTTTACTCGTTTAAACTCCTGCCGGCTGAAAAACGGACGGGCATGTACACTCTCTACGCCTTCTTCCGCCATACCGATGATATCGTGGATGAAGCCGCCATTAACTCATCATCAGACCGGTCGCCGGCCTCGGCGCTTGATCAGTGGCAGCAGGAATTCGAACGCTGCTGCGACGGCCGCCCACAGCATCCGATCACTATTTCGCTTCGCAATAAAATGGATCGATTTGGAATTCAGCGAATGCCTTTCGATAAAATTATCGAAGGCGTGCGGATGGATCTGGAGAAAACCAGCTACTCGACATTCGCCGACCTCTATGAATATTGCTTCCGGGTCGCGGCGGCACCCGGCATGGCCTGTATCAATATCCTGGGACGGATTGGTGATCGCTCTGAGATGTATGCTGAAAACCTCGGCCTGGCACTGCAGCTCACCAACATCATCAGGGACGTCGGAGAAGATGCGGCGCGAGGTCGCATCTATTTACCCGGCGAAGACCTCGAACGATTCGGCTGCCGCCGCACGGACATACGAGAGGCGAAATCGACTCCATCCTTCATCGCAATGATGCGCTTCCAGAGCGATCGGGCACGATCCTATTTCCAAAAGGCCAGGGAAATCCTGAGGCGTGAAGATCGACGGACGGTCCTCTGCCCCGAAATCATGTCCTCCATTTACCAAGCCCTGCTGACGAAAATTGAAAATACAAACTTCGATGTCCTCGCCCGGCGTATCCGGATCCCCACAACGAAGAAACTCCTCCTCGCGCTCGGGGTTTATGCCAAATCCTTGTGAACGGAATGCCCTCCTTTCCGTGAGGTTCATAAAATCCAGGGAATGGAGGATGACGATGTCGCCTTATATGGACAGGCATTTTGCCGTTGAGAGGCTTCTTCTCGAAGGTCGCATGTTCCCAAAACCATAGAACATGATGCGCAATCGAACCGCCGTTATCGGCGCGGGAGTCGCCGGCCTCTCCAGTGCCGTCGAACTGTTACAGGCGGGACATCAGGTTGTGCTAATCGAACAGACCCGCAGTTGCGGTGGGAGGGCGCGATCGTTTTGCTGGTCGGAGGCCGGGTGCCATGTCGATACGGGGCCTCATTTGATGATGGGCTGCTATCAGAACTTCCGATGGCTGCTGAACGCCGCCGGCACGACGTTGCCTCTCCAGAAGAGGTTCACAGTTGAGCTCCTCGGGCGGCATGGCGAAAAAATTGTTTTCGCTGGAGCCACGAAGAGGCCGGAACTGGCCCTGCTGCGGGCGCAAGGGCTTGGAATTCTAGATAAGTGGGGATTGATCCGCGGCCTGATGAAAGCATCTCATCTACAAAATACTACCTATGTAGAAGAATGGCTGAGTGCTCTTCATCAGCCGCCACTTGCCCGCCATGCCTTCTGGGACCCCTTTGTAACGGCGGTTCTTAACCAAAGCCCGGCCACGGGGCTTTCTCGACAATTGATCACCGTCCTTCATCATGCATTCCTGGATTCCGATGCCGATCCGCGTCTCAGCATTTCGGATCGCTGTCTTGACGAGTTGTATGTTCAGCCGGTCGTTGACCTGATCCGACGCTTGGGGTGCGAAGTGATTCTCGGAGATGGGGTCGTCTCCCTTGAGGACAATGCCCACGGCCTCATCAGAGCCGCTATCACACGGCACGGTCATCATATCGAGGCCGAAAGTTACATCATTGCAGTACCGCCGGACGCGCTCCAACAACTGCTGCCGGCGTCTTTCATTCCTTGTTTTCGGCCGAGTCCGATCGTGAGTGTCCACGCTCTCCTGGCTGACGCTCCTTTCTTTCCACCAGGCACTTTCATGGGACTATTGGATTCGCCATTTCACTGGGTATTCTCACGATCAGTAGGCAACCGATGCCTTCTCTCGCTGCTCACAAGTCATGCCCAAAAGCTTGCCGGCCTCTCGCCGGATGAAATCACATCTGCTGCTCGCGATACGCTTAGCACCTTTTTCCCCGGATTTCACCCTCACAATATTCTTTCCATCATTTCAATAAAGGAACGAAAAGCAACGTATCAATTAACCAGCCCGGGACAGCCGTTTGAAATAGCAGGCATGCCGGACAACGCTTTCATCGCGGGAGACTGGATTGAGCCGAACTACCCGTGCACAATCGAATCCGCTGCATTGAGCGGGCGGCGCGCCGCTATGGCTGTCATCAAGCATGGAAGTGATAATCATTAGCGCTACTCATGTCATGCGCCGGAAATGCCTGATCATATCCGACGCCTTATTAATGCCCCGCTCTGCGCTGGTCTCTTTATGAGCGTAGACGTCAACATAAACATGGACGAATTCCGCCCACGAGGACATCGACCTGGTTTTCGGCCTGAAATCACGGATGAAACCTGTGTCGCTTGAAACATTTCCCCTGTGACACCGTAATAAAGGCACGATGGGGAGGGAATTAAGTAATCTCAGCGAAATCATCATTTCCAGGGATCATGCCTTTTTAGTGAAAAGAAGGGAATTTTCAGATAGGATCATTCGATTCGTCGAAGTTTAAGCGTAAGGAGGAATCGATGAATGACATGATATCCGACACACAACCTGGGGGAATGCCATCAGCCGGGATGTCGCCTGATGGGACTCCCATCGCTCCCCCGCCTTCGACCGCCGAAGCGCTGGTGGGAGTCCTGACGGCTCCCAGCTCAACCTTCAAAGCGCTCGCCGCCAGGCCGACATGGAGCTTTCTGGCGCCCCTCGTCATTCTCCTCATCGTCGCCACTCTAAGCAATTTCTTTTTCATGAAGCGCGCCGATATGGAGCAGGTCATCAGGACCCAAATTCGGCAGAGCCCAAATTCAGCGCAGATGACACAGGCGAATATGGATCAAGCGGTTCAAATGGGACTGAAGATTGCAAAATATTCGATGTATTTTTCCTTTGTGATCATGCCCATCTTCTTGGTTGTGATGGCATTGATCTTCTGGCTAGCCATTCTCATCTCGGGAGAAAGGATCACTTTCGGCAATTGCTTTCGTGTCATCTGCTGGGGGCAAATTCCCAGAGCTCTCTCTCTGCTCCTTTTCATTCTCATTATCTTTCTCAAGGATCCGACTTACATTGACCCAGGGAATCCCATCATGTCGAATCTCGGAGCCATTCTCGGTCTGGACCGCCTTGGGAAGCCTCTCTACGCACTCCTCTCCGATCTGGATATTTTCGCCGTCTGGACTCTCTGGCTCTATTCAGTGGGCTTCGCGGCATTTGCAAAGAGCAAGACCGGAAAGATGGCCGGGGTTGTTTTCGGTCTGTATGCCATTTATA
Source organism: uncultured Acidobacteriota bacterium (assembly GCA_903916735.1). Lineage (GTDB taxonomy): Bacteria > Acidobacteriota > CAIWXX01 > CAIWXX01 > CAIWXX01 > CAIWXX01. The sequence goes on from CAIWXX010000113.1 coordinate 41,141, forward strand.
TCGCGGGGCATGTTGCTTTCAAAGCGATTTTCTAAGGATAGTACGATATGAAGAAACGCCTGTTCATTCTCGTTGGAGTCGCCCTTCTGCTCATCGCCGTCGTCGTGCTCTCGGTCAAGCTCTCGAGCCCCAAGGGTGAGGAGGTCGAAGTTCAGAAGGTCGAAAAGGGAGATGTCGCGCCGACGGTCACAGCCGATGGCCTCATCACGGCGAAGGTGACTGTGAACATCTCATCTCAGGTTATGGGTGAAATCCAGCAGATGCCTTTCAAAGAAGGCGCCCGTGTGAAGAAGGGTGATATCCTTGTCGAGATCAATCCGGACACGTATCAGCGGGATGTGTCCTCGGGGCTCGCCAATATGAACGCCGTCGAAGTCGCGTCCCGGCAAGCCATGGTGACACTCGCACAGCGGAAATTGGAATGGGACAGAGCCAACGATCTTTTTCTTAAGGGCGTTTTGTCCACGCAGGAACGGGACAATTCAAAGCTCGCTCTGGATTCCGCGACTCTTTCTGCCGAACAGGCGCTCACGCAGGTGGCGCAGGCCAAGGCTTTCTACCAAAAAGCCCAGGACAACCTTAACAAAACCGTCATGCGATCGCCCATTGACGGGGTTGTCACGGCCGTCAATGCCAAAGAAGGCGAAACCGCCATTATGGGAACAATGAATTTCGCCGGTACCGTCATCCTGACAGTTTCGGATCTCTCCGAGATCATCACCGAAGTGCAGGTTGATGAGGTGGATCTTCCGCGGCTGAGACTGGAGCAGCCGGCGCTCGTGACGGTGGATGCCCTCAATCAGAAGCAGTATGAAGGCACGGTCATCGAAATCGGCGCCTCGGCGCACGCCAGCCAGACCGGTGTTCAATCCAACATCAGGCAGTTCACTGTGAAGGTCGCCATTACAAAGCCGGACATCGAACTCAAGCCGGGCATCACGGCCCGCGTGAGATTGATTGCGGACAGACGGAAGAGCGTTCTGCGTGTTTCGTTGGGAGCAGTCCGTACCGAGGAGAAAGAAGGGCAGCAGATCTTTTCTGTGTTCACCGTTGAGAAGAACAAGGTGCTCATGAAGGTGATTCGAACCGGCCTTTCAGACGATCTCTATACGGAGGTCACTAGCGGGTTGAAAGAAGGGGATCAGGTTGTGACAGGGCCCTATCGCCTGCTGCGAACGATGCGTGAGGGAGATCGCGTGAGACCCAAGGTTGTCACGATGGAAGAACTCAAGAGGGCCAAGCAAGAAAAGAAAGAAAACGGAGATTGAGACCATTCATATCAATGAAAGTGCTTCGTCGCGTCGCCTGTTGGTGTGGCTGCTTCAGCACGGCGGATCAGTGGCATCCGGCACTCAAGCCATATTCGGCGGCCCTGGAAGAGCGAGCGACTTCGGAAATGATGACACGAACAGAGCAATGCCGCAGTGCGTCATTCCGCTCTGGAGCTGACGGAGGCGATTATGACCACAGTTGATTCCGAGATACTCATACAGGCCACCGATCTCGTCAAGGATTACCCGATGGGCGAAGGCTCATACCGGGCTCTCAATGGAGTCGATCTGACGGTGCGTCGAGGCGAGTTCATTGCCATCATGGGTCCGTCGGGATCGGGCAAGTCGACACTCCTCCATATCCTTGGATGCCTCGATACACCATCATCAGGCCGGTATCTTCTGGCAGGAACGCCGGTTCACTCACTGGCCCCCGACGAACTGGCGGGGTTGCGCAACAGGGAGATTGGTTTCATTTTTCAGATGTTCTTTCTTCTTCCCCGTTCCAGCGCCGTTGAGAACGTCGAGTTGCCTCTTGTGTACGCCAAACTGCCGCCCTCGACACGGCATCACATGGCTCTGGATGCACTGCGGTTTCTGAATCTCGAGACTCATGCCAAGCATCGCCCAAACCAGCTTTCGGGCGGCCAAAGGCAGCAGATCGCCATCGCGAGAGCCCTTGTGAATAAGCCTTCACTGATACTGGCAGACGAACCCACCGGCAACCTGGATAGCGTCACGTCGGGCAACATCATGGGCCTATTAAAGAAGCTCAACGAAATGGGCAATACACTCATCCTTGTGACCCATGAACAGGATATCGCAGCCTACGCACGGCGACAGGTGCGAATCAGGGATGGAAAGATCGTCAGCGACGAGGTGATAAGATCATGACCAGCAGACGAACGGAGGAGCTCTTCGGTTTCTGGGGCGCAGTATTCGAGCTGTTTCGGATTGCGCTGCGCGCCATTCTCAGCAGCAAGATGCGATCGTTCCTCACGGTGCTCGGCATCATCATCGGCGTGCTGGCGGTCGTCGCCGTCGTCTCCATCCTGCAAGGTGTCTTCGCGTCATTTCTTTCGCAATTCGAATCGCTGGGCGGCGATACACTCTTCGTCCGGCCGAACTATGAAATGTTCAAATCACATCAAGAGGGAGTACGCCGCCTGAAGATGACATACGAGGACGCGCTGGCCATCGCGCGCGACGTCTCACAGGTCAAAGAGATCTGTCCCTTCCTCATGCGGACCGATACGATTGCCTATCATGGTCGGAACGACTCGACCCAGATCATCGGCACGACAGAATCGTATCCGCAGATCAATTCATTTTTCCCGGAGCAAGGGCGGTTTCTCGCGCCCATGGATGTGGCGGCGCGCCGTAAGGTTTGCATCATCGGCCAGGACATCCTGGATAAACTGGCAATGCCGCTGCAGAGTCTTGGCGAAGAAATCCAGATTGGCCGTGGCACCTACACGGTCATGGGAATTCTGGAAAAGAAAGGCGGATCGTTCGGGCAAAGCGAGGATGATCAGATTTTCATCCCCCTTCCAACCGCCATCGTGCAATATGGCCAGGACGCCGCCAATAGTATTTTTATCGAGGTGCAGGTTCGCGACGCTCAGAAAATGGATGATGCCGTTGAACGGATCTCGGCTGTTCTGCGGCGCGAGCATGGACTCAAATTCGGCGATGTCGACGATTTTCGTGTCTTCACCCGCGATGAGATTCTCAAGATCATCAAGCAGTTCACATCGGTTTCGACACTGATCGTCGGAGCCATCGTCAGCATCACTCTGATCGTCGGCGGCATCGGAATCATGAACATCATGCTCGTATCGGTCACCGAGCGGACGCGCGAAATCGGAATACGAATGGCTGTTGGAGCCAAGCGCATCCATATTCTTTATCAGTTCCTGATTGAATCGGTGACACTGTCGACACTCGGCGGAGTCGTGGGACTCGGTTGCGGCACAGGCGTGGCGCATCTGACGGTTTTCATCTTGAGAAAAACGGTTTCTGAAACCTTCCCGGCCGCATTTATCCCTTATTGGGTAGTGCTGCTGAGCCTGAGCTTTGCCGCTCTCACAGGAGCCATCTTCGGCGTCTACCCCGCCGTGAAGGCATCCAGGCTGGATCCGATCGATGCGCTGCGATATGAGTAGTGATTTTGCAGCCGGACACGAGTCAACGCATTATCCGGCTCAATTGATTTCGAGAATTTTGTTCCCGTTTGATTGAGCTCGCCGATGGGTTCGAGCTCATACGGTGATATGACATCCACGCTGCAACTGGGCCGGGTACATTTATTGAAGAGAGCGAATTACAACTCTCTTCTCGGCACATACTGGGTCTTTTTGATCCAAGCGGCTGATGAGCCGGATCCCACAACCACGTAGCATGCCCATCAGAAGCCTGATTTTTGATATACAATTCAAAGTATGCACTCATGACAATGGAGTGCATTTAACTGATCGAGTTGGTAGCACAAGATTTGAACCCTTGGTGGAGGGCCGGACCTTTGCCACGCGCATCCAACTTGCTGCTCGCAGGGACTTGTATGCGATAATTCTTCGAAAACTATTGAACCCTGGATGAACGGCGAGCGAGCGTGGTTCTCGGACCGAGGCATGTGGGGAAGACGGTCCTTTTACAGCAGATCGTGGTTTAACTCATCAGCGAGGGATGGTCTGTCCTTCGTCTCGCGGCAGCAGTTTTCAAAACGGTAAAGACTCCTACGAACTCTGAGGTGCTCTTCGACTTGGCAATCTTCGGTGTCTCGCAATGGGTTCTACGTCCTGGCTCACCTACGTCCATCGGCTACAAGTTTACGGAGAACGAGAGGCAATGTGTGAGGACCCTCTCTTCCTGCCAGGGACCAGTTCGATTCCATATGAGCGAGCTACTTGCCGAACCTGATCGGTGTGCTTTTCAAGTGATCCGTTTCATCTATCAGGCGTTTGGATATTTCGCGGCCATGCTTGTCATGCGACCTACTTCTTCCATTCCTGCCACTCGGAAACCGTAGCTCCAAGTGCATCCTGGTATGCATCAATTTCCATCGCCATCGCGGGCTCGACGTAACCATGCCTTTCAGGGTTCTTCTTGGCCGGCTGAAACTGGAGGCTGGTGCTGGAGCAAGGAGACTGTTGAAAGAGCTCGGTAGCGGTGGAATCGGAACGGCTGGATGTCGTAATCTCCGAGCCGGCGAAACGCTATCTTCCATTGAAGCACGTGATGGGCGCCGAGCTCATACCCTTCTAAAAACTCAGCGGCCTGACACCTCAGATGATCGCCGAGAAGGTGTGATCTCTATCCCCATTTCGCCCAAGTGAGATGCTGCTGCTGCTGCTGTGAAGCCGCCGCCGGCACGACGTCATTATCATTACGGTTCTAAAACCGCGCGTTACACTCTCTTAAAGCCTGTGACTGCATGGGTACTCCCCTCAGCAGTATCACTCTGGAAACTGGGAACCGGCAACTCGCAATAAATGGAAAAGGGGCAACCCTTCCGCTGCCCCTCTAAATCTTATCTTCCGGCTATCTCTTGATCGACAGTGCTTCCTGCATCAGTTCGTCGCTCGTCGTGATGACGCGCGAATTGGCCTGGTAGCCGCGTTGAGCGGTGATGATATTGGTGAATTCCTGTGCAATGTCGACGTTGCTCAGTTCCAATGCGCCGCCGGCGATGGCGGCTCGTCCACCAGTTTGCGCTTCACCAACACTCGGTGCACCCGATGTGACCGTTTCCGCGTATCGGTTTGCACCAAGTTTTATTAATCCTTGCGGATCATTGAATGAGGCCAGCGCCACCTGAGCTAATTCTGCTGTTTGCCCGTTTGAGTAAACTGCTTCAATGACGCCATCCGTGCGAACTACAATTGAACTGATATTGCCGGCACCATATCCATCTTGGGTTGTGGAAGAAGTTGATGAAGGCGATCCATATTGGGTGATGTTGCCCGTAGCTGGTGTTCCACTGGCGATATCCCAGTTCATTGTTTGTGTGAATGGAGCTGTCCCGTTAAGCCACGTGAAGGTGAGTGCTTGGTCGGCGGGCCCAATGAGCTGTCCAGTATTGTCGAAGGTGAAGTTGATCGTGCCACCTGGGGGAGCAGTGACACTCCCATCAGCAGCAGGCACACCGACAGTGCAGGTCCAGGCATTGGCCGCCGTCTTGGCGAATGTGAATGTAACGGTGTGAGAGGCGCCGAGTGTGTCGTAGACTACGATCGACGTGCTATATTGCGCTCCAATGGCTGCACTGGCATCGAGGTTTGTGACATGGGCGAGCGTGGTTGTCGCCTTCGGAGGATTAATATCACCCTGATTGATCACAATATTCGATAAAGCTGTATTCGCGATGATTTTTCCAGTCAAATCCTTCGTTTCCCAACCTTGGATGAAACTTCCGTCTGGAGCGACCAAATTGCCCGATTTATCGAGCGTAAAATTACCCGCTCGTGTATAGCTCGTCGTTCCATTCGCATTCTTCGAAATGAAGAAGCCACCACCGAGTAACGCCATGTTGGTGGCCTCGCCGGTGAACATGAGACTTCCCTGGGTAAAGAGCGAGGTGGTCGAGAGGAGCTGTGTGCCAAGGCCGATCTGCATCGGGTTGCCGGCGCCGTTGACGACGGCGCCTCCGGTGAGGGTCTGCGAAAGGAGATCTCCAAAAGTCGTCAGGTTTGCCTTGAATCCGATCGTGTTGATGTTCGCAAGGTTGTTGCCGATGATGCTCAGGTAGAGCGCATTGGCGTTCAATCCGGAAAGAGCAGCGTAAAACGATGTTAACATGATTTACCTCCACCGGCAGGGCTCTGCCGGAAGCTCAGCCGATGCCCCAATTCGAAAAAGAAAAAGATCCGGCACCATCCGCATTCTGGGACTTCTCGAAATTCGTCGGGTTCTATTCGATTCATGCCGGATCACCATATTCGTCGCTATGGATATGCGGTCCATCCACTCCTATGTGCTCGTATCGCCGCCGGTGCTGTCCCCAGTGGTTTTTTGTTGTTTCGTGAGCAGTTCCTGGATCTTGAGGAGAGTGTCGTTCATGCCTGCAAGCTGTTCAAGTGAGCTGAAAGTCGCCAACTGTGTCACGAACTCGGTGTCCTTGATCGGATCCAACGGGTTCTGATTCTTGAGCTGCGATACAAGGAGCTGCAAAAACTGATCCTTGCCTATCTGATTGCCGCCCGACAAAGCCTGGAGCACGCTGGGATCGATTGTCCCGGTGCTGGTCACTGAATCTATTGTCATTTCATTCCTCCATCATTCCTTACTCTGATTAAGCAACCATCGTGCCAATCGGCAACGGTTTACAACTGCCTTTATTTTCATAGAAATAGCTGGTCGGACGCCCCCTTGCTCACAGCCATCCTTGGGCAAAAAAATCGCCGGCCGGAAAAAAATACCTACCATGGGGAAGGCAATGGATTGTCCGGATGGCATATTTCCTGACGCGGCATAGCCACAACCAAACAAGATGGCTTCGACAACCATCGCTCCCGAACCTCTCAAGAATACAGAAAGAGAAGAAAACAGGGACGGATTGTGGTTTCATAAGTCATTCCTGCATTCCTTTGTTCCTGGCTTCCTGAGAGGAATTCACGACTCTGCCGTATCACAACTTTTGCCATTTTGTGCACAGATTTCACCGATCGGATACGAGCTTCATTCCACGGCTCTCCGCCTTGAATGAAGGACTCGTTACGCTCGCAGACCACGTGGTCGATCCACGCGTTTCGTATACGTTTACGTCCACGACTGCGTCTACGATACGCGCTCTGGAAACTCTGACAACATGTTGGTAAGGATCGTGCGCTAAGGAGCCTAAGAAACTATTTTCATTGATGAAGGATTTCGGCGTGCCTCGTCGAATGAACCTAACCGCACATGTACCACCGACCGTTGCCTTGCTATGCGATGCATTCGGAGATTTCCGTCACCCCCTGGTGGCGATGCCTATTCGACGGGGATCAAGTCCGCTCAGGCCATGATTCCGACTTTTGGCTGTTTCCTGCCGGACGATTTGGATCCCGGGAAGTTCCCTTCATCATCCTGTCGATTTCGTCGATCATCATCCTGTCGATTTCGTGGATCATCATTCTGTGATTGTGCATGGCTGCCGTCGTCGGACTGACGCCCTTCGGACTGCTGATCGGATTTGTGGGTGTCGGCCACCTGGATGGTGATGCGGTTGAGTTTCAGGCCGTTTGCTTCGAGCGCGTTCTGAAGGCTCTGAAGCTGCGACTCGAGCAGGTTTTTCACCTGGTGATTCTGCACCGTCACCTCGGCGTTCATGAGCCGTTCCACAACCTCGACCCGCATGAAGAGCTTGCCGAGAATATCGGGCTTGAGCTGGATCTCAATGGTTTCCTGGCCGTTGCGGGGGACGAGTCGAGCCCGCTGCACGATCAGGTCGGCGAGATCCGGAACTTCGGCCGGTGATTTTTGATTTTCTACATTTGTAGTATCCGATTTGGCGGCATCCACCGTAAGCCTGCGTGCAAAGGTCGACATTGCATCCTTGGTCGTGTCCGCGCCCATCTTGCCGTCGGCGGATTCAGCCTGGCCCTGTTTTTGAACCTGCTGAGTGGCGGCTTGAGCATCCATTTCCTGAGACGATTGCGCCTTTGCATCCTCGGATGTCGCGGCATCCTTGCGATGCGCCGTTCCCGATTCCCTTGTCTGGTTCAGCGTATCGCGGAAGGCCGCCGTTGCATCGAGTTTGTCGATTGGCGGCGCCTGGGCTGTTTCGACATTTTTGGCTGCAACGGACGCCGTCGACTCGGCATTCGATTTTTCCGAGGCCGTTTTCGACTCCGGTTCAATGGTCGGTATTTGCTCATCAACTCGCACCGGCAGCTCGGCTTTCTCCGCCGCTTTTGCATTGGAATGCACCAATTCAACCGCCTGCTTGCCCTTGTTATCAAAAAGGGGAGCCGGATTTTTCCCGTCGCTCAACGACTGGGTCTTCAGCAATTGAAATGAATTGGCCGAGGTATCTTTCAGCTTGACAAGAAGATTCAGATCCTGATTGGCGTGCAAGATCGAGGAAGCCAGATCCTTGGAAGAAACCGTCGCCTCTCCTGCTCCCTTCGATTGAGTGGAGGTTGTAGAGTCCGCCAAAGTCTTATTGTATGCGGCGGCCTGTCCTTTTTCCTGGGAGTCATTATCTTTCGATGTCTGCTGCTGGTCGTGCACTTCGCAATGCTTCTCTGTGGCCGGAGCTGCGTCAGTCGTGCCTTCGGACTCCTGTTTTGTCTTTTTCTTGACACTCTTCGGCTCGTCCCTTTTCTCCTCCGGCTTCTGTACTCGATCTCTCTGTACCGAGGCCTGATCCTTCTTCATGACTTCGAAGATCTGGGCGAAGGAACCATCTTTTTCCTTTCGATCAGCCCTCGTTATGCTGGTGGCGGCAGTATCGGACTTGATCTCTGGGATCATCGGCGTTGTGTTCATATCAGGCCTCCTTCTTCAATCTCGCGGAACCGTCATTCTATCTCCTCGCGAATTCGCTTGTGCCGTATCGAGGAGATATCGTCGATTCCTTTTTGTTCTTCCTTGTCGATTTCTGTCAGATACCGGGAATGTTCGTGTCCGCGATGGATGTCGATAATTTTACGATTTCGCGTCGCCACCAGCAGCGTTTCACGCTTTTTGAAGAACTCCACCTCAAGCTGCTTGATGCGTTCCTTGGTGTGATGGATCTCCATCTCGAGGATGGTGAGATATTCGCGATAAAGCCTGGACTCATTGATATCGAAATGAGTTTTTTCCTTTTCAGCGAGCTCCTGAGCCAGCACTTCGTACTGCTTGATCTGAGTCTCCAGCAGATCGCGTTCTTTCGCCAGGCGCCGGGCGATCGTCGCAAAGCCAAGCTGCTCGGCTTCTTCGAGAATTTTCCGGTGAGCAAGCACCGCTTCGAGTTGGTAGGCAAATTTCTTCATGGCCCAGCCACCTCGATGAGCTCGGCCACTGCCTGTGGGAGTGTCACTCTCTGTTCGACTGGTTGTCTGAGGTAGGCGTTAATGGCGTCGATTCTTTGGAGGGCTTCATCGATCTTAGGGTTGCTTCCCTTGACATAGGCGCCAATGTTGATCAAATCCTCGGCCTTTTTCAGTGCCGAAAGCAAATCACGCACCTTGCCGGCAGCTCGTTTCTGTTCGGGTTTTGCCAGATCCGACATCAATCGGGAAATGGATGGCAGAACATCGATGGATGGGAAATGGTTGCGCGCCGCAAATTCACGCGACAACACGATATGCCCATCGAGGATCGCCCGGACAGCGTCCGAAATTGGTTCGTTCATGTCGTCTCCTTCGACGAGCACCGTGTAGAAACCCGTGATGCTGCCTCCATTCCCAAAATTGCCGGCGCGTTCGAGGAGTCGCGGGAGCAGCGCGAAGACGGAAGGTGTATACCCCTTCGATGATGGCGGTTCGCCTGTCGCAAGCCCCACTTCCCGCTGCGCCATGGCAAAGCGAGTGACCGAGTCCATGACCAGCAGCACGTCCTTGCCTTTCGAACAGAAATATTCGGCAATGGCTGTCGCAGTAAGCGCGGCTCGGATGCGGATGAGCGGTGGTTGTTCTGAGGTGGAACAGACAACGACGCTGCGCCGGAGGCCCTCTTCGCCCAGATCTTTTTCGATGAAGGCGCGCAACTCGCGGCCACGCTCACCCACGAGCGATATCACGTTGACATCGGCGCTTGTGTAGCGAGCCATCATCCCGAGGAGTGTGGATTTGCCGACACCGCTCCCACCGAAGATCCCAACGCGCTGCCCTTTGCCGACCGTGAGCATTCCATCAATTGCTCGAATGCCGACAGAAAGAGGCTCATCGATATTTCGACGCTGAAGCGGATTGGTAGGGACGCCATGCAGCGGCATCTCGGCGCTGAGTGTCAGTGAGCCTTTTTCATCGATCACACAGCCGAGCCCGTCGATGACGCGGCCGAGCAGTTGGTCGCCAACGCGGACTGTGGCCGATGCCGTGCGCGAGACGATGCGATCGCCGAGCCTGACGCCTTGGAGATTTCCGAGCGGCATCGAAAGAACCACCTTCTCGCGAAATCCAACCACTTCGACAGGGACCGGTGCTTCGCCGGCTGAGTTAACCACTTCACAGACTTCGCCAACCGATGCCGGAGGCCCCTGAGATTCGATCACAATCCCGACGGCTTTCTGCACACGACCAAAACTCAGCATCGGGTGGAGCTTGGCAAGGCGCTCGAAATACGGCGCCATGTTGAGCGCAGGTGTCTCCGGTACGGCTTGTTCAGGCATGGCAATCCCGAAAAAGGAAAAAGTAAAAACCTCTTGAGATGCTCATGGATTCGTCAGTTCCCCAGGAGACCTCGTTCAATTTCACGGAACTGCTCATCGATCCTCGCGTCAACACTCCCCATTTCGGTATCGATGAGACATCCACCCCGAGTGATTGAGTGATCTTCGACGAGCGTCATACCGGCCAGATCGCTCGGTGTGCCGAGCCGGCTCTTGTGATCGATGACGATCTTGAAATCAATCGGATTCAGGCGAATCGTCACCAATGACTTTTCGCCGATCCGCGACAAAGCGATCCGTGCCATCGTGAGGATGATCTCCTGATCGATCTGAATCTCGCGCTGTATAATCCGTTTGGAAATCGCAACAGCCAATTTGACCACATCCTTTTCAACCCGCAGCAGCATATCGCCCTTGAGTCGTGCGAATTCATCGAGCGTCGAGGCGTATCGTTTGAGTTGGGCGTCGACCCTTTTCTCCGCCATCTCTTTCCCAGTTCGCTCGCCCTGCATGAACCCCTTTTCGTAAGCATCCTTCTCGATCATCATGACCCGTTCCTGAGCCTGTTGGAGCATGCGCTGTGCTGCAATACTGAGCTCCTGTTCGGAGACTGGAGCTGTACTGCGAAGCGGTTCGGCATGCGGGCGCTGCGGGGGCATGTGACCTACGGCGGGATGATGCCCTGCATGTTCCTGCAGAGCCAGCGGTGTCACCTGCCTGCTGCCAAGATCCTTTTTCTTAATGATCATAAGCGCTCACCGCTAGGAGAGATCGAGGGAAAGGGGGCTGGGAACCAGGGGTCAAAAATAAAAAGGAAGTTGGGAAAGGACATTCGCTCAGCGCATTTGGTCGCATTGCCGTTTTTTCTTCGAGCGCATCCGACCAATATGACTGAGTCTCATGACTGAGCCATCCATTCTCCGTACCCTTTCCCGACCCATTCCTTTCGGGAAAGGAAATGGCATGCGGAATCTCGCGGATTCCCAACCATCGCAATGAATCAACTAGCATCTCAGCCCCTGGTCCCTCATCCCGAGCTCCTTTTTAGGTAACGTATTCGTCTCCGCCTCCACCTACCGTAATCACGCCCTCTTCGTTGAGCTTCGTGACGAGTGCGACGACCTCCTGTTGCGCTTTCTCGACTTCACGCACCTTCACTGGTCCGAGCACTTCCATTTCTTCTTTCATGATCTCCACGGCTCTTTGGCTCATATTCTTGAAAAAGAGCTGCTGGAGTTCCGGGGAGGTACCTTTGAGTGCCAAGGTAAGAGCCTTCTTATCGGCACGCTGCAGGATTTCGCGAATCCCGGCGTCATCGACAAGGAGCAGATCATCGAAGACAAACATCATGTCGCGAATGCTGATGGCAAGCTGCGGGTTTTCCTGCTCGACTTTTTCAAGCACTCCTCGGGATGTCGACCGTTCCATCCTGTTCAACACTTCGGCGACGGCGCGTACACCACCATGGCTTTCACGTCCGAAGCTGCCGATCGCTTTGAGTTTTTTCGCGATGAATGCAGACACGCGTTCGACGACATCCGGTGAGATGTCCTTGAGAGAGGCCATTCGAAGCGCGACATTGGCTCGCAGATTTTCGGGAAGTGCCGTCAGCAGCTCCGCAGCCTTCGTCGAGTCCAATTGTGCCAGGATCAGTGCCACAGTCTGCGGGTGTTCGTTTTGAATGAATTTAGAGAGTTGTGTCGGGTCGATGTTTTCCAGTGAGTAGAACCCTTCGGTTGATTGCAGCATTTTCATGATCCTGTCGATGATCTTGCGTGCCTCCTCAGGTCCCAGCGATTTGATGAGGATGGCCTTGGCATATTCAACACCGCCTTCAGCAACGTAGGATTTCGCCATCGAGAGCGTGTAGAACTCCTCCAGGATGGTGTCTTTTTCGGTGGGCTGGATGATGCCTATCATCGAAATTTCACGCGTCAACTGTTCAATGTCATCTTCACGCAGGTGCTTGAAGACTTCTGCGGCGGCATCTTCGCCGAGCGAGAGCATCAGAATCGCGGCTTTGCGCAACCCTGTGGTCAGGGTGGGAGTTGGTGCCGTTTGAGTGCCCATCTTCTCCTCGCCTTACATGCGTCGTTTGAACCGTTTGTCTTCAGCGAGCCAGGTTTTCACCATCTGGGCGGCCGCTTCCGGTTCTTTCTTCACAAGCTCAGTGACCTTTTTCTTGACAACGGTTCCTCTCCTGGCCTCCTTGGTCGGCAGAGCCAATTCATTTTCAAGCTCGTTATCCAGTTCGGCTTCAATGTCTCCCACTCGCCGCGGCAATTGCGGCCGCACATGACCTTCAATCAAGCCTTCGGCGGAAGCTCCAGCCGGCAGCATCATCTCATCCACCTGATGAGACCCGCCGAGAACATCTCTATAAACACGAGCTCCAGTCGGCTTGAGCACGAGCTTGTAGATCAGCAAGAAGAGCAGCAGGAAAGCGAGGTATTTCACAACGGGAATGATGTAATCCGAGTACGTCGATAAAAACGACGGCTCTTCGATTTGTGTCACCTCCGTGCGCACACCGAAAGAGAGGTTCTCGACAGTCACCAAGTCTCCTCGCGCGGCGTCTATCCCGATGACGGCGCTCACGAGATCCCGATACTTCTTCAAATCATCCGCTGATCTCGCGACAAATGCTGTTTGCACCGCACCACGCTTGTCTTTCGTCGACTTAAGCTGATCATCGACAATGACAGCGGCGGTCACTTTCTTCACCGTGCCATAGGGATCAATGCGATGACGAACCGTCTTGTTGATCTCATAGTTAGTGGTCTCGGTTGTCCGCAGGAAATTTTGGCTATTGGGACCGGTTGTCGTGGCAACGGTCGTGCCTTGCGGCTGGTTGGATTGTGTCCCCGGCGGACCTCCCGGCGCTTGTGGCCCTGTCGTCTCGTTGCTCTTCTGCTGGCTCCGGATCACAGCACTCTGCGGATCATACGTCTCCTGCGTTTCTTCAACCTTGTCCAGAGACAGCTCCGCGGCGACATTCGCCCTCACACGGCCCTCTCCAACGATCGGCTCGAGGATCGAAATGATCTTTCCCGAATACTGTTTTTCGATTTCGGCTTTGAGCCTGTTCTGGGAATCAGTGAGCATTTCGGTCGCATCCCCTGAGGTCGGTTTTGAGAGCATGCGACCGTAGGCATCCAGCACCGTGACGCTGTCGGGTCTGATCCCCTCGACACTCGATGCAATCAGATTGACGATTCCCTGTACAGCTCCCTGCGAAAGCGATTGGCCCATTTTCAGTTTCACGACAACAGAGGCTTTTCCCTCGGACTCCTCATTCGCAAAGAGCGTCTCTTTCGGCAAAACAAGGTGAACACGAGTCTGCGATACCTCGGAGAGGCCCGTGATCGTCCGCGCCAATTCGCCTTCGAGCGCACGCTTGTAATTCACCTGCTGCACAAAATCGGTGACGCCGAAGTTGGTTTTATCGAAAATTTCAAACCCGATTCCGCCGCCGATCGGAGCGCCGGAACCAGCCAACAGAACTCGAAGCTCATCGGCACGAGTTGCCGGAACCCGGATCGTACGCCCGCCATCATCCAGGCGAAAATCGACTTTCTGTTCTCTCAATCGCACAACAACCGCGTTGGCATCTTCCGGGCTCAGGTTCGCGTACAAGACCACATATTCCACGCGATTCATGAAATACACAAGGCCCATGATGAACCCGGTGACGGTCAGCACAAGCAGAAACATCGCGACGACCTGGGCCGGCGTCAACCGCCGGAAAAATGTCGCAATCTGCACTAAAATAGGATGCGCCATTTAAAGCCCCCCAGTCCCCAATCCCCGGATATCAAGGGCATCGAGACCACATTGAAAATGCAGAGGTGAAGAGGAGCGGAGGTGCAGATGGGCCGGCGATCTCCCCTTACTCTCGGCTCCTCGGCACGTCCGCAGATTCATCCTGAGCTCCTCATGCAGCCGGTTAAACCGGCATCCTCATGACTTCCTGGTACGCCGAAATAATCTTGTTCCTGACCTGCATCAACATTTGGAAAGATGTGTCGGCTCGCTGCAGAGCGATCATCGCGGTATGAATATCTTTTGATTCGCCGCTGATGAATTTCTGCACTTCGGTTTCCGATCCGATCTGCAGCTTGTTGACATCCTCAATCGCCTCTTTCAGCATCTCCCCAAAAGGGACTTGCGACTTTTCAGTTGCCTTGAGACCTTTCAGCTCGGGGACTTCGAGATTGGCTTCGAGGTTTTTAATTCTAATGTCGTCCATGGCTTACCTTCCGAGATCTATGGATTTTTGGGCCATATCTTTAACGGCATTGATGGCGGCCACACTGGCTTCGAAGGCCCGCGCCGACTCCACCAAATTCACCATTTCCTCAACCGGGTTGACGTTCGGATATTGCACATAGCCTTTCGCGTCTGCATCGGGATGGTTGGGTTCGTAACGGCTGACAAACGGAGTATTGTCATCGACAACCCTGGCCGAGATTCGGGTCAGCTGTCGTTCTTGTGCATTCGTCAGCGCCTCTTCGAAACTGACTGGCGGCGGTGCGGCTTCGAAAACAACTTCTTTCCGGCGATAGGGTCCACCGCCGGCGGTCTTGGTGACAGCGGCATTGGCCAGGTTGGAAGAAAGCGTCTCGATGCGGAGACGCTGTGCATCCAAAGCACTGCTGTTGATTTCAAGTGCTGTTAGAAGTCCCATACGCTACCTTCCTTCCAGGATGGCCTGCTTGATAGTTCGCAGGCGAAGTTGGTACATCTGAGCCGTCGCGGAAAACCGGATGGCAATTTCCGCCAGCTTGGTGGCCTCGCGATCCAGGCTCACATTATTATGATCCAACCGCGACGGCAGATCTTTGACTTCCATGATCCGCCCGCCTGAAGGCAAACCATCTCCCGTTAAGTGGTGGGGATCTGTACGGTGGAGTGTCCCACCGAGCGCTTCGTCAAGATTGTTGCTGAATTCGACATCCTTCGCCTTATATCCGGGCGTGTCGATGTTGGCCACGTTGGTCGCCACGACCGTTTGTCGTTGGACAAGCCGGTCCAGATATGCCGTCATCTCCCGCATCACCGGATTGCTGATAAGGTCTGTGCTCATATTAAGCTCCGACTAGGTTAGCAAGCTTTATGCCAGCCGGCAGATCATTGATTCACGCTCAACTCATTCATTTCTTTAATGTTAAGGCATTCGGAATTTTGACATCGGCAATAATTGCCTGTCGGAAAAGACGAAAATGTCCAGGCCCCTGCGACGACCCGGCAGTCCTTGATGGATCGGAATAAATAGGGCGGTTGGTAGTGTACGGGTGGCAGCGAAGGGGCAGACGGGCGGAGGAGCGGAGGTGTCGGATCACACAGGCTCCTCTGTGCCTCGGCTCGGCCGTTCCTCTGTGGCCGTGAAAAACTAAAAACTCCCATTTTTCATGCCTCCATCCGGTACTCACGGAGTTTATTGCGAAGAGTACGAAGAGAGATGCCCAGGGCCTTCGCTGCATGAGTCCGATTGCCGCTCTTTTCTTCCAACGTCTTTAGGATTAATTCCCGCTCCATCCCATCGATAGTTTGCAGAGAATCGATCGACGCCCGGTGAGCCGGAGATTCGCCCAGGAAGAGATGTTCCGGCTGCACGATAGGACCTTCGCAGATGGCGACCGCACGCAAGATGCTGTTCTGGAGCTCGCGGACATTGCCCGGCCAGTCGTTGGCTTCGAGGAGCCGGAGAGCGTCGTCGTTCAAATGGAGCCGCAGCGGAGCAGCAGCCTTTTCCAAAAAATGCACAGCCAGGAGTGCAATGTCGGATCGGCGCTCGCGCAGTGGAGGCAGACGGAGCGGCACGACATTCAACCTGAAGAACAGATCTTCGCGAAACAGGCCTTGCTTAACGAGTTGCCCCAGCTCCCGGTTGGTCGTCGCGACGATGCGGATGTCGACGGAAACCGGATGTCGTGCACCGATCCGATCGACTTCGCGTTCCTGCAAGACTCGCAGCAACTTTGCCTGCAAAAGCATGCTCATCTCACCGATTTCGTCCAGCAGAAGCGTGCCACCGTGAGCGAGCTCGAATTTTCCCGGCTTGGATGAAATGGCGCCCGTGAATGCGCCCTTCTCGTATCCGAAGAGCTCGGATTCGAGCAGATTGTCGGGGATCGCCGCGCAATTGACGGCGACGAAAGGACCCTGCGACCGTTGGCTTTCGGAATGGATCATTCGTGCCAGCACTTCCTTGCCGGTTCCACTTTCTCCACTGATTAATACCGTCGAATTGCTTCGTGCGATCCGCACAGCCATCTCGACAAGTTGCTTGGTGCGAGGATCCCGGGTCAGGAAACCAGATCGGTTCGCTGCCGCCGAAAGGTCGCGGCTTGTTTCAAAAACCCGATTCACAACAGCCTGCAGATCTTCGGGGGCAAAGGGTTTGAGAATATAGTCGGAGGCCCCGAGTTTCATGGCTTCGACGGCATTCTGGACCGTGCCATAGGCAGTCATGATCACGACAGGGACGCCCGGTGAAGCCGCGTGAACCTGCTGCATCAACTCAATGCCGTCGGTCTTATTCATCCGCAAATCGGTGATCACGAGGTTGAAG
Organism: uncultured Acidobacteriota bacterium; assembly: GCA_903916735.1. GTDB lineage: Bacteria > Acidobacteriota > CAIWXX01 > CAIWXX01 > CAIWXX01 > CAIWXX01. The sequence continues at coordinate 58,281 of CAIWXX010000113.1, forward strand.
GGCGAATCCTTCACCTTGTCGATCGCCTCATCAGGGCTGAGGGCCGTTTCGACATCGTAGCCATCACCGCTCAAGACGGCGCCTACCGCCTGAACCATTTCGAAGTCATCGTCGAGGACAAGTATTTTTTCCATTTCCAATCCTGAGTTCAGAGTTCCGAGTTATGAGTCTGGTGTCTTTCGGATGACACTGAGCATGCAGAGAATTCCCTGGCTCTTCCCGCTCCCGTTCGCAAACCTTCTGTCCTGTGCTCTTCGTACGTCAAGATCCGGCGGACAGCAGGAAGTGCCAGCCGGAAAGTGGTGCCTTCGCCCGTGCGGCTTTCGACTCCAATCGCTCCTCCATGTTTTTCAACGATTGTGTGGACGATGGATAGCCCCAATCCCGTGCCATTTCTGTTGGTCGTAAAGAATGGATCAAAGATACGGTTGAGGTTTTCGGAAGGAATGCCGCGTCCTGTATCGCCCACCGAAAGAAGCAGGCGGGGATCGGGCGTGTTGGGCGCCAGGCCGGTTGTCAAAGTGAGAGTTCCTCCACGAGGCATTGCCTGGATCGCATTCAGAATCAGATTGAGCAGCGCTTGTTTCAACAGTTCTGGATCGGCTCTCGCCAGCAATCCGTCCTCGCCGAAATCCGTATGCAGCCGGACTCCTCGCTGTTCCATCAGCGGCGCAACAAAGGTGGTGCATTGTTCGACGAGCGCCTGGAGTTGTACGGCTTCGAATTTCGGTGAAAGGACTTTCGAAAAATTGAGCATGTTGGTGAGCGTGTTGTTGAGAAAGCGAGCCGATGAAAGGATGCAGGATGCGTAGCGCCGCGGCTCTGATCCCTCCGGGGCCTGTTTTTCAAGCATCGACGCGAAAAGCTCGATCGAGCCGAGAGGGTTGCGGATTTCATGAGCAAGCTGGCAGCTCATGGCGCCCATCACCCGCAGCCGCTCACCACGCCTGTTTTCCTCTTCCAATATTTTCAACCGCGTGATGTCTGTGAGGATGAGAATCACCCCGCCCTCGCCCTCTGCTTTCGTGGCAACCGGCGAAGATCGCACGAGCAAGTGCCGGGAACCGGACGGGCGGTGAAGTGAAATTTCGCGTTCATCCGGAACGCCGGCGCCGCCAATGAGATCGCGAAGAGTATCCGGTGTTTCGATCGGTTCACCGAGAAGCGCGGCCGCCTGCGGGTTGGTCGTCCGCATTTTTCCATCCTCGCCAAGGACCACCACTCCGCACGGCAGCGATTGAAGAATATTGTCCAGATAGCTCTTCACTCGCTCTTTTTCAGCCAAGTTGATTTCAAGCTGACGGTTCTTTTCCTCGAGCTCCATCTGCAGAGATTGAGCCTGCTTCTGCAGCTCCCCATAAGCCGACTCCAGCTTCTGGGATGCCTGGATGAAGGACTGAAACGCCTCCACCATGAGATTGTATTCCCGGCTGACTTCCGGTGACTCTATGGCAACCGGCATTGTGACACCATCACTTCCGATCTGGCACATCATTGTGTTCGCTTAATTCGTGAGCATGCTGTCGGGCTCTCGGCAACAGTGGAGGAGCCGACGCGCACCGGCTCGTTCTCTCCACCGTTCCTCTGCTCCTTCGCAAAAGCAAGCTCATGTTGTCATTCACCTGATTATTTCGTCGAAAGATCAAGGTCCAGCATCTTGGTCTTCGGCTGGTAATCGGTGACGATGGTTCTCTTGACGGCGGCGATCTTTTCGGTCACGGCTCGAATCCTCCTGACACTGCTCTCAATCGATTCGATCCGCTTCTTGATTTTTTCCTGTTCCGGCGTCAGCGACATCAGGAGGAGTTGCGTGTCGAGGACAATGGCGCAGAGAGGATTGTTGATTTCGTGATTGATCGAGGCGGCCATGGCGCCGAGGGCTGCAAGACGCTCGGCTTCAACCAGCTGTTTCTGAGTTTGCAGCACTTCTTCTCTGGATTGGAGAATGTCATAGTAAAGGCGGGCGTTTTCGATGGCGATCCCTGCATGACCGCAGAGCATCTCGGCGCGGCGGACATCGTCCGGCGTGATGGGACGGCTCGTTCGGATGTTATCCGATGTGATGGTCCCGATCACATGCCCTTTCACGATCATCGGAACTTTCACGAAGGGCGTTGGATACAGCCGCGCTGCAGGCGTGCCTTGGTATGCCGGATCGGCACCCGGATTCGCCACAACCGTTTTCCTGCCTTCGAGGATATCCCCCATCCACGGATTGGCCGGGTCATCAAGATTCCAACATTGCTTGCGGAATTCCTCATCGTCCGATCCCGTCGATAGCTTCGCCTCCTCGATCATCTTGTCTTTGTTGATGAGCGCAAGGACAACCCGGTCGAAATCCAAAACTCGATGGATGCCATCCAGGATGATGCGCAGGATTTCCTCGAGATTGAGCGTCGATGTCATGGCACGAGCGATGTCGTTCAGGACTTGCATCTCTTCCCGATCTCTTAACAAGCGTTGGCTCTGCTCTTCCAGTTCCAGAGTGCGTTCCCTCACTTCATGTGACAGGTTGGTCACTTCGACGAAGAGTTTCTGGTTATCGAGGCCCCGCTTCACGGATCGAAGCAGCGTTTCCTGGCATACCGGGCGCAACAGGAAATCGAATACACCTCTCCTCACAGCCCAGATCACCTGATCCGCGGGAGGGTCGGTGGCAACAGCGAGCACGCAGAGGCCCGAGCGCACTCGATGAAAATCATCCATCAAAGCACCGTTATTGGCCAGAATCAGCTCGATATCGCAGATCAGAATCTGATGCTTCTCCGCCGCCAGCCGCGATAGAGCCTCATCCGGCGATGCCGCATATTCGCCACGCATTCCTGCATCGGACAGGCTGTCAAGTATTTGGCTTCCATTTTCACCCAGAATCAGAATTCTTGCTTCTGTCATAATGCGCCTCTGGCCACGGACAGAAGCAAGTTGTATGCCAGTAATTAAGTAATAGATTTTTCAATGAAATGTGACCCGGAGGTGATGGCCTGTCGAAGTGATTCCAACGGCACTGTCAAAAAGATGACGGTGGGAGACGGGCACTCAATTCTCAAACCGCATCGACACGATCAACGATGTGATGCCATATCGCGATGCCATGCAAGATGTCCGTCATTGCTTTCACCGATCCAGCGCCTCCCGGACCTTGGCGGCCAGGTCTTCCATTGAGAACGGCTTCTGGATGAAATACACCCCTTCATCCAGCACGCCGTGGTGGGCGATGACATTGGCCGTATATCCCGACATGAACAGGCGCTTGAGGTCCGGATAGAGGGACAAGAGGTTTTTGGCCAGGTCCCGGCCGTTCATCTCGGGCATGACCACGTCGGTCATGAGCAGATGGATCTCGCCGGCGTGCTCCCTGGACAGGAGGATGGCCTCGCCCGGGGTGCTTGCCGCCAGCACGGTGAAGCCCTGCCGTTCGAGCATCACCTTGGTCAGTTTCAGGATGGCAGGCTCGTCTTCCACCAGCAGGACCGTCTCGTGGCCGCGCGCAGCAAGCGTCGCCGGACCTTTGTTCTGCATCTGCCCGGCCTTGCCCGCATGCCGGGGCAGATATATCTTGAACGTCGTTCCCAGTCCCGGCTCGCTGTAGGCATTGATGAAGCCATTGTTTTGCTTGACGGAGCCGTACACCGTGGCCAACCCGAGGCCGGTGCCCCTGCCGACGCCTTTGGTTGTGAAGAACGGTTCGAAAAGATGCGACATCGTTTCCTTGTCCATGCCGCAGCCGTTGTCGCTCACGGCGATCAGTACATACTCCCCGGGCTCAAAGCCCGCGTGATCGGCGCAATAGTCAGCGTCGAAGACGCTGTTTCCCGTCTCGATCGTGATCCTGCCGATGTCGGCGATGGCGTCCCGGGCGTTGACGCACAGGTTGGCCAGGATCTGGTCTATCTGGGACGGGTCCACCTTGACCGGCCACAGATCCGCCGCCGGCTGCCAGTTGAGGTCGATATCCTCGCCGATGAGCCGTTGCAGCATCTTGAGCATGCCCGCCACTGTCTCGTTCAGGTCCAGCACCTTGGGGGCAACTGTCTGCTTGCGGGCAAAGGCCAGCAGTTGCCGGGTGAGGTCAGCGGAGCGAACGGCCGCCTTGCGGATTTCCATAAGGTCGTTATGGAGCGGCTGGGCCGGGTCCACCTGCTCGAGAGCCAACTCCGCATGCCCAAGGATCACACTCAGCATGTTGTTGAAGTCATGGGCCACGCCCCCCGCCAGCCGCCCCACCGACTCCATCTTCTGGGCCTGCTGGAGCTGGCCTTCGAGATTGGCCTTCTCCTCCTCCGCCCGCTTGCGCTCGGTGATGTCTTCGATGCTGGACAGAATAAAGGATTCGTTGTTGAGATAAATGATCTTGGCGGAGAGCGAACCTGTAATGATTTCGCCATTTTTTTTATTGAACAGGCACTCCATTCCATACACTTCCCTGCCTTCAAGAAGAGCGGATACCACCTGCTTTCGTTCTTCTATATCTACCCACAGGTTAAGTCCAACCGAAGAATTGGCGATTACCTCTTCCCTGGTGAAGCCCGTAATCGAGGTAAAGGCATCGTTGAATTCGATGTATTTTCCATCTTTCAAACGCGTGATAGTGATTGCATAAGGGGATGTCAGGAAAGCCTTGGAATATTTTTCCTCGCTCTTCCTCAGCGCCTCCTCGGCCTGCTTGCGCTCGGTGATATCACGGGCGATCCCCATATAGCCAATCAATTTGCCGCCGGCATCGCTCATGGGTGACCCGTTCGAGGAATGCCACCGCCAGGTGCCGTCCTTGTGTTGTATTCGATATTCGATCCCGCCTGCTTTTTCCCCCGTCGTTATGATCCGCTCCAGAAAAGCCCGACACGCCGGAACGTCATCCGGATGCACAAAGCGCGCAAATGATTGACCGATGACTTCATGGGCGTCATGCCCGAGTATGGCTTTCCAGTTGGGGGAGATATAGATAATGATGCCATTTGGCTCCAGCGTGTAGATGATATCATTGGCATTTTCCACGAAAGAGCGGAACCATTCTTCGCTCTCCCGCAGTGCCGCCTCGGCCTGCTTGCGCTCGGTCATGTCGCTCAGCATGATGCGGCAGACGGGCGCGCCGCCGGCGTCCTGCGCGGCGGTGGCTTCCAGCCGCGCCCAGAATGCCGTTCCGTCATTTTTCACCATCCGCAGTTCCCACGCCTGCGGCTCGCCGGTTTCAAAGAGTTGTTTGCGGTGCAGGTAGTAGTTGTCCTGGTCTTCCTTGAGGACGAACCGGGTCAAAAGCTGTTTGATCATCGCGGCCCGCGCCACGCCCAGCAAAGTCTCGGTGGCGAGGTTGGCCTCCAGGATCATCCCCTGCTCGCTGACGGTGACATAGCCCACCGGCGCCAGGTCGTAGAGGTCGAAGTAGCGTACCCGCGCGGCATCCAGTTCCGCCTGCACCCGTCGCAGTTCCTCGTTCTGCATTTCAAGCTCGATCTTATGCACGCACAGTTCATGGATCATCTGCCGCATTTCTTCGGGCGACTGGGCTTCGAGGTTTTCCGGCGACTGGGCCGCCTTTTTCCGGGCGATCTCGCCGGCCTGCCTGCGTAGTTCTGTGGCTTGTTCGGGTTTGCTATCCTTGCTTTTCATTGTGCACCACCATCATTTTCCGGCGCACTTCCGTGGTCCTGCCCGAACCCGGAATACAGTTTTGTCATGCACTCAGGGCAGATGCTGTGGCTGAACTCGGCTTCGGTATGGTCGCGGACATAGACTTCCACCTGGTTCCAGTAGCCCTGGTCGTCCCGGATCTTCTTGCAGTTCGCGCAGATGGGCACGATGCCGCGCAGGGTCTTGACGTCGTTCAACGCCTTTTGCAGCGCCTCCTCGGCCTTCCTGCGCTCGGTGATGTCCCTGGCGGTGCCTTCAAAACCAATGATCGTGCCGGCTTCGTCCCTCAAAGGAACAGCACTTGAAGTGTGCCAGCGCCATGAGCCGTTGATGTGCCGCACGCGGTACTCGACACCCTCTTGTCGTTGCCCCGTCTCGATCACTTTTTGCAGCCATGCCATGCACCCCGCAAGATCATCCGGATGGACGAATGGCTGGAATGGTTGTCCGGCTACCTGGGTTACCGGGTGCCCGAGGAGCTCGGTCCAGGCAGCGGAGACGAAGGTGAATACCCCATCTGGGGTGAGTGTATAAATGATATCGTGGCTGTTCTCGATCAGGAGGCGGTGCTTCTCCTCGCTCTCCCGCATCGCCTCCTCGGCTCGTTTGCGCATCAGCGCCGCTCCGATGTGCTCGGCGATTCCTTCCAGGAGCTCAACTATATCGAGGGTGAAACGGTTTTTGCGCCGGTCGTTGAGCTGGATCAGACCAACAATCCTGCCCTTGTTTCGAATGGGTACCAGGGCCACGGAGGCATAGCCTTGATGGATGCATTGGTTGCGTGGATGAACCCGGGGATCCTCGCCGGGCGGTATGTCCAGAAGCAAGAATGAATCGTTCGTCCAGCAGCTTCCCCCCAGGGTGAAGAGCGGATTGGCCGAGTCGGTCTTGCCTAAAATGACCAGACCGCAGGTACATTCCAGGCTGACATTGCCGTCTTTGTCCCGGCACACCCCGCCATCCGCAGCACGCTCGATCAGCGTGTTTTCCGTCAGCAGAAAATCCTTGGAAAAGCCTTTCTGGGCGAAATACGGGAAGTCATCCCCATCTTGCAGGCGAAAACCCACGGCATCGAACCCGGCCCGCGTCTTCAATGCGGCGATGACGCGCTGGATTGAATCCTGCAGATCTCCCGGCTCGTTTAGTATCTGTAGAACTTCCCGGCCTATTTCTCGATATGCCTCCACCAGCTTGCGCTCGGTGACGTCCTTCATCACGGTCAGGAAGTACTGCTGCCCTTGGCTGTCGATCACATCACCCGACAAGAGGCCGTCGATGATCGCCCCGTCCTTGCGCCTGACCTGCAGTTCGAAGTCAGCGATGCGCCCATTCGTCCTTAATTTATCCGCGATCGCGGCCTGCTGCTCCGTGTGCGGGAAGAGATCGAGTTCGGTGGCGGTTTTGTCGATGATGTCGTCCCTGGAATAGCCGAGCACCTTCAGGAAGGAGTCGTTGACATCAAAGAACCGCCGGTCCGGCACGGTGGAGAGCGCCATGGGGGCTGGGTTGTTGCGGAACAGGCGCTCGAAGCGCTGCTGCGCTTCCTGCTCGGCGGTCAGGTTCTTGAAGATGCCGAAGATGCAGCCCACTCCGTTCCACCGGCCTAACCAGGCGCGGGTGTCCACCGGGACGAGGCCGCCATCCTTGCGTGCCAGCGGCAGGGGACAGCTTTCCCGCTCGCCTTTGAATATGGCGGCGAAGATTTCCTCGGCTTCCCGGCGCTTGTCCGCCGGATGCACGTCAAGCAGATGCATCCCTTTCAGCTCATCCGCAGTGTAGCCCAGTGTTCGCGTGACGGCGGCGTTGGTGAAGAGCAGCCGTCCGTCCGGCGTGCACACTATGATCATGTCGATCACGGACTCGAAGAAGGTGCGGAAATTGGTCTCGCTCTCCAGCAGCGCCTTCTCCACCCGCTTGCGGTCGGTGATATCCGTTGCGTGAGTCAGCGATAATATTACTTTACCCGTTTCATCTTTTATGGGATTGGCCGTAGCATAGAAATACAAAGTTTTACTTGGTAAAGGAACTTCGACTTCCAGAGACTCGCTTTCGCCAGTCTGAAACACTCTTTTTATTGCTTCGTAGCGGTAATCCGCATGCTCTTTAGGATAAACATCCCAAAAAGTTTTCCCAATAAAATAATCAGGGGGTTTCCCAAAGGTTGACGCAAATAGATGATTCGTAAATTTGTATTGTCCCTTTTCATCTACACAGAAAATGGCATCGCTTGAACATTCGACAAGAGCACGATATTTCAATTCGCTCTCCCGCAGCGCCTCCGCCTCCTCCCTGCGCTCGGTGATGTTGCTCAGCACGACGTGGCAGACAGGCGCGCCATCTTCGTCCTTTGCGGCGGTGGCTTCCAGATGTGCCCAGAATGCCGTTCCGTCCTTTTTCACCATCCGCAATTCGGAGGCCTGTGGAGTTCCCGTTTTGAAGAGCTGTTTGCGATGCAGGTAGTAGATGTCCACGTCCTCCTTGAGGATGAACCGGGTCAAAAGCTGTTTGATCAGTGCCCCCCGCGCCACGCCCAGCAAAGTCGCGGCGGTGAGGTTGGCCTCGAGGATCAGCCCCTTTTCGCTGACGGTGCAATAGCCCACCGGGGCCAGATCGTACAGGTCGAAATATCGCGCCCGCGCGGCGTCGAGTGCCATCTGCGCCCGGCGCAGCTCCTCGTTCTGCATCTCCAGCTCGATCTGATGCACGCGCAGATCGTGGAGCGTCTGCCGAGTTTCTTCGGGCGACATCGCATTGAGGTTTTCCGGCGATTGGCCTGCTCTATCCCGGGCGATCTCTTCGGCCCGCCTGCGCAGTTCTGCGGCTTGTTCGGGACGGTCACCCTTGCTTTTCATTGCGGCCCTTCATCATCCTACCAATCTTTGATTCTCTCGCCCGTTCCGTTGTCGCAATCGCATACATCTGCCCGGCATCATTCACCAAAGCGGTGGACGTCATCGAGACCTCCACGACAGTGCCATCTTTGGCGAGCAGTTGTGTATGATACGGCTCCAGAATTTCAGCCAGGCTTAGCTGATGCACCTTGGCCAACGCTTCCTCTCGCAGCCCCTCCGGGATCCGGTCGCGGGCGTTCATCGCCAGCGCCTCGGTCTCGCTCCAGCCATACATCCTCACCGCTCCCGGGTTCCAGGCCAGGATGCTGCCATCCAGGTCCTGCACCGTGATGGCATCGTGCGCATCGCGCACGACCACGGCCAGACGGAGCAGATCATTGGCTTTCCGCAGCGCTTCCTGCGTCTTCTTCATCTCCGTGATGTCGACAAAGGTGATCACCGCGCCCTCGATCACGTTGTCCATCGTGCGATAGGGCAGCACGCGCATTATGTACCACGCGCCTTCCTGGGTCTGCACCTCCACCTCTTTGGGAACCAGGGTGTCCAACACTGTTTTCACGTCCGCCGTCAGGCGATCGTAGCCGACCAAGTTGGAGACGACATGCGCCACCGGCCGACCCACGTCGCTCATGATCAGGTTGATGATCGTGCTGGCGACGGGGGTGTACCTTAAAATACGCAGTTGATGATCCACGAAGACGGTGCCGATGCCCGTGCCGGCCAGCAGGTTATTCATGTCGTTGTTGGCCCGCGACAGATCCGCCAGCTTGGTTTGCAACTCGGTGATGACCGTTAATAATTCCTCGTTGACCGACTGCAATTCTTCCTTGGATGTCTCCAGTTCTTCATTTGTGGATTGCAATTCTTCATTGACCGACTGCATCTCCTCGTTGGAGGATTTGAGCTCTTCGGCGGAGCTCTCCAGTTCCTCGTTGGCGGTCTGGAGGTATTCCTCTTTGACCCGCAGTTCCTTCATGAGCGCCGCGATGCGCGCGTCGGGGGCCGATGACTGATCACTGCTCACCAGATCCGACGGCGGCGCTTCCTCCAGGACTACCAGATACAAGGGCGCCTCAAGTTTCGCGGCAGGGTCTGTCTCCACCGAGCGGATGCTCAGGTTGACTGTGGTAAAGCTGCCATTGGTTTTGACGCGCAGGCTCAGGGCACGCACGATCTCTTTTGTCCCCGCGGCCTTGTGCAGGGCCATGGCCAATTCGCGCCGCAATCCTTCTCTGGCCATTTTTAAAATATTGTTGATTCCAGCCTCGCCCGAGGCCGGTTCCAGGTACATCCCGGTGCGGCCGTGCAGATAGAGGATATCACCATGGCCATTGACGAGCGCACCGACCGTGGCGACCTGCTGCAGCAGCGCCTGTTCGGTCAGCTCGCGCAGCGGCAGTTTTACGGGGGATAATGTCTTGTTGCCGGCGGCTCGCGGGAGCGCCGCATTCATCGCTATGAAGTTGCCCAGGGCCGCGCGCTGCGCGCCTTGAAAGTCTTCTTTGCGCTGATACAGCTTCGATTTGCGGTCCAGCGTGGCAAACAGATCGCCGAACTCGCCTACGGTTTCGGACGTGCCCAGAAAGAGAAAGCCGCCCGGATTCAGCGCGTAGTGGAACAGGGGAATGAGCTTGTTCTGCAAGTCCCCGCCCATATAGATCAGTAGATTGCGGCAACTGATAAGGTCTAATTTGGAGAAGGGCGGATCTTTGATCACATTCTGCTCGGAAAAAACCATAATATCGCGGATGCCTTTGTGGATGCGGTACGCGCTGCCTCCTGGTTCGACCGCGAAAAAGTGCGCCCGCCGCACCGGCGAGAGGTCGGCGGTGATGCTGGCCAGATAGATGCCGGCGCGGGCCGTGGCAATCGCCTGGCTGTCAATGTCGGTGGCGAATACCTGCACGGTGTAGCTTTGCTTCAACGCCTCCATGCGCTCCTGCAGGAGGATGGCGAGGGAATAGGCCTCTTCGCCGGTGGAGCATCCCGGCGCCCAGACGCGCACCACGGCGCCCGCAGGCTTGCCTTCAAAGAGCTTCGGGATGATATGTTCCTCGAGGGCCTTGAAGGCCTCCGGGTCGCGGAAAAAATTGGTCACTCCGATCAGCAGGTCGCGAAACAGCGCCTCCACCTCGGCAGGCGTCTGCTGCAGATATTTGACGTAGCCGTCTATCTTATCGATCTGGTGGACTGCCATGCGCCGTTCGATGCGGCGATGAACGGTACTCGGCTTGTACTGGGAAAAGTCGTGGCCGGTCTGGGCGCGCAGCAGGATGAAGATCTTCTTCAGCGCGTTCTCGGTCTTGGGCGCAGGGGCTGTGGCAGCCCGTGGGGGCTTGCCGAAGGCATGGGC
>CAIWXX010000114.1 GCA_903916735.1 uncultured Acidobacteriota bacterium
AGCCCTCGAGGCCGAGCGCAGCGGAAAGACCGTCTCCGGCATCGAATTGGGGCCGCTGGGCAATTTCACTCTGCGGGTGGTAAAGCCGGTCTTTGCCGATGGCAAGCTTGTCGGCTATGTGGAACTGGGCAAAGAGATCGATGATGTGCTGCAATCGATGCAAACCCGGTCCGGCACTCAACTGGCTGTGGTCATCTACAAGAAATACTTGACCCGGCAGAGTTGGGAAGATGGCATGCGCCTGCTCGGGCGGCAGCCCGATTGGGACCGCCTGCCCAAAAGCGTGGTGGTCTATGCCTCCCAGGGCCACCTGCCCAACGCTTTCGCATTATGGATTAATAAGTTTGTGGGAGAACATCCCCAAGGAGAAAAGGACCGGGAGATCACCTCTGGTGGGAAGGATTGGCGGGTATCCGCGATGCCCTTGCTCGATGCTTCGGGCAAAGAGGTTGGCGCCCTGTTGGTGATGAGAGATATCACGGTCGGAAAAGCGGCCTTTGTTCGCCTGATGGCCTTATATGGAGCCATAAGTGCGGTACTGCTGATGTTGCTGCTGAGCTTCATCTATGTCCTGCTCCGCCGCACAGATATGAGCATCGTTGCCCAGCAGGCGAAACTGCACGAGAGCGAAGAGAACCACCGGTTGCTCTTCGAGTATGCCATTTCAGCAATTGCCATCTACGAGATCGTGCTGGATAAGACGGGCCGGCCGGTGGATTATGTCTTTCTGAGCGCGAACCCGGCCTTCGAGGCTCAAACCGGATTGCAGGTGGCCGACATTCTCGGCCGTCGCGTCACCGAGATTCTGCCGGGAATCGAGAAGACGCCGTTAATCGAAATCTATGGCAAGGTCGTTCTGACCGGCGAGCCGGTCAGTTTCGAGCAGTATTCCGAGCCACAGGGCAGATACTTCTTCATCCATGCCTACAAGATGGGCGAAGGACGTTTCGCCACATTGTTCACCGACATCACCGAACGCAAAAACGCGGAGAAAGCGCAGCGGGAGAGCGAAGCACAGTACCGCCTGCTGGCAGACAACATGTCAGACTCTGTTTGGCTCATGGACATGAACATGCAGACGACCTACAACAGCCCCTCATCGTTAAAGTTGCGAGGATACACTACGGAGGAATTGCAGCAACTGCCGATCGAGAAACACCTCGCCCCAGCCTCATTGGAGTTGGCGATGAAGGTTTTCTCGGATGAGATGTCCAGGGTACTGGTAGACCCGACCTATGACTTTTTGCTCACGCTGGAACTCGAATTCTACCGCAAGGACGGCACGACCTTCTGGTCGGAAAATACGTTTAGCCTAATTCGGGACGAGAACGGAAATCCGGTGTCCATCCTTTGTGAGGGTCGTGACATTACTGAGCGCAAACAGGCGGAGGAAGAACTCCTTAAGACCAACCGGGAGCTCAAGGAGGCCACGGCCCGGGCCGAGATGGCCAGCATCGCCAAGAGCGAGTTCCTGGCCAACATGAGCCACGAAATCCGCACGCCCATGAACGGGGTCATCGGCATGACCGGTCTCTTGCTGGATACAGAACTCACCGAAGAGCAGCGGCGCTATGCCGAAATCGTGCGCTCAAGCGCCGATTCGCTTCTGGCAATCATCAATGACATCCTCGACTTTACGAA
>CAIWXX010000115.1 GCA_903916735.1 uncultured Acidobacteriota bacterium
AGGATCGTGAAGCTATCATCCTTCTCATCGATGGCGTCCTCGCTCAACGCGACATCGAAGCGCGTGTCGAGAAGCGTCGCCGCGCCTGAATGCCGCCCTCATGCGCAAAAATTGAAAACTGAAGACCTGGTCCCGATCATGACTCCAACAGAGGTCAAAATGAGTGAATCGAACTAAATATTCCCGAAAGGTTAATGTACGACCCCGCTCAAATTCCCTTATGTGCTTATTGGCCGTCAATCGTAAAATTCACCGGGGTGGCTGAAATTGATCCGGTCCATGCATGCTCGGTCAGTGCAGGATCGCAGAATTTCTTGAATACATCACAATAGTTAGCTGCCGCGGTAGGCGATACCGAGTAAATCGCTCTGAGCTCATAGTGACCCGGCTGCGATAGATCAAAGGCATGTGTACCTGAAGAGATCGATATCACAATCCCATGCAAGACACGTGGCCGCAATTCCAAGACCTCACACGGATGCATCCCCCCAAAGTCGAGACGTCCTCCCCCCAGATAACTCATAGAAGAGCCATCATCTCGTACAACTTCGAGTTTCAGATCGGCTTGCGCTGCCCATATTCGTCCGGAGATAATGAGAGGATCAGGACTCGCATTCACCAGTAGAGCGGTTGCTATGACATCTTCACCTTTTAAATATCGTTCCTTGTCGAGGGCGAGAAGAAGTCTTAAGTCATCAACAATAGCTGCCTCTCGAGGAATCTCGTATGGAGGTACTTTAGCTTGCGACATCTCCGATACGATGGGAGAAGTAACACGCCCTCTAGTGAATCCCTCCGCGAAAGACTTTCTTTCTTTGTAATTTAAATAACGCGAGAAGCAAAAGACGGTTGCCAACGCCAAAATTCCTAACCCGACTCCCGCTAATACTCTCTTTCCTAAATGCATTGATACCTCCTTGAGAACTGTCAAGATTAAGCTATCAACCAATGACTAAATGCGTGTGTCTTTAGACGTTACTTACAGTCACACGCGTTGACTGGGTGGTTAACCCCCTGTTTGCCTTCGCACCCTTGTTGATTCCAACAATCAGGGAAACATTTTTTCTCACAAGCACAAGGAGCCTCCTCAGAACCCATTGAGCCAGCCTTGTGTATCATCTCGTGAAGCATCAGGGCTGGCAGGCAGTTCTGACAGTCGCCACCTACTGCCCCGTGTTGTACGCTCATCCAGATAATCCCGGGTGTCCCTGCATTGGCGCACCACCCATAACCTCCACATTCAACCTTGATGCCACTCGTCCTTGCAACGCTTGAGAAAGGACTACTCCAACGAGGAGGAAGGCAGTTTGCGGCTTGAGTGATAGCAGTGTCGGTCGCAGTTGCAATTTTGTACACATATTCAGCATCCTCGGCACAACTCCCACCGATTCCTATTCCAATCATCCCACTGGGATCAGTGAAGTTCACGGGATTAGCACGTGGATACCTATATGCAGTACGAAGTGCGGACCGTACTGAACGGAAGCCATTTCGTATCAGATCTTCGGCTAAGAACACGCCGATTCTTGGGTCATAGTATCTATTGCGAAAATAATAGAGCCCACTTTCAGCATCCAATTCGCGGCCGGTGAAGGCGTAGGTTTGGTCGCCGACGTTTGTCGGAGAGATGATCTGGCCAAAGGAATCATACTTTAGAGCTAGGTCGATA
>CAIWXX010000116.1 GCA_903916735.1 uncultured Acidobacteriota bacterium
ACCGGCAATCGCCTCTCGAAGGCCTCGATCCGCGAAATCGTGCGCGAAGCAGCCAGGAAGGCCGGCATCGATCGCAGGATCAACCCTCACGCCATACGCCACGCCTGCGCAACACACATGCTCAGAGCCGGCGCCGATCTGCGCCACATCCAACAACTCTTAGGCCACTCCCGCATCGACACAACCGAAATCTACACCCACGTCGACGCAACCGATCTAGCCAAGGTCCACGCAAGAACCCACCCACGTGGCAGGAGCAACAACAAGCTGCGCAACCAATAGCAGCGAAAGAAAAAGCCCTCCAGAAGCACTCAGAAACCCCTTGCTGAGGGCCGCCGGCAAGCATATACTTCCCATCATCATCGGCGTTTAACCAATGCTCAAACTGAGGACGAAAAATGCATCAGCCGTGTAAGAGCAACACCGGAATTTCCACTGGCTATTTGCCTCTTTCTTTCGCTGCAAAGACTGCTTTAACGGCATCAAATCAACCAAAATCAAAAATTCAACCTCGCGCCTTATCAACCACATCCGTTTCCAAGCAGCGCATTTCCTTCGCTGCCGGCGCTGCACAACTGGCTGATTCCACACGCGCAACGAAAGTGAAAAGTTGCCTACAGCATCTAATCCGCAATAGATTCTATGACCCACATAGCGGGAGATTCACGAGCGAGGATCCGATTGGGTTCAAGGCGGATGCAAACTTCTATCGCTTTGTCAGAAACAATCCAATCGGATTAACGGATCCATTTGGGCTCTGCTCGTGCAGTGACCCGTGCCCCTCAGGAGAGTGGATATTTGATTCCGTGCAAGGTTCTGCGGCTGTTATAGGATATGGATCATTGGGAATCGCTAGAATCACATGCAAGGATAACTGGAGTGTCTCACGGTGGGCTCATATGGGATGTGGTGGCTTGGGTATCATTCTTGGCGTCGGGATAGGGCTTGACTTTCAAGTAAGCGGTACCGCAACGACTGGCCCATGTAAACCAGAAGATCTTGGGAACTTCACCGTAAGAGGATATATTGGCTCGATTGGACCATTTACTGTTGGCGGGCCTTTTGGTAAATGGCCGACAAACTATGGGATCGGTAAGACAATAGGATTAGGCTACGCCCGGGTCGAATGTCATATTCATCCTTTCTAACGCGGGAGTAGTATTCGTAATGAAAGCATCATTGGAATTGTTAGCGAGAAGACTCGCATTGGTATTTTGGCTCGGACCCTTGGGATTTTTAGCAGTAATAGTGATGCATTTTACGGGCTTCAAGGACGAAGCTATTTCCATTGTTGGCAAACTCGCCCTAATTCTGATTGGGATCTCCATGCTCCTTACCATACTGATTCTCAATGTTTCGAAGGAACTAACAGTAGAAGACAGGAAATCATGGAGGCTGCTTCTATTCATGGGTGGCCCGATTGCTGGGTGCGCTTTTCTCACACGTAGGAATCGTCACATTGGCGAGAAGCCGTTGAACATCATTTTGGGGGACAAGAGGAAATGATAGAGGTGTAGTTGAGGTGTGCCTGAGGGAGTGAACTCGGGTGCGGCAGAGGTTTTCGATTCGTGTGGCGATTAGGCACTAAACGACAAAGCCAGACCAACTTATGTCGTCCTGCCTTACAACTTCACGAATTTCTGAGCGAGTTTGATGAGTCTTCCGCCGATCAAGTCGTTCGGATGCCGCATGCGGTTGGCGATCGGGAGGTTCTTTGCAGGCCATCGAATCGCGCCCGTTGCTGGATCTTCCCAGGG
>CAIWXX010000117.1 GCA_903916735.1 uncultured Acidobacteriota bacterium
CCGCCCCGAATATGCACGCGACGGCCAACCTCTATCTGAAATACCTTATCGTCAATCGTGGCTCTTGACTGAGCCTGCATGAACCCATGTTTCCGCCGTACACCACCGAAAACACACCCTCCAGGCGCCCTTCCACCGTCCCGGGGGATGGCGGAAGAGCGCCTGGAGTGGTCCTATTAACCCAATATTACTACATCTGTGGAGTTCTCTGTAGCAGTCGAAAAAGCAAATCCTAATAAGCGATGTGGATTACATAAAAAGTAAGGCGGTGTCCGCATTACACCTTGACAAATTAGCAAGGAGGTACCATATTATAATGGGATATTAGAGGAGGAAAATTGAATGTACACAACGATGACCATAAAGGGGCAAATTACCATTCCCAAAGCCATTCGCGTTTCTCTCGGCTTACAGCCTGGTGATCGAATCGAATTTTCGGCAGTGGAAGGGGGATTTCTTTTGCAACGCGAGGTTAAACGGGATGCAATTAATAAGTGGCGAGGATTCCTCCGTCATCTCAAAGGCAAAAGTTCTGATGATGTCATAAATGCCATGCGAGGGGAAAATCGTTGATTCACGCAGTTGATACTAACATCCTTCTGGATATACTCTTGGAGGATTCGGAATATTATCAGCGATCAGCAGATTTGCTCGCTCAAGTCGGAGTGGAAGGAGCCTTAGTGATCAGCGCAGTTGCCTATGCCGAACTTTCCGCTCATTTTGATCATGATGAAGATATACAGCGATTTCTAATGGATGTTGGAGTACGTGTTGAACCTATCAACATCGAAGTCGCCCGAGTTTCAGGACGTGCATGGCACGCATATATAGTTGAAAAGAAAACTGGTAATTCACGCCGCGACGCATCCAAGAGGAAACCAATCCTGGCGGATTTCCTAATTGGTGCTCACGCAATAGTCGGAAAGTACGTATTACTTACTCGCGATACGCGAGGACTGTATGAACGATATTTTCCATCGCTAAAATGTGTCGGTTAATCGGAAGTAATATGGCAATGAGAGCTAAAACGGTCCTTCTAATTACTATTGTGGTGGGGATTTTCATCGGCGGCATTCCCATTGCTGTTGCTGCTGATTTAATCATTCCCGCTCCAATTGCCGTACCTCTGCAAATCCCGAAGTTGGTGCGAACGGATACCCTAGCACCACGAAAGACGTAGGCTACCTCGTCAGAGAAGAAGCCTTCGTCAAGCATGAAGGAGATATCGTCACAATGCACCCGAAAGTCCCGTTGTTGGTTGGCAACGTCCCGATCGATTATCTCTCCATAGGGCAGGGCGAGGAACACCTGGAGACGGCTTTTGCCAATGCGGTCATCCGCGAAGGTTTTGCGATCGCTCCAATCGAGGCGGTAATATACCTCAAGGTCAAGTCCAATCGCCCCGACGATCATCGCGACGTATCACAACTCGTTCTCGCGGGAATCGATGTCCAGCGAGTTCGTGAGTACTTCCTCAGACACGCCTCTCAAAAGTTGATCGATTGCTTCGAGATGTTGGTCTCACAGGCACAAACTATATGGAACTTTAATATCAACAATGTATCCTTAGCTTTATGGCTTTCATCACGACTACTCAATTCAATTCAAGAGGATTATACCAATGGCAAATCAAATTCGAGAAATTGGAGTCGTTCGCCGAATCGCATGATCAAGTAAAGAGGATGTGACTATGGCCCCCCACGTTACTGGCAAGTACAGCAGTGTGAGAACTCAATCACTTCCTTTTACTATTATGAGGTAATTCATTGAGCAACGGACCAAAGCTTTTCAACAACGATCCGGACGAGCCTAAGCATTTCGAATCACAACCAGACCTCTCGCAGGCACCATCACCACCAGAAGCACTCAGGACGCGCCCTCCGGGTCTGAAAGATATCGTTGAGATCGGCAGGCGTTTCGGGCAGCTTGGCGTCGAGTACATCCTCATCGGTGGAATGGCGATGAACTATCATGGTCGGGCAAGAGCCACGGAAGATATCGATTTCCTCGTCCGCGTAACAGAACAGAACTTCGAACGTATCCGGGATGCGCTTTCGTACTTGCCCGATAAAGCATCTCTTCAGCTCGATCCGAAAACATCTGTTCAGGATCTCTCGGATGATTATGCGTGTATCAGAATCGCCGATGAAATCGTTATCGATCTCATCGGGCACGTTGGAGACTTGAGATTCGAGAATGCGAGCATCGAAAGGAAAGACTACGATGGAGTTGTCATATCGATTGCGGATTTAAAAACCATGCTCCGCAGCAAGCAGGGAATCACGAGAGAAAAAGACGTGCTGGATCGTCAATACCTCGAAATGATTCGTGAGGGGTAGAGATGAAAATAATTGGAGCCAGGCAAACAGGTGGCGGAACGCACCTCAAAGGATTTCCTCCTTTTATTTGTGATTTCCTGGAACTTTGCGCACAACTCAGCTCCGTCACGACGTACTATCCGCATGGCGTTTTCAAATTCCGTACCTTCGAGGAAGCCGATCGATGGATGCGCGAGCGGCGCGTAATCATCAGAAGACAAGGAATTCATCCAGTTAAAGAATCCCGCCTGAAGGGAGAGTAACCCCAAAAAGAATCGTATCAATGGCAAACACTCTGAAATTAGTCTTTCGGTATCTCGGAGCGTTGTGAGACAGGAATCGCTTGTGGTGCTCCGCTTTCATGGCCACACTGATCCTGACAGCCATGTGGTGTATTGCGGCATTGTTGGGCATCGGTAATCCGAAATTCGTTGAATATCTAAAGTCTGCATTGATCATAGTTTGGATGGTTGTTCTTCTGCTGTCGGTTATGGGGAATAAAGACACAGATGAGAATCTCGAACCATCATATCCACGATGGTTCGTGGTGCTGTTTCCATTAATAACGGCATTATTTTTCGCTTCCAATACGATCCGTGCATCTGTGCCATTGTTGTTTTTAGTGAGGCAATTAAGAGGAGTTTGAAATGCCGAATTCTTTGTTTAAATCCTGGTTGATATCCAACGAGTCTTTGCAGATGAAGGCGGGTCTGCGTCCATTACAATGCTTAATCCAGCGGAGAACCCCTGGATCGCCGCCAATTTCATATATAAGGGTTAATGACAAAGCTGGAACCCTTGATGTTCATACTCGTGCTTCTCTCAATCGGCCTTCTCACCGGCTAAGCAGACAATCCGAAGCACCCGGCGACAACATCGACGAGTTCAAAAAGATGGATGCGAATACCGACGGCAAAGTGACTCCTGAGGAATTCAAGCGTCAGAAAACCGGTTATGTTACGCGTAACATAACGGGAGGTCTGAATCTTGGACATTGTACTGAAACTGATCCATATCGCCATTGATTATTGCGGTGATCCGATGTATGAGTATTCCACCATGGCTAATCAAAGGAGACACTTGCATGATCACCAGTCTTGCGGATTTTGAAAAAAACTGGGCAAATGAAAGCCGGGCAACATTGAGGCTGTTGGATGCAGTGACGGACGCATCCTTAAAACAGGCTGTGACGCCCGAGGATCGGACACTGGGCCGGGTGGCCTGGCACATCACGACGTCGATCCACGAAATGATGGGACGGACAGGGCTCTCCCTGAAAGGTCCCGCTCCTGATGCACCCGTCCCTCCGACAGCCGCGGCGATACGAGCAGGCTACGCTGAGGTTGCCAAATCCATCGTCGAACAGATCACGTCCAGCTGGACCGATGCAACATTATCAATCGAAGATGATATGTATGGCGAGAAGTGGAAACGAGGGACGACGTTGATGGTGCTTATGCATCATGAAATCCATCATCGGGGACAGATGACAGTGCTCATGCGCCAGGCCGGCCTGCGGGTTCCTGGTGTGTATGGACCATCGCGGGAGGAATGGGTGAACTACGGCATGCCCGCTCCGCAGGTGTAGCGGTACATTTCGCCAATTTTGCAGATTCGGATTCTCGGCCGTATGATGCCCCTGGTCACGAGGGAATAGGGTCAGGGCCGTGGCTCAATGAGCGCTTGTGCTTAATAGATGAAGCCACAGGAGGTTTTCGCATGTGTCGAATAGCAATCGGCATTTTTCTTTTTGCCGGCACGGTCTTGGTCTTTGCGCAAGCAGCTTTGCAGCAGCCGGCACCGCAAGGGCCGCCGCCGACTCTGGAAGAAGTTCGCACGGCGATGGGCATACCGTCTCAAGGGATGGATCTCCGCGGGCAACAAGACAAGGTGGGTTTCGCATCGACTAGCGAACAGATGGCCAAGGTCTGGGAATTATCAGCGGCTCCGCCGGCGCCGGAACGTCTCGGCGAAACCCCTAAAAGCGGCGTTGCCGGCGTGATCTGCCCTCATGATGATTACATCTATGCCGGCCGCATTTATCGGCAGGTGCTGCCCCTGATCAGCGCCAAAACCATCATCCTCGTGGGCGTTTTTCACAAGTACCGCAAATTCGGAGCTCACGATGTGCTGGTGTTCGATCCCTACCCGGCCTGGCGCTCGCCTGATGGAAATGTGCCGGTTTCGCCTATCCGTGATGAGTTATTGGCCCGACTGCCGAAGGATGATTTCCTCAAAGATGCGGCCATGCACGATTCCGAGCATTCGCTCGAAGCACTTCTCTTCTGGTTGCGCCATGCCCGTCCGGATATCGAGATTGTCCCGGTGATCGTGCCTGTGGCCGGCTTTGCACGTTTACAGGAATTGGCGGATCATTTCGGATCGGCCCTCGCCGACATCATGAAGCAACGGAATTGGAAACTGGGGCGGGACGTCGCTGTCGCCATCTCCTCAGATGCCGTCCATTACGGGTCCGATTTCAAGTACACGGCATTCGGTGAAGGCGGTGTCGATGCTTATGTAAAAGCCTGTGATCAGGATCGCAGTCTGCTGAAAGGTCCTTTGGCAGGTCCTTTAACAGTTGCCAAAGTGCAGCAGTTCTTCGCGATCTGTGTCAACCCTGATCAGCCGGCCGACTATCGGCTCCCATGGTGCGGGCGCTTCTCGATACCGGCGGGGATGCTGATTTTGGATCGGCTCACACGCGCCCTTGGTCTGCCCGCTCCTGTTGGAGAACCGATTGCATATGGCACGTCAATCAGCGCGCCGGAACTGCCCGTACGCGACATCGGCCTCGGCCAGACAGCGCAGGCCAACCTCTATCACTTCGTGGGGTACCCGGCGCTCGCCTTCACCGTCAAGGAATAGCAGAAATTCTCGATCCGCTGGTACCAGCGATCTCATCGGGTTGTCAGCAAGGCTACGTCAAAGTCGGCAATAACGCGCTGGTTTTGCGAAGTAAAAAGTGAAAAGCAAACTTATCAATCAACGATGAACAGCTTGGCTCCGTTGGCTGTCCGTGAACGGTGAGGAGCGACATCATCGGAAACCTGATAGCTGGTGCCGCGAGTGAGTGTGATCACCCGCCCGTCTTTCAGCTCTGTTTGCAGTTCGCCTTCCAGGACGAGGAGGACGTGGCCACGATTGCACCAATGATCGGCCAAATAGCCCGGTGAATAATCGACCATTCTGACGCGGATATTGCCGACGTCCAACGTTCGCCAGAGAGCCATGCCCGTTTCTCCAGGGTGTTCTGTTGGAGCGATCCGACTCCAGTCAGTAAAGCAAAAAGGCACATTTTCAATTTTCATCATTCACCTTTCGATGCAGAGGATCTGAACAATGGCACTTTATATTATGAAAGCTAGGAAAGAAATGAGCATGCCGATGTCGAGGATTGGCTTCTTTCTTGAGTTCTCAGAATTTCCCTTATCAGAGAATTTCCTAGGCGGCGCTGTCCCGGCAATCAAGCGAATCGATCATGTGGATCAGGGTGTCAAGAGTGAAAGGCTTTTCGATGACTCCACAGGCTTTCCCTTCTCTGACTGCCTTCTGGGCCCATTCCAACGCTCCACCTGTCATGAGGAGAACATGAGGCGCCGAGGATCGTTTCTCCAGCTGTTGCAAGATGCTTGCAGCGCCGCCGCCGTTCATTTGTACATCGGTGAGCAGCACATCCGGGGTCCAGGCTTTGAGGCGGTCAAGTGCTTCCTTCGTCGTCTCTGCTCCACAGACATTGAATCCTATCTCCTCCAGATATTCAGTCAGCACGCTGACAATCTCGTGTTCATCATCGACAACCAGAATTTTCATGGGCCTCCCTCTTCCCGCGGCAGCGTTGGCCTTCGACTCGGCCGCATTGCCAATCTCCTCTTTCGCGTCCATGGCTTCTGTTCCTTCTATTTTCCATCCGTTACGAGTATGTGCAATTTGAGTGCCAGTTGATCGGCCATTACAAGGGATTCATTTTCCTCAGAGTCACATTCCTTGAGTGACAAATTGCTGTGGCAAAGTGACGGTGAATGGTCAAAGCCGGAGATCAGATCCCCCTGGTGCCAGCAAGCCGTCTGGCAGAAAGCATAGCAAGACGAAATCGATCAATTTCGAGCGAAGCATTAAAACACTAAAGTGCCCGGAATTGGGGCCAGGCCGGGTCATCGCCATATATCGACGACGTCTTCACGTGAGTGTGAATGAGTATTTGCATGGACCTGCCCTTCCCTCTTACCAGTATCTCCCGGCAGCGGCTACCTGGATGTAAGGTGTCCGATCGGCCACGAATTTGGGTGTCAGCATGCAGGACTCATCCATCAAGTAATGGCAGGTATCGCAATCAGAGCATGCATCCAACACACTGTGGGCGGTCAATTCAGGGGTTTTAGGTGGTGTACCGACATCGCGAAGTTTTGTTCAAGCGCCTTATCCATACCCTTCAATGACTCACGTTCATGTAGCTCTAGGAGATTCCTCGCAGAAATGTTGTGAACAAGATGTAGAAGCCGACGAGCATGATCAACACTCCGGCGCTTCGTCGCATCCACAAGTTTGCGGATGTCCATCCTTTGCTGCTGACCATGTTTTTTACTATTCCTGCAGAAATACCCCCGAGCAGTACCAGGATGCAATGACCCATGGAATAGGCAAGGAGCAACATGCCGCCATAGAAGACATTGCCTTTGGCTGCGATAAATGTGAGCAGCACAGCCAGGATGGGTACGGCGCAGGGTGTGGAGACCAACCCGAAGAGAAGCCCCAACACAACGGCTCCGATCGCTCCACCCATCGATGGCGCGATCGACAAAGGGACCGAGAAATTGAAACGAATCCATCCAAGCAGATGCATGCCCATCACGATACAAACCAATGCGATCAGCAGCGGCCACCACCGGCTTTGAACGCCGAAGAATCTCCCGAGGAGCCCGGAGAGCAACCCTAGTATGGTGAAGGTCACGCTCAATCCGAGTACCATGCACAGGCTGTAAAGGAGCGATCGTTTCCAATTGATAGTCTGTTCGCTCCCGGCTATGTAGGACATGATGAGCGGAATGCTGATCAGCACGCATGGGTTGCTGGCGGTGAGGAGTCCCCCGATGAATGCGGCGGCGGGCGCAACCCATGGCGATCCCTGAATGAGTTGCTGAAAATCACCAAAAATGGAATCCATTATTGGACTTTCTTCACTCCCATTTTGTCGAACACTTTCTCAATATCTTCGACTGGAATGAACCCCATATGTCGTTCAAATTCTTTCCCCTCGCTCGTATAAAACACCTGGGTTGGCATCATCATGACCTTGTATGTTTGAGCCGCTTCAGGGTGCGCATCCAGATCTATGAACTCGATGGTGGCCCGATCTTTGTATATCTTTTTGGCTTCTTCAAGCACGGGAACCATTTTCTTGCACGGTATGCACCATGTCTTTCCCAGATCGACCATTCGAGGTAAAGGCTTTGCATTCTGTGAGGTTGTCGTTTCCTGCGATTCATCCCCCGCTCCGGATTGGGGCGCGCAAAGATACGCTAACCCCACCACCAGCGCGATGAAAAGCACTATTCTGGATAAGTGGCTCATTATTTCTCCTTCATTCAATATTGATTTGCGGTTCGATCGTGATTTCAGACTTAACCGAGTTGGCGACCAGGCTGAATTTTTGTGCAGCGGCTAAAGCCTTTTTAGTCCGGTCTTCGACAATCGCATGATCCTCATTCCCTGCTTCAACATGGATAACCGGAGCGAGCTTCACCTGGGTGAACATCTCAGTCCTGTCCAGTTCGATGAGCTTGGTTCCTTCGGCTCGGCAGTTATATGACTTCAGCTGCAGCCTGAACCGCTCGCATGCCCAGATAAACATCAACATGACACAGGTATTTACGGCTGCTACAAAAGCATCCTCCGGAGTCAGCACGCCGGAATGTCCTTGAGCATCGGGGGGTGCCGAAAAGGGCATTTCAGGGCCATTGCCCATTGTGACTTTACCCCAATGCTCACCTGTCCAGCGTACCGTCGTGTGATACATCGTTGTGCGGCTCATGACTTGCCCCTTTTCGCGCAGCAATAGGATGCATACTCTTGTTGAATGGCCGCCAGCCAGCCCGGTTCGCTCTCCAGCGGCACCTTGTTGTAGACACGGGCCTGAGCCAGAAGATCTATTGCAACAGCCTGGTCTGCCGGCCGGCCCTCCATATTAAACTGTTCCATGAGGATCGGCAGTGCGATGACCTTCGTCAATTTGCCGTCAATTTCAAGATTGGATACCTGTATGCCCGATCCGCAGGAGCATGTGCCGGGCGTCGTCTGTGCTCCGACCTGAGCCGATTCCCCGTCGCGCTCCTGGTCAAGATCCTTTTTTTCAAGCAGACGGTCGACGAAACCGGCGATTATTTCGGCGGTCGCATCAACTGCGCGGCGGCCGGATTCATTCAGGTTCCTCCGGTTGGCAATGCCCTCGATCCCGAGTTCCGCTGCCACCTCCGTGATGACGATGCTCTCGGCGGGCTGAGCGGAATATCGCTCCGTGGCTCTGGCGGCACAGCGCAATCTACAGCCGTCCACCGTGATGGTTGGGTAGAAACGCGCGAAAGTGCGTTCGCCTTCTCCCCCTGCCAGGAACAGGGGCAGGCACAGTGTGACCGTGTCTCCGCGCCGCATCTCATGCAGCACCTTCAACGCCGCAAGGCGCGTCACCGTGCCCTCGGCAATTTCCTCGCCGGAGCAGGCGATGATGCCGACTTTCTTTTGTGGAATCTCAGGCATGGGATCCCTCCTCCTTGCAATCCGTTCGATCCAACGCGTCGATCTCCGTGACCAGTTCCTCGGCCAAGACCCGGGCCAACTGCTGTCCTTCCGGGTTGAGATGTGCGATGCCTTCAGGCCGTAGTTCTTTGTGCTGCCGGTGGATCTCCTGGACGGCCACTTCCTTTGCGATTGTGCCACCGCTTTCCCGGACCATCTTAGCCGCACAATTCATCTTGCATCCATCGATCGTGATAACAGGGCTGGCGGCCACGGTCGCACGGGCTTCCTCATCCCCCAGAACCAGCTTGGATAGCGCGACGAGCCGAGTCGCATCCGGACGAAGGTCCTCGACGAGGTTGTATGCGGCCTCCCGGCTGACCGTGCCGAACGGTTTTCCGATGCCGCTGCACGGCACGACGACCATTTTTCGACCTGATTTATTCATCATCTATTCAACTCCTCGACAGCCTGTTCCTTCATCAGATTGAAGTAGGCTTCCGCACTCAGCAATCGGCTTTTCTGAGAATCCCAGTCCGGAACGTCCATAATGATCAGCCACCCGTTGCCGTATGGATCCTGATTGATGATCTCCGGTGTCTTCTCCAATGCGGGATTTCGCTCAATGATCATCCCATCCACCGGTGATGCCAGGCTGAAGGTGATCTTGACGGTTTCGATCGTGCCCGCTTCCTCTCCCGCAAGGATTCGCTCGCCGGCAGGCCGCATTTCCGAAAATGCCACGTCCCCGCTGCGTTGCTGAAGGAAATCGGAAACGCCGATAAGAACGCGGGTTGCTTCGGAAGCAGCCATCGGCAGAATCCAGAGTCCATCTTTGCTGTAGAAGCGGTCTTCCGCCACGCGGAACGTGAACTTGTCTATCGTGGTTTCAAGAAAAGTGGTCATCCTTGTTTCTCCTCGGCTGCTGTTGTTATCCAGCCGGCTATCTCCGAATAGGGTGGAATGCGCCCGGCTGATTTGACTTCTCCGTTGATCACGAGCGCGGGTGTCATGAGCACACGATACGAAATGATCTCATCAAGCTTCTCGACCTTGGTAAGAGTTGCATTTGTGTCCACTTCGCGAATGGCTTTCTCCACCTCCTCGTAAAGCTTCTTGCACTTGGCGCACCCAATTCCAAGAACCTTTATGTCCATCGCCGTATCTCCTTTCTCAACCCTTTTGAAAATATTTTGACAAGGATTGATATTTTAAAAGACGATTAATCAGGGGCATTGAATGATCCCGTGCGCCCAAAGGCATCCGCCACATGCTGGGAAGCCACTTTCGTAACAATCTTCTTCATTTTTCTCCATAAGTGAACAGCCGCCGCAGACATGACATGGCGAAAATTCGAATGATCGAACCCTTTCTCTGAAATCCGTGTATTCCGTTGAATTCCAAATATCCCATAAATCCTGCGGTGAAATTTCCCCCATGCTGTGGCACCTAATGGTTCTCTCGCAGCTGTTTAAGTAAGTCTTATACGAATGCAACAACCCCATGCACGGACTGACCGTGCCATCCCATTTGATAAATGTGCAGCGATCATCGATGAATCTGCAGCGCCCGGCGCCCCTGCTGATTCGATTTCCGGCGATCGATATATTGGCGCATTCATTCAACAGCTTGAACAAAGCTTCTTTCGTGGTATTGGTGAAATCGATTCTGGGTAGATCAATGTTCATCCGCCCGGGCCAATACACAAAATTTTCGAGATTCTGCACCCATGCAAACAGTATTTCCTTTTCCATTTCTTCGCTGTAGGGCAGCACGTTGCTGACAGAGACTCTCTTCGCCCCGACCGAGTGGGCGAATCTATTGAGATGTCTCAAGTCATCAATGTTTCTTCTCATTACGACGAAGGCGATCCCGATTTCGATCGGATGCCGGCTGTCATGATTCATTTTCTTCAGCAATTTCAGGCTGTTGACTATGGTGTTGAAACTTGCTCCCTCCCTGATGTCCTGAAAGCTTGTTTCCGCGGCGCCGTCGAACGAGACCCACAGTGTATCCAATCGGCATTCCATCAGATGAGTGAGCATCGCCTCGTCCAGCAGTGTGCCGTTTGTCACGATCTCCGCCTTCAGCCCGAGCGACGTGACGCGCCCGATCATATGGAGAATATCCTTGTGGAGAGTGGGTTCCCCGAAACCACCGAACATGACGGAATCGAGATGCTCGAAACGACTTAACTGTCCCACCAGCTTTTCAAAGACCTCCGGATCCATATCTCCTAGGGATTCGCTCCATGTGTTTCGGATACACATCCGGCAGTTGAGATTGCATCGGGTCGTTGGTTCGATATAGATCCGTGCAAGAGAGTGAATATTCGGCAGAATCTTGAAATGTCCGAGGTCAGGGATGAGATCGATTGGAGCTCCCGGCGTGAAGCCCAGTTTCGTGCGCACTTCCTCAGGCAGGATGAGACATCCATTGTTGTCGACCCGCCCTCTGAACTGCAGTTTCGAAGTTTCGCCTTCTGTCCGGTCGCGCGGCACTTCCGCCTCGTGTTCTCCCTTTTCCGAATACGGCATGTGAGTCTCCGAACGCTCGATTTCGCGATCGATGCGGTGTTCCTCTCCTAAGATCTCAAGATCAATCCCGCGGCGTGTGGTTTCGTTGAGCCCGATCATGACCCATCCATCCTTCCGGATTTGACGATCCGATCATGATTGGCGGAACTCGCACCCTGTGTTGTCGCGGTGCTTGATGCGGATCTAATAAATCGTGTCCATCGCCGCTCTGATGACAATGCACCTCCTGACAATGTTCTGCCCGGCTATACCGGCATTGCTTGTTGGAGTGGCAGTGTGCATATTATCGGTGTGTTTCATGTTCGATTATCTTGCAGTTGGAAGTACCTGCGTCCGATCCAGAGCGAAACGTTGACCAGTCCAATCAGCGCGGGCACTTCGACAAGCGGCCCGATGACGGCTGCGAATGCGGCCCCGTGGTTGATCCCGAAGGTGGCGACCGCGACGGCGATGGCGAGCTCGAAATTATTGGATGCCGCGGTGAACGACAGTGTCGCGGTTTGGCCGTATGTCGCGCCGACCTTTTTCGACATGTAGAAGGAGAGGAAGAACATCACCACGAAGTAAATAAGCAGGGGGATGGCGATGCGAATCACATCGAGCGGCACCTCGACGATCTTCTCCCCTTTGAGCGAGAACATCACGACGATGGTGAATAGCAGTGCGACGAGTGTGATCGGGCTGATCTTCGGAATGAACCTGGTATGGTACCAGTCCTTGCTCTTGAGCTTGATCAGCGAGAACCGCGTAATTATCCCGGCGAGAAACGGGATCCCGAGATATATGAACACACTCTTGGCGATTTCCCCGATTGTGATGTTGACGGTCACGCCCTTGAGCCCGAACCAGGTCGGGAGGACTGTAATAAACACGTAGGCGTAAACCGAGTAGAGAAGCACCTGGAAAATCGAGTTGAAGGCCACGAGTCCCGCGCAGTATTCCGTGTCGCCCTTGGCCAGGTCGTTCCAGACGATGACCATGGCTATGCATCGGGCCAGACCAATCATGATCAGACCGACCATGTATTCGGGCTTGTCATGCAGGAAAAGAACCGCCAACCCGAACATCAGGATTGGGCCGATGATCCAGTTCTGGGCAAGCGACAGCCCGAGGACCTTGGAATTGCGGAAAACCGGCCCCATTTCCTCGTAGCGGACCTTTGCCAGCGGCGGATACATCATCAGGATGAGCCCAATGGCAATGGGGATGTTGGTCGTGCCGACATTGAACCGGTTGATGAAGGGGACGATGCTCGGAAAAAGGTATCCGCCCCCGACACCGACCGCCATGGCGATGAAGATCCAGAGGGTGAGATAGCGGTCGAGAAAGGAAAGCCTGCTGCTCACGGAAGAATGTGAAATGTGCTGAGACATAGTAAATCCTCTCTGTAATAATGAAGACATTTGAAGGTTACATGGATTTCCGGGCAGACCGTTTGGCCTTGGATCCTTGTCTGGATCGAGAAATAAGAGCCTTGCACATCACGGGGACCGGTATCTTTCGTATCAGGTTCGCTTTCCGAAGATCTCTCTTGATTGTCGTGCCTCTTTCGATGGCCGGCCATAATGTATTCAATACTCCTCGAATGTACGGCTCGTCATTGAGCGCGTAGAAAACCCAGCGGCCTTCTTTCCGCTCTAATACCGCCCCGGCTCGTCGAAGATTGCACAAATGCTCGGAAATGGTGCTGAATGCCAAGCCGATGATTTCCGTGATCTGGCACACGCACAATTCTTCCTCTCTCAATAGCGATAAAATCCGAAGGCGAACCGGATGTGCCATGGCTTTGAAAAGATCCACTGAGCTTCGAAGAGACTCTTTTTTCATTTCGTCATTCTCCGTAACGATGATACAATCTTTGTGGCCGCATAGCAAGCATGGCAAGTGGAACAGCAGATTGAATAAAATAGTGAATATGAATCAGCAAGGATTTGTGAAGTCAGCAATGGCTCTCCTTACAGGTAGACAATCGATTATGGGAGAATCTGAGCCGGGGCTATTGCGGGGCGCATTCAACCGGGAATTCCGAGCCCGGCTGTGTCGTCAATCATGACTTACACCTGTTTCGTGTGCCAGGCCAATTTGGTCGAAGGAGCCGGCCAGGAAACCTTTATGCTCTACGGACAGGCGGAGGAGAGTGACCTTCATTGCCCGGCCGGTAGTGGCGAGATGTTCTTGGTGCTGGTGTAGAGCCGGGTCAGGTTGAGATCCATATTAAGACCCTCATTGCTGCGGGCAGCGATGAGGGATACCTTTTGGGTCAGCCCCCATACTGTTCATCTAAGGAAATATCTTAAAAAGCGAATCATGAGGAAATCACATGGCCTGCATATTAGCCGAGACGCCCACAGCGAGTCCCATGATCGATGACATCAGTGTGGGAGTGATAGCCTGGAATTATTCGTCGCCGGTCGTGCACTGAGTTCTTGCTGAGACCGGCGGAGCCGGCATCACACCCTCTTGCGACTTAATTGTGGAGAGCGTGAGCGAGTGTCATATCTTCAGCAGCATCTGCAACTGCCACAGATTCTTGCTGCTCGTCCGTAAAAGCGGTGCAATCGCCAACTTGCCGGTCTTCCCAATACTCTTTTCCAGATAGCGGAGCTCCTGGAATTTCTCACGTACGTCGCATCCAGGATCTTCCTCAAATCCGGCTTCGCGTATCATGAGCAACCCCTTGGCCTTGATGGCAAGTTCCACATGCAGCCGGATATAGCAGAGCATGTCGGCAAGAATTTCGCCGGCAAAATAACTTTTCAGCGATTGCAAATACTGCCCGACCTTGGATGCCAGGAAATGCCCCGATCTGATCATCTCAAGAATGGTCATGTCGGAATCCAAATCCATACCAAGCCATTCCTTCAGTGCCTGCTCACTCCGTTCAAACACCACCACAATAAAAGTCGGAAAAACGATCATCATGATCAGTGTGGAGATTGCCGGCGGAAGAATGAAGTAATTGTAAATTGCGTGAATGACGATGGCGACGGCAATTCCCGGCACAAACACGATCCATTTCTCAGAGCCGCGACGATCGGCCACACTTCGGCCCAGAATCCCCAGGATAGCCGTTGTCCCTCCATGCATGATCGCCGTACCGAATCCCCGTACGATCCAAATCAGCAGGCTTTGATTCTCCAATTGATAGAGGTAATACAGATTCTCGATGGCAGCAAATCCCGCGCCGATGGCGAACCCGCAAATCGCGGAATCGACCATGAAACCGACTCTCCGGCTCCTGATTAGGAACACGAGGTACAGGCCTTTGAGAAACTCTTCGACCACCGGTGCGATATAGTGAGAGAGTTGCGCACTGTCGACGAAAGCCGACTTCAAAATCCACCTGTGAATTCCAAAAGCGGCCGCAGCCGCGCCGATCCCCGCGAGGTTACCCAGCAGCACTGTCTGAAAACGGACCAGCTTATAGCTGTCGATCACAATCAATACGGCGAGAAAACAGAAAACCGGCGCCAGCGCGATGATCAGATGCAGGATAAACACTACAGGATCTTAAGTGAGACCATGAACTGATGCGATGGCCGTTGATCTTTTTCAATGGCGATCGCGCCGCCGATTGAGAATGTCATGTTCAGACGCGCCATCGCAATGAAACGGAAATCAAGCTGCGCGCCGGCATCAAAGATGACCCGTCGATAAAGGGCATCGCCCAGATCGGTACCGAGCACTGTGCTGAAAAGTGCCGGCCGCATGTAGGTGAGATAGAAGGATGGCGAACCCACACGTCGGAAGGTGGCCGGAGGCAGATTCCATTCCACGAGCAGTTTCCCGTAGCTCTTGCCGCCGACTTCATCGATGTCGAGTCCGGGCAACGAGCGGGAATCGCGGTAACGGGTCTCGGGGAGATGGTCCACCCAGTTGTTGCCGAACCCGCCAAAATAAAAGTTGGAAAAAGGGATCTTGCGGTCTCCGGCGGAAATGCCCACGGAGCTCCGTAACCAAACCGATGAATGGCCGAGATGGTGAAGCGGGATCCCGTAGTCAAAGTTCGTATAGATGCGCGGATAGAAGGTTGGTTTGACGTAGGTGGCATAGCCGAGCAGCTGCCATTGGTAGCCTTTTTCATCATCGATGGCGCCCTGCGACTTGGCCAGATACTGGTAGTTGAACCTGGCCTTCAGAGTGTACATCTGGTGGATGTCGATCGGCACGTCCTGGTAATCGGGCAATCGATCCATGTCGCCGTAGCCGGTGAGCCTGACGCTGTAATCGACATACCGGTTGGGTTCGTCGAAAAGAACCGTCTTCATATGCTCGAGTGAGTATGCATAGCCCTTGCGGCTCATTTTTGTCGGGCCGAATAGATCATAAAAATCAGTCGTGTTATAGGAGGCGGAAAATTTCCAGAATGTGCGAAAGATATTGAGTTTTGCGTGTATGCGTTCCCGGCTTGGCAGGGGTTCGTTCGGCGTATAGCCGACGGTGACGTCGATGCTGCTGAGAGGGCTGGCGAAATTGACGCGAGCTCCATAGGCCGGAAAATCTCTGTACCCTTCAACAACTGGATAGAAGGAGGCCGGCCGCATCGATTTGATGTCGCTGTATGTTCCCTGATGAGTGATCATCGCATCGAGGTTGATGTCGGCCGGCGAACCCGCCATCCATTGTTTGACGATCGGGTGTTTCTCGACGACCTCCTCCCCAAGAAAACGGATGGCGTTGACATTGGCGACGGGCTCAAATGGGATCACCGCCGGCACGAAGCCTCGAGCCGTGTACGCATAGACAAAGAGCTCATGATCGTTGTACGGCATCGGCCGGAAAAATCCCGTTTCACAATTGCTCATCACCTGAATATCGCGTTTTTCGAGATCGTATCGATAGACATTCGAAGCGCCGCTGTAAAATGATGTGCCGATGAGAAACCGCCCATCCGGAGTGAAGACAAAGTTTTCGGGTGAGCTGTATTCGAAATCGTAAAGCGTCTCATATTGTTGTTGACCCTGCAGGAGCTTTTCGATGTCAATCATGATGAGGCTCTGCTTGCCCGTCGGCTCAGTCAGGGCCGCCGTCAGATGCTTGCCGTCTGGTGAAATGTCGAGATCGTACATATCCCGTCCATAGGTCCATGAATAAACGGGAAGCCATGTTTTGTACGGCGCCTCTATCCGTACAAGTGTCGATAGCCCACTGGCTCGCTGCACGCCCCAAAGCGACTTGTCGGCCCGGTTGAAGACGAGGTCTCCGATCCGAGCGTCTTTGAGGACGAGCCGGTTCTTGCCGGTTTTCACGTCAATCGCGCGAAGATCACGCCAGTTGTTGTTGTCGGTTGTGTAAAAGAGCGTCGTCGTGGATGGATCATAGGCGGCACCACAAACGAAAATGGAAGCCGGACCTTTGACATCACAGAGTCTCCGTACGGCGCCGGTTTTCACATTGAGGGCTGTCATGTGCGCCACCTGCCCGGGGTAGGCGATGCCCATGTACATTTCCTCGGTCGCCGGGTCGTAATAAGCACGTGAAAGCGAACCGACGGCATCAGTCGTCAAGGGACGGAATTGAGTCGTCGGGTAAACCCTGAGATTCTCCAGATTCCTTTTCTGAAAATCATGTTCGAACCCGATCCACTCGTCCCATGCCTGATCGAGAGGCTTTCCGTAAACCTGCTTGAACTGGGAAGCATAATACCCTTTGCTGCCATCCGTGCGTGAAACCCACCGGACCAGGCTTTCGGGGCCGTACTGCAAGGCGAGGTAATTGAAGAAGCGAGTGCCGTAGAGATAGGATATCGCGCCGACCTGGAAGTCTGTTCGTGTGGCCCGCGATTCCAATCCGATATGATCATACATATGGGCCCCGTCATGAACCATTGTGCGAAAGGCCATTTCGTCATAGGCGCCGAGAGAGCGCCCGATCCCACCCGCCATCCACGTTTCCATGAAAACGGCGATGCCTTCCATGAACCAGCGCGGTGTGTAGAGACGCGGCGATGTCAAATCGGAATACAGAATCGTGATCGGATCGTCGGCGGAGGGAGAAACCTTGCCGTGAAAGAGAGCTCGAAAAAGGCGATCATTCTTGGAGGCCTTGTCGACCGTCAGGATATGAGTCAGCTCATGGTTCATGAGCCCGTTCATTCGCTCATTGCCCGGCAGAGTTTCAAATGTGTAACTGAATGGAGCGGCATTGACGATGAGGACGTTGTGCGGCACTGACCCGGCGGCGGCGTTGCAGGAATCGGCGAGGTCATGGAAGATGAGGTACGATTTCTCAGTGGGCGTGTAGTCGAAGATCCGATGATGCGTCTGGAGTGAGTTCTCAAAGCAACGAGCCAGGTGCGGCGCAAGGTACGACAGCATCGGCCCGAAATAAATCAACTGGAGATCCT
Organism: uncultured Acidobacteriota bacterium; assembly: GCA_903916735.1. Taxonomy (GTDB): domain Bacteria; phylum Acidobacteriota; class CAIWXX01; order CAIWXX01; family CAIWXX01; genus CAIWXX01. The sequence continues at coordinate 17,934 of CAIWXX010000117.1, forward strand.
TCGTTTCGATACTATTGAACTGTGCAGAGAGCGTGGAGGTGAGCGAGAGGGCGATGAACAAAACGGTAACAATGACCTTCATGCCGCTTAATCGGCCTCGCCGTTTATGCTTTCTCATGCGGATATTCTATCATCTCTTCGATGCTATCGAATAGGTGTGTCGACACGCCGCCTCGATCAGGCGGGCTTCATCGGCGTCCCTGTCTTTATCACACCCTCGGTGGTCCTAAAACCAACACAGGCTCTTGGCATAGGAAATTGGAATAATAAAGCATATTGCCTATTAATTTTTCCCAATTCTTGGAAAATTCCTAAAAACATTAAGGCAACATCCGAATTTTGCTGATGATTATTCGGCTTGCCACTTGCATTTTAATCCGACATCCGTATAATTTTCCCGTGTGCCTTGCTCCTAGCATTGAAGATGTAGCCGTGGGCAAAATGGCATTCAGAGAGCCGGTGAATCGGGGTTCGGAAAATTCCCCCAACTAAGGAGTTGTCATGTCTCATATCGGCGGCAAATTTTATGGATATACTGGAAAATCGGCGTTTATCGATCTTACAAACCGAACGGTGAACGTTGAGCCGGCCGATTCCAAGATCTATCACGATTTCCTTGGCGGGCGCGGCGTTCAGGCTCGGCTGATCCATGATGTGATCAAGAAAACAGGTGGTATCAAGAATCCACTTGGGCCGGACAATAGGATCATTCTTGGCACAGCCGCTCCCAATGACACGCTCATCCCGACAGCCGGAAGAGGATCCTGTTCTTTCATCGGGACGATGACGTGCTCTCCGGAAGCAGTTCCCTGGATACCTGGTCAGCGACCTCTCCATGGATTGATCGCACATTCGAGCTGTGGAGGACGATTTCCGAATGTGCTCAAGAGAGCGGGTATCGACCATTTGATTATTGATGGAAAAGCCGATTCCCCTGTCCGCATACTCGTTGAAGGCGGCAAAGTTCGGGTTGTCGATGCTGAAGACGAGCTATTCGAGGTTGTGGACGGCCGCAAAACTGTTCGCACAGCTTCGGCGATAACTGATCTTCTCTCACGTAAACATCCGAAGTCCTCGACTGTCTGCCTGGGGCCTGCCGGATGGAACAAGGTTGCTTATGCGTGCCTGACGGCGGATTATCACAGGAATTTTGGGCGGGGCGGAGCGGGGGCGGTTTTCGGTTCGAAAAACCTAGTCGCTATTACCGCTTCCGGCGCTGATCAATTGACCTACTTCAATCAAGAGCTTTTCCAGAAGCTCGGCCGTGAAATCGATGAGTTGATCAAAGGTCACGTGGGAGACCCATCCAGAACTGCGTCGCTACGACCCACGGCCGGCACCACATGGTGGCTCGACAGGGCCTTCAATGGCGGTTACATGGGCAAGCAGGGAGGCTATCTGCCCTGGCATAATTTCGATGAAGGTTCATTCAATCCCGATGACTATGCCAAGGTATCCACGGCTGCGTTCCTTGAAATTTCGGGAAAACACAAAGTCTGTAATCGCTGCCGGCATATCATGTGCACGAGGGCCGCTGAAGTGACAGGTGGAGTCTATGCAGCCGCTGCCGTGCGGCCTGAATTCGAAACCATCGCCCTGTGGATCAACTGCTGTCTGATCGATCGGGACGCCATTTTCTATCTGAACCATCTCTGTAATGAACTGGGCATTGACACGATGACATTCGGCAGCGTCATGGCAGGCGCCATGGAACTTCATGAGAAGGGATTCCTTCGAAGGTTTGAAAATCCGCCTGCTTTTGGAAGTGGACCGGATATGGTCCGCACGATTAAGGCGATTTCATATCAATCTGACCCGCTCGGCAAAATGCTGGGCGGCTATTCCGATCGCGTTATTTCCGAAGTCGGCGCCGGGTTCACAGCGGCTGATCTTCCGGAGATCGCGCGATGTTTGACTACCGCCTTCGGTGGCCTTGGTTACGCCGGCATTGAACCGAAGGCATTTCCAGGCATGTTTACTGCCTATGGAACGTCGAACCGAGGGAGGGGAGACCACACGTATGCCTGGACGGTTCAGGCCGAAGAAGGAGGGCTCGAAGGGGCCGATAACCTGGCTGCCTACGTCCTGGCCGGGCAGGAAGGAAAGGCGCTTGTGGATTCGCTGGGCCTCTGTGATTTTTACACCGGCGACGTCACATCCGAGCAGTTCCTTTCTCTTTATCATGCATTGACGGGATTCGAATACACAGAAAATTCCATGAAGGCTTGTGGGCGAAGGATCTATGCACTTGAACGCCATATCAACAATATCCAGGGACGTACACGGAGTTATGATGCGTATGTGCCACCGAAATTGACGGTGCCCTTAAGCAGCGGAGCGCTCAAGGGGAGGTCCGCTGACTCAGCCCTTTATAACAAAACTCTGGATTCCTATTATGAAAAGCAGGGCTGGACAAACGATGGTGTTGTCCGCCCCGAGACTCTCCTGGAAATGGGCCTTTCATCATAGTCGACGAAAATCACGCCGTTCAATGGAACTTTGAAAACAGTCGGGGTTCAGGATTTCCTTATCGTGGTACTACGATTCCTTGCATGGATGTCTGCATCCTATCCAGCATCCCTGCCCAGCTCGATGCCATATCAAGAGAATTGATCAGCTGATTCGTCTGCATGGCGCCCAACGATGTCATGTAGATCCCCTGGAGGCCGACAGCCTGCGAAATGGAACCGGACATTGCTCCAAAAGTGGCTTGCACAGATTTCTCAAGCGAATTCTGCAATTGCGGTGTCATGAGCCCCATTGCGGCCTTATTCTGTAAGGACGTCTGCCCGGCTAGGGCCCCCTGGATGCCGTTCTGAAGAGCACCTTGCAGGTTGTTCATCGCCGTGGCATCGGTCATGAGAATTCCGCAGTTCATCTCAATTGCATTCGCAATGGCTTTTTGGACGTCCGTCGATTCGATCAGTCCCTGCAGATTGTCTTGAACGGCTTTGGCAACAAGCTCCTGTACCTTCGGGTCCGCGATCGCACCCTGCATGGCTTGATTACCGCTCAAGTAAGCCATGACCGCATTCTGGCTGAGGACACACACGGCGTTTTGAAGACAAATGCCTTCCAGGTTGGAGAAAGAAGTCTGCATTGCAACCTGCACGACATTCTGGACATTGCCCACCAGATTGCCGAAGTTCTGTTGCGCATTCGGCGCCGAGTAGATGATGATCCCCGATGATAGGCATGCCTTTTCAACAGAATTCTTTATGAGGTTCTGCATGCCGGGATTATTCAAAAATAAAGCGACGGCATCCTGTGTCGCCTTTTGTACCGAAGCGGTCTTCACGAGTTTTTGATAATCTATCTTCTGCAGTACCTTCTGTATCTGCTGTTGCTGTTCGGCGCTGGTCATAACCCGCAGTTTGACATCTTTCTCGGACATCTGCTGGCTGCGATAGCGTTCAACCTTCTGGACGCCACCCATTGTGCCCTGGGCTTCTTGGGATGTCGGCCATGGATAAACCAGAGAAAAGTAGATGACTAAGGTGATAGCGGACCCGCAAAGGGCTCCGATCAACACCCATTTTAGCTTTGCGTTTCTCATTGCGGTATCAGTCATTATCGTCTCCTTTGTTCAAACCGACTGTTTATTGGAAAAACTCGCGCTTTCGTCCCCATCCGTCCGGCGACTTTCTCATGATCGAGTCGATCGTCCATTTCATGCTTCATGAGACAGCCTCCAAAGCGTTTTCCTTCATTTTTTTTCAGCGTCCTGGCCTGTATTATAAGCTGGATTTGACTTCGATGGTAGCGAACTCGGTTGGAGTTCATAGGAGGATTGCATTTGAAGAATATCCTTCATTCGGCCCAATCCTCCTTGACCCTCCCCGAAGTAACAGACAGTCGTTCGAATGCCTGTCGAGCATATGAATCATTGGGGTTCATCTCTATGGCGCGTCGATACGATGCGATGGCGGCCGCATTCTGTCCCAACAGTTCGAATTCCAGTGCGATCCTGTATTCCAGATCCGGCAGCTCCGGTTCGATGCGAACGGCTTCCTGCAATTGCCACAGAGCTTCCTGATGGCGCTGCTGCAGCGAGTAAAGGACACCCAGGTTATTATGCAAGATGGCTGATGAAGGCGCTTCCTTAACGGCCTGCTCTTGAAGCTCGGTCGCAACCGCCGGCTCATCAGATCTGAGAAAAGCCATGCTGAGGTTCCCTCGTGCGATCGCATTTAATTCCCTTTCCGGATTGATTCGCAGGTTGGTCAGCACAGCAACCAAAACGGCGATTTCAATGGTGATTGCCCATCGCCTGAAACTGAGGGTCTTCCATCTTGTTTTCTCTCCAAATGCCGCCGCCGCGAACAGCACAAGCACGGGGACAAGCGGATAACGATATCGACCCAGGACAAAAAAGAGGGCCGTGGAACATGCCATGACGATCGGCATCATGTAGAGCAGCCAGAGTTCCCGGAACCTGGGCAGGCAGAAGAGGAGGCCGACCGCTGCGAATGGTGCCAGTATGCCAAAATGAAAAAATGGAAGGATCGTATGGAGCAACGATGACCATTCGGCATAGATGGATACGGCTTCAACATCCGGAATTTCGTATGCATTCCAGACCAGGAGCCACTTGTATCCCGATAGCTTGAGCCATTCGAGTGGATGCATCCGGATGAACTCCCAGGATCGTTTCAACCAATAGGCGGAGATTTCTTGCGGCGTGAGTGGATGGCCCATGGCTTTCTCGGCAAGTCGTCGAAAATCGTCCCGTTCCTGAACGGCTGTTGTACGGCCGGGGATCAAAGTCACGACCCGTCCGTTGGCCCGTGGATTGTTTCCAATATAGAAAGCTGGTCCATAATTGAAGGTTGTCGGAGTCAACGCATGGCCAACTGACCAGTTCCGGAAGCCCACGAGGCCTAGAATACAGCTCACTCCAGCCAACACGGCTACGGCGTTGAGTACCGGCGATCGTCGAGATGCCTCGGACCGCTGCCGGATGGAGAACCATGCAATCACCAGAGGCATCAGAGCCAGCGAGTTCTCTCTTGTGATGCAGAGAAGGCCGAGAACAATACCGATCGTTATCGAAATGAAGATTCGATTTTGTTTCCACGACCAGCCAAGCAATGCCAGCAATAACGCGAGCAAGAAATTGCCGAGCGATGCCTTCTGAATCAGGCCGTCATAAAAGATGGCAGGTGGATAAAGCGCCATCAATCCGCCGGCCAGCAATCCGACTCTTTTGGAAAAAAAGGAAGCGCCCGCAGATGCGATCAGCCCGCAGGAGAAAGCCCCGAGGATGGCCTGAATCACACGAGGAGCCCATGGAGCGTTGCCCACAACGATCTTGATGACGGCGAGGAAATAGGGATAGAGAGGGGCTTGGTAGAATGGTTCATCTCCCCACCAATTGCCGGCTGCGATTGAGTTCGCCCAGGCATTGTAGGTTTCGGCATCGACCAGGAAGACGTGGAAAAAAGGAATGGTTCGAATTTGATAAAGATAAAAAAGGCGGATCACCAGCGCGGTGATCACGATCACCATCATGGAGAGTGCATAGCGTCGGGCTGTCATCACGCCGTGCTCATTTGCGCTTGACTGTATTAAATTCGGGATGTGGCGTCAATCAGAGTGCGCTCCTTGACAACACCGGATACCCCCCCACGATCTCTCGTATGCAGCGAGTTGAACCGATGAATGGAGAATAATGTTTGGTCACTTGGATGTCGATAAGATTAATCTCGATGGTGGCGATGTTTTTCCGGACTCCCATGTTTGAAACTAAAGAAAAAAAAGATCGTACGACCACGCAGGAGGTGTCATGGTGTCCATTAAATCCATTTCCAAACTGTGCATTTCTTCTGTTCTAATTTTTATTTTTCCACTTATGTTCATCCCGGCGCAGAGAATGGCCGGCAGCGAGAAACTCCTGCCCAAGCGTGTGATGTCGACGGAGTCGGCACTGCGAATACAGGGGTTTGATCTATATCAATCGATGAAGAAAGATTCGCCGTACAAAGATCTGAAGTGGCAGTTCCTTGGGCCGAAAAACGTGAGCGGCCGTTGCATCGATGTCGCCGTTGTCGCGCCCAAGGCGAAAAATTTTATGATCTATGTCGCGACGGCATCGGGAGGGCTTTGGAAAACCGGCAACGAGGCCACGACGTGGGAGCCGGTTTTTGAACAGGCCCCGTCGACATCGGTCGGCGACGTGGCCGTGGCGTCTTCCAACCAAAACATCGTCTGGATCGGCACCGGCGAAGCCAACATCTTTCGCAGCTCGCAGGCGGGCACCGGCCTTTATAAATCCATTGATGCCGGTAAGACCTGGCAGCATATGGGCCTGACCGATTCCTACACAATCCCGCGCATCATCATTCACCCCACAAACCCGGACATTGTCTATGTCGCAGCGTCCGGTCATGAGTGGATGAATAACATTGAACGTGGCGTCTATAAGACGACGAATGGCGGCAAGACATGGCAAAGAATTCTTTATGTCGACGAGAAGACCGGCGCCATCGACCTGCTGATGGATCCCATGGATCCGAATACACTCTACGCGGCCATGTGGCAGCGAATCCGGGTGAAGTGGAATGATCCGCGTAATTTCGATGGTTATTCGGGGAGCGGCCTTTATAAGACAACTGATGCAGGCCAGACATGGAAGCCGATCAACAAAGGGCTGCCTGAAGCTCGCCGACGCGGCCGCATCGGCATCGACCTGTGCCTGACCCAGCCGAATGTGGTCTATGCGTTCGTCGACAACCACGAAATCTCCCGCGAACCTACCAAGAAGGAGAAGGCCGATCCGTATGGGATTCCATCATGCGGCTTCATCAAGGGCGCCACGGTTTATCGGTCCGACGACAAAGGCGAAAGCTGGACACAGGTCAGCGGCCTGACGGATGAACAAAAGAAGTTCATGGAGAAGCACTCGAATACATACGGGTGGGTTTTTGGTCAGATCCGTGTCGATCCCGGCGATCCGAATACGGTTTACACGATGGGACTCGGCCTCAACATCTCCACTGATGGCGGCAAAACTTTCAAGGAGCTCGATACGCCGGGCGGCGATCATCACGGCCTGTGGATCGATCCGCAGAACTCGAACTACCTCGTCAATGTATTTGACCAGGGGTTTGCGATTTCCTATGACCGCGGCAAAACATGGAAGGATTCGCATCTGACGTTGCCGGTTTGCCAGTTCTTCAACATTGCTGACGACATGGACACTCCATTTCATGTCTTCGGATCGATGCAGGATCATGGTAGTTTTCGAGGAGCGGTTGACCTTTCGAAGGGCCGTGACAAAATTGAAGCCGTTGACTTTGAGAGAGCCCCGGGCGGTGAGGGCTCCAGTCATGCGATTGATCCTCTGAATCCGAACATAGTTTATTCCTCCGGTTTCTATGGGATGTTATCGCGCTCGGATTTGAACAAGCCTCGTGGCCAGGAATGGAAATCCCTGTTGCCGGAACGCTTTGAAGACGAGCCCAGATATCGCGGGGAATGGGTCGCGCCGACAATCGTCTCGCCGCACAATAACATGATCATCTATCATGGTATGCAATATCTGCTGATGTCGCGTGACCGGGGCGATACATGGGAGCAGATCAGCCCCGACCTGACCGACAATACAGCCTCTGAGAAGGGTGACATCTCCTACCATACTCTCACCGCGATTTCTGAATCACCTCGCCGCTTCGGCTTCATCTACGCCGGCACCGACGATGGAAAGGTGCACATGACGCGCGATGGTGGAAAGACGTGGAATGAAATCACGAAAGGACTCCCTTACCAAAAATGGGTCTCGCGACTCGTCGCCTCACAGCATGAACTCACGACCGTCTACCTCACCCAGAACGGGAGGCGCGATGACGATTTTACACCATACATCTGGAAGTCGACCGATGAGGGAAAGAGCTGGAAAAGCATCGTGGGCAACATCCCTATCGGACCGGTGAACATCATCTGCGAAGACCCTGTTGACGAGAACATTCTCTATGTTGGGACCGATACCGGCGTGTTTGTGACGACTGACGCAGGGAAGACCTGGAATGTACTGGGCGGCAATCTCCCCGCAACCTATGTCCTGGATCTGATCATTCACCCGCGTGATAACATCGTCGTCATTGCAACGCACGGGCGTGGAATGTGGGCGCTCGATGCCAATACCGTTAACAAGAAGCCGGAGAAGGAGAAGGAGAAGGAGAAGGAAGAAGACGACGATTGATGAGCAGATGGTTCTCTGTGTGTACCACCGGGATGAAATGTGAATACGCCGGAGCGCTTTTTTGAATAGTGGACTTGGTGCGCCAAAATCCTACGGTCTCATTTCCGAAGTTCGACCCGGGGAAACCACTGAGGTGGAGACACGGCACTCGCCGGGTCATGATCGATGCTTCATCCGGAATCGATGGTATACTGAGCGTGGCATCACGAAGGATTCGATAAAAGGAGCATGATCAATGCATCAAACGACCCAAGGATTCATTGCAGTTCTGGCGTTACTATGCGCGGTCGCGATCGCCAATGGATCTGCGCCGAGTGGCGCGAAATCCAACAAGGAGAAATTGATGACCCCTGCTCAGCTCACCGAGAAGGCTCCCGATGTCTATCAAGCCGAATTCGAGACATCCAAAGGAATATTCGTGATTGAGGTGACGCGCGCCTGGGCTCCGCAGGGCGCCGACCGTTTCTATAATCTCGTCAAGAACGGCTACTATAATGACTGCCGCTTCTTCCGCACAATCTCCGGTTTCATGGTCCAATTTGGAATTCATGCGGATCCGAATCTCAACACAGCCTGGCGGCAAGCTCGGATCCAGGATGATCCGGTGAAACAGTCGAACAAGAGAGCCTATGTCTCGTTTGCGATGGCCGGCCCGAATACGCGGACGACGCAGGTGTTCATCAATTATGCAGATCGCAACAGCCAGCTGGATACAATGGGCTTTTCACCATTTGGCAAAGTCATTGACGGGATGGCTGTGGTCGATTCGCTGTATTCCGACTATGGCGAGGGAGCCCCGCGCGGCCAGGGACCCGACCAAAACCGTCTTCAGGCTGAAGGGAACGCCTATCTGGAGAAGGACTTCCCTAAACTTGATTTTGTCAAGAGTGCGACGATCATGGTCGCAGGTGAGAAATAATCCAGACACCTCCGACCTGAGAAGGACATCCTTGGCAGTCAGCCTTCAGTAGCCGATTTGGAAGGCACTCGATGTGCGAGTGCTCAGAGCCGATCGCTGACTGCCATATATCGCCGCGTCATATGGTCCGGCATTTCGGACGCCCGACACTGGAATATTCGATGAGCGTGTCTGATCGAACGGCGCTCCCCTGAATCCTGGCGCCCCTGCTTCCCGCTCGCCTTATTCCTTCGGCCGTTCATCCTTCGCGCCATGTTTTTTCAAGAACTCGACGACAGGCGGAAGGGCGGCCTTTTCTTTCTCATTGGCCCAGCGTTCTTCAAGCCTCGCCAAGACGCTTCCGAGCGGCGTGTAGCCGTCGGAATCCTTGGCATTCACATCGGCGCCTTTCCCGATCAGGAACTCCGTCATACGAAGATTCCCGAGGAAAGCCGTTGAATGGAGAGGTGTTGATCCTCTTTTGTCGGCGGCGTCGATTTGGGCGCCGGCCTTGAGGAGCACCTCAGCGGCTCGAATATGCTGATCCACCTGTTCCTTGCTTGCGGCTTCTCCGCTTTCCTGTTCTTCCAATAATGCGACCCAATGCAACGGCGTTCGCTTATCTTCCTTGTCGGTCGCCTTCACATTAGCCCCGTGGCTCGCCAGGAATTCGATCGGCGCGACTCTGGCGAACATGGCATACTTGAAGATGATCGGGGTTCCATCCTCATCCAACCCATTGGGATCAGCGCCCTTCGTCACAAGCATCTCCGCAAGCTTCAGGCTTTTGGCTTCAATCGGCCCACCCATTCCGAAATTATCGATCGCCCAGACCAGGAATGGGCCGTCCTCGGTTGCGGCCTTGGCCAATTGAGGTTTGGCATCGAGCATCTTTGTCACATCCGCCACAAAATCAGCTTCGCTCTGGGAACCAAGGACACCGCGTTGTATTTTTTCCAGATCTGGGTCGACTGCAGCAGAGGAGATGGCTGGCAATACGAGAGCCGCCAGAAGGAAATAGGCGAGTGAGAGGGATTTCTGCATTTTGTTATTCCTCCAATTCTTCAATGTTTGCGCCTGTGCATATTCGGTCTTGTGTTTTTGGGCTGTATCGGCGTACGGCACCGGAATCCACATGTCACGTTACCAATCTAGGCGGTCGGCCGAGTATGTGTCAAGTCCTCTGATCGTACCAAGCTGTCAGATCGATCTGCTATCAATTAGTCGATGACGGTGGCGTCGAAACGGCAATGAAAAACGGCATTGAATCCTGCCCGGATCCGGTTCGTGGGCAGAAGAGCTTCAAGCGAAGAGGCCGAGTGCGTCGATGTCTCCCTTGCCTTCGCGCACAATCACGGGCTCGGCTGCAGTCAGGTCCACCACAGTCGATGGCTCGTTCGCCAGAAGGCCGCCGTCGACAACCAGGTCGACCTGGTGACCGATCCGATCATGGATATCGACCGGATCGAGCAGAAAATCGTTGCTTTCGTTACGAACAGAAGTTGACAGGAGAGGCTCTCCGATCTGCTCCAGCAGGATGCTCACAGTCGGTGACGCAGGCATCCGGATGCCGATCGTGTGGCGCTTGCCGAGCATCGTCTTGGGGACTTCCTGGGTCGCACGAAAAATGAGGGTATATGGCCCGGGCAAGACTCGCCGCATCATCCGGAAGACCGGCGTCGTAATCCCTCGAGCGTAACGGCTGGCCGTGGTGATGTCATCCACGAGAATCGAGAGGCGCTTGGCTGAAGTGATCCCCTTGACCTTGCACAACCGTCTCACCGCATCAGTATCGGTAAAAATGCAGACGAGTGCATAAACCGTGTCAGTCGGCACGACGATGACGCCTCCTCGACGGACAACCTCGGCGGCTCGGGCAACAAGCCATGGCTCGGGTTCTTCACGATTGATGGTGAGAAGCACTTGCACCTCCAGCAATGTTTTAGCTGGCATGTGCTTCGAGGTCAAGAGGGCAGGCTTTTTCAGGAAAAGATGGTCGCTCGGTTTCGCCAGCCATCGGTCAAGAGCGTCGTGTGAGCACCAGTTGGCTGTTGCAAGGCGCGATGGCGAGCTCACACTCAGACTGATCCTGTTGAGTGAGTTCGCCCTTCGCAATTCGCCGGCTTAATTTGCGTCTAATGAGCGGCGAAAATAATGTGTCTCGGCTGAATGCTGTTAATTTTTGTACCATTCGATGTTGTTACCAGTTGCCAGCCGGGCACACCAGTTCTTCTTGTCCTGGCCGGGACATTTGGCGTTTCTGGAGATATAGGTATAAGCCGGTACACTACTATCGTAGTAAGAATAGTTCGTCGAATTCTCGGCCCATGAGTAGATCCTCAACATGCTATTCGATAGATGCGCGCCCCAGTACATCGTCGTGGTGGCGCCCATGACAGGCGTGTATGTGAAACAGTCCGTTTCAGCCAGGTAATTGTACTGAAAGCTTGCGTGTTGTTTAAGCCCTTGCAGAGGGAGGCGAAGAATCACCGTTTGCGTGAAATTGCCAGCTGCATTGAACATCCCCTATCCGCGAGTAAGCACACGCCTATTGCGACAAAATGGCTTCGGAGCCTCTGCGGCACAGCTTGCGAGGATGCCGAGCCCTCCCCTCCGAATATCATCGATGGTTTAGGAGAGCGAGACTCCTGCCGAGCCGTAATGCCGTGTCTATCGAGACTATCTGATGGCTTGCCGCCATTCCCTATCCGCGGATTTCGGAACATGTTCGTACATACATACAAGTAGTTGTCGCTCAGGCCGAGTTGAGGATAATCCCACCACTTCCCTGCCCAGTACTCGTTTGTGCCGGCGGGACTGAAATTGTAAAAAGCCCATGTTTTGCCGTTCGTGTGGCGCCGTTCTATGAAAAGTCTGGAACGAAGGCACGGTCTTCGTTTTCAGAATGCCGATTTCACAGCGGAATTTTATTCAACCCGCGAATCTGAAGCCGGCGACACCTTCTTTCCCTCCCATCGTACGATGCGCAGATCTTTGACGAAGATCGCATAGAGAGCCGGGACAAGAAGCAGCGTGACGAAAGTTGCGACAGTGAGGCCGCTCATGGCGGCCGCCGAAGAGATCGCGACTTCGAGGTTGGAGACGCCGGCGAGGTTCGCGCGGTCGGGATCGACCAGCAGCTTGAGAGCCAAAGAGTATGAAATTTCGCGGATCCAGGTATGAGGCCATTCTGCGCAACATCTCAACGACCCCGAAGGTTTAGATTAAGCTAACTATCAGCTTCCGGCAGTGTCCTCTGCTCAACCTTGCCATGGCGTTGGGGGGCCGAATCATGGGCAGCTCTTGGCCTCTCCGCCAAATTGCCCATGGCGACACGAATGTTGGGATTATCCCCACTTGACTATTATGAACATATGTCTATAATGATTCTTGGGAGGGTTAAGAAATGGCCAGACCGTTCTGCTGCAGACGCATAGCTGGAAGGCCCGCAGCGGCAATCTTCAAGCCGATCGGAGTCCCGATGCGCGACCTTGAGGAAATCGTGATGACCCTTGACGAATTCGAAGCTCTGCGACTCGCTGATCTCGATCATCTCTACCAGGAGCAGGCTGCACAGCAGATGCGCGTGTCCCGCCCGACGTTCAGCCGGATCATCGACTCGGCGCACGGGAAGATTGCGGAAGCGCTTGTTCACGGAAAGGCACTACGAATCGAAGGCGGTCCTGTAGAGATGGTAGGGCGCCGCTGTTGCAGGTTGCACGATGGAAACATAGAGGAAAAAAAAGAATGAATGAGGAGACCAAGACGAGCCATGAGGCGCGGCGCATCCGGTTGATCGGAAAGATAACCCGCCTTCAAGGCTCCGGCTCCACAGGGGGAAATCCCATTCCTGGCGATCTCGAGGAGGCGCTGAAAGAGGCATAGATGGCCGTGCGACTTCTGCCGCGAAGGATCATGTACGCTTCTGCTGGGCTGCTTTTTCATACCAAAGGAGAGTTATTATGAACCGCACAAGGGTTAATTTCATCATTGATGCACTAGCCTTTTCGGCGTTTGTGTTGCTCAGTGCGACGGGAGTATTACTTCGCTATGTGCTTCCACCTGGCTCTGGGCACTTCAGCACACTGTGGGGACTCGACCGCCATGATTGGGGCCACATTCATTTCTGGATCGCCGTCGGGCTGCTCAGCACCTTGTCGATTCACCTTCTTCTGCACTGGCGATGGGCCGTGTGTGTGGTTAGAGGGCGCCCTCGCGAAGGCTCCGGAGCACGAGTGGCTCTCGCGGTGGTCGGTACGCTTGCACTCGTGGGGCTCGCCATTTCACCGTTCTTCGGTTCAGTGGAACAGACGGGGGTGCCGCCGCACAAATTGCGCGCGCTTGAGCAGCAATCGAGCTCTCCATATCAAATTGACGGGTCAATGACCTTGCGAGAGGTTGAACAATCGACCGGGGTTCCTGCCTCGGAGATACTCAGTGAGCTCGGCCTGCCATCCAGCCTACCCACGGACGTGCCGTTGGGAAGGCTACGCAGGACGTATGCATTCCAGATGGATGATATTCGACGGATCGTTCAAACGCACCTTGAAAAACGGTAAACTCCCGGACAAACAGCCCCCTGGTGCGTCTCCCAATCAGCAGGGCAGTTAGATTTGCATGGCGGACGGCTCGGGGTTTGTTAACATCAAACGGGTTACGCGTAGCGTCGATGAGAGCATGAAGAGTTCGGGTGGTGGAGACGACCCCAAGTCTAGAGTTCCCGCCTGATGAAACGCACAAGAGAATCGAGAAGATTACTCCGAGGATGGTAATCTCAAGAGCACAGGGTTGGGAAGGAGCACCAACGCATTTCCCCCGGCTTCCTGTGCAATCCGCCGCGTACTCTCGCGATCACCGCACAACCATCATCGATAGGGTCTAACGTGTGCACACTGCTCCGTCACGACTCCACTCGCCAGAGGCCGATTCCGGACATCCGATCGACTCCCCTTCAAAAGATGGCCAGAATCACCGAGACCATGGTACTGCACCCTGCAGGATATGGTTGTTCTCAACCCGCCGGGAAATCATGATATGGTGAGGCATCCATGAAGCTGCTCAACTCGATTGCGATCATCTTCTTATGGATCGCAACAATCTTCATCTCGCTTACTGCCGGCTATTGGCTTCTTCCCCGGCTTTTCTTGTTACAGAAACAGCCCGTTGAAGTCCCGCATGATACTGCCGGCAACCGAAAGGTACTGCTCATCTGTCTTGACGGCTGCAGCTACGATCTTGTCACGCAGTGGGCGGAAGAAGGCAAGCTGCCGAATCTGAGGAATTTGATCGCCGATGGCGCCAGCGGATATTTGTCGACGCTCAAGGTAAAAAAGGGCCCCAAAGAACGATTGGCGACTTCGTCGCCTGTTATCTGGGCAACACTCGCGACGGGCAAATGTCCGGATCGGCATGGAATATGGGATTTCGGTCAACCCTTGCCGGGCAATACATATGTGTGGATGAAAGAGAAGGCGGAGATTATCCTGCCCACGACGAAGAGGACAGCTTTGACCATCCACATGCATTTGAAAGCGGCTGACCGGCAAAGCCGAATCTCCATCGCCCTCATGATCAACGAAACCCCCCTCCAATCGATCGACGTCACGGAGCAACCGCAAGATATCACCGTGCCGGTTGAGATCGGTGTCACCTCTCCTGAAGGCAACTTCCTTCATTTGCGCTTAAAGGACCCGTCCCGTATCGCAGGCGACTCCAGAAGCATCGGGTGCCGCCTCGTGACAGTCGAGAATTCCGAGCATGATCTGCTGGGCCGCATCGATCCGTGGCGTGATCCGTCAGCCTTTTCCTCCGGGTGGGAACTGCCCTCGAACTGGGCTACACCAATTATCCAAACGGCTCACCGGCAAGTCCGAGCGATCTGGGACATCTTGAGTGAACACGGGAAATCGGTTGCGATTCTGGGGTGGTGGGGAACCTGGCCTGCGTACAAGGTCAACGGGCTCATGCTTTCCTCGCACTTGGGTGCACGCGGACATAAATTGAATCCGACCGCAGATCCATACGATTATCTCCTGAAAACACCCGCCCTCACATATCCTCCCGATTACGTCAGACATATCACGAAAGCACATCTTCTGCCGGCCGAGTCGGACACCCAGATGATGGCATATGCTATCGACTTAAAAGGCTGTCGGCTTTTACAAGATGCACAAAGCAGAGAATCGGTTGTCACCAATGTCATTGCGCAGGATCAACTTTATGGCAATCTGGCACGCGATATCCTGAGGACGCACAAGGCCTACGACTTGATGTCCATCTATTTTGAAGGGATGGACGTGGTTGGGCACAAGTTCGGCCGGTTTTCTTTCGGGCGACGATCCAAGGAGGATCGGTGGGTTGAATGCCCGGACAGGCGCCTGGAAAAAGCTCTTGAAAAATATTATCGCCACATTGACACGCTGATCGGCCAATTGCTCGTCAAGGCGGGCGACACATATGACACCATCATGATCACAACCGATCACGGGTTTGATGAACGTGGTCATGCGGATAACGGATGGGTGCTTTTGCGCGGGCCGGGTATTAAAAAGACGGTCATCCGACAAGCCTCCGTGCTCGATATCACCCCGACTCTGTTGTATCTTTTCGGGCTTCCCGTGGCCGATGATATGGATGGCAGGCCCTTGTCGGGAGCTTTTGCGAAGGCCACTCTGGAGGCTCATCCGATTAAAACGATTCCTACCTATGAGACCAGCCCGCTGAATTTTATTCCTGCCTTTTCAGAGATCGACAAGGATTTGGAGGAGCGATTGCGGGACTTGGGGTATATCCAATGACGATAACCCTCGGATGGAGATCGAGAATCGCTCGGTAGACACGTCGCATTTCACTCTATTCTAATTTTTTCCAATCCAGGGGCGGGCGGCGGGAAGTGAAGATCGAGGGATTTAAGCGTCTTCACGATCTTGGCGGCGACGACGAGATTACGGTACCATTTCTTGTTGGCAGGAACGATGGTCCATGGCGCATATTCAGTTGTACAACATTCCAGGACTTCTTCGTATGCCTTCTGGTAATCACTCCATTTAGTCCGCATTTCCAGATCGCTTGGTGTGATTTTCCAGTTTTTTGTAGGATCTTCAAGGCGCGCACGAAGTCGCTCCGTCTGTTCCGTGTGGGAGATGTGAAGGAAAAATTTAAGGATGATGACATTGTTCTGGGCGAGGTTTTTTTCAAAGGAGTTGATCTGCTCGAATCGGGCCCGCCAGATTTTTTCCGGCGCGAGTTGCATGACTCGCACCACGAGAACGTCTTCATAGTGCGACCGATTGAAAATTCCAATCTGGCCGCGCGCCGGCACGGCTTTGTGAATTCGCCAGAGGAAATCATGCGATAGCTCCTCCGCCGAAGGCACCTTAAACGGCGTTACGGCGCAGCCGGCCGGGTTAAGGCCGCGCATCACATGGCTGACCGTCCCGTCCTTCCCTCCTGCGTCCATCGCCTGCAGGACAATGAGCAAAGCGTATTTGCCGGACGCATAAAAGACTTCCTGCAGATCCGCCATCTGCTGGTGCAACGTGTCCAATTCCGTCAGAGCGCTGTTTTTATCAAAATCCTTGCCTGTGTCATCCGGGTCCCAATCATCCAGCTTCACGCGGCAGCCCTCGTGGAGTGTCAAATGTTCCATGCTGTTCCCCTCCTCTTGCATTAAATTCTACTTCATTCCGGAAGAATCGTTACAGAAAAGGAAGCACCCTGCCTTTCTACCGAAGCGAGTTGCCGGTTCCCATTCCAGTTTCCCAGATCCTCGTTTGGTGCATTGAAGATGCCCGGCCATATCGGGCTTGTACCTTTTCCGAAGCCGTGTATAACTTTCATTGCAAACGCCGGGGTGAATTTGAACACAGACCGAGATGCCCTCAAAGATCTTCGGAATATGCAAGATCCCATCCGAACCTCTTGGGAATGCAGGAAATAAGGCAACCAGGGAACGAACTCACCGTTGCCGGCACACCATACCTTCCGTTTCTGCATTCCTCCCTTCCTGGCTTCCTGAGAGGTCTGGAGTTGCTCTGTGGTGCGGTCACCGTCTTTGGTTCCGGCTCCGCCAAGTTAGGAATCGTCCCTTTCAACCGTCCTGGATCGTTCTTTTTTCAGCCGGGATTGGCGTTTCTTTTCATCGATGCGGCGCGCGTGAGCGGCGGCGCTGATTCTGGTCTTGTGTCTCGGCGTTGGTCGGACAAGCGCTCGACGCATGAGTTCAATAAAACGTTCAACAGCAGCCTGCTTATTTTCCAGCTGGCTGCGATGCATCTGTGCAACGACCCGAAGGACTCCATCTTTACTGATGCGGGTGGAAAGACAGGATAGGATTCGCGCTCTCTGTTCCGGAGTCAGGCTGGGAGATTGTTCCACGTCGAACGATAACGATACACGGCTGTTGACCTTGTTGACATTCTGCCCGCCCGGTCCGCCGCTTCGCGATGCCGCGAATGTCAATTCCGTTTCAGGGATGGAGAGCCATTCATTGACGACAATCATCTCGAATATCATAACAAAAATATTTCCTGTGATCAGCACCATTCAATCCAAACAACACCGGAATTGAGAGAAAAGCACAATTCATTGCCGGTTCCCGCCAAAGAAATTGTTGCGTCCGCGGATTCGTTGAAATAGCATGCGTCCTCTGTGAACATCCTCATAGCCACTCTTCTCGGAATTGTGGAAGGGATTACTGAGTTCCTTCCGATATCTTCAACCGCTCATCTCATTATTGCCGGAGATGTCCTCGGCTGGCGGGGAGACATCGCAAAAACTTTTGAGATTTTCATTCAACTCGGCGCCATTCTTGCCATCCTGTGGCTCTATCGCCGGAGATGCATCAGGCTTGTGCAGTGCCTCTGGTCGGCCCAGGAACGGCCATTGGCAATCACGATCTTTATTTCCTTTCTACCGGCCGCAATCACCGGGTTTCTGCTTCATTCGTATATCAAGCGATATCTGTTTTCGCCGATTCTTGTCGGGGTGACTCTGGCCCTCGGAGGACTTGCAATTCTCGCGATTGAAGCTCGCGTCCGCACGACCGATATCGAAGGGATTGATCATATTTCTTTCCGGAAGGCGCTTGGCATCGGACTTGCTCAATGCCTCGCGCTCATCCCCGGCGTTTCCCGTTCGGGGGCGACCATCATGGGAGGACTTGCGCTGGGTCTGCCGCGCGGGACTGCGACGGAGTTTTCCTTCTTTTTGGCCATCCCGACCATGTTCGCGGCAACTCTCTATGATCTGGCGAAGAACATCAAAATGATCGGGGCCCACGAAGTGCCGGTTTTCGCGGTCGGCTTTCTATCGGCCTTCCTCTCGGCCCTCATCGTCATCAAGATCTTCATTCGATTTGTGCAGAAGCACCGATTCATCGGCTTCGCCTGGTACCGAATCGGGGTCGGGGCATTGATCCTATTTTACTACATTTGTAGAATTTAGGCGTCCGAGCCCCCGACTTCTGCATTCACAAGAACGTTGCCCCCGGATGAAATTGACTGCCAGGGAGCCTGTGTGCTTTTTCTTGAGCTCGAAGCCACATCCCTTTTCCCTGCTCCCTGGCAGCCGTTTCGGCGCCCTGTCTCGGTGAAGCACACATGATCCCCATCGAAACGGCAGCCGTGTTCTATTTGACGACTTCCTCAAGAACCTTCAGGAATCGATCATAGGGCAACGCCAGCCAGCTTTCGGCGCTCACCGCACCCTCAGCCCGTGATATCAGCGAAACCCGATGAGCGGTTTCGGCATCCGGTGCCTCATAGATATCCATGAAGTCATGAGGTCCGAGAATGGCGTAGTGGGCGATCCATTTCACATCGGGGCATGTGCTCTTGACTTTTGAGAGCCATTCCTTGCCCATGGCGCGACGGCCTGTAGGATTGTGGAGAGTTTCGGGAGCAAGGCGGGTCATCAGTACGAATAGCGGCATAGGTAACCTCCTTTTCTCTATTATATCCTTCTTCAAGGAGGTTTCGACAACTCCCAATATTAGTGTGGCGAGGATGCCAACCATAAGATAAGCGCCAAAATTTCGTGGCGTTTCCAAGTGACAATCTCCTGCCTTAATTCACTGAAGGCAAAACCAAGGATATTGAGCTCCTCGGAGGGCGTGACTGCATCAAGAAAAGTTGACAAAAGGCCACTCAATGTTTATATTGTGAATAGACTAAAGATGAGGTTGGAGGAAACATGGGGAAAATCATAGGGATAGATCTTGGAACGACCAACTCGGTGGTAGCTGTCATGGAAGGCGGCGAACCGGTTGTCATTACAAACCCGGAGGGAAGCAGACTCACACCATCGGTTGTGGCTTTTTCTAAGTCCGGCGAGAGGCTTGTGGGCCAGGTTGCCAAGCGGCAAGCCGTGACAAACCCGACCAACACAGTTTTTTCGATAAAGCGATTCATGGGTCGGCGGTATAGTGAAGTTGTCGATGAGACCAAGAGAATTCCGTACAAGGTGGCGCAAGCGCCCAACGGAGATGTGCGTTGTGAGATTACCGGCAAACAATACTCGCCGCCCGAAATCTCGGCAATGATCCTCCAAAAGATGCGATCGGCGGCTGAGGCTTATCTGGGTGAGAAGATTGAAAAGGCCGTCATCACGGTGCCTGCATATTTTAATGACAGCCAGCGGCAGGCGACGAAGGATGCGGGTAAAATCGCCGGCCTGGACGTCGTCCGCATCGTCAATGAACCGACCGCTGCGGCTCTGGCCTATGGCCTCGACAAAAAGAAAGATGAAACAATCGCCGTTTACGATTTCGGCGGCGGAACATTCGATATTTCCATCCTGGAAGTGGGTGAAGGGGTTGTCGAAGTCAAGTCGACCAACGGCGACACTCACCTCGGCGGCGACGACATCGACCAAAATATCATTGATTGGATCATCGATGAATTCGTCAAGGATCAGGGGATCAACTTAAGCAAAGATCCGATGGCCATGCAGCGCCTTAAGGAAGCTTCCGAGAAGGCTAAAATCGAACTGTCGACAACGATGGAGACGGAAATCAATCTTCCGTTCATCACCGCCGACGCTTCCGGACCGAAGCACCTCGTCATGAAACTCACGCGATCGAAGCTCGAGCAGCTCGCCGACGAAATTATTCAACGGACGGTGAAACCGTGCGAACAGGCCATCAAAGACGCCAACGTTTCGCCGAAGGACATCAACGAAGTGGTCCTTGTTGGCGGCTCCACTCGCATCCCGAAAGTTCAGGAACTCGTCCGCATTCTCTTCGGCAAGGAACCACATAAGGGTGTGAACCCGGACGAGGTCGTGGCAGTGGGAGCGGCCGTGCAGGCCGGGGTGCTGGCAGGAGACGTGAAAGATCTGCTCTTGCTCGATGTGACTCCGCTCACCCTCGGAATTGAAACCCTCGGAGGTGTTTTCACGAAACTCATCGAGCGCAATACGACGATTCCGACTCGCAAGAGCGAGATCTTTTCCACGGCCGCCGATAATCAGACGCAGGTTGAAATTCACGTGTTGCAGGGTGAACGGCCCATGGCAGCCGACAACCGAACACTCGGCAAATTCCATCTCGTGGGCATCCCGTCGGCCCCGCGAGGTGTGCCGCAGGTCGAGGTTACATTTGATATCGACGCCAACGGTATTTTGAATGTTTCGGCCAAGGATCTCGGGACGGGCCGTGAGCAAAAGATCACGATTACATCCTCTTCGGGGCTCACCAAGGATGAGATCGATCGTATGGTGAAAGATGCCGGGGCTCATTCAGACGACGATCGCCGCAAACAAGCTGAAATCGAAGCCCGGAATCGGGCCGACAGCATGATCTACACAACCGAAAAAACTCTCCACGACAATCGGGAAAAAATCTCCGCCGATGATGCACGGGCCGTTGAAGACGCCATCGCTGCCACAAAGCAGGCGCTCGAAAGCGGCAACCTCGATAAGATCAACTCGGCGCTCGAAATTCTGACACGCGCATCTCATAAGCTGGCTGAGGCCATGTACAAGACAGCGAGCGGCTCGCATTCGGCTTCGTCAGAGAAAGACTCGGAACAGGCCAAGAGCAGCAATGGGAAAAAGGGCGACGACGTGATCGACGCCGAATTTGTCGACGAAGAGGGGAACAAGAAGTAAGAGGGAAGTCGGCGCAAGGAATCCCGATCACTGTTGGTCGCCTTCGAACTGCTATATGGAATCAAAGGACTATTACCGCATCCTCGGAGTTGCCCGGGGCGCGTCACCCGGTGAGATCAAGAAAGCCTACAAAAAGCTGGCGCGCAAATTCCATCCGGATCTAAATCCCGGCGACAAGGCATCCGAAAACAGATTCAAGGAGATCAGTGAAGCCTACGACGTCCTCTCCGATCTCAAGAAGCGCGAAAAGTATGATCGATTCGGCACGGCATCTGACTTCGGTCCGGGAGCAGGGGGGGGAGGCGGAGGAGCAGGCCCGCAATCCTACGGCTTCGAAGGCTTCGACTTTACCGAGGGAGCGCCATTCGGATCGACATCCTTTCGCGATATTTTTTCCGAAATTTTTCGGAATCCTTTTTCGAAAAAGGAGGCCGAAGAACCCGGGATGCAGCGTGGGGAGGATATCCAACATACGATGAACCTGAGCTTCGAAGATGCGATGCACGGAATCACAACGCGCATCCAGATCACGAAGCTCGAGCCGTGTGCTCGGTGTAGCGGGTCTGGCACCGAGGGCGGATCAGAAAAGGCATGCTCGCTCTGCAGCGGGACTGGAAAGATCCATATGCAGAAGGGGCACATGCGCTTCACAACGGCTTGTAACCGATGTGGAGGCAGCGGACGGGAACGCGGGGCGAATTGTTCGGAGTGCCACGGAGACGGCCGGCATCAGGTCACTGAACCTCTCCGCGTCAGAATTCCCGCCGGTGTCGACAACGGCTCAAAAGTGCGAATCCCCGGCAAGGGACACGCCGGGCGTGGAGGCGCTCCGCCCGGCGACCTCTATATCATCACCAACGTGGCCGCTCACCCGTCGTTCACGCGTGAGGGCGACAACATTTACTGCACGGTCCCAATTACAATCACCGAAGCGGCTCTGGGGACTAAAATCGACGTGCCGACGCTCGACGGCGTGGCAACCATGCGGATTCCACCCGGCACACAGAGCGGGCAGAGATTCCGCCTGCGCGAACACGGGGCGCATTCACTCCGCACCAACCAGCGCGGCGATCAATTCGTCGAGGTGAAGATCGTCATGCCGCAGGTCAAAGATGAACGGTCCAAAGAGATCCTTCGCGAATTCGCCCGGCTCAACCCGGAGAATCCCAGGGAGCTCCTGCCATCATGAAGAAGAGCTCGTTTTTCATGATCAGCACCGTCGCCCAGAGTTATGGCATCCATCCACAAACACTTCGTCTTTATGAACGTGAAGGCCTCCTGAAACCGTCGCGGACGATGGGCAATACGAGGCTTTACAGTGACGAAGACCTGAAGAGGTTGGAGGTGATTCTGAGTCTGACACGCGATCTCGGCGTCAATCTGGCGGGTGTCGAAATCATCCTTAACATGCGAAGCAAGATGGAACGGATGCAGAATGAGATCAATGATTTTCTCCACCAGATCGGTGAAGAAATGCAAAAGGAGCAGACCGGAATGCCGATACGTCAGAAAAACGCCCTCATGCGCATCTCACAAACAAAAATAGTCCGAGTCGATGCCGCAGCTGAGAAATCCCACCGGCTGCATGAATCACTGAAAGATCATCGTAGCGGAAGTCGGACGGGACGATAGGTTTAGCTCCCGGTTCCCAGCTCCCAGACACACCATGGGCCGCGATCCAAAAATCAGACGGAGCGATCATGGCGATTCACTCCTCGATGCCGGCATATCTCTGATGTCTCCGAAAAAAAATAGTTGACCGGCGCTGGAGCTCAGTATCGAAATCCGACTGGGAAGAGGGAACTCGGGACCAGCAACTTGGAGTATAATGAGCGTTCCGGCGAGAAGCTATGGCGCACAAGCATCAAAACGACGAGATGTTTTCCAAGGACAACCTCAAACTCTACCTCCGTGAAATTGCCCGGATCGCGCCATTAACGCATGAGGAGGAGTTGCGGCTTGGCGAACAGGCCCGCCGGGGCGACGAAGACGCACTCCGCAAGCTCGTCGAAGCCAACCTGCGTTTCGTCGTCGCCTATGCTAAGAAATACCGGAACATGAACGTGAATTTCATGGATCTGATCAATGCCGGAAATCTTGGGCTGCTGGAAGCAGCCCGGAGGTATCGGCCGGAGAAGGGGCTTCGTTTCATCACGTACGCAGTCTGGTGGATCAGGCAATCCATCTTCTCATCGCTGTCCAGCCAAAGCCGGGCATTTTCAGTTCCGCAGCGTGTCGCGAACATCCTGCAAAGGATCGGAAAGAGCAGTCGGGAGCTGACACACGAGCTCTCGCGCGAGCCATCAAACGAGGAACTGGCTTCGAGCCTCGATATGACCAATCATGAAGTCGACGCGCTTCTCAATCTGGATTCCAAGAAGATTTCTCTGACACAGCCATCTTCAAACGATGATGGATCCGAGATCACCATCGATATTCCGCAAGAAGATCCCGTTGAAGATATGCTCCTCCGCGAATCAATGATCGAACAGATTAGTGAAGTTCTGCAGGAGCTGGACCCCAAGGAGCGCCAGGTCATCAATCTGCGGTTCGGAATTGATGGAGGGGAACCTCGCACACTGAAGGAGGTCGGAGAAATTCTATCGGTCTCACGCGAGAGAGTTCGGCAGATTGAATCGAAGGCGATGCAGAAACTCCGCCAAAATCGCAAACTCAGATCGTTGACGGCTCATCTCAACTGACCCATGCTTTTTCATATGGCACTATGCTAGGATCAGATGCTACTGAAGGTTAAGTATGAAGGGTCACGTATGAAGTGGGTGGGTTCCTTGAGTTCGGAATCCACGATCAATCCAACAAACGACAAATGAGCATGAACGTGACGAGTCAGACAGATAAATCGCGCGACGCGAAGCCGAGCACCGGAGGGCGCGACAGCGCCTGTGTCGCGTGCGGCGGCACGGGATGGCTGATCGAGACGCAGGGCACTATTGAAAAGGCCCGACGATGCGACTGCGTTTCCAGACGCATCATGGAAAAGCTCATCAGTAACGCCGGGATTCCACAGAGATACTCCGACTGCTGCATCGACACCCTGAACGCCAAGGGCAATGATTCTCTGCGCGCCGCCAAGAAGGTGGCTCAGAAATTCATCGATGACTATCCTGCTGTGACGGCCGGGCTCCTCTTCATTGGGCCGCCAGGAGTCGGCAAGACTCATCTGGCCGTCGCAATACTCAAGGAGATTGTTCATAAGACCGGGGATACGTGCATCTTTTATGATTACAGGGATGTGCTCAAACAGATCCAGGAGACCTATAACAAGGAATCGCAGGCATCGGAGATGGCGATTCTGGAACCGGTCCTGACGTGCCGGTTGCTGGTGCTCGATGAAATCGGCGCGCGACGCGTCACGGATTGGGCTCACGATACCATTTTCTATATTCTAAACCAGCGATACAGCAATTCCCGAATTACGATCATGACCTCCAACTTCCCCGAATCGAAGTTGTCATACGATAAAGCCATGCAGACGCATCGCGATCTGGACGAATACACCCTGGTTGACCGGATCGGGATCCGACTGGACTCACGCCTCCACGAGATGTGCCGTTTCGTCCGGATTGAGGGTGAGGACTATAGGAAGAGAAACATTCAGGAACGCTACGGGAGTACAGGATGATCGAACTGGACCAGCAAAGAATCAACGAGCGAGTGCAGCGCGAGAGCGCTTTCATGGAATCCCTGATGCGGGAGATGCAGAAGGTGATCGTCGGTCAGTCATATCTGCTCGACCGTCTTCTCATCGGCCTTCTGGCGAATGGCCACATCCTGCTTGAAGGAGTCCCGGGTCTGGCGAAGACTCTCGCCGTCAAAACATTTGCCGACACAATCAAGACGACGTTCAAGCGGATTCAATTCACGCCCGATCTACTCCCAGCGGATCTCATCGGAACGATGATCTACAATCCGAAGGACTCGACATTCTATGCGCGGAAGGGGCCCGTCTTCACCAACATTTTGCTGGCAGACGAAATCAACCGAGCTCCGGCCAAGGTTCAGAGCGCCCTTCTGGAAGCCATGCAGGAAAGACAGGTGACGATCGGCGAAACCGCCTATAAGCTCGACGAGCCCTTCATGGTTCTCGCCACGGAGAACCCGATCGAACACGAAGGGACATATCCGCTGCCCGAAGCCCAGATCGACCGCTTCATGCTGAAATTGCGGATCGATTATCCCGATAAGAAGGAAGAAAAACAGATCCTCGAACGGATGGCGCCTGGAGAAGTGATCACGGTGAACGTCGTGGCAACGCCCGAACAAATTTTTCACGCACGCCGGGTTGTGAAGGATATTTATATCGACGAGCGCATTAAAGACTACATCATCGACATCGTCTTTGCATCGAGGTTTCCGGAACAGTATGGGCTGAATCTGAAGGGACTGATCCAGTACGGCGCTTCACCGCGCGCGTCGATTTTCATCACACAGGCGGCAAAGGCCCACGCATTCGTCCGGCAACGAGGCTACGTGACACCTGATGATGTCAAGTCGATCGGTTACGACATCCTCCGACACCGCATCATTCTCTCGTATGAAGCCGAAGCAGAGGAAATCACGACCGAGGATGTCGTGCGGAAAATTTTTGACAAGATTCCAGTGCCTTAGTGTCCAAACGGCGAAATATTGACGGGAAATGGCAAGATCTTCGGAACATGCAAGATCCCATCCGAACCTCTTAGGAATGCAGGAAGTAAGGAAACCAGGAACGAACCGACCATCGCCAGCACACCACCTTCCGTTCCTGGCCCCTATTTCACGGCATCGAGCATTTCAGCGAGACCTGGGACTGATTGATATCAACGGCGGCGCCGTCGATAACTATCGATGGACATCGACATCTCGACCGGCATTGAAACCGCTATCCTTGATAGGCGCGAGTCTGAATCGTGAGCTCTTGATCAACAGACCCTCGAACAGCCATGCCGGCACTTAAATCCGCGACCGCAATAAAGGGGGTATTGACCTTCAAGCGACGTTATCCTGACGACGCGATTGTGGGCTCCTACCTCTGCGACTCGTCGCCGTTTTGGGCCCCCTGGAGAATCAACTCGCTGACCGGCAGCGCGTTGCGCTGATCCGCCGGGACTTCATCGATCAGATCCGAGATGACGAATGTGGCATCTTCCCAGAGAAGGATGCTGTAAAACCGCCTCGGGTTGAAAACACCGTTGATGCTGGTTCCCTCAAGAGCACCTTCCCGCAAATAGATTTTCCCAACATCGGCACCCCGCCGGATTGTGATCAGGGCGCTGCGCCGGTTCATCTCCATGATCTGTACGATGTCGATCAGGCTAAGATGCCCGACTTTCCCAAAGATGCCGGCCAATGGAAAGTCACTATCTCTGCGACGCTGTCTATCGAGGCATTTATCAATGCGGGCCACCATCTCGTCGCAATGAAAAGGTTTTGAAATAAAGTCATCGGCGCCCAGCCGGAGTCCGCGAACGCGTTCAGGAGCGGCGCTGATAGATGTCAAGAAAATAAATGGGATCGTGGCGGTTCCGGGCTGTAATCGGATTCGGCGGAACAATTCCCAGCCATCCATCTCACTCATCCGAATATCCGAGACGATCAGATCCGGTAGACTGCTTGTCGTCATCTCCAAGGCCTGCTGACCCGTCGATGCTGCCAGAACGTCGTGCCCAGAACGGCGCAGAAGAAGGCTCACAAAATCCCTCACCCCGGGGTCATCATCAACAATGAGTATTTTGGCCACTTTTAATAATGATGGACATCAACGTTCGAACGAGTCTTGATTGATGCCATTTTTTCCTCGACACAATATTTTGACAGAGGTGTTTTTCCTTCATGCGAATGAAGTCACTTCATTTTTGCCGTATGCCCTTCCAATTCCGAATCACCGATTTTCAGCGTGCGACCGGCTCGCCTGCTTTAGGAAACAACTTTCTGAGAGTCTGCTCATCCGGTGGCGGAGTCAGATAAGAAACGACAACCAGAGCGGTAATGGAGACAATCAGGCCCGGATAGATGCTCGGAATGCCCCAAGGGTCTCCGCTCAGGAGAACTGATGGGAACACGTTGGGAATGATGAGATCAAACACCAAAGCCGTGAGCGCTCCCGAGACGATGCTGGCCAGACCCCCGGCCTTTGTGGCTCGTTTCCAGGCAAGTGCTGCAAACAACGCCGGCGTGATGGCAACACCATAGAGAGTGTATGCAAAGTAGGCATACTTTAAAACCGAGATGTTCGAATGGAGCACCGTCGGAATGAAAATCAATAGGAACGCGCAGACTCCGATGATGACGATGAAAACCTTTTGAAGGGCGACCATTTTTTTCTGCTCAGCATTCGGATTGATAAAGCGCTGATAGATGTCTCGCATGATATTGGTCGATGGACTCAGCAGGTAGTTCATCCCTGTCGAGAGAACCACAACGCATGCCGCGGCCATGAGCAGGAGGCCGATTGGAGCGGGTACCATATGCCGCGCTGCTTGTAGAACAACCGACGCCGGATCGACTCCACCATGAACCGAAAAATAGGCGGCTCCATACACGGCGATGACGACGACCACTGCTTCCACGACGATTGTTCCAATGATCCACAACACCACGGCTCGCTTGGCTTCGCGCGGACTTCTGGCGCTATAGAATTTTTGGTACATGCTCTGGACCCCGAGCAGAAGGAACATCGTGGCCAGGCAGTAGCTGATCGCTTTCAGCGCCGGGTATTGGCCGAAATCTGGCGAGAAAACCGCCATGTAGCTGGGCGGCAAGTCACGAGCCACCGCTCCCCAACCTCCAGCCGTCATGATGACAAACGGGACTGATGTGATGCATGCCAGAACGATGATGATTCCATTCGGCAGATCCGTGTGGGCAACGGCCACCATACCCCCCAGCGAGACGAATAGGATGACGAAAACAGCAGCGATGAGTTGACCTTGAGCGACGCTGATCGATCCATCCGTGATCACATTGAGAATATATCCACCGGCCCGAAACTGATAGGAGACGATGGTGGTAAATGCGATGATCAAGACGATCGCGCCGAAGAGTCGGGCGAACTTGCCATATCGCTCTTCGAGAATATCCCCGATTGTGTATTGGCCGAAAGTCCGGATTTTCCCGGCGAGAAAATAAATGATGGCGATGCCGACCCATGCGCCGGCAGGAAGCCACATTGAGCTCCAGCCGGCTCTGTATGCATACTCGGCGCCGGCGATGAATGTGCCGGAACCGATCCAGGTGCAAATGAGTGTGAAGACCATCTTGGTCAGACTGAGGCTGCGTCCTGCGACCATCATGTCGTCCTGGTTCTTTATTTTTTTCGATTTGATGAAATTGAAAACCGCGAGGACAACCAGATACAGCAGGATGATCAGTAGATAAATAGACATAATTCATCTCCTGGAATAAGGTTCGTATCGATCGCCGGCCCTGGCGCACATCGCCATGCGCCGTACATGAAGGAAGTGTCACAGCATCTGTTACTGCTTCCCACCACCCCGCGCTAGGGTACCATCATCATCTGTGGACAGCAAGATAACGATTCAGTCATTGTCACATTGGGGTATCGACATTGTCGATCGATCATATTCGGCGTTTCCTATGTCGACGATCGGTGTTCAAGAGAGCCATTTCACACGCTCACGTGCGAGCCCGGCAGAATCCGGCCTGTTTGAGTTGAGGCGCCACCATTCTCAATTCCATGGCGACCACGCAGGAAATAGCGTACGGTGGATCGGAAGAGTGTATTTATTCCGAGGAAATGGATGAGTTGCCGCATGTCGGCTGACAATCACTGATTTGATCATGTTGGTGTTCCTGGTTTTCAATCCGAATCGTCGACAGGTAACTCAGGTCGTCTCATTTTGGAGAACGTATCAGGGGGGGAGCTCGGCACTGACAAACAAGCATCTGTTGACAGCACCTCTGCCCTGGATGTTATTCTTACCCGAAATGTCGAAGAAGATTGTGTTGCCACTGAATTTTGGACAATGGGTTTCGAATCGCAGCCGGTCGACAAAATCAGATTCGTTGGAGGTATCAAAGAATTCATGAAACTCAGTGAATTGGCGAAATCAATTACCCCATCGCCAACCTTGGCGCTTAACGAAGAGGCCAGGGTTATGAAGGAAAAGGGCGAGCCAGTTGTGCACCTCGGCGCCGGAGAACCGAAAAACAAGGCGCCGGCATCCGCAATCGAAAAGGCCTCAGCCAAGCTCGCCAGCGGGGACATCAAGTATTCATCCACCGACGGCACCCCATCGCTGAAGAAAGCAATCATCTCCTATACGGAACAGTTCTACAATCGCCAGGTCAGCCCCGGAAACGTCATCGTCTCCAACGGCGCCAAGCATTCCCTGTACAACGTCCTTTATGCGCTGCTGAATCCACAAGACGAAGTGATCGTCCTGGCGCCTTACTGGGTGAGCTATCCCGAAATGATCCGGATGCTTTATGGCGTTCCCGTCATCGTGACACCTGCGGGTGGGGGCTTCTACCCGTCGATGAAAGATATTGAACCCGCTATCACTCCGAAAACCAAAGCCATCATCGTCAACAGCCCGAACAACCCATCGGGCGTCATGTATCCGGCAGATTTCATCGCCCAGATCGTCGACTTCTGTGAGAAAAAGGACATTTTTCTGATCATGGATGACATCTACCATCGACTCATCTTCGATGGGAGGAAGCCGATCTCTCCATTCTCCTTCACAAAGAAGGACACGGAATCCACCAGGATCATCGCCATTAACGGGATTTCAAAGCTCTATGGCATGACCGGATTCCGTATCGGATGGGCCATCGCCCCTCGGGAAATCGTTGACATCATGACCAATGTTCAAGGGCAAACCGTCACATGCGCGTCGATCCTACTCCAGGTCGGTGCAGAAGGAGCGCTGACAGGGCCTCAGAGCGATGTCGAAACACTCCGTCAGACGCTCGAAAACAATCGCAATGTCATGATGCAGGAACTGGCTGCCTTCAAGGGAATCACCGTCACAAAGCCGGATGGAACCTATTATTGCCTGCCTGATTTCCGCTCCTATGGCGCAGACTCCATGGAATTGTGCCGATTCCTCCTGAAAAAAGCCCTCGTCATCACCGTCCCAGGGAAGGAATTCGGGATGGATGGGCATTTACGCCTCAGCTATGCAACTACGGTCGAGGACATTACTGAAGGTGTGGCACGCATCCGGTGGGCACTCGACCCTACTTCACCTAAAGAGATCGTCATTGGCGGGAAGACGCTCATTCGGGACTGGAAATAATTCATCAACCGCGGGAGATTGAACCGATCAGGCGCATGATTCCAATTTCAACGCGAGCCGCTTGACGCGATGCGTCAGTGCGGCTCCGTACAGGCAGCCGGAGGGGGCTATGTTTTCAGATTTTATTGAAGCACAGGAATTCGTCGAAAAGCGCGGATTCAAGATGATCGACTTGAAATTCTCCGACCTGAATGGGCGATGGCACCACGTGACGCTGCCTGCCAGTCAGTTCAACGATCACCTCATGCGTGACGGCGTCGGGTTCGATGGATCGTCAGTGGGGCTGCGGTCCGTCAAGGCGGGCGACATGATCCTGCTGCCGGATCTGTCGACGGGGTTTCCGGATCCGTTCTGGGAGATGCCGACCTTGAGTTTCATCTGTTCGGCGTTCGAGGCCGATACGAAGCTCCCCTTTCCTCGCGATCCTCGAAATATCTCCCAGCGGGCGGAGAACTATATGCGCGAGTTGGGGATTGCCGATCGAAGTCTCTGGGGGCCCGAATACGAATTTTACATTTTCGACAGCGTCGCCTTCGAAGCCGATGTCAACACGGCATCCTATCGGGTCGATAGTCGCGAAGCCGACTGGCAAAGCGCTCGCGGCGGGCATGGCCATCTTGTTCCTCGCCATGGCGGCTATCATGTCATCCCACCAAAGGATCAGCTCTACAACCTCCGCAGTGAGATGTCCCTTCTTCTGGAAGAGCTGGGGATCGAGGTCAAATATCATCATCACGAAGTGGGTGGCCCGGGGCAGTGCGAAATTGAGGTACCAATGATGGGGCTTGTCCGGAGCGGTGATGCGACTCAGATAGTCAAATATGTCACCAAAATGGTCGCGCACCGGCACGGCCAGACAGCCACCTTCATGCCGAAACCTCTCTATGGTGAAGCCGGCAACGGAATGCACTTCCATCAAAACCTTTGGAAGGACGACCAGAACATTTTTTACGATGCTGATGGATACGGTAAGCTGAGTGACGTTGCGCGGTGGTATATCGGCGGATTGTTGCTGCACGGAGCAGCTGTGCTGGCTTTCACCAATCCGTCGACAAATTCCTTCGGCCGCCTCGTCCCTGGCTTCGAAGCCCCGATCAATGCTTTCTTCAGCCTTGGTAACCGCAGCGCTGCGATCCGTGTGCCGAAATATGCAGATCAACCAGACACGGCGCGATTTGAATTCCGTCCACCCGATGCCACCTGCAATATCTACCTAGCGCTGGCCGTTCAGCTCATGGCGGGCCTCGATGGCATCAAGCGCCGTCTGGATCCAACCGCTCTCGGATTCGGCCCGATCGACGCCAACATTTTCACCTGGACTGAAGAACAGAGGAAGACGATAAAGCCGTTGCCGACTTCACTGCGCGAGGCTCTGGACGCACTCGAACGCGATCAGGAATTTCTTCTCGAAGGCGGCGTCTTCGATGATGGGCAGATTGCCGAATGGATCAAGGTGAAGCGAGAGGAGTATTGCAGCGTCCGCAACCGGCCGCATCCATATGAGATGGCTTTATACTTTGATGTATAATCCCTGGTTTCGTGGATAGACTCCAACCCACGACATCGCGAACGTCGACATTTTCATCGACATCACCCTGCCGCGCAAACGTGGACGAATCGACAACGTATCCAGATTCTCCATCGGCAACCGATGGCCTTGTATTTTTTTTGAATGCATCCGCGGCTCTTCCCGCGCTCCGTCAAAGGCTAGAGCTCGGTCTTTTTCACCCTCTGTCGCACATACTCTTCCAGGCCGCCGACCTGCATGAGCGTTTTCATGAAATCGGGGTATGGGACCGAATGGAAATTGCGCATTTTCGTAATGTCTCGCACCAGGCCCTTATCCAGATCGACTTCGATAATCGCTCCTTCGGCGATTCCCGGGAAGACGCCGGCTGCTTCAATGAGAGGGAAAGCGATATTCATGGCATTACGATAAAAAATCCGTGAAAAGGACTCGGCGACAATCGCCGCCAACCCGCTCAACTTGACCGCAATCGCCGCGATTTCTCGAGAGCCGCCGCATCCAAAGTTCGCTCCGGCGACGATGATATCGCCCTTCTTCATACGCGACATAAACAGCGGATCGATGCCCTCGAAAACATGCGGAACAAGATCTTCCGGCTTGGTTAATGTGGAATATCGTGCCGGCAGAATTTGCTCGGTGCTGATATTCGGGCCGAGCTTCAACGCGCGCCCGCGGAACCTGCTTTCCATTTCGACTCCAGCATCTCCTCACTTTTTGATGTGACGAGGATCTGTGATGACGCCCGTCAAAGCCGATGCGGCTGCAACAGCAGGGTTCGCAAGATAAACGCTGCTTCCCGGATCCCCCATGCTGCCTGCGAAGTTACGGCTTGTTGTCGTCACTGCGGTTTCGCCGTTCGCCAGCACTCCCATGTGAGCGCCGGTACACGGCCCACACCCTGCCGGTAAGACAACAGCTCCGGCATCTGTGAATGTCGCCACTAGGCCTTCTTCAAGCGCCTGCTTGTAGATTTTCTGCGTTCCAGGCAAGACAATCATTCGAACCTTCCGGTTGATCGTATATCCGGATAGGATACCAGCAGCCACCCGCAGATCATCGATCATCCCATTGGTGCACGATCCCACGACGACCTGGTGAACATGTATGGTTCCCAGCGCTTCAACCGGCTTGACGTTGCTCGAAATCGAAGGGCATGCAACTTGAGGCGCGAGGTTGGAAACATCATATCGACGCACTTCCTCATACTTCGCATCAGGATCGGCTCTGAAAAGGCGAACGTTCCGCTTCGCGCGCGGACGAATCCAATTGAGCGTTGTTTCGTCGGCCTGAATGATTCCGTTTTTGGCCCCAGCTTCAACGACCATGTTGCACAACGTGGTGCGATGGCTCAATGGAAGCGTATCAATTGTCTCGCCGCAGAATTCAATGGCTCTGTATCGGGCTCCATCAGCTCCAATATCGGCAATCAAACGAAGGATCATATCTTTGCCGCCAACCCATGGCTGTAGTCTGCCGGAGTATTCGACTTTCACTGTTTCAGGGACCCTGAGCCATGTCTCGCCCAGAGCCCACGCAGCCGCCATGTCGGTGCTGCCGACGCCGGCCGCGAAGGCGCCGAGAACTCCACCCGTGCACGTACGTGAATCAGCGCCGATGACAATATCGCCCGGAACAACAAGCCCCAGTTCCAGAAGCAGCAAATGGCTGATGCCGCCTCGCCCGACATCGAAGAAGTTTCGGATCCCTTGGGCATCCACAAATTCGCGCACGAACCTGGAAAACTCAGCGGAGCGTCGATCATTGGCCGGAGTGAAATGATCGACAACCAGCACAATCTGATCGGGATTGGTTACTCGAGTCGCCTTCATGCGACGGAAAATGCCGATCGAAAGAGGCGCCGTCAGGTCGGTCCCGAGTATCACCTGCGGCTTCACCGTGATAAATTGCCCTGCCTGCACCGATTCCACCTCAGCCCCATTGGCAAGGATTTTCTCGGTGAGCGTCATTCCCATCGTCCACCTGACATCGTGAAAGAGCGATGGATAAGGCAATTAGTCTTGGAATTTCCTGGGTTCATCGTATGAACTGTACTCAGCAAAGCGCCCAGATGCAAGGGGACCCGTCATCCCGCCGGACATAGAGACGGCATTAATATATCCTTCAAGTTCGCAACGAGAACACCGCCCGCGTTCCCATTCCGGCTCCCGTTCGCGACTCTATTGAGAGGGCTGCATAGGGGGTTTAAGTATCTGATCGGTGAAATCTGTGCACAAAATGGCTGAAGTCGTGATAAGGCAGGATCGTGAATTCCTCTCAGGAAGCCAGGAAGTAAGGAACGCAGGAATGACTTATGAAACCACCGCTGTTTGAAATAAAAATCCGCTCCTGCTTTCTTCTCTTCCTGTATTCCTGAGAGGTTCGGGTGCGATGGTTGGCGGAGCCATCTTGTTTGGTTGCGGCTATGCCGCGTTAGGAATGGAAACGGATATGGGAACGGGGGGCAGGACACTTAGTTGTAATTTGAGCGTTTGAGATACGTGGCGATAGATCGAGACTGCTTGACCCGGCTCGCAGCGCTCGAACATAATGCGGGTCATCGAACCGATGGAGGATGAACCGAACGGATGAACCGAACGGATGAACCGTCAGGAAATTCGACGGCCTCTTCGGAAGGTTTCCCATTCAGCGCATACATCTCCAAACAGGAGTGATCAAGCATCATGAAGCAAGAAGAGCCAATTGAAGAAACGCGCCTTCCTGAAAACGCATTTCGCGAACTGAAGCCCGGCGAACAGTATGAGCCGATCGTCAAACCGGGACAGATCGTGCATGAAGTCAGCGTCAGGTCGATCATCCAGGGATTTTTCTGGTCAATCATCTTCTCTGCGGCTGCGACTTACATCGCCCTGAAACTCGGGCAAGGGATTGAATCGGCAATCCCGATCTCCATTCTGGCCGTCGGGTTCTCTGTTCTCGCAACCCGTTTCTTCATGCTCCGAGCATCGACTCTCATCGAAAATGTCAACGTCCTCGCCATCGGCGCCACATCGGGAATCATTGCCGGCGGGTCGGTTTTCACGATGCCGGCCATTTACATCCTCGGACTGCAGGGACGTTCCTCATTCTTCCAAATTTTCCTTGTGCCCCTTCTCGGCGGGATCCTGGGTGTCTTTTTCCTGTCTCCGTTCCGCCGATATTTCGTGCGCGATTTGCACGGGAAACTCCCATTTCCGGAAGCCACGGCCACAACCGAGATTCTGGTCGCGGGCAAGCGTGGAGGAAAGTGCGCCGTTGTCCTCTCCTATTCGGCTGTCATGGCTGCGATCTTTGATTTTGTCGGGCCGTCCATGCATGGGTGGGCACAGAACTTTTCGACGTCGGCCATCGATGCGCTTTCCGGGTTTACTCAGAAGGTGAAGGCCGTTTTCACGATGAATACATCGGCGGCCGTCTTGGGTCTTGGCTACATCATGGGGCTCAACTACGCTTCCATCATCATGGCCGGCTCGATGGTCTCCTTTTTCGTTCTTGTTCCAATCTTCGCCTACCTCGGAACATACATCCCCGGTGCCATATCACAAGGTGCCGGCCCACTCGCGACGATGCCGGCCGAGAATATTTTCTTCAACTATGTCCGGCCAAT
Source organism: uncultured Acidobacteriota bacterium (assembly GCA_903916735.1). Lineage (GTDB taxonomy): Bacteria > Acidobacteriota > CAIWXX01 > CAIWXX01 > CAIWXX01 > CAIWXX01. The sequence goes on from CAIWXX010000117.1 coordinate 53,535, forward strand.
CGGTATCGGCGGTATCTTCGCAGCCGGCGTTCTTTCGATTCTCAAAATGTCGCCGGTGATCTTCCAGGCGATCCGACAAGCCATGGGAGAAGTCATCCGTATTGCGAAAGGGACTTCATCCAACGAAGAGCAAGAACGGACGGATCAATCCATGCCGATGTGGGTTGTTCTCATCGGAATCCTCGCGACGGCACTAGCTATTCTTGCCTATTTCCGGTTCTCGGTTTTGAGCGGTGAGTCCAACGCTTCTTCCCTCGCCATCGTCTCGACGCTCATGACACTGATCATAACCTTCCTCTTCGCCGCTGTGTCGGCATGGGCCATCGCGATGATCTCCATCACGCCAATATCCGGCATGACGCTGACAACACTGATTGTCACCGCGATCGCGCTTTCTTCTCTCGGGCTCCGAGGCGAAAGCGGCATGCTGCAGACACTGCTGATCGGCGGAGTCGTCTGCACGGCACTCTCGATGAGCGGATCTCTTGTGACGCAGTACAAAATCGGATATTGGCTCGGCGCCACACCGCGCCGGATCGAAGTCTGGAACATTGCGGGATCCGTCGTCGCATCCGCCGCGACAACGGCGGTTATTCTTCTGATGTCAAAAGTTTATGGATTCTCTCCCGGCCCCGAGCATCTCAACCCGCTGGCCGCTCCCCAACCAAACGCAATGGCGGCAGTGCTGCGGGGTGTGATGGGCACTTCAGGAGCGCCCTGGTTTCTGTACCTGGTTGGAGGTGTCATTGCCATTGCCATGGAAATGTGCAGTGTTTCAGGCCTTGCCTTCGCACTCGGCATGTATCTACCGATGGAATTGAATTCGCCGCTGGTGCTGGGCGCCGCTGTTGCATGGCTTCTGCAGCATTCATCGAGTGAGAAGAAACTCGCAAAGGCGCGACATGAGAAAGGGACACTGATCGCATCCGGCTTTATTGCGGGCGGTGCGCTCGTCGGCGTGCTCGCGGCACTCCTCCAGTGGATCAAGGACTCTTTTCACTTTTCTCTTCTTTATGATCTGACGACGATCCCTGGGGTCGGCACGGCGCTGGCCATTTGGGGAAACTGGATCGGCCTGGCAGTCTTCCTTGCTCTGGCAGCCTATGTCTACTGGGATGGGCGCCGCGAAAAGGCGGAGTGAATTTTCATCAGCTGTCACTTCCCTATTCGCTGTGATTTCAAGGATGAGAATCTGATTAAATTAAGGGGTCGGGCCGCTACCATTTGAGTCAACGGCACTCAGGAGGCGTTTAATGAAATCACGAAAATATCTGTTTTTCATATTGTTCGCGTCTGCTCTTTCGCGCGTCGGAATCGCGACAGAAGCACCGAGCATTGAATCTCGCGTGGACGCGCTCTTCGCTCAATGGGACAAATCCGATTCACCCGGCTGCGCACTGGGCGTTTTTCGCGATGGGCGGATCATCTCTGCTCGTGGCTATGGGATGGCGAACCTGGAACTTGGAATTCGGATCGCATCTCAGAGCGTTTTCGATATCGGATCGACATCCAAGCAATTCACCGCGTTCTCCATCCTGTTGCTGGCCAAGGACGGCAAGCTATCTTTGGATGACGATATCCGAACTTACCTTTCGGAGATTCCCAATTATGGAAAGCCAATTACGATACGACATCTGCTTCATCACACCAGCGGTATCCGGGATTATTGCGAGCTTCTGGCTTTCGCCGGCTATCATGAAGAAGATCTCACGACGGATAGCGATGCCCTGCAAATTCTCTCTCATCAGAAGGCGCTTAATTTCCAACCAGGCGATGAGTATCTTTACAGCAATTCCGGATATTTTCTCTTGTCGTTGATTGTTAAGCGTGTCAGCGGCCGTTCGTTGCGTGATTTTGCTCAAGAGCGCATTTTCGGCCCGCTCAGAATGCGCCATACCCAGTTCAATGACAATCACACGCGCGTCATTCCGGACCGTGCGACCGGCTATGTGCCGGCGGAAAGTGGGGGTTTTGGCATCTCCATGTCCGACTGGGAACAGACGGGCGACGGCGCTGTGCAAACATCTATCGAGGACCTTTTCCTGTGGGATTCTAATTTCTACGACCCCAAGGTCGGAGGATCGGATGTCATCACGCAGATGCTCACGCCGGGCCGACTCAACGACGGCACGCTTCAGGATTATGCTGCGGCGCTGGTCATTGGAGAGCATCGCGGATTGAAAACCGTCAGTCACGGCGGCGCATGGGCGGGCTACCGAGCCGAACTCCTTCGATTTCCAGATCAGAAATTCTCAGTCGCCTGCTTGTGCAATCTCGGGACGATGGATCCGAGCAGTCTCGCAATGAAGGTTGCCGAAGTGTACTTGAATGATCAAATGAACCACGAGACCCGGGCATCCATCGCGGGGTCGGCGGCGCCAATCACCATCCTCGGAGCTGAGCTAGAAAAAAGGGCCGGAGCCTATCGCAACTTAAAAACCGGCAGCATCTGGCTTCTCACATACGAAGACGGGAAATTGATGGCGGACGCATCAGGCATTCAATTCCAGATTGTGCCGACAGCCACGGATGCATATCGAGCGGACGGCGCGCCCGTGAGCATCACAATGACGTTTCTGCCATCGCCGGCCGGAGGCCGGCCGCAATTGAGGGCCGTCGTGGGTGAGGAAAAAGAGCCCCGACTTCTTAATCCAATCGATCTCTGGACGCCGACGCCGGCAGAGATGACCGAGATGGTCGGCAATTACCGAAGTGATGAACTGGGGACCGTCTACGGGCTGCTCCTCAAGGATGGAAAATTGATAGTGAGCCATCGGTCGATTGGAGAGGAACCCTTGAAGCCGACTCTGAAGGATAGTTTCACCGCCGAGGGAGCCACAATCACATTCACACACAACACAAAGGGGCGGATCAGTGGGTTCAGCTTAGACTCAGGCCGCATGAAAAAAATTCGGTTTGTAAAGCTGACGACGCCATAGCTGATCACTCTGCGGTTCTCGACAAAAATAACGCAAGAATGAAGCCGCACATGAGGAGAGTTTTGCTAAGTGTTGCTTTCGTCCTCTTCGCCTCCTTTGTTGGACTCATCGCGCTGATTCTGCTATTCGAGAACTCCTTTATTTATTTCCCATCCAAATATCCTGAAGGCGATTGGGGGATTGAGAACGACGCATGTTCTGAAGGGGTGATATTTCCGAAGATCGAGGATTGTCACTTTTTTGCTGCCGATGGTATCCAGCTGCACGCATGGTATTGCGCGCCGTATCAAGTCTCTGTCGGAAAGCCCATTGAGCTGTCGGCCGAGATGGTTTTGCTGTGGTGCCACGGCAACGCGGGCAACATCACCTATCGCCACGACATGATCCGGATGCTCATGGAAGTGCCTGTCAATATTTTTATCTTTGATTACCGAGGCTATGGAAAGAGCGAAGGCACGCCATCGGAGCAGGGCATCTATCAAGACGCTCGTGCCGCGTGGCTCTACCTCACGGTTGATCGCCGCATCTCGGCCAACCGGATCATCATTTTCGGGAAATCTCTCGGCGGAGCGCCCGCGATCGATCTGGCGGCTCACGTTCAATGCGCAGGGCTCATTGTGCAATCCAGCTTCACAAGCGCCTCCGACATGGCCCGACGCGTCATGCCGTTTATTCCGCCGTTTTTGATCCGAACCAAAATGAATTCCATCGATAAGATCCGAAGCGTGCAATGCCCGAAGCTTTTCATCCATAGCCCTGCCGATGAAGTCATTCCCTATGAGCAGGGGCGACGACTTTTTGAAGCGGCCTCTGAACCAAAGCAGTTCTACAAAGTGGCCAATGCCGCTCACAACGACACCTATATCGTGGGCGGAGAAGCGTATCTGGACGCGATCCGTCGATTCGTGAATTCCTGCCGGCCTACAAACTGATCGGTATCAAGGCAATGAAGTCGCATAATCGATGGGCACACCCGAAGAGACCGTGAAAACACATCTCATCAGGGCACAGACAGCGCTACGTCGCTCGTTGGAAGCGCAAGATGAGCGGTTCCTGCGATTGATTTGGGAGGCTTTCTCATGAAAAGCATGTAGACGGGGATTCCAATTTTCCTGATCTCCGCATCGTCGTCCTGGAGGCATTCCATCATGACGCCACACGAGACCGGAAGATCGGAGGTGGTGTTGTATTCGATACCGGTGAGTTGCGTGAGCTCTTTGGTGAGGGCTTTGAAATCGTACGATATGAAGAACCGGTCGCAATCGCGGACTTTGGGATGGAACCCATGCGCCTTGTTCGCTTGGTAGCGCGTAAGAAATGAGCGCCGACTATGGATACTCAAGTTGGACAGGATAATTAGCCTGTCTGCAGTTCGTGAGGCGATGTCTATTTCGATGAGAAGGAGGTTGATGGGATTGTAGACCTCATCTCTTCGGTGAAGCAGAAAGTAATCGAACTATTGCCGGTCGGGATAATGCACGTATAGACTAATCCTATGAAAGTGAATGCGCGGCCTGAATTAGTCGAACGTGGAAAAGAATTTGAATCGCTATTGCGAGAGCGAATCCTCGTTCTCGATGGGGCGATGGGAACTCTGATCCAGCAACAGCATTTGAGTGCAGTCGATTTTGGAGGCGAGCAGTACGACGGTTGCAACGAGCATCTTGCGCTGACTCGCCCCGATGTCATCCGGTCAATCTATGGCGCCTACTACGAGGCGGGCGCAGACATCGTGCAGACCGACACCTTCGGCGGCACGCCGCTCGTCCTGGCCGAATACGGTTTGCAGGATCGAGCGCTTGCCATCAATGAGGCCGCGGCGCGAATTGCCAGGCAGGTCGCCGTGCAATTTCCAGGCCCTCGTTTTGTGGCAGGCTCCATGGGACCCACAACCAAGGCCATTTCAGTAACGGGCGGGGTCACATTCGATCAGATGGTCGAGCACTACCGCATCCAGGCACTTGGCCTCCTTCGCGGCGGCGCCGATCTGCTCCTGCTCGAAACAATCCAGGATACTCTCAACGCCAAGGCCGGGATCATCGGGATCGAACTGGCCGGCCGCGAAATCGGTCATCGCGTCCCGCTCATCCTCTCGGCGACGATTGAACGCAGCGGCGCAATGTTGGCCGGCCAGACAATTGATGCCTTCTATGCATCGACCGAGCATTCGGGAATGACCGCCATCGGACTCAACTGCGCAACCGGTCCTGAGTTCATGACCGACCACATCCGCACACTCAGCCGGATGGCCTCGTGCTTCGTCTCTTGCCACCCGAATGCCGGCATGCCGGATGAGAACTCCCGCTATACCGAAACGCCCGAAAGGCTGGCTGGATCTCTCAATCGTTTCATCGAACAAGGGTGGATCAATCTGATCGGAGGCTGCTGCGGCACAACTCCGGATCATATCCGGGCAATCACCGAGGTGGCTCGAGGCGGCAAGCCACGAGCACTGCCGAAGACAGGTGGGACGCACGTCAGTGGGATTGACTACGTGCCGTCTGAAGAATCCAGCCGGCCGCTCATTGTCGGTGAGCGCACCAACGTGAACGGCAGCCGTCGGTTTCGCGAATTGATCGCCGCAGAGAAATTTGAAGAGGCAGCGGAAATAGCACGGCGCCAGGTCAGAGCAGGCGCTCAGATCATTGATGTCTGTTTGACAAGCACGGAGAGGGATGAAGCGAGCGATCTGGACCGCTTCCTCAAAGCGGCCACGAAAATCGTCAAAGCTCCGTTCATGATCGATTCGATGGACAGCCGTTCGATTGAGGTCGCTCTGAAGCATTTGCAGGGGAAAGCCATCATCAACTCGATTAACCTCGAAGAGGGCGAAGAGCGATTTAAGAAAATCGTCCCGCTGATTCACCGGTACGGAGCCGCCGTCATTGTCGGGTGCATCAACGAACAGGGGCAAGCGATCGCCACCAAAGAGAAACTGAAAATCGCTGAGCGTTCCTACACCTTGCTCACACAAGACTACGGCCTTAAGCCGGAGGACATCATCTGGGACGCGCTGGTCTTTCCCTGTGCATCAGGCGATAAAAACTACGTCGGTTCAGCCGCTCACACGATCGAAGCAGTTCGCCTCCTCAAGGAAAGCTATCCTCAGACCCGGACGCTACTCGGCATCTCCAACGTCTCCTTCGGACTGCCTGAGGCAGGCCGGGAGGTTCTCAACGCGGTTTTTCTCTATCATGCAACTAAAGCAGGGCTGGATTTTGCGATCGTCAGCTCTGAAAAACTGGTCCGCTATGCCGGGATTTCAGACGAAGAACGAAAACTTTCGGAGGAACTGCTTTTCAATCGAGGCGCTGACCCTATCGGAATATTCGCGGCTTATTATCGAGGGCGCGCGAAAAAGACCGCCGCCGATGTGCCATCGAAGCAATTACCGCTCGACGAACGCCTCGCTCGCTACATCATCGACGGATCCAAGGAAGGGCTCATCCAGGATCTCGATGAGAAACTGAAGACATCAAAGCCGATCGACATCATCAACGGCCCGCTCATGAAGGGCATGGAAGAAGTCGGACGACTCTTCAATAACAACGAACTGATCGTTGCCGAGGTCCTGCAGAGCGCCGAAGTCATGAAAGCCGCCGTAGCAAACATCGAAAAATTTATGGGGCACACGGCTGCCGCCAGCAAAGGAAGAATCGTTCTCGCGACCGTCAAAGGCGATGTCCACGACATCGGAAAAAACCTGGTCGAAATCATTCTTTCCAACAACGGTTATTCGATCATCAATCTCGGGATCAAAGTTCCGCCTGAAGCGATCGTCAAGGCGGCACTGGAAGAGAAACCTGATTTGATAGGGCTTTCAGGCCTGCTCGTCAAATCGGCCCAACAAATGGTCGCCACCGTCCAAGACCTCAAGGCAGCCGGCATCACCATTCCGGTGCTGGTGGGCGGCGCGGCCCTCACACGAAAATTCACGGTGGCGCGAATCCATCCAGCCTACGGATCGACCGTCGCTTACGCCAAGGACGTAATGAACGGCCTGGATCTGGCCAATCAATTGCTCGATCCCGGAGCACGTGCTGAAATCCAAAGGAAATTGTCAGCTGAGGTCTCTGCCATAGAAAGCCCTTCTGTGAAGCCTTCTCCCGGCAGGATCGTAAGAACATGCCGCAGTGCCTCGATCAAAACGATTCCTCCCCGACGACCACCAAATTTGAGCTGCCATGTGATCGAGGAACCTGTCGAGGCACTCTGGCCTTACATCAATCGCCAGATGCTTTACGGGAAGCATCTCGGGCTGAGGGGCGTCGTCGAATCGCTCGCTGCATCAAAGGATTCCAAGTTCCAGGAACTGGAGGCCGTCATTCAGGAGGTGCAGGCGCTCGCCGAGTCCGGATGGATGAACGCAAAGGGTATTTATCAATATTTTTCAGCGAACTCGAAGGACAACGATGTGATCATCTATGACGACGCCGATAATGAATTGGCGCGTTTCACATTCCCTCGACAACCCTTGCAGGATGGCCTCTGCCTGGCCGATTTCGTAGCGCCGGAAGGAAGCGGGCGAGACAGCGTCGCAATGTTGATCGTCACGAGCGGCATCGGGATTAGAGAACGAGCCGCCTGCCTCAAAGAGAATGGCGCCTATTTGCTTTCACACGCATTGCAAGCGCTGGCGCTCGAATCGGCCGAAGCCTTCGCAGAAAAACTTCATCGGAGAATTCGCGCCGAGTGGGGGATTGGGGATCCGCCCGGCATGCCGATGCATGACCTTTTCAAAACCTTGTACACCGGCATTCGCATGAGCTTCGGGTATCCGGCCTGCCCTAACATCGCCGATCAAGACACACTCTGGAGGCTACTCAAACCGCAGGAGATCGGCATACAACTCACCGAAGGCTACATGATGGATCCGGAAGCGAGCGTGAGTGCTGTCGTTTTTCATCATCCACAGGCGCGATATTTTGATGCCGGTACCGAGGCGTAGGTCTGCCGGTTGCCGATTGTCAATTCTCAATCCTCAGCAGGAATCAAGGACCACCGAGAGAAGAAGGCGATATCAGAGATGATGATCACGCTGGAGGGCCGATCGGTCGAGTATTCGATATTGCGGAACCGTCGCGCGCGGCGAGTGAAGCTCAGAGTCGAGATCGCTCAAGGGCTTGTCGTTGTCATTCCGTGGCGATTTCCTGCGAAAGAAGTCCCATCGATCCTGCTGGAGAATGCCCGATGGATTTTGAGAATTCTTGATCGACAGCACACCATCCTCGATTCAGCGCCGGCGCTCGTGTCCGCCAACGGCACAGTCAGACTGGCCGGATGTGCCATTCCGCTGAAGGTCGAACCAACCAATTCCAGGCGAGTTTCAGTGGCGCTCGACGCCGAATCACTCCACATCGCTCTCCCCCCTTTCAGCAATCTCAACACCGTGATCGAAGCCTGGTACCGTCGACATGCGCGCACCGTGTTTGCTGAGAAAGTTCGCGAGTGGTCGCTTCTTATCGGAGTTCAACCAGTGAAACTGAAAATCGGTGATCCGCGATCTCGCTGGGGCAGCTGTTCGACTCGTGGGACAATCAGCCTCTCATGGCGGCTCTTGTTGGCGCCGTCGGAGGTCATGGACTACGTCATCGTCCACGAGCTCTGCCATATGAAGCAGCGTAACCATTCGCCTCATTTCTGGAAGCTCGTCGAATCAATCCTCCCCGACCTGAGTGCGCGCCGATTATGGCTGCGTGAGAATGGAACTCATCTTCGCGCCGCCCGTTGAAATACGACACAGGCATTACTCGACTGAAAGAAACGCCTTCATCAGGGCCGGCGTCACCAGAGAATCACGCGGTTGAGACTCATATCCGGCTTTGATCATTTCCATCCTTTCGGGAGATCCGTCGAGGATTGCACTATAGAGTGCGGCACCTTCCTCAATTCCGATTTCCGGATGATGTTGCACACCCCAGACAGAGCCGTGTCGCCATTTGATGATTGCGTTTTCACAACGCTTCGACGTGGCCAATCGTTCCCAATCTTTTGGGAGAGGGTACACTTCATCGAAGTGCACCGCGTAAGTAAAGAGGGGAGAATGCAAATCAACCAGAAGCGGATCATTCAAATGATTGGGCCGAAAGGCGACTTCAACCCAACCGAATTCGGGCGTCGGGCTTCGCCGGACAAATTGCTTTCCGGAAATTGCCCGGACAATCATCTGATGCCCGAAGCAGCTTCCAAAGATCGGCATTTTTTCCATGGCCAATTCCCTGATCAAATCGCATGTCCGAAGAATCCATTCATCATCGCCCATCACCGTTGCTTCGCTGCCCGTCACGATTAAATGGCTGAACCGACTCAGATCCCGTGGCACATCTTCATCGGCCGGTCGGTAGGCTTCAACCTCGCACGTCATGTTTGTCCGCCAGTGTTCAACCGGCCGGTAAACAGCCGGATCGACACTGTTATCAATCACCAGAATTCGTTTCTCTCTCTTCATCGCCGAATGTCCTCTCAGTTAATCGCATCATATGCACTCGATCATCTTATCATTTTGGTCTTATCCTCTTCATCCTGATCGATTGGAAGTCATGATGGACCCCTTGCATAGCAGCCTGCCATGAAGCATGCTTAGTTCTAGGAAGGAAGCAACAAACATGGAATCACGGCTTCTTTTTTTGACGACCGCGGGTCTGATGATCGCCGCCGCAATATTCGCAAAAGGAGTATCGGCAGGTGAGCTTAAGCCCGGTGATCCGGCCCCAGCTTTCTCCCTTCCCGGTTCAGATGGTAATACATATAGCCTTGCCGAATTCAAAGGGAGGCGTCCTGTCGTACTGGCATGGTTTCCAAAGGCCTTCACGGGCGGTTGAACGGCCGAATGCAAGTCGCTCAGTGAGAGCGGCCCACGTATCCGCGGCTTTGATGTCGCGTATTTCGCAGCCAGTATCGACACGCCCGAAACCAATAAAAAATTCGCCGGGTCGGTAGGGGCGAACTATCCGATCCTGAGTGATCCCGGGAAGGAAATCGCAAAGGCATATGGAGTCCTTGGGCTGGCGGGACTCTATGCATCCCGGTGGACCTTCTATATCGGCGCCGATGGAAAAATCCTCTACATCGACAAAAATGTGAAACCCGGATCACACGGTCAGGACATCGTTGCCAAGTTGGAGGAACTGGGAATAACGCGCAGGAAATAGCTATTGCTCAAGACTTCCTGCAAATGGCTTGTGCTTAAGCGGCGAAGTGCGTCCCGTGATACATTTGGACATCGTTGAATTTCAGTGGGGAGTACCCTATCATGGCCGAGGAGATCGGGGGGGCGTTTATGACAGATGGAACTATCTATAAGAGGCTGGGGGTCAAGCCGGGAGACCTCATCTATTTCCTCAATGGACATGAGAACTTTTTCCGAAAGGTGAAGGCTTACATGCCAGAAGGGGTTAGGATCAAGCGGAGCCTCGCCCCCGACGAAAAAGCGGATCTGATCTTCGTCTGGCCCGAGGCGGGTGGCGCGTGGACGGATCTCTTCAAGGTCATGATGGCGCTGATGAGGCCGAATGGAGCTGTCTGGGTCATCATTCCTCGCAATGAGATTGCGATCGCGAAAGGCACGAAGATCTTTTTCGGGGATGTGCAGAATGCGGCTCTCAAGGCCGGCCTCGTCGATAACAAAGTATCGCGCGTCAGCGAAAAAGAATACGGCGTCCGCTTTGTCAGACGCGCTCGCCAGCCAATCCCGACGGATCAATAATAGCGAATTGCGTCAGCTGAAGAGATCGGCGCGCCGAAAGACCGAGTAGAAGGGGTATTTCTTGCGGATCAGGTCGCTGCCCCCTTCCTCACGATCCACGAGACTGATGACGGCGGTGACATCGAGTGGGTAATTTTCGGCGGCTTCGACGGCCTTGAGGCTTGAGGCTCCTGTTGTGCAGACATCTTCCACGATGATGGCTTGGCGCAGAGTGTCTTTGTCGCTGAGACCTTCGATCATCCGCTTGCTGCCGTGGACTTTGGGTTCTTTGCGAACGATGAAAGCGTGGAGTGGAAAAGGCCCCTGCAGGTGGCTGAGCATGGCGCAACCGGAGACGAGTGGATCAGCGCCCAGTGTTAGACCGCCGATCGCATCGGCGTGAATATTGTTGTCCCGCACAATGTCGAGCACAGCCCGGCACGCCAGATAAATGCCGCGAGGATGCAGCGTCGTGATTTTGCTGTCAAAATAATAGTTGCTTCGCTTCCCCGAAGACAAAACGAAATCACCGAAAGATAAGGATCTGTCCAAGAGGAGTTTCTTGAGCTCTTCCCATTCAGTTTTGTTTTGCACGCGCGCATTTTATAGCGAGGAAATTCAGTGGTCAACCCATTTTGCGAGTCACATCTTGCTTCGCAAAATCAGCGGATTATTGTCACCTTTGACGTAGCCTTGAGAGTCACATGAAGGAGGCCTTGTTCACATCATCGATATCCGTCATCGAGCGTGAACCGCAGCCTGCGGAAAGCCCTCTGAGCCCTATCGACTCTTCCGGATCAGATGCCTGAATTCATCCTCACCTTGATCGGATGTCGCTGAGATTACGAGGACGCCTTCCTCGTCGAGGCCATCTGGTAGGGTGAAGCGAGCTGTCACCTTTCCGAACTTGTCGGAGACGCCCGAAAAGAGCGGCACGGATTTTCCAGAGTAAGCAAAATTGACAGCGACTTTGGCACCGGCAATCGGTTCGAGCGTGATGTTGCCTCGTGTCGACACGACAAACTCACTTGGGAAACCGGCAAGAATCTCAAGTACACCAGGAAGTTTGATCTTCAGTTTCTCGTGCTGATCGATGCTGCCGAGATAGTCGATGATCATCTCATCGAGCGAGCGATTTCCCGATGGTTCCATGGCATCGCCACCCTCTTTGACGGACATATCCATCCGTCCGCTCTGAATATCGAAAATCACCTTCTTGTGCTGCTCCTCCATGAGCTTCGTCAGTTCTTTTTCAGAGAAACCGTCGCCGATGAGTTCTTTATAGGAAGAGCGCCGTGTCGCGAGTATTTCGCCCCCTTTATAGACGAGAGATTCGATCACCGGATTGGACAGCCCCTTGTCCTCCGTCTGGATGTGAAAGACCTGCCCGTGATGTTTGATATCCGTGTTAAATCCCGTGATCATGTAATGCCTTAATTCCCCACGACGATGAAAGGATATATTACGGAGGCGCACTGGAAAGTCAAGCCGCGACGGCCCGCCTCTCTTACCCGTGCTCGACGCCGATTGAAATGAAACGCTCTTCTCAGCCCAGGCATTTACTGAGTCGTCCACATGCTGCGCGAAAACATCTGTGGTGAATCCAACGGCGGAGTCTCTGCTGAGTCACCGGAGTTTTCCGGATTTTCTCCGGCGAGGGAGGGCGATCTCGGTGGAGTCTGCGCCGGATTCTGGAATCCGAGTCTCCAGAATAAGCTTCACGATGTCATCGATCGAATCAGCCGTTTTAAATATTTCCATGTCGGCGAGGGAAATTTTTCCGCTGGGAAGTACATCTTCTCTCAACCATCGTAGGAGCCCATCCCAGTACCTACGATCAACGAGAATAACCGGGAAGGGTTTTATTTTTTTTGTTTGAATCAATGTGATCGATTCAAAAAGCTCGTCGAGTGTGCCGAATCCTCCTGGCAGGATGACAAACGCCGATGAATATTTCACGAACATGACCTTGCGGCAAAAAAAGTACCGGAAGCTGACAAGTGTTCCGATATGTGAATTCGGCTTTTGTTCGAAGGGAAGCTCGATGTTGAGGCCGACAGAAATTCCGCCGGCCTCAGAAGCGCCTCGGTTAGCTGCTTCCATAATGCCGGGGCCGCCGCCGGTGATGACGGCATAGCCGCACTCGACGCAGCGATGCGCCAGTTTTTGCGCCATGACATAGTCAGGATCGCCCGGTGTCGTTCGGGCTGATCCGAAAATTGAAACGGCGGGGCCGACTTTTCGGAGAGTTTCAAATCCTTCGACGAATTCCGACATGATTCGGAAGACTCGCCATGTATCTTGTGTCGTGAAATCGTTGATGAGAAATTGCTGGTCGGGTGCTATTGGATGGCCCATTTTATCGAGCATGTCACGTGAAAGGCTGCCATTGGATTCTCGATGAGGGTTGAGAATTGTCATATCACCAGAATACAAGTTTAAGAGCCGGTCGGCAAGAACGAACATCTCGAATCGCTTTGAAAGGTAATTGGACAAATATCAAGAGTTTGAAAACGCACGAGACAAGCCCTGGGAACTATCTGAGATATTCCAAGGGCCTGTATCGATGGATCCTGGATGCGATGTACTCAGCCGTTAATCTCAACCCGTCCTCAAACGGTACAGTCGGATGCCAGTTGAGCAACGAAGCCGCCTTGCGTGAATCCGCCTGCAGAAGTCGCACTTCACTTTTTTCCGGCCTTAGACGAGCATCCTCGATAATGACTTCTGGAGTCTTATTCATCACCTTTCCAGCGACAGTGATCACATCCCCGATTGAGATGGTGCTTCCCGAACCGAGATTGATAATCTCCCCGATTGCGCCATCCGATTGCCCGGCAGCGATGAATCCATCAACCGTGTCCATCACGAAAGTAAAATCCCGCTTGGTCGATATTTCCCCGATACGGACTTTATTGTGAGCGATAATTTGAGCGAGAATCGTCGGGATCACAGCCCGCGCACTCTGCCTGGGGCCATAGGCATTGAATGGACGTACGATGACGACCGGTGCATCGAATGAGGAGATATAGGAAAGAGCGAGCATATCGGCGCCGGCCTTGCTCGCGGCATAGGGAGATTGCGGTGACAACGGATGGGACTCGCTCATGGGCGTTGTGATGGCGGTTCCATAAACTTCGCTGGTGGAAGTGCATATGATTCGGCGACAGCGGCATTGGCGTGATGCAAAGAGCATATGAGCCGTACCGATGAGATTTGTTTGGAGGAATTCAAACGGCGATTGGTACGAATGGGGGATGGAAATAGTAGCCGCAAGGTTATAAATCGTCGAGCAGCCGTCACATGCGGAGAGAACGAAGTCCGCATCGCGAATATCGCCTTCCACAACTTCCACCTGCGCCAGAAGATCCGGCGGAAGCTCCCGGAGAAGATGCCAGTCATTAAGGGAGTTGTAACGGACGAAGGCCCGGACGCGAGCCCCCTCCTGGATGAGCCTCTCGACAAGATGGCTTCCGATGAAACCACCCGCGCCGGTGACAAGGACTCTCTCGCCTCGATAATCAGTCATCATGATAATGCTCCTTCATTGTACTTCAAGTTGAGTCGCTATTTAACAGCGCTGAAGAGCATCGGTGGCTGGGGGTGGGAGCCCAAGGGTTTCTATGGAAGATGGATGCCATCTGTATTTTTTTCACAACGAGGCTTATTGCGTTGTTATCATACGGCAAGTGGCTATACAAACCATATATCAAACTGCATAACCCCAAGCGCAGGGATCCGAGTTCCGGCTGCGATTCGGAGAGTGAACCAGTTTCTTGAAGGGCTTCTCGCTAAGACGCTGAAGAAGTGCGGGAATCCGAAATGTCGATATGCGCGGGAGTGCCCCTTCCATCCTACCGATTTCCAAACAAAGCCTTTACATGGCCGGCAAGCTGACCGCATGCGCGTCGCGCGTTTTGCCTTTCTTGAACGAAAAGGCCGGCCCCTGGGTATGGGTGGTGCCGGAGAAGAGAGAATACCACGAAAATGATCCGTCATCTGCCAACCCTCGACAGCAGATCGGCCATACGGCCACTTGGCTTCCGCCGGCGCTAAGATCCCATTTGCCGGTAGATCCCCAGCAGATTCTTCTTGAAATTTAGCGGCGAATAAGCCTTCACCTGTTCCCGTCCTCTGAGGATCATTTCCTCCCTGAGCCGGGAATCCTCCAACAGCATGCGGATGCGTACCGTGAATTCTCCGGCGTCGAACGGATCGTCGACAAAAAGGGCTGCATCGCCCAGCACCTCATCGAGCGAGCCGGCGCGGGAAACCACAGCCGGCGTCCCGCACTGCAGTGCCTCCAGCGGCGGGAAGCCGAATCCCTCGTTCAAACTTGGACACACGAACACAGCTGCGTGACGGTACAGGTAAGCCAATTCGCCGTCCGGGATAAAGCCGGTGAAATGGAGGTACGGCTGCCATCTGTGACCAAGCCGGGAGCATAGCTCATTCTGTCTCGATACATCGATTTCCCCAGCTATCACGAGGGGAATTTTCAGCAGCGGGATCACGCCCAGAAGTGTTTCCAGGTTTTTAATCCTATCGGCGCCGCCTACGTAAAGCAGATACTCGGAGGGAAGAGGGAATTTCGGGCGGATGGCTTCGGCTTCGGTTAACCTTTCGTCGAGCATATGGTAAACCGTTTTGATGCGCTCTTCGCTGATATGGATGTAGCTGGCGAGGTCGTGGGCTGTGGTCCGGGAGTTGGCCAACACAAGGTCAGCCCTGGCGGCGGAGCGGATGATCGTTTTGAAAATGATACGATGGCGGGCTGTGAAAAACTGCGGGAAATGCAAAGGCGTCAGGTCGTGCACGGTCAGTATGTAGCGGATGCCTGCGAACCTCGCAGGCAGGGCATAGGCCGTGGAATGATAGCAATAGCAGGAATGAGTCTTAAAAATGCGTGTGAGACACAATCGGTCCGTCAAGGTGATCAGCCGGCGCGGCGAAGATGTGAAAACGGCTCGATCTGTTTCCGGGCGCTGCTTTTTTTCCTTGAAAAAAAGGAATCCACAATCATCGTCTTCGCTCCCAACGGAGCGGATGATGTGGCGGATGTAGCGACCGATGCCTCTGAACGCGGAATAGGTCTGCAAGGCCCGGGCGTCGATCAGGATTTTCATCGGAGATTCCGGATTTCGTGCAAGTATTCGCCGGCAGCCCGTTTCCAGGAAAAATAGGGTCGTCGCCTTTCCCATTCAGCCAAAATCTCTTTTTTCAGAACCTCTTCATTTTCCAGGAATGCCCGGATGGCTGTGGCAATGCCGACGGGGTCTGGGCGGTTAACAAACAGCGCCATCCCGTCGAATATCTCGGCCAGGGAGCTTCGCCTCTGCAACAGAGGCACGGTCCCACAGGCTAGTGCCTCTATTGGGGGGAAACCGAATCCTTCATAATCGGACACGTAGACCAATAGCGACAAGCAGGAGTAGAACGAATTCAGGTCGGGTTCCGCAATCCGTTCGAGCCTGACGATGCCTGGGGCTGAGATACGGGCCTTCGTCAATCCCGGATCGTAGTTTTCCCCGGCCAGCAGCAGCTTCATGCCGGGGAAATCCTTTTTCAGAATTCCGAAGGCTTCCAGAATCTCACTGATGTGGCGGCGTTTGAAACCCCCTCCCAGGAAGCCGATAATTGGGCCGCCGGCAAGGGAATGCCGGGAAACGAATTCCTGTATCCGGGAAAGGGATTCGCGATAAAAGGAATCGGCGACTCCCGGATGGATGCGAGTGATTTTGCCAGTAGCAACCGGATACAATGCCTGTATTTCCTCTTTTGAAAAGTCGGAATCAGTGAAGATCTGCATGGCCTTCTTGATGCTTGCGGCAGCGGTTAAATGCTTGAAATGGCGGATATGGAACGGATAGTCGCCGGGCCGTGCACGCCATGAGACATCGTGCACAGTCAGCCACGAGCGCACACCAACGAACAGGGGCAGGGTGTAGTTGGGAGACCAGAATAGATCGAAGCAGCCGCGGCGGACAGCGTTTCGCAGGCGGGAGTTCTGCCAAGCAAAATAGCCGCCGTCCGAGTGGAGGAAAACCAGTTCGACGTTGGGAGGCGCGAAACTAGGGGCATATTCATTTTTTAGAAACAGCGTGTAAGAAATGGCCGAGTCGAGCTGGGTCAACTCCTCCAGCAGATGAAGCAGATATCGGCCAACCCCGGTAAAGTTCTCGTTGAGCGCCGCCCCGTCGATAGCGATCCTCATGTCTTGCATCCGATGAGAAAAAGGATGCACTTACCTTTGTCCATCGCCGGCATTCTACCTTGTCCCTGAATCCTCATCAACAGGGTCTGGTGACGCCGTGAACGCAAATCGAATTGGCTTGACACAAATCTTCCGCTTTGCAGTTCAGAGGTTTCCGGCGGATCTTTGGGACATATGGGCAGGGGGATCTTGAAGTAGAGGTGTACATGGGAACCGTCGAGCACAGCTTC
>CAIWXX010000118.1 GCA_903916735.1 uncultured Acidobacteriota bacterium
AACTCCATCTCCGCCGTGCGAACATGAATCACATCGCAATCCACCGGCGCCGCCTTTCGATTCTCCGGGCATAACGCCACTTGCTTCGGCTGTGTTTGCCCTTGTTCTAGTATCTCAACAGTTCGACACCAGGATTCCATCTGGCTGTCATTGATCTCGCCAAGATAGAGAACATGCCTCTGCATAACTCCTCCGCTCGCCGTGCGGCGGTTCTCTACAATGCTCCAATATTGATGGAGTTTCCCATCTTTGATTCGCTTCTTAGCCCGCAAGAACATACTCGCAGTGCCCCACTTCTGCGCCACCTAATCAAGATAGCAGGTCGGCACTACAAGCGCTTTTGCATTCTTCTTTGCAGTTCAATGCGCACAGGCTAGCCTGATTCACCGCCCGTTACCAGAAAAACTCTTAAATTTTGGCTGCCTGCGGCGCCAGTTGCGGAAGTCGGGCTAAAAGTGCGCTCCGCTCAATACCCCGCCTCAATCTGTAACTTACATAACTTTGCCGAAGCCTTGATCGGTGGCGCCGCTCTTCCCCGCTACGCGTCTGTTCACCGCCTCCGGCATCGCGCGACAGGCACAAACGCGCTGCAGATTTCAGTCGCCTTCGTGCTTCGACGGGTTCGAGGCGGCGTCGAGATGGGTATCGACAGTGAACCAGAGGGAGTTGCTCCACGGTCCCGTGCCCAGGCGGTTCCGCGCGCGCACCTTGAAATAGTAGACGGCGTCGGAGAGTGGCGCGTTCGGGGTCACGCCGCACGGGCAGGCATCGTCCGCATCGTAGGAGCTGCTGAATACGTGGCCTCCGGTGTTGAAGATCTCGAGGTTGTAGCTATAGGAACCCGGATCGCGCTGCCATGTGTACGTAGGCGTGCTGTCGTCGATGACTCCCGACGGGGCCGTCGGCACAGCGGCGGCCGGCTTCGAAACAACGATTGTCTTCGTGCTCCAGTCGCTCGCGCCCGTGTTGTACACTCCTCGAACGCTCCATGTGTAGGTCTGGTCGCGACTGAGATGACTCGGGGATGTCACCCAGCAGCGGCCGCCGTGCACGCAGTGAGCGTCCATCGGGTAGTAGCGCATCGACGTGAGGACCGTTCCTGCCGCGTCCTTGATTTGCACGTCATAGGCAGTTGCGTGGTGCGTGCTGTACCACTGGAGAGTCGGGATGGTGCTGACAATGGGATCGACCTGAATGATGGGTTCATTCTGCACCAGTGTGACGTCGAAGAGGTTCCGGATGCCGGCGTTCGATGTGTACGCGTCAAGGCTTCCGTGCCCGACGTCCGGCATGATGTCCAGCGTATGCGTATCGTAAACGTCGGTCCCATAGTAGAAGCCGATGTAGTTGAAATAGGTGAGCCCGCGTTCGATGCGGTGGCGGCCCTGCCACTTGGCGCCGCAACTATTGTCGAGCCCCTCTGCACAGGGGCTGTTGTCCAGCTCACCGTTCTGCATCCGGACGTCCCGCTGTTCGAACTGGCTACGGATTTGAGTCGCGCCGACTCCCGCCAGATACCCACGCAGTGTGTCCAATCCAAGGTAGTATTTGTTGTAGTCGCTGCAAGCGGCCCTCTCGGCTGCCGTCAGCCGGCGAAACCCACTCGTGGACCGGGGTTGCGCGCGGTAGTCGTTCATATAGAGGTAAGCCGACGGGTTCGCCACGATGTACCTCATGTGGATCCCCAGCAGCTCCGCCTGCGGCTCTATCGTATTTCCGGCGGCGTAGCGGGTCACAAACATGCCGCCCGCTGATTGGCCGGCGATAACGATATCGCGCAGGTTGGGATAGGCCGTCCGGTTCAGGAGGTTCTGCACGATCAGGTCGATGACCCGGTAAGAGGTGATCTTCACGGCATTGGGACCCGGGTTGGAATCGAGGCCGAACTTCCATGTGTTCCAACCGTAGTCGCTTCCATCCGGCCACGTCAGGACGTCGGAAGTCAACCCCGTGGCGTCTGTTTTATGCAGGAACTGCGGCGAGAAAATGATGGTGCTGCTCTGTGTGGCCGTCCCTGCCAATGCCGCGGCGTCCTCTATGTCATGAAATCGCTCGACCGCCGTCCGGTCCGCTCCATGGATGACTATAACGGCTCGAGTCGCGTGGCTATGACTGCCCAGCGCCACCGTCCGCTCATAGGGAACAGTGGCCCGCGTGGTGCCGAAGTTGATATTGATTCGATGGGATGCGATTGCGAGGGCCCGCGCATGAAGCGCGCCTGCCATCAAGAAAATTGCGAGAGCGAACCAAATCCTCGACATCTTGGTCATAGTAACCTCCTTGAATTTCGCCGTCCCCGCCAGGGGCCGTGGGTGCCTAATGTCATCACATAGCATTTAACTCTATTATCGACACGGCAGCCGGGTGGTGCCTGAGGAATCAGCTAATCTCCCGTGCAAGGAGCATAAGGAAATGCTTATGTTCGCCAGAGAGGCGATTTTTCAACGAGATAGTTCCTTTCGGACAGCGCTTTGCTCAGCCCGAGATGGCTATGCAGGGGTGATGGAATGATCGCTGACGACAGGCAGGCGGCAAACCAGAAGAAACGCCCGAACGCCGGCATCGACGATTTGTTTGTCTGATCTCGCGAGAAGGATCACACATCGAGCAATCCTGGAGGAGGCGTGATGCTCGATGACGCCTACATTCTGATGAACGCAGAAGCAGAGAGGAAGGCCGTATGAAAACCCCCCTGCCGCTCATCAAGGCAGCGACAGGAGCTGCGCCGCTTGGTTCGACAAGTATTTTCATCGCGCGATCGCGCAGGCCCACGGCATGCTCGATGTTAGTCGAATCTAGAAGCTTTCGTGCCTCTTCGGCTGAAAGCACCGGGGTCTTCCCTAGTTTCACGACGTGCTTCGGCCCTCTCACAGCCGCAGCCGGATTGAATGGCATCACCTGGCTCACAACGAGATAATCGAAGAGCATGCGGTTCGCGGCAAGATGTTGTTTCACTCTCAGGGCGGACACATTTGTCTGGAGCTCTTCAACGTAAGCGGCGACAATCATTGGCTCAAGTTTCTCGATAACGAGTCCTCGCCTATATCACACCAGTTTGCGAACCGGGCCACGGCTTGAGCCTGAGCTTTCCGAATATTCCGGTTTCGGATGTTGGCCGTGAAAAATTCCAGAAACCGTTTCGATGCTTTCTCACCGGCAGCAGTAATGAGAGTCGGGAAGGTGATTCCGGAGTGCCGATTTGCCGCCTTCTGGGGCGCCAAAACCGGCAAACTTTCCATATTCAGCTCACGATGAATAACTGCGTCCTCACCTGAGTCACATATTCGAAATGCCGATCGGTGGTCACGATCGGAAGTCCATGGCGCTTGCAGAGGTCCAGATATCGTTTTCTGGGATTGGTTTCCCTATCCTGCGCAACCCATCAAAGATCTGGGCATAGCACTCTGCCGTAGTATGTGAAATTTCTACTACCATCACCCGTGACGATTCAAGCATGCGCGAGAGTTCCGTCGTGTTCCGCTCAGCTTGGTGGCCCTTCCGAAATCCCTCGAGCAATCCCCCCATTTCTATTGGGGTAAACACAATCCGATCCGTACGCTGGACCAGGCGCAGCACCTCTTGATTGCCGCGGCGCAAGGCCGAATAGGCGGAAGTGTCCAGAAGCACGCGATTGCTCAGCGCCATAAAGCCTTCTCGGTTGTTCGCTGTTCGCTCAGAGTCTTGTCGAATTCGTTGGCCTCGCGCTCAGACCACGTACCTGCGAGTCAGTGCAGGTCGTGATACTCTGCCGGCACGGCTTCGCGCAAACCAAGAGTTTCTTCCAACAAACCGATGACAGTCTGCGCCAAGCTCGCCTTGGAGACCTGTGCCTTCTCTCGAAGGCGCTTTTCCATCTGGGATGGCATTTTTCTCAGTGTTACAACCATTGTGCATCATCTCCTGCTACATTATGCATCTAATATTGCATCGAAAATCGGGAAGTCGATCAACAATGGCGTTTGCCCCTTTCGGAGTCAAAGAGGTGGCTCAATTAGCTCGGCTATTGACAGTGGTTTGGCTTCTGGGCTACATGGTGCATAAGGCCGCGGTGTACCTATTTCCGATGGCCTTTTCGAGGATGCGTCTGAAAGGAGTTTGGGAACAAGTCCTTTCAATAAAAAATCCCCGCTGCTTCATTTGAAACAGCGGGGATTTGTATCGAATTTATCCCCGGCAACGTCCTACTCTCCCACACAGTTACCCATGCAGTACCATCGGGGCTGGAGGGCTTAACGGCCGTGTTCGGAATGGGAACGGGTGTGGCCCCTCCGCTAAAGTCACCGGGAAAGCTCATTATCGTATCGAACAACATGGCTCGTGATTCATAACTCACGATAAATTTTCCTGTGGCACTAAAGCACAGTGAAATCTATGGTCAAGCCTCACGACCGATTAGTACTGGTTAGCTAAAGGTGTCACCACCCTTACACACCCAGCCTATCAACCTGGTGGTCTTCCAGGGGTCTTTAGGTGCTTGCGCACGGGAGATCTCATCTTGGGGCGTGCTTCACGCTTATATGCTTTCAGCGTTTATCACAACCGAACGTAGCTACCCAGCGGTGCCGCTGGCGCGACAACTGGTACACCAGAGGTTCGTCCATCCCGGTCCTCTCGTACTAAGGACAGCCCCCCTCAAATCTCCTCCGCCCACATCAGATAGGGACCGAACTGTCTCGCGACGTTCTAAACCCAGCTCACGTACCGCTTTAATAGGCGAACAGCCTAACCCTTGGAACCTGCTACAGCTCCAGGATGCGATGAGCCGACATCGAGGTGCCAAACCTTGCCGTCGATATGAACTCTTGGGCAAGATAAGCCTGTTATCCCCGGCGTACCTTTTATCCGTTGAGCGACGGCCCTTCCATACGGGACCGCCGGATCACTAAGACCTGGTTTCCCACCTGCTCGACTTGTAGGTCTCGCAGTTAAGCGCGCTTCTGCCTTTACACTCTATGGCTGGTTTCCAATCAGCCTGAGCGCACCTTCGTGCGCCTCCGTTACTGTTTAGGAGGCGACCGCCCCAGTCAAACTACCCACCTAGCATTGTCCCTGACCCCGATAAGGGGCCCGAGGTTAGAACTTCAGAACGACAAGGGTGGTATCTCACCGTTGGCTCCCCGTCCCCCGAGAGGAACGGTTCGAAGCCTCCCACCTATCCTGCGCATGACGAACCAAAGTTCAATACTAGGATGTAGTAAAGGTGCACGGGGTCTTTCCGTCTTGATGCGGGTAACCGGCATCTTCACCGGTACTACAAATTCGCGGTGTCACTCGTTGAGACAGCGGTCAAATCGTTACGCCATTCGTGCAGGTCGGAACTTACCCGACAAGGAATTTCGCTACCTTAGGACCGTTATAGTTACGGCCGCCGTTTACCGGGGCTTCAGTTCAGAGCTTCTCAGGAATTGCTTCCCAATGACCCCTCCCTTTAACCTTCCGGCACCGGGCAGGCGTCAGCCCCTATACATCGCCTTTTTGGCTTTGCAGAGACCTGTGTTTTTAGTAAACAGTCGCTTGACCCTTTTCACTGCGGCCTCATCGAGCTTCAGAGGTGAACTCTTACACTCTACTGAGGCGCCCCTTATTCCGAAGTTACGGGGCGAGTTTGCCGAGTTCCTAAACGAGTGTTCTCACCAGCGCCTGAGGATTCTCTCCTCATCTACCTGTGTCGGTTTACGGTACGGTCGCCTGGAAGTCTGGCTAGAGGTTTTTCTTGGCAGTGTGGAATCAGTAAGTTGGTTTGCCCGAAGGCGCATTCCCCAGCTTTCCTTGGAGTTAACGGACTGGCGGATTTGCCAACCAATCCCTCCTACGATTGCCGCCGCACATCCAGTAGTGCGTATACCTATCCTTCTGCGTCCCCCCATTGCTCATAACGTCTTCCCGGCGGTGCAGGAATATTAACCTGCTGTCCATCCCCTACGCCGCTTGGCCTCGGGTTAGGGACCGACTCACCCTGAGCGGATTGACCTTGCTCAGGAAACCTTAGATTTTCGGCGGGTCTGGTTCTCACAGACCTTATCGCTACTTATGCCGGCAGGGTCTCTTCTCAACCGTCCACCGGTCCTTACGATCCGACTTCGACCGGTTGAGAATGCTCCTCTACCAATCATGCCTTGCGGCACGAGTCCGCGGCTTCGGTAACAGGCTTTCAGCCCCGTTGAATTATCGGCACGGAACCGCTTGACCAGTGAGCTATTACGCTTTCTTTAAAGGATGGCTGCTTCTAAGCCAACCTCCTGGCTGTCAGAGCGTTTCCACATCCTTTCCCACTTAGCCTGTATTTAGGGACCTTAGCCGGCGGTCTGGACTGTTTTCCTTTCGACAATGAAGCTTAGCCCCCACTGTCTGACTCCCGCGGTATGCGTCAACGGCATTCGAAGTTTGGTTGGATTCAGTAACCGTGTAAGGCCCCTAGTCCATCCAGATCTCTACCACCGTAGCCAACCCCGCGAGGCTAGCCCTAAAGCTATTTCGAGGAGAACGAGCTATCACTGGGTTTGATTAGCCTTTCACCCCTACCCTCAGGTCATCCAAGCTGTTTTCAACCAACATTAGTTCGGACCTCCACATGGTATTACCCATGCTTCATCCTGCCCAAGGGTAGATCACCCAGCTTCACGTCTATTGCACGCGACTAAAACGCCCTATTCAGACTCGCTTTCGCTGCGGCTGAAACCCCTTCAGGGTTTAACCTTGCCACGTACAATAACTAGCCGGCTCATTATGCAAAAGGCACGCTGTCGCGCAGGACCCAACCTTGCGGCTGGGCCATAGCGCTTCAACTGCTTGTAGACATACGGTTTCAGGTACTATTTCACTCCCCTAACAGGGGTTCTTTTCACCTTTCCCTCACGGTACTAGTTCACTATCGGTCGCAGAGTAGTATTTAGCCTTGGAAGATGGTCCTCCCAGCTTCCCACAGGGTTTCACGTGCCCCGCGGTACTTGGGAACCGAACGAGGGAGCCGATTTCCTGTTGCCTACAGGACTGTCACCTTCTCTGGTGGGACTTTCCAGACCCTTCAACTAAAAAATCGGTTTCTCACTCCCCGGCTCGAGTGCATTCGAGCCATGCTCGGCCCCGCAACACCGTCGGTACAACGCACGCACGCTTACATACCGACGGTTTAGGCTGTTTCCCGTTCGCTCGCCGCTACTGGGGAAATCGCAATTGCTTTCTCTTCCTCCAGGTACTAAGATGGTTCACTTCCCTGGGTTTACTTTACTCCCCCTATGAATTCAGAGGAGAATCTCCCGGTATTATCCGGGAGGGGTTGCCCCATTCGGAGACCTCCGGGTCAGAGCCTGCTTGGCGGCTAACCGGAGCTTTTCGCTGCCTGCAACGTCCTTCTTCGCCTCTCTGCGCCTAGGCATCCACCGTACGCCCTTAGTAGCTTGACCATAAACTCCACTGTGCCTGTTCGGCAGGCGAAATGCCTGCTTTACGGGCCCAGAAAAATTATCTGGTGAGTTACGAATTATTGAGCCATGTTATTCGATTTTCAAAGAACATCCCACTGACGCGAAGTCCGTGGAAAAACTTATTGAAACCCTGTGCAGCCGTTACCCAATTCCAGTGCCACCAACGCGAGGCATATGGTGGAGAATACCGGGATCGAACCGGCGACCTCCTGGTTGCAAACCAGGCGCTCTCCCAGCTGAGCTAATTCCCCGCATTCGACAAGCGATGGTGGGCCTATGTGGACTTGAACCACAGACCTCACGCTTATCAGGCGTGCGCTCTAGCCACCTGAGCTATAGGCCCTTGGTAGCGGGCCTATATGGCCCTTCCGGAAATGACCCGAAATTCTTATTCTCAAGACTGCTTCGATCAATATCAATTCAATTGATCCGGCAGGAATTCAAAGAACATTTGCAGTTCTCTCAAAACTAGGTAGTGGTGTCGTCACGAAAGGTACTATCGACCTAGGGTATTATCCGTCGCCTCTCGGCTCGGGACAAGCACCTTAGAAAGGAGGTGATCCAGCCACAGGTTCTCCTACGGCTACCTTGTTACGACTTCACCCCAATCATGAACCATACCTTAGGCGCCTGCCTCCCTTGCGGGTTAGCTCAACGACTTCTGGTACAGCCCACTTTCGTGATGTGACGGGCGGTGTGTACAAGGCCCGGGAACGTATTCACCGCATCGTGCTGATACGCGATTACTAGCGATTCCAGCTTCATGAAGGCGAGTTGCAGCCTTCAATCCGAACTGAGACCGGCTTTGGGGATTGGCTCACCCTCGCGGGTTTGCAGCCCATTGTACCGGCCATTGTAGCACGTGTGTAGCCCAAGACATAA
>CAIWXX010000119.1 GCA_903916735.1 uncultured Acidobacteriota bacterium
CCTTCAAGAGTTCCGGTGAGTTCAACCGCCGGAAGCGCTTCTCTGCGATCAGGAGCAACTTCCAGACGACAGCGGTCGCGTTGTCGACCTTTTTGAATCGCCGCGCCGCATCCGTCCGGATTCTCAGCGAGGCGAAAGGTTCCGTATTTTGTGTTTCCTTCCAGATCATATGTTGCGTAGAAAACCGCGTTAACAATTAGTGGATAGGACCAGAAGATAGCCTCCGTACGCTACCTGCCCGGCGGCGACTGCCGTGAATGCATAACACATCGCCATAGCACAGGCGAGGATAAGTGTGTGTTTCATCTTGATTGTTCTCCTTCGTTGTTCGTTATCACCCGTAACCTCAGGTTCAGGCTTTGCTCCTTGAACCTGGGCATGCGTCATCTCATGTATCTCTCTCCGTCACCAAGTGTCGGTGACCTGGGAATTGAATGCCGCCAAGGCGCCTATCCGATCGTGTCCTGTTCATGACACGGCTGTAATTGCAAAGTCGATGCCACGTGATGAGTTGAGTCCGGCGAGAAATGGGCCTCTCTCAATCGACTGAAAACACGTGCACAAAGTTCCTCATCGTTACATCGTTGCCGCCGATGCGATCCCGCGGTCTAACCAAACGGTTAGAGTGTCTAACCGTTTGGCTAGGACATAGGCGATTGCTCCTCGACCTCATTTGGAGGAATACTACGTGCGTAGTAAGAAACCGCTGGTAGAACGAACTCAGGCCCCCATCGGGCATATGCGCTCGCAGACACTCATAGGCGCGCTGCTACCCGGCTCCCGAATGGTCTGCAATCCTAATAATCCGAAGCTAAAACGGAAACTGGCAACCGCACGCTGGCGCCCCGCAGTTTCCGGGTTCCTTTGAATTCGATGACCACGCGGATTCGCTTCGGCAACCTTAGCCCCAGAACCTGTTCGAGGACGTACCTGCGAGGGACCGGTACCTGCACTATCACGAACCCGTTCTCATCGGTCGACTGCCGGAGCATTATGATGTTGTTGGAGCTGGGTTGGTCTTCGAGTCTACTCATGATCGTGCCACCTGCCACTGGCTTTCCATCGCTCGTCCTCAACGCGACCTCGAACGTACCCAGCTTGCCCGAGTTGAAGGTCATACCGCGTCGGAGATTGACTGGAACTCCATCCTGAGTCACGGTCAGCTTAGTGGTCCTGGCAGCATGCAGTTGAGCCACGCTGCCAAGAGACACCAGCAACAGAAGTCCCAGCGAGCATGAGAGTCGGCCGTTGACAGCGTCTTGAAAGCGTCCGGCCGTTGTCCTTTTCACACATTCGTTCGACATAGCTTCACCTCCTGACATGAGCTCAGTTGCTGATGACCACTGTGGTCCAATATTGACCAGTGTTCCCAGAAGCGTCCATTGCCGCGACACCTACCTTGTACACTCCATTTGGGTGGGCCGTGGTGTCCCAGCACCCTGACTCGGTGATGTTTCCCAGGTCATCGACGTTGGTCACGACATAGTAAGCCTTCTTCGTCCCGCAGTAGTCGCTGTTGGAAACGAAAGGTGTCGAGTTACGGTAGATAAGGTTCACCAAGCTGTTGTTGGGGAACTCGAGATCCATGACTTCGCCCCTCTGTACGACCGGGCTGTACTTGCCTAACAAGGGCTTGATGACCACGTACCAGATAGACTGAACGCCGGTTCTGTAATTGCCGAACTGCGTGTCGTATGCCTGCGCTACGATGTCGACTTTTCCTGTAAGGACTGGCCGGCCGTTGCTATCGGTGGGTAACTCAGTGTTCGTTCCGCCCTCCGTAAAATACACGCCCTCGATGACTGGATCGCTAGTGTCGTTTCTTGGTGTTACGGTCCAGATGGGGTCGACGAGGAGTAGGGTCATACTCACAAGAAACTTCCGTATCTGATAGTGTAGGTGGTGGAATTGACACGAGGGCCAGATGTGCAGCCGAGCGACCTTGGAGCCCGCGGACAGTGCGCCCCAGGCTTTCGCGTCCGCATCTCGTACGGATTGCTGGATCGAGTTGTAGTCCAAGTGCCAGTATGTGTATTCGCGGCTGTCAGAGGTCGAGATGATGATGCCATTCTGGGTTGAGTTGCTGCCGTAGGTCGTCAGGGTGACATATCCGGTGCTCGTGACGATGACGAACGGGCCCTTAGGAGCCGGGTTGCCCATGATATCCATTCCCAGGTGTAGGTATGGAGCGGATGGTATGCTGAAGTCCTCGAATTCACTCCCGCTGTTTCCTATGGGGTGGGTCGAACCCGTTGGCTCGAGCGGCCAATACGTGACCGGGAACATCGTCCCGCCCGAACAGCCCTGCAACATAATCGCAAGGCAGAGAAGGAGCAGGCTCAGCGTTACCGAAGAAACGTTCCTTGCCATTCCACACCTCCTCAGTCGTGGGAAGAAATCGAGATCATGGTCATGACCTCGAGCGTGCGAATCAGGCAGTACCCGCCCATCGCATCGAATTGGACCACAGGAATCCACGCGTTGGATAGCGTGTGAGCCGTCTCCTTGCTGAAGATCTCAGTGCCTGTGGGATCGAGGATGAAGACCGTTCCGCTCCCCAAGCTGTCGTGTTGCGCCCCCAAGGCAACCACGCCGAGATCGTTC
Source organism: uncultured Acidobacteriota bacterium (assembly GCA_903916735.1). GTDB lineage: Bacteria > Acidobacteriota > CAIWXX01 > CAIWXX01 > CAIWXX01 > CAIWXX01. The sequence goes on from CAIWXX010000119.1 coordinate 2,605, forward strand.
ACGGCCACCGAGTTGATCGAGAGATGGGAATTCGGGACTGTGAAAGACCAAATCGGCTCGCTGCTGTTCGAGCCGAATGCACGCAGAGTCTTCGCGTCGGAAGCAAGGACGAAGCCACCGCTTGGGGAGATGCCCAGATTCCTGACGTTGTCAGCGAGCGTGTAGCCCCATCGAAGCTGCCCGGCCTGGTACAGTTCGGCCAGATTCCTCTGTCTGTCATCCGAGGCCACGACTTCATCGGTCGTCCCAACCGCCGGGGCGAAGAACTTCACCTTCTTGCTAATCCTCCATCGAAGGGATGCGTCTGCAACACTATAGGAAGAGAGGCCCTGCGCATTGCTGATGAGGAAGCATGTGCCGTCGGGGGTGTAGTCGGAATCCTTGGGCTGCGGGCCCGGCGACTGAACCTCGCCCCTGCTCGACCCCGACGAATCGAAGAACCGGTACACGAAATGATCCGCCTCAAACGGCAGAGAGGCACCACCGGAATCGATCCCGACGATGGAGTCGCCCTTGGGAGCGAGACGATAGTGGAAGTGTTCCGCACTCCATACCTGGGTCAGCGTCGCTCCTGACAAGTCGGTGACCTCGAAGCGAACGACGCGATCGCGATCATGCGTAAAAATTCCTACACGGGAGCCCTCGGCGGCGATAACCGCGCTACGGCCGGGGCCTAGCGCGAAGCGCAGAACGAATTCATTCGCCACACCCACACTTAAGACCGCATTCGGAGTCGTTGCCACGACCTGGGAATCCCCCGGCAGGATCGCGACGTCGTCGATGATTCCCTGCAAGTTTGCGGGGATTGCGTACTCCCAGATCGGCACTGCAGAAAACTTGCTGGACGCTGCGCCCGAGCGTCTCACGAGAACGATGGTGGCCAATGCGATCACGAAGCAGAGCGATGTGACCGCTGCCCGCTGGATGGGTTTCTTACATCTGTTCAAGGTTCTGTCCCTCCTCTCCGATCCCAGTCAAGTGCCCTCCTTGCGGAGGCCACATGAAGAAAATGCAATTCCCTACCATGGACGATCTCCTGGTGCATTTCCTTCCTTCAAGGCACCACAGATCTCCCTCGCCTGCGCCGGACGAACGCGTGATCCTGGTCAAGAGGTAATCCTCCTCATGTCGATCCTCCTTCTTAGGTGGGGAAAGGATTGCGCGCACCACCTATTTCACTGTGAAATTCACCGCATTGCTCGAAGTACCGTTGACGGCCACGGTCACCGCGTACGTCCCATTCGCCACTTTTGGAATTGTCACCTTCAGGCTTGTTGTATTCGCCTTAGTGATGTTCTTGACCTTCTTCGTGCCGAAGTACACAACATCCTTTTTCTTGTCGGTTGAGAAACCAGTTCCGTAAATTGTCGCGGACGATCCGGCCTTACTTGTCTTAGACGTGACGTTGGTGATTGTCGGGCCGGATCCGGTGCCGCTGACGGTGATCGTGGCTGTGGCGCTGTTGGTTTGCCCACAAGTATTCGACAAGCGCACCCAAAAGCTCGTCGTGGTCGTGAGCGCTCCGGTTGAATAGGAATCGGCGTCGGTTCCAACAGTGTGGCTCGTGTATGGGTAGGTGCCCTGATACCACTGATAGTGAAGAGGCGCCATGCCGACCGCAACCACAGCCAAAGTCGCACTATCGCCATTCCCGATCGTCTGATTTTGGGGATCGGTCGTGATCGACGGCGAATCGCACCCGGGCTCGAAGCTGACAACGATGATGTGGCCCGCAACCGCTTTGCTGATGACATACGAGAGGGTAGCGGGCATGGCGACACTATTGTCGATGATCGAAGCAACCCGGTATCCGGCGTCTGGAGTGATGTTGACCGTCGCACTGCCGCCAACCGCGACCGGTTGCACAGCCGGACTCACGCTGCCGTTGCCTCCGGAGACCGACGCCCTGACTTCGTACCCGAAGAGGGCGAGGCTGTGATACGCGCTGCCTCCCGAGGCAATCGCCACATACTTGTGGCCTGTGGGTGGCGAAGCCTGCCCCTTGGAATTGCTCCCCCACCCGACGATGCTGCCGTCCGGCTTGAGGGCGAGGCCGTGGGCGTAGCCCGCCGCGATGGCCACGTAGCCGTAGTCTGTCGGCGAGTCGATCTCGCCGTTTCCATCAAATCCCCATCCCACGATGTAGCCGAGATTATTCAGGGCGAGGCCATGATAGTAGCCGGCCGCGATGGCAATGTACTGACCCGATGGCGGTGTGTTGAGACCGTAGGAGGTGTCCCCCCAGACTGCGATCAAGCCATTCGACCTGAGGGCGATCCCGTGGTGGCCACCTGCGGCGATGGCCACGTAGTCGTTATCAGTTGGTGGCGTACCTAGGCCGTAGGAAGTGTCCCCCCAGACCACGATGCTGCCGTCCGATTTGAGGGCGATACTGCAGTCATCACCAGCCGCAATGGCGACATACTGGCTACCGGTCTGCGGGTTCGTCTCGCCATAGGTATTGTCTCCCCATCCCACGACGCTCCCATTGGACTTCAGGGCGAGACTGTGGCGGTTGCCCGCGGCAATGGCCACGTAGTTAGTGCCCGTCGGCGCGTTCCTCTGGCCGTAGACGTTGTTCCCCCAAGCTTCGATGCTGCCATCAGACCTGAGGGCGACGCTGTGATAGCCGCCCGCGGCGATGGCCACGTAGTTGTTGTTGGTTGTCGGAGGGGAGCCCTGGTGGTAGGTATTCGCTCCCCAACCAGCGATCCATCCGGATCCACCCATCGCACTTGCGGAAGCCTGGGGCTGGAGGGTGTCATCCGCCGGTTGTTCAGCATTGCCGCATTGGGAACGCACTGGGCTGAGCAATAAAACCACCGCGCAAGACAAGACTAGCGTGAAAATCAAGAAAATAGAATTCTTCTTCATGGGTTTGCTCCTTTTGACTCCTCTCATCCTGAAGTAGAACGTTTGAGGGTGAGAAACTTCACAGGTTCCGTCGCGGCCATCTTGGTCGCAGCGGACGTGCCAAAGGCGATCAAAAGACAAGCGATCCTTCGCACTATTCCATTACTCCTTCTATTCATGACATGAGTACCACTGCAATGCCGATGCCACGTGATGAGTTGAGTCCGGCGAAAAATGGGCCTCTCTCAATCGACTGAAAACACGCGCGCGATATTCCTCATCGCTACATTGCCGCCGCCGATGTGATCTTGCAGGTCTAACCAAAAGGTTAGAGTGTCTAACCGTTTGGTTGGCATCGTGAACGTGTACCTGGGCGCGGAAAAAGACAAATAGCAATGAAAACATTCATGTCGGCATCTGGATTCATGTTCGCGGTGGGAATGGGCGAGCGGCACGCGTTTTGCACGTCCCGCAGAAAGAGGAGGATGCGACGATGTCCCTGACGGAGTCGTGATCAGAACTCATGGTCAGATGCCTGATCGGAGGTTCTCTCAGGCGGGTGGGCCGGCTGCTTCGAGATATTGTCATCCGCGCACTCTGTGTCTTGGCAGGAGAAGAAAAGCCGTCATCCTGCATCGTCTGCATAGACGGACCGTGTGCCGGTCAATCTGCTGCGATTGGTGATCGTCCCCTCGGGGGGTCGGCCGCAGTTCGTCCAACAACATCGTCGTCATCGATCCGTGCGTGTCACGTCGTCATTGCATCATTGATCCCGATCACGGATGTTGGCGCGTGACGGATCTCGTCAGCCGCCACGGGACATTTGTCAACGAAAGGCCCATCAGGTCCTCCTGCATTGTAGCCTCCTATCGGTTACTTATGATTATATACTACGCTCTCCCGCCGTGCAGAGCTCCAGCCATAGCCGGAGGCTTGGCTGGTAGTGAAGCGCGGCTCCGGTCATTCAATCGCCTCTTGTTGCTCGATGTATTGCTTGAGCACAGACAACCTCAGAGGCGAAGGCTCGCTGCCAGGGTTCGGTTGCGCGCTGTCTCGGCTTGGATGGCTTTGGTGGCGACGGTCACGGCCGCCGGCGTTCGCGAGTACCGGCGAGCAATGTCATTGGAGCGAAGTGACAAGAAACGTCGTGTCCCATAGAGCAACAGGCGGCCTTGGCGCCGGGCAGTGGCGCCGGCAAATTCGCTTCGGATCGCAGCCTCCACGTCCTCCGCTGACGCCAGTGCGGTTCTCCGCAACTGCCTCAAAGAGGGCACTTCGACGCTCTCTTGCCGACCGGCGAACAGACGGCGTATGTGCCTAACAGATTGATTCCCGACCAGCACCAGTCCGGCAACTGCTCTCTCAAACGGCTCGACGGACTTCTCGCCCATGCTTCCACGTATGCCATGTATTGCGTGCCGTCGCCACCAAAGAGGCCCATAACACGACCGGTCTCGACCCAATCGACCGGGGCGGGTCCACCGACGTAGTTCCGATAGCTCGACCAGCGGTACCGCTCAGCCGGCCGCGTGATCCTTGATCGATTCGGATTCGGATGGATGTGTCGGGAGCACTCCGCCACGTAGTCGCCGTCTTCCACGACAATCGCACGGCCCCTGCCACAAGTGCCCAACTCGACGATGTCGACGATTGAACCAGCACGCATAGTCCCCATTGATGTACCGCATCCATCTCGATAGACCGCCCCGTGGGGTCTCGCAGAGGAGATGATAGTGATTGGGCATCAGACAGAAGGCACAGACAACCAGATCGCCTTCCGCCACCATATCACGCACTCCCCTGAGAAACCGCGCTCGATCTTCGTTGCTCAGAAAGACCGGCAGACGCGCTACCCCGCGACACATCACACGGCAGAGCGCACCCTCGAGATCAACCCTTGCTGCACGGCTCATCACCTGCCATTGCCTTCGGTTCTGGATCAGATGTCAAGAAAAAGTCGAAGATTAAGACGTGGGCTGCCTCTCCCGACGAATAATCGGTCACGTGCGAATGCGAAGCGGCAACTCCCGTCGCCAAGAACACGCAACCAGCCAGCAGCGCCACGGCCGTGTGTCGAATATTCGTCGAGCTAATGTTGCATCCTCCTTGCGGCCCCCAGCCTGGCAGCGCGACGGTTATTCCTTCACCAGTTGTTGCTGATGACGATGCGCTCTTTCAGGCGGGCTGGCTTGGGCACCACGGGCTCACCCTCATAAAACTCCTGCGGAGGCGGCGGTAGCGCTCGTCCAAATCCGCGGACCACCATCCTCCCGCTAGCATATATGTCCAGGATTGAATACCCATAGTAGACGCCGCCGGCCGGCTGCCAAGAGGAGTCCAACGGAGCGCCCGCATTACCCGCGATAATCTGCCACACACCTCTGCCGTGTTGAAGCCGGAAAGCCTCCCACGAATGCGCGTGACAACAGAGATAGACTTTCACTTTCTTGTTGCCCCGGAGGTCTGCGGAGAGTCGTGATGCGAATGGATGCGCCGCGTCATTCAGAATGCCCGTCTCCTCAGGGGAGTTGTCGTATGCCGGTGCCTCGATGAATCGGTGTCCGATCACGATGATTGCGGAGATCCCGCGGTTTTTCTTCGCAGCCGCGAGGTCCCGCTCCACCCAGTTGATCGGAATCCAGCCCGTATATGGCAGATGAGTAGACGGATCGATTTCGGTAGACAGTGTGTCCGTGTTGATCACAACGAAGTGAATGCCCTTCAGATTGAACGAGAACGTCATGTTGCTCTCGTCGCGCACGAGCTTGTCGGGATTTGATCCGCCATGCTTTGGCCCGTTCCCCGCGCAATGATCGTAGCCATACCGGGCGATCCAAGCGAGCCACACATCGTAAGCATATGCATACGGCTCTGAAGCAAATGTTTGGAAGTTGAAGACGTCAGTCTCATGGTTGCCCGCTATCGGCAGGAGTTGCATGCCTTGGGGATGGCTGAACGACCTGTAGTACTGCTGCCAGCCTTCCAGCTGCAGTGACATGGCGTGGCCCTCATCAGGCAATAGACCCACGACCATGTCGCCCAGGAAAAAGAACAACCTGGGTCGAATCGGCTGATTCGTGATATCCATCAGAGTCTGGCGTAGCTGGGGAATGTTGGCTGAGCTGGGATTCTGGTCCTTGGTTTCCAGCCATGGGTCGAGCCCGATCTGGCTGTCGCCGGTGAAAGCAATGGAGAGCTTGAGTGGAGCCTGCCCGGCTCGCGCAAGGCCCGGCGTCGTGCTGAGGCAAATCAGCAAAACGAGCATTGTGCCTGTGAGCGCATTCAGTTTGGATCGCATCGTGAAATTCCTTTCCCGCAGAATAATTGCCGCCCCATCTGCGAGATGGATGATATCAGGCCCACGTTGTCTTGCACAGTTCAGTCGCAGACCGAAGTACGGCCAGAGTGAGGAGATGATTGTCTTCAACTTCGGATTCCTGATCCGGGCATCCACCATATTTCCCCACGTCGCGCCGTAGGTTTTGTAGAGGTACGTGTATTCGACTGGAAACGTGCTCATGTCAATCTGACCTTTGGCGCTGGAGATCTTACCAACATCGGACGCCACTCCCTGCATGTCGCCGAAAATACCATCGATGCCTTCCGCCTCCTTGGGGAAGAGCTCCTTGAGAATGCCGATATACTGCGGTAGATTCTTCTGCGGCACCCGGATATCGTGCTCAGGATAGATCACACGGTACAGATGAGGAGGCGACACGAACTCCACGTCGCTGATCTCGGGGAAACCGGGAATGAGGTTCGGGATTCCGTTCCGCTCGCCGATCGTGGTTGAGTGGAGCGAAACATCGAACGTAAAATCGTTCCTCGTAAAGGTTGTCGCGTAGCCGCCGGGTTTGGTGTGTTGTTCCAGGACAAGTGGCTTAAATCCCTGCCGAGCGAAGGCCGCCCCCACAGCTCAGGCCTCCCAGCCCGGCACCGATGATGATGGCATCGTACCCACCTGTCCGTCCCTGGGTCAGCGAACCGTGTGGCAACGCATCCCAGTCGAGCAAATTCATCGAAAAGATGCCCGCGACGGACTTGAGAAAATCTCTGCGGTTAAAATCATCGATCGACATGGTTACTCCCTTTAGGCCGCCGTCAAGCGCCGGCCTGGACTTTGTCGGCTTCAATCGCTTGCTAGACCGCAACGCGCACACCCCGCCTGCCATTCCGGGACGCCGCAACCGTCCATCATTTGGTCATATGATAAACACGCGCAAGCCGTATGTGCCATTGCGAATCCGTGCGTACCCCCAAGCCCACGCCAGAGTAGTGGAAGAGGGGAGTTTGGGTGTTGCCCGTCTTGGAGTCGGTTCCTACTATGTCCACTTCGAAATCCACAGCCAACAACCCGGGAAGGATCACATCAAGCGCGCGAAGTGTTGTCACGTGTCGTATCTCAGGCGTGAGAGTTTGAAATCTCCCCGCAAAAACTTGCCGGATTTCATCACGCCCCCGCATCCTGATTCCCTCAACTGGAAATTCGAAACTCGCTTCCTGCACGAATATGGCGCTGAACCGGGCCGCGTCGCGAGCGTCGTACGCCGCGTCGAGCTCATGCAACAAGGCTGTGGCCGCCTCCCATTCAGCCGATGTGGTGCACTGGGCCTGCGTGACGGCAGGGTTGGGAGACGTCATGAGCATTGGATATCCGAGAACGAAGAGTAAACAAAACAGCACGGGCATTACTACCTCCTCGGCTCCTCCAATATCGTGAGCCTGCGGTCTAACTAATGCTTAGATTGTTTCCACATAAACCCAGTTTCTTGTGTTTCCTTTCAGATCATATGCTGCGTAAAAAAACCGCGTCAACAATTTGTGGATATGACCAGAAGATAGCCTCCGTCCGCTATCTGCCCGATCGACACGACGCTATCGGCCGGGCTGCCCCCGAGTGTCTTCTGCCAGATGACCTTGCCTTGGGCGTCGAGCCGAATGCACCAGGCGGCAGTTCCGCAATGGGATCGCATATGGCAGAGTAACAACAGAACCGCCGCACAACCTGCTGCTTGGATGGGAAACGAGAAAAATCAAATTTTCACTTTAATCCCCGTTGAAATGTAAGCATACTTCATGGGAATTTCTTATTCCTTCACGCAACTCACTTCACCGTGAAAGTGAATGCATTGCTTGTGACGCCATTGACCAGAACCGTAACGGCGCACGTCCCTTTCCTCACTTTCGGAATCGTCACCTTCAGGCTCGTCGTCTTTACCTTGCTGATGTTCTTGACCTTCTTCGTGCCGAAGTAGACGACATCTTTCTTCTTGTCGGTTGAGAAACCGGTTCCGTAAATTGTCGCTGACGATCCTGCCTTGCTCGTCTTGGACTTGATGCTGGTGATCGTCGGGCCCGAGATGGTTGAGCCGGTGACGGTGATCGTGGCCGTCACGCTGTCGGCGCCGGCGAGGTTGCAGCCGTTTGTGACGCGCGCCCAGTAACTGGTTGTGGAGAACAAGGCGGGCGTCGTGAAGCTATAAGAATCGGCGCTGGCCGGTGAGTGCGTGTCGCCGCTCGGGCCCTGATACCATTGATCTGTGAAAGGCGCGGTGCCACCTGCAATAACCGTCAATGTCGCTGTTTGCCCGCTGCTGATCGTCTGGCTTTGCGGCTGTATGACGATCGAGGCGGCTGTGCAGGCATCAGATACTCCAATCTGCCCGGTTTTCACACATGGTGTCCCCTCGACTGTGGCCGTCACCGTCCAGGTGAATGTGCCTGCATGAGAGTAGCTGTGATGAGCGTTCGACTGGAATGCGTGCAGACTGCCGTCACCGAAGTCCCAATCCCACATAATGGGTATGGACTTGACCAGCCGGAAGCCGAGAGACGGATATGATGATACATCCGGGTACGTATAGCCGCGTGAGGCTGATCGACAAGCGCTGGGGTTGTTGGCGTAGTGACCTCCGCGAGCGATGCGGAAGGTGCCGGATGCAGGACCTGTGTAGTCAGTGACCGTGCCGGAGGGATAGCCGCTTTGCCAATCCCAGCACCATTCATCTGCGTTTCCGTGCACGTCTCTCAGATTCCATGGATTAGAGGATAGCGTTCCGACCTCGTGTGTCGTGCCACTGCTATTCCCACAGTACCATGCGACCCCCATCAGACTAAATAGAGCCGTGGTACATGAACTGCAGGTGGAGCTGCCATAATACTGTTCATTCACTGAGAACGGACCGGTTGTGCCCGCGCGTGCAAAGTACTCCCACTCGCCTTCCGTCGGCAGGCGATAACCATCGGCCGTCATATCGAGGTAGATGGTATTGTTATTGTTGTAGTTGCTCGAATCGATGGGAGTCGTCTTGGTGCTATTGGTGTAGTAGCAACGATTAAATCCCCGCTGCACCGAAAGCAGGTTTGCGAACAACACCGCCTCGTACCAGCTGACCGACTCCACTGGATTGGCCGGCCATGGGTGACTAAAGCTCTTTGCGGGCAGCGTCGGCTGCAGGAATCGGAGGTTATCCCACGATGCCTGAGAAACCTCGGTTTCCATGACTGCCAGGTTGCGTGTGAGGATGTGCGTGAACTGTGATTCGTCGGCGCCGCTGTTGCGGCACGCCTCACCGGATGGCGAGCCTTGCCTGAAGCCGCCGGGACCGGTCGCGGGGGCGATGTAGAGACTGCCGACAATAGAGTCATTCCCGAAGAAGGTCCCGGGCGCAATGGAGAACATCCCATCGAACGGCACTGGCAGGCCCGTTTGGGCGTTTGCAGGCACGTTGGCGTTGCAGCCTGTCGCGGCCGATTGGATATTGCCGGACTGAGCCGGTTCCACTTGTCCGGCTGCAATCGGCGTGAGTGCATAACACATCGCCATGGCACAGGCGAGAATAAGTGCGCGTTTCATCTTGATTGCTCTCCTTCGTTGTTTGTTGCGAATCATCATCTCAGGTTCAGGTTCTACCCTTTGAACCTGCATATGCGTCATCTCATGCATTTCTTTCTGTCACCAAATAGAACGTGCGAAGAGCGAAATTTTCACAAAGGGAGTTTTTTTAGAAATTTCCGGGAGAGGTTAGGGAGCCATCGTTGTCGAAGCTATCTTGTTTGGTTGCGCCTATGCCGCATCAGTGTGTTACCGGTGAAATCTGGGCACAAAATGGCAAAAGCTGAGATCAGGCAGAGCAGTGAATTCTTCTCAGGAAGCCAGGAAGGGAGGAATGCAGGAATGGCTTATGAAACCACCGCTAGTAGAAATAAAAATCCGTTCCTGCCTTCATTTCTTCCTGAATTCCTGAGAGGTTCGGGTGCGATCGTAGCCGAAGCCCCCTTGTTTGGTTGTGGCTATACGGCGTTAGGTTTCAAGACACTGATTTTCATGCCTCGTGGCGTCGCCTGTGGTATGGTCATCCATTAGCAAGTGATCGGAAATGTACTCCGAGTTACAAGATTGCCGGCTTGTGCGCCAGTGGCTATATCGTGTCAAGGGATGATCGCGAATTGGTATTCCTGATGCAGTTTTTCTTGACCGTCCTTGTACCCGGTGACGATCACAGTCATCGGGCCCGGATGAATGGATGATCCTGGAATGGCAAGTGAAAAGCCGCCGAAGGATTTGGACGGTCGGAGCTCATCCACGGTCCAGAGAATCCGGCCCGATCCATCTCTGAGAGTAGCCTGGAAGTGTTGGAGGCTTTGAAGATCGGTCATGGTAGCAAGCTGCAAGAGTATGAGCGGATTGGAAGCACTCGCTTCAGGCACTCGGCCTTCGGAGCGTACAGCCCCGAAGAGGGTCAGTATTTGTATGTCGCTGATTGGCTGATTGATTTCTCCGGTGTTGATTCGCAATCTGCGGTTCTCGACGAGTCCGAGCCATGCGGGATAGAGGAGCAGTAGGATCGAGGCGGCTGCGCCGAGAGCCGCCCAAGAAGGAATGGAAAATTGTTTGTGCCACCATCGGTCAATTTTTGCTTTCTCCCTTGCCGGCGGGACTGTCGCGAAGATTCGTCTCTTCACCGCTTCGCTCACCTCGGGAATCTCATTCTCAGGAAGGCCGGCAACTTCGCTCATCAAACACGCAATGTGTCGTTCTTCCAGCATAACCCCCTGGCACTTCCCACAAAGGCCGGCATGCCGTGCGATACTCGCCATGGCATCCTCTCTGAGATTCCCATGTACGAAGGACAGGAGAGTCATCTCATCAGGACAGGGCCCGGCTTCGGCGGAAATCTGCTGTGCAAGCCAACTTTCCAGTTCGTCGATTTCTTGATCACTCATTCCGGCCGCTCCTCTTCGCTTGCAGAACCAAACTTCTTCCGCAGCTCACGCATGGCATTCTGGATGTGACTCCTGACCTGATCCGGCTCGGTATTTGTCAGCTCGCTGATCTCTTGATACGAATTGCCGGATAGTTTCAGCAAAATGCATGTCCTCCGATTCTCTTCCATCGACTCGATGTGCACGCGTATCTCCTGCCAGCACGCGTGCGTCTCTCGTTTGGAAAGTGGAAGGTCACCCTGTTTGACGGCCATTCCTTGCCGTTCGCGCAACTGCTCTTCGTAGTAAAGCCACCTGACACGGTCCTTGCGTTTCTGATCCCGGTAAAGGTTGGCGCAAATGGTGCACAGCCATGGGAAGATGTCACCATCAAGTTCTCTTCCTCCAGCAAGCGCGGACATAGTTTTTAGCATGGTCTCTGAAAGGAGATCCTCCGCCAGACTCTTCTCACGCGCAAGACGCAGGGCAAAGGCAAAGACACGTCGCGAGTATTTCTCATAGACCCACAGAAATCGCTCACGTACGGGATCGCGCCGTGCGATTCCGGGAACCGATGATCGCTCCAAACTCTCTTCATCCATAAGAATAACGTCCGACACGCCAATTACTCACACGCAGGAAATCAGGTGAGCTTCGATTTCATAGGAGGCAAAACAATCCACCTCAATTCTGCTTATAGCTCCACACATCCGCTTTGTCAATGCACGGGGGCATCGTTAGCGGGCCTCACGGATTTACCGGCGTCCGTTCAGACACAGGGTCTATTTTGCGCCGGCGTCATGATACACTGACACGAAAGAGCCCGGCATTCCTTGTGCCCGGCAATAGAAGGGCACGGACTTGCATGGTTCGTGCGCGAGGGTACCGATCATGATAGGCTTGTCGAGTCATCGGCAAGTTTGGGAGTTGAGAGAATGAATAGCAACATGAAGTATTCTCCTCGCATGGTCTCAGGCTCAAGCATGCTCCTTGCTTTGATGCTGGTGTCTTGCTCCTTGGTCGCGGCTGAAGATGCGCCCATCGGCGTTGTCGTGGAGAACGTGTGGAAGGGATCGGCGGGTGAGAAGGCTGGGCTTACGCCAGGCGATCGATTGTTCTCCTGGGAGCGCCCTGCCAACTCTCCTGCAAACCCCGAGTCAGCTGAAGGGGCGTACAGGTCCACTTTCGATTGGATGTGGGTGGAGATGGAGCAAGGCCCACGCGGCTCTGTAAAAATCAATGGCGAAAGAGATGGAAAGGCCTGTATTTTTGAAATTCCCATGGGAAGTTGGAAGATCGAGGTTCGTCCAAATTTGTCGGAGCGGTTCCTGAAGATTTATTTGGAAGGCAAAGCGGCAATCGACGCGAATGATATCGAAAAGGGTGCTGGGTTGTGGCGAGATATTGTAAAGGGTGCCGATGCGGATGGGGACATGCGCCTGGCTTCCTGGTTGGATCTTCAAATCGGACATGCATACGATACTGCAGAGCGACCGAAGGAAGCCCAGGCTGCATTTAATGAGGCGATGAAGGCGGCGCAGCAATCAACCGATGCGGTTGCGCAGAGTTTCGTGCTGGATGCGATCGGAGAGTCATTTGAGGAGCAGAACGACATTGCAAAAGCCAAGGATGCGTATGATGCGGCGAGGGCGTTTCGAGAGGAGAAATCGAGCGAGAGCTTAGGCCTGGCTGTGAGTCTGGTGAACCTCGGGTACTTGGAGGATCGCCATGGGGACTCGGGGAGAGCTGAGGCGTTATACAGCCGTGCACTGGCGATCCGGGAGAAACTCGCACCCGATAGTCTTGATGTCGCTCAAGCATTGGTCCGGCTGGGTTCGGTGGCCGAGGATCGAGGAGATCTGGATCAAGCCGAAGAGAGGCTTCTAAGCGGGCTGGCGATTCAAGAGAAACTCGCGCCGGACAGCATTGTTATGGCCTCCACGCTGAACAACCTCGGGATTACTGTTTCAGACCGAGGGGATTTGGATTCGGCTGAGGCATACTACGAACGAGCCTTGGCGATAAGCCAGAAACAATCACCCGACAGTATCTCCGTTCTCCGCTCTCTGTGTAATCTTGGAGTGGCATTCGCGGAGCGCGGTAACCTTGCTTCGGCGGAGGCTGACTTCAGGCGAGCGCTTGCGATGGCCGGGAAGCTTGCACCCAACAGCTATTTCATGGTCTCCTGCCTGAACAATTTGGGAGCATTGGCCATACAACGAGGTGATCTCGCGGCAGCGGAGACGTCGCTGAAAAGTGCCCTCGCCATCCAGGAGAAGCTGACGCCTGAGGGCGTGCCAGTGGAGTTTGCATTGAATAACCTGGGAGCGGCCGCCCGCGCTCGCGGGGACCTTGCTGGAGCCGAGTCTTATTACAAGCGTGCTCTGGCAATTCAAAACCGGTCCGCACACGATCACCTGAACTCGGCTATTTTTTTGAGCAATCTTGGAGAGATAGCAGATGATCGTGGGGATATAGTGACGGCCGAGACGTACTATCAACATGCCCTGACGATACGCGAAAAACTCGCGCCCGGCAGTCTCGCAATGGCGACTTCCTTGTTCAAGATTGGAGAGGTGGCGCGCGAACGGGGAAAACTGATAATCGCAGAGAAGTATTATGGCCGCGCTTTGGTGATTCGCGAGAAACTGGCGCCTGGAAGCCTATTCGAAGCAGAACCCTTAAATGCTTTAGCCGTCCTTTTCAATCAGACAGGTCGCCCATTACTTGCGTCGAAGTACTTTACGCGGTCAATTGATGCGCTGGAGTTCCAAGAAGGGAAACTCGGAGGATCGCAAGAGAAAAAGCCCGGCTTTGCCGCGAACTACATCCATTATTACCAGGACTATATTGAATATCTCATCGCACAGGGCCGGCAGGCCGAAGCGTTTCACGTGCTCGAGAGATCCCGTGCACGAGGTTTTATTGAAATGCTCGCCGAACGAGACCTCGTCTTCACCGACATTCCTCGTGAATTGTCCCGTGAACAAAAGAAAATTGCTTTCGAGTACGACCAGGTTCAGTCGAAGCTCGGGGATCTCAACCCCGTCAAAGAGCATTCGCAGGCCGAGACGCTTCTCGAACGGCTGCGTCAGTTGCGTGGCAAACGCGAAGAGATCAGGGAGCGGATTCGTGAGAAATCACCGCGGTTGGCGTCTCTGAAGTACCCGAAGCGGCTCACGCTAACGGAGGTGCAGAAGATCCTGGATCCAGGGACGGTGTTGCTTTCTTATTGCGTCACCAGGAATAAAACATTCCTTTTTGCCGTTCGCTCCGGCTTGCAGAGCTCTTCCCAACAAACAGCGGCACCTCAGAAGTTATTCGTTTACACCGTACCGATCCATGCCGATGCGCTACGGAAGCAAGTGGATGCATTTCGAAATCTGATTCAAGATGCTGAAAAGGGAATAGCCGACCAGTCTGCGCTGATCGAGCCCGGCTCGAAGTTATTCGATGAGTTGATCAGGCCGGCTGAGCCGATGATTTCACCAGCCGACCGTTTGCTTATCTGCCCTGACGGCCCGCTGCATGTTCTGCCTTTCGCCGCCTTAATCCAAGCGACCGGCAATGCGCCCGATGTGCCGCCGCAGTACCTCGTCCAATGGAAGCCCCTGCACATTGTCCTTTCAGGTACCGTCTATTCGGAGCTTATAGAAACGCGCGGTCGCGTGTTGGGGAAAGCTCCCACGACACAACTCGTCGCGTTCGCCGATCCGAAGTACCCGTTATCCTGGCATGAGAGCCCTGATGGCATTTCGGATCCTCAAGCTCAATGGTTATTGACTCGTGGTCTCAATTTACAGCCGCTGCCTGCGACTCGAACGGAAGTTGAGGGGATCGCGTCGGTTTTTCAGGACAAGATCGTTTCCTATATCGGTGAGGAGGCCACTGAAGAGCGCGCAAAGACGATTGGCAGCGATGTTCGCTATATTCATTTCGCATGCCATGGGTTTTGTGACGAACAATCCCCCCTCGACTCATCACTCGCCCTTACTGTTCCCGAACGACAGACACCGGGGCAGGACAACGGCTTTCTCCAGGCGTGGGAGATTTTTGAAAAGGTCCGAATCCGAGCGGATCTCGTCACGCTATCGGCTTGCAAGAGCGCCTTGGGGAAGGAATTGGGGGGCGAGGGACTCATCGGACTTTCGCGAGCCTTTCAGTATGCCGGGGCTCGATCCGTGCTGGCCTCGCTTTGGGATGTCTCTGATCAGACCACAGCCGAATTGATGAGACGTTTTTACGGGTACCTCAAAGCGGGGAAGACCAAGGATGAAGCTCTCAGAGCCGCTCAGATCGACCTCATCACGTCCCCAGCCAGGTTCACAGCTCACCCCTACCATTGGGCCGCTTTCGAGCTCATCGGGGACTGGAAATGATGGCAGGTCGGGAAAAGTGGAGCTTTCTGTATATCGAAAGAAAGACGGTTCCGATCTCGTCGTCGGCAGGTGTGCACATGAGTGTTCTTATGGTACAGGCTCTGTCTCCTCACCTTCTTCATATGGAATCTACGTCGAACCGATCCTGCGGCGGGTTTATATGAGATCCGCGTCTGATGCCATTTCAATAATCCGATGCCCGAGGAGATCGACGGAGATGAGCACTTGCGGGGTGACGGGGCCTCCAGGAGCAGTATCTCCGGGTTGAATGCCGATGATGAGGACATCGGCCCCGATGCTTTCTTTCAGATATCGCAGAAGCATCGGGAGCGGTATTCGGTGTGTCGAGACATCATCATCGACGATCCGACTCGGGTCGACAAAGAAAATTTCACCCGGGGGTTTCCCTCCGGCGACGCTGTCAAGGATCAGCACATGCGTTGGATGGTAATCTCTGATCTCATGTGTGCAATTTTCCGGGACTTCAAACCCGATGATGATTTTAAGGCGAGCAGGATGCTTATTCTCGAGTTTTTGCAGGATGCTCTCCGCGCACAACACACCAGCGGCATCATCGGCTCGATCCTTATTGCCTATTCCTAGAATCACAAGTCGTGTGGCTGCTTCAAACGCTTCTTCGAGTTTATTCTGCCAGGCGATGGTCATTTGCTAGCCATCAAGACCATTGGTTGATATTTGATTCAGTTCCGATGGATGGTCGAAGGCGAAATCAAGCTCATGAGGAAATTCTATGATGTCGGAGGTTTCGGGCCGGCATCGGCAACCTTCGGTTTGAGTACAGCCCGCACAAAGACCCACGACTTTTTCAGAACATGCCGGTTGAAATCGGCGTTCTCATATCTCATGTCAATATCCATGGCCTTGACTGGAGTGACAGGGCAGGAATCGACGCACTGAGCGCAATGGATGCATCGGTCGTTGTGGATGATCATTTGAAAGCGTTTTTCGGCTTCATTGACGGCCGTGATCTCGATCGCTTCCGCCGCACAATCTCGCTCACAGGCACGGCACGCAATGCAGAGCTCAGGATGGAGAAAAGGAGTCCCACGGAAATCCTTGGGAACTCCAAGTTTCTTGTATGGGTATTCAACGGTTGCGGGTTTCTTGAATATGTGCCTTAGTAATTCAGGGACAAAAGCCGCCGGTCTCATGATATGAACCCCCAGGTGAATTGACAGCGAAGGTAGAGGAAATTCTTGACGCCGCTCGTTGTTCTCTTCTTCAGAATGGCCATATACCATTCCTTTTCGGAGGATCTTTCTTGAATCGCTCGTTTGCCTTATTTCTCAGTTCGCTCATTCTGACTGTCTTAGCGTCGCCACTCCGTGCGTCGACGAGCTCCACGGATCTCTCAGCGCAACAGATGCACGGGTCGATGGCGGCGAAGATGAGAGGAATATCGGCGATGAAGCCGCTTTTGAGCATTTCTATTGTCGCGGCGTAATTACCCAGCGTCGGCGCTCTGACCTTGAGCCGTTCCGGCTTGTCGGTTCCGTTGGAGATAATGTAGTGGATATTTTCACCGCGGGGAGCCTCGTAGCGGCTGATCACCTCATTGGGCTTCGCTTTTCGCGGGGCCTTGACGGTGATATTTCCCGATGGGAGATTTTTCATCAGGAACTCAATGATCTTATATGATTCGAGGAGCTCCTTCACGCGGACAACCGTCCGGCCCAAAACATCACATGTGTCCGCCGTGCCGACGTCGAAAGGAACTTCGTCATAGACGGCATAAGGATCATCCTTGCGGACGTCGCGAGTGATGCTGGAGGCCCGGGCGGTCGGCCCGACAGCGCACAGAGCAACGGCGCTTTCCTTGGACAGGTAACCCACACCGGCCAGTCTGGCGACAAAGGTCGGTTCACTGGCGCCGATCTTGAGATAGAATAGGCTCCGTTCTCTCAACGTATCCAGGGAATCGAGGATCTTTTTCTTTTGTGATTCGTCGATATCGCGCCGGACTCCACCAATGCTGTTGATCGAGTAGTGGACGCGATTGCCGGAAATGATCTCCAAAAGATCCATGACGATCTCTCGATCTCTCCATGTATACATAAAGAACGAATCAAATCCGGCTTCATGGCCGGCGATGCCGAGCCAGAGCAGGTGGCTGTGGACCCGTTCCAGCTCGGAGACCAGCGTTCTGATGTAAAGGCCGCGCTTTGGCGGGATCAAATCCATGAGCATTTCGACGCCTTGAACGTAGCAGGTGGCATGTGAGTGGGAACAGATGCCGCATATACGCTCCATGAGATAGATGTTTTGAACCCAGGTTTTTTCCTCAGCGAGTCTCTCCAGGCCTCGATGGTTATAGCCAAGTCGTAGGTCGGCGTTCTGAATCACTTCTCCATCGACCGTCATGCGCAGGCTGATGGGTTCCTTGAGCGCCGGGTGTTGAGGTCCAATCGGGATTTGAATTTTCATGATTTCCCTCCAGGAATCGTCTCGACCGGCCGTTCAAATTTCCAGTCTTTTCGAAGCGGGTGATTTGCGGGCGGCCATCCATCCGGAAGAAGAAGCGGCCGTGCATCCGGGATGTGATCGACAATAATGCCGAACATATCCTGGAGCTCCCGCTCATAGAGAATCGCTCCTGGAATGACGTTGGTGATGCTCTCGATGCGCGGGTCGGCACGCGGCACGGCCGTCCTAACATTGAGGCATGTCCTTGTGTCGGCGAAGTGATAGACGATTTCGAAAAAATCGCCCTTGTCCACGC
Source organism: uncultured Acidobacteriota bacterium (assembly GCA_903916735.1). Classification (GTDB taxonomy): domain Bacteria; phylum Acidobacteriota; class CAIWXX01; order CAIWXX01; family CAIWXX01; genus CAIWXX01. Next base: position 20,782 of record CAIWXX010000119.1, read on the forward strand.
CGCTGATAGTGGCCAGGTAGGTCATGTCGAATTTGTCTCTCAGGATGGTGATGACAGGAATGAGAGAGTGGGAGTCGATCTTTAGAAAAATGCGCCGTGTCGATGGATTTGTGATGTCTCCGGCTTTTTCGGCCAGGGCGCTCTTGAGCGATTCTATGATCTCAGCATCGTTCATGTGTTCCCCAATTAAATTAGAGTTTCCCGAGGAGTTTGATGACGCCATCCATTATGGCATCCGGTCTTGCAGGGCAGCCGGGCACATAGACATCGACCGGCAGAACCTGATCGATGCCTCCCAAAATATTGTAAGCGCCCCTGTAAACACATCCGGATAACGCGCAGGCGCCAACCGCGATGACGAATTTGGGATCGGGAACCTGATTGTAAATTCGTAGCAGCCTGTCCTTGATCTGCAGGGTCGCGGGGCCTGTGGCGATGATGACATCGGCATGCCGGGGCGTGGCCTTGAGGAGGATTCCGAAGCGCTCAAGGTCAAAGCGAGGTGTCAGAGCGGCGACAATTTCAATATCGCATGCATTGCAGGCGCCGGAATTGAGGTGCAAGATCCATGGGGATTTGATCCTTGACCAGCGAATCAAACGGTTCAGCATCTTCACTCCTTGTGGTGTGCGCTATCAAGCGTAAAATTTTTATCAAATTAATTATAACGATGAAACAATTTTTCTAAAGGGTTGTTTTCAAAAACCCCGCGGCGACAAATTCGTTGTTGAAATGGAAAGTGCTGGCAACCCTCACGGGTCATCCTGCGCGAAGCGAAGGATCCCATTCGCACGCCGTTTCAGCGGTTTGATTGGAGAGGCCGTCTTGATCAATGGTGGGAATCCCATCGCACAATGATGAGATGATGTTTATCTGGAAGTGGATGTCTGGGTTGATTCCTGTGCCGCACTGGATTTGTCTGTCGCCGCATGGTCTGTTAATCTGGCCCAAGTGGGAATCTGAAAATCGGTCACAATGAAAAACATTTCAAAAATCAGAGTGCGAATTCTGCTGCGACAGTGCCGCTACGGCCTCCTACTGATGTTTGCGTGGTTCTCGTTCGGAGTCGTCGGCTTCTATCACTGGCATCATCTTTCTCTGAAGGAATCGCTGCTTGATGCGCTCTATCTGAACACGCCCGATCGGACCTTTTGGGATTTGTATTCTTTCTGGGGCCAATGCCTTGTTTTTGGCATCATCGTGACTATTTTTATTCTGCAGGCGTTCGAACGATATAACCCGCTGGAGGGGTGCCGCATGTTAGCGAGGGAAATGAAGCATCACACGATCATCATTGGATATACGCACTTGGGCGCTCGTATCGTCGATCAGTACCGTCAGGAAGGCCGCCCCTATGTGCTCATCGAAAAAGACTCGACCGCCGTCGATCATCTCGTGCGGCTCGGCGAGCCGGTGATTGTCGATAATGCCAAGGAGACATCCACACTACAAGATGCCGGCGTCGGTCATGCGGAAAAAATCATCATCGCATCCAACAACATCGAGACCAGCCTGATTGTGACGAAGAAAGCGCGTGAGATGAATAAAAGCGCGCGGCTGATCGTTCGATGCTATCTGGATGAGTTTACCGAAATTCTGGAGGGCCTTGGCGCCGATGATGTTATTTCAAGCTCAAAAAGCGCCTTCCGCGAATTGTCGGGCTTGATCAGCCATGAATTGCCGACAGAGCGTGGCTGAAATGCTTTTTCCCGGATCGTCAACGCGGATTGAGGAATCTGATTCCACTCTTGCGTTCTCTCGCATGAGTGTCACAATAGTATCTTTGACTTAAGCTCGATCACAATCTAAGGAGGATGACAATGAGCGAGAAGGCTTACAAAAAAATTCGAGTCGTGGGATGCTCTGTTCAGAACATGGAGAAAGCCATAGAAATCGCCGTGGCGAAGACGACAGATGGACATCATGGAAATGGATGGTTTGAAGTGGTTGAGATGCGTGGGGCGATCACGGATGGCAAGGTGACCGAGTGGCAGGCCACGGTTGATATCGCCGCCAAAGTCGACTAGAGGCCGCCCGGTTTCACGGAAGCGGTGGGAAGCGAGGGGGGGATCATCAGTGAATGACAATGTGCCTTCAATATGATTCTCCTGCCCCCTGTTGCCATATACGATGATGGATGTTAAGGCGTTTGAATGATTTTTCTCAAAAAAAGCGCAAATGAAGAAAAAAATGATTCGATGCCTGATCTTTGATTTTGATGGGGTTATTGTTGACAGCGAGCCTTATTGGGCTGAGGCTGATCGGCGGATCATCAAGGATGAAGGCAAACAACTTCTGCCGGAAGCCAAACGCGCCGTCATCGGGCTCCGGCAAGATCTTGCCATGCGCACGCTGCTTGACATGCATGGCATCAATGCCGATCCCCATGTTCTCAACGTAAAACGCATAAGGTTGATGGAGGAATATTACCGCTATCAGGTTCCGCTCTTTGAGGGAGCCGTTGAAGTTCTCAATCAGCTGTCTGCTGAGGGGTATGCGCTCGCGGTCGCATCGAGTACGCCGCTGAATCTCGTTCAAATCTCCCTCGAACGCCATAACCTCCGCTATCTGTTTTCTCATGTTGTCTCCGGCGACGGGGTGGAACATGGGAAGCCGGCCCCCGATATCTTCCTGCGTGTGCTGGAGCTGATGTCACTTGAGGCGGAATCCGTGCTTGTTATCGAAGATTCCCTCCCGGGAATTATCGGCGCCACCGCTGCGCGCATCCGCACCGTCTGGGTCAGGAATAAGGATGCTTCCGGGGCAATGGAGCACGCAACGTATGTCATTGATCTTCTCCATGAACTTCCTGCACTCGTGTCACGGATCGGCTGGAAGACTCATCCGAAAAAATAGAAGTCCTCGAATTGTGATGTCCGCTGTTTTCCGTTTTGTGCTTTACTCACGATTGCTTTAAGTGTGAGTCCTCTTCGAATCCTTACCGGGATTTTGAGCTTATGATCCGGATAGCCCCAAGCATCTTGACCTAATCAAATCCGCCTTGTGAACCCCAAATAAGTTCCCGCACAAGCTTCCATTTCCGATCCGATTTGACATATCTCAGTCAATCGAACAGCTCATGTACAATCAGCTCTACGCGCCAGGATATCCAAGTGAGGGCAAACCCAGTCTAGAGCTACGCACATCCCTTCAAATATAGCAGTACAAATGTTTCCGTTTGTGACATTCAATAGGGCATGAGCCTGATTGATGCATATAAAATTATCTAACTGCTCTTTGCTAATTTCAATTTTCAAGACCTGAACCCAACCCTATCACATCCTGCACTGCTTTTCTAAGCTCATCGATGGTATAGGGCTTGGCAACTACTCCGCTGAACCCGTGTTTTTTGTACTTGGCGATAACCGGGTCATCGGCATACCCGCTGGAAACGATGGCCTTTGCCCCGGGGTCTATCTTGAGCAGTTTCCTGATGGTCACTTCGCCACCCATGCCCCCGGCTATGGTCAGGTCCAGGATGGCTACGCTGAAGGGATGGCCCGATTCCAGGGCTGCTTTATACAGTTTAATGGCCTCGGCGCCGTCTTCGGCAAACTCGACATCCTGATAGCCGATGTGCTTGAGTATGCGGCCGGCTACCTTCCTTACCTCCTGCTCGTCATCCATCACCAGGATCCTGGCCTTGCCGGCATGTTTGATGGTCATTTTCTCAGCCTGCTCTGGGGTAACCGTTTCCATGGAAGCGGGCAGGTAGAGGCAAAAGGTCGAGCCGGAGCCCAGCTCAGATTCAACGCTGATATGGCCGTCGTGATTGCGCGCAATAGAGAAGGAGGTGGCCAGCCCCAGCCCGCTGCCCTGCTGTTTGGTGCTGAAAAAGGGATCGAATATCTTACCCAGGTGATCACCGGGTATCCCGGTACCGTGATCCGCCACCGCGACCCTGATGTAATCCCCTGCTTTGATAGGCAGTCCCCTGCCTAAGCTCTGCGTTTCGCTGAGGGCTATATTTTCGGCGAGGAGTTCTATGCTTCCGCCTGTGGGCATGGACTGCTGGGCGTTGATGACCAGGTTATGTATGACCTGGCTTACCTGGCCCGCGTCTATCTTGGCATGCCACAGGTCAGCGGGTATGGAGAATTGACATATTACATTGGAGCCGCGCAGGGCAAAGCCGGCGGTATCCTTGAGCAGTCCCGCTAAAGAAGTTAATTTCGTTACCGGCGCCCCGCCTTTGGAGAAGGTCAGCAGTTGCACGGTCAGGTCCTTGGCCCGCAGCGATGCCTTTTCCGCCTGCTCCAGGCTGTTAAAAAGTTCACTGCCGGGCGCCGCCTCCGTCCTGGCCAGGCTGATATTGCCCAGGATGGCGGTCAGGATGTTATTGAAATCGTGGGCGATGCCGCCGGCCAGCATGCCGATGGCTTCCAGCTTTTCCACCCGCTGCTGCTCCTCCTCCAGTCGCTTGCGGTCGGTGATGTCGGTCAGGAAATTCATGGTTGCATGCCTGTCCTCCCAGGGAATAAGCGTTGCGCTAACCTCCGCCCACTTGATATCCCCCGGCTTGCTGATAAGGCGAAAAGTATATTTGTTTGGAATGTCCATGCCCTTTAAACGCTGACTATAGCGATCGGCCACCATCTGGCGGTCAGCGGGATGAATAAATTCGATAAAATGCCTGGTGGTGAGCTCTTCCCGCGAATAGCCAGTAAGTGCTTCAATCCTGCCGTTGGCGAATTTGAGCATACCATCCACTAAAATGACAATGGTCTCCTGGGCGCTCTCCACAACCATCCGGTACTTTTCCTCGCTCTCCCGCTGCGCCTTCTCCGCCCCCTTGCGCTTGGTGATATCGGTGAAAGTGCCGACTACGCCCTCGAGCTTGCCCACCTCATCGAGGAGCGGAGCGGCATTGACACTGATCCAGGAGACCGAGCCGTCCGGCTGCACGGCGCCCATCACGACGTCCTTCACTGCACGCTTCTCCTTCATGGCGCGGGGACCGGCCATCTCTTCCGCCGGCATCGGTGTGCCGTCGGGGCGCAGCATCTCCCACTTCGGGCTATCGTAGGTGCGCCCTTCGATCTGCGAATGTGCAAGCCCCAGGATACTCTCTGCCGCAGAGTTGGCGCTGATGATTTGCCCATCCGTGGCGATCAGGACGACACCCTCGGACATTGTCTCGAACAGGCTGCGCAAACGCGCCTCTCTCTCCCGCAGCGCTTCTTCTGCCTGCTTGTGATTGGTGATGTCCTTGATCACCCCGTCGTACGATACGAGCCTATTCTCAGAATCAAACTGCAGGATGGGCGTATCTCTTATCCAGCGGATCTGCCCGTCTTTTAGCACAATCCGGTGTTCGATGGGTGGGATGTTCTCTCCCGCCAGGATTCTCTGAACGCGCTCGAGGACCTGGCCGCGCTCCTCCGCCACTACCATGCTTATCCAGAGATTGGGATCGTCCGCAAACTCCTCTTTCGTGTATCCCGTCACTGCCTTGCACGCCTGGCCGTGCGTTGTCTCCACGGCCTGCCCATCCTGTAATCGCACCGTATAGAGATAGTCGGTCAACCCCTCGGTAATCCGCTGGTAGCGTGCCTCGCTCTCCTTCAGCGCCTCCTCCGCTTTCTTGCGCTCGGTGATGTCCTTCAGTACAGAGAGAAAACACTGCTGCCCGCCAATTCTGATTGTCTCTACTGAAAGCAATCCTAAACGCGCCTCGCCTGACTTCATACAGAATTCGTATTCTGAGTTATGGATTTTCCCCTGGTCACGCATCATTTCTAACATCCTGACGCGAGAACCTGGTTTTGCCCAAATAGTCATCTCAATTGAGCTGAGGCCAATGACCTCCTCTCGAGAATATCCGGTGAAACGCAGAAAACTGTCGTTAACATCTATATATCGCCCATCCGCCAATGTGCTAATGGCCATTGGGATAGGAGCTGATTTGAAGGCTTTAGAGAACTTCTCCTCGCTCTCCTTCAGCGCCTCCTCCGCTTTCTTGCGCTCGGTGATATCTTGTAACGAGCCGACCAGACGGACAGGCCGCCCGCCCAGTGCCATTTCGGCGACTCCACGCGCTATACATACCCGTGTCTCGCCGTCTTTCCGAATGGCCCGGAGTTCAAGCGTGTAAGGGGTTCCATCGGCGACAGCGACTTCGACGGCCTGCCGCAGGCACGCCATGTCGTCGGGGTGATAGAAGGCTTGTTGCTCGGCGAAACTCGGCGCTCCTTCCTGCGGGTCCCGCTGGAAGATTCGGAACAACTCGTTGGACCAGGTCACCGTGTCCGTTGCGATATCCCATTCCCAGCTTCCGACATGGGCAATACCCTCGGTCCGCGCAAGCATTATCTGTTCACGCAGTAGCATTTCCTCCGCCTGCTTGCTCCCGCTGATGCCCGCCACTGACCCAACAATTCCCTTATTAGCCGGCTGCTTCTTCTTGACCATATAAGATTCTCCATCTGTTAAGCATATCCTTTGCCTCCAGTAGCCTGACAGAAATAACCGGTAACACCCCTATCCGCGAATAAGCATACACCTATTGCGACAAAATCAAAATGGTTTCGGAGCCTCTGCGGCACGGCTCGCGAGGATGCCGAGCCGTCATGCCGGGTCTATCGAGACTATCTGATGGCTTGCCCGTGAGAGCCGGGGGAGGGCAACCTCCTCCGGTTACTCGACGAGCCCGGTATATACTTGACATTTTCTTTTTGTAAAGTATATTAATACTCTTTGCGTGTACGTTACCTCAAAAGCTTTAGTAACTTTCTAGGAATGTTAGCCAAGGGCAGTATTTATCAAGACATAAAGAAAAGAATGGAAGGAGTCTCAAATGTTGGAAAAAATGAAGCATTTGCTGGTCCACGTTTTTTCCCTTGTTCTGATGACCGGGCTGGCCTATTCCCAGAGTTCGATAACGTGCGCCATCGGGGGAAAGGTAACGGACAATGAGGGAACCCCTCTTTCCGGGGTCTCGGTCACGCTCTCTTCTCCCGACCTGATCGGCGGCACTCAGAACAAGGTTACCAATGACGAAGGGAAGTATAGGTTTGCTGCCATCCCCCGGGGAACATACGTTGTCGAGGCTGTTTTGCCCGGGTTTGTCAAAACCAAAAAAGACAATATCAAGGTTTTTGTAGGAGAGACGATCACCGTCGACCTGTCCATAGAAATAGGCCGCCTGGAAGAAGAAATCACGGTCACGGCCGGGGCTCCGGTCATCGACATCAAGGACAGCCAGATGAATGCCACTAACCTGGATAAACAGATGCTCCAGACCGTTGGCTCAGAAATGCGCTGGAAAAGTTCAACCAACTTGATCAACCTGGCGCCCGGAGTCAAGGACGGCAGCGCCATGGGCGCTCCCTCGGCCGTCAGCAACCAGTGGCAGATCGACGGCCAGAGTCTTATCACTTATGTCGGCTCGGGTTCCGATTGGCAGTTCCCCGATATGGACATCCTTGAAGAGGCCAAGATTTCAGGCTCGGGCGCCAATGCGGAATACGGGAATTTCACCGGTGCGGTGCTGAACCTGATCACCAAGAGCGGCGGGAATACCTTAGAAGGACTGATCTCGGCATCTTATTCCTCGTTCAACTGGAACCAGAAGAATTTTAATCCGAATGATCCCATGTTCTCTCTGTTTGGAACCCCTCCCCGCAACCAGTTCTCTGATTTCCATGCCGGCCTCGGCGGCCCCATCCTCAAGGATAAGCTCTGGTTCTATGTCGCCGGCGGATGGATGGAGCAACAAACTGAAATCGAGAGCTCTGAAGCCGGTGCTGTTTTGGGCAAGGGGACGCAGAAAATTCCCAGGGGCTTTGGCAAGCTCAGCTACCAGATGAACATGGACACCAGGCTCTCCGCCTTCGTCGAATACGAATACTGGCAGCTCTTGAACAAGGGTCTGAGCGTCAACCGTCCGCCCGACGCAACATATGATGAGGAGGGCCCTGGTGTGCCCGTGGCCTGCAATCTCCTCCACACTTTCAGCGAAAACACTTTTACCGAAATCAAATTGGGCTACTACGATGAATTTTTCGAGCAGAAGCCCAAACAAGGGAAGGATGTCCCCGAACACTATGACTATCAAACCGGGCTGGTCAGCGGGAACTATTCCACCTTTCAGAAAACCAATACCAATCAACTTACGGCTTCGGCGACACTGACCCACTATGCGGATGATTTCATCAAGGGTGCCCATGATTTCAAGGTCGGCGTCGAGTTCATGAAGGGGATCGACAACATGAAGCAGGGGTACACAGGCGGCTTCAAGTACACAGATAACTACCCCTACAGTTTCGTTTACCAGGATTATAGGCCAGTGACCCTGGCCTATTCCTATGGTTTTGATCTCAAGTCCAACGGATGGAAAGTCTCGGCGTTTGCCCAGGATTCCTGGAAAATAGGCAACCGGCTGAACATTAACCCCGGGGTCAGATGGAGCATGCAGAGGGGCTATCTCCCGAACTTGCAAAAGGAGGCCTTCTGGAAGCCTAAGAACTTCATCGAGCCGCGGATCGGGTTGACTTTCGATGTTTTCGGCGACCATAAAACGGCGCTCAAGGCCCATTACGGCCGGTTCCATGAATCCTTCAAGACCTGGTACTTCAACGGCGTCGACCCCGGCTACCAGGATTGGATCGGGTATGAGGTCTTGCCGAACGGGACCAAGGTCGAACTCTGGAGAGTTCCTTACTCCAAATCGGCTGCCATGGATCCCAACATCGGCATCCCGTATTCGGATCAGTTCACAGTCGGGCTGGAAAGAATGATCATGAAAGACGTTTCCCTAGGACTGACTTACATCTATCGCGAATACAAGGATTTCACCGGCCGGGTGAACACGACGGCGATATGGGAACCATTCTCCTACACATATCTGGACGAAAATGGAAATCCGCAGACGATCCAAGTCTTCCGCCAAACATCTCCAGCGGAGGATGACCAATTCATGATCACCAATCCCAGGGCCGGCATGTTTCCCTCTCTTCTGCTTACTCCCAAGAACAAATATACCGGCATTTCCATCTCGCTGAACAAGACATTCTCTGCCGGCATGATGTTCCACGTCGACTATACTTACAGCCAGTCCAAGGGGAACATGTTCAACACCGGCACAGCATCCTGGGGTGGGAACTACTTCGAAAACCCCAACCGGCAGATCAATGCATATGGCAATCTCTCATATGATGCACCTCACGCACTGAACGTCTACGGGACTGTTGATCTCCCCAAGGATTTTGTTTTCTCTCCCAGGTTCACGTACCAGAGTGGTGCGAACTGGACGCCCTATGTCCAGGTGAGCGAGGTTGCTGGCTCTCCCTGGGTTTACATTGAACCCCAGGGATCCAGGAGACTGCCGGCCCAGATCGCACTCGATCTCAGGTTGGAAAAGCTGTTTACGTTCTCCACGCAGTACAATATGGGCCTCATCCTGGACGCCTTCAATATTCTTAACCGTGGCGCGGTGGATGGGCTCAACACACGGGTTAACGGCGCCGACTATGGAAAGGCCAATTCGGTCTGCGATCCCAGGTATTTCCGGGTCGGGATGAGGTTTAATTTCTGATTACCGATGCAGTTCACTGACGGAGCTTTTGTCGTCTTTCCACGGCCAAGCAGGCTGGGCTGTCGTACCCGGACACCGGCCTTTTTCAGCGCACATCAGTTCAAGCGCCCAACGTGGAAAGGAAAATGGGGTCTTTTTCTTGAGCGGTTTTATCAAAATGAAAAAAAACAATATTCAGTCAGCATTATGCATTTTCTCATTGGGTTTTCTGTTTTCCTGCCATGCCGATCATGAAAAAAAGGATGTTCATCCCACGGAAGGAGCCGTACGTATTGACTCGTTCCTCAATGCGGCAGTTCACAACAAGGAGATACCCGGGGCGGTGGCCTATATCGTTCATGACGGCAAAGCAGTCTACCACAAGGCATTTGGTTGGAGGAATCTTGAAACACATACGGCCTTGAGGGAGAATGATATTTTTAGAATGGCTTCAATGATGAAGGGGTTGACGGCAGTTGCCATATTGCAACTTTCGGAAAGGGGTCTGCTGTTTCTTGATGACGACGTCGGCATGTACATCCCCGAGTTCAAAAATCCACGGGTTTTGATCAAGATATTGCCAGACTTGACCTGCATTTCACGCCCGGCAAAAAGTGGGATATCCATCCGGCAGCTTTTGACTCATACGTCCGGCATAGGATACGGTTTTCAGGATGATCACTACAATGCCCTGATCTTGAAGAACAATGTGAGTGAAGGGTTTGAAGATGACGACAGGACTTCGCTGGAAAACATTCAACGATTGGCCAGGATACCTCTGCTCTGCGATCCGGGAGAGCGCAATATTTACAGCATGAGCTATGATGTCCTCGGAGTTGTTGTTGAGAAGGTCACGGGGTTGCGATTTGACCGATATATCACCCGGTACATTTTTGACCCGCTCGGCATGAAAGACAGTTGTTTCGTCGTTCCAAAAAATGAACGGCACAGGTTGGTGAGCGTTTATCAGCCCACAAGCGATGGCAAGGGACTGGAGCCCGCGACCTATCCCGACACGATATACCCGACGATCGATTCGCGGCAGTACTTTTCGGGGGGGGCCGATTTGTGCTCCACTGCAGAGGATTATGCAAAATTCGTTCAAATGATCCTCAACAAGGGTTCATTCCACAATGTCCGGATCATTGGCAAGCGATACGTCGAAATGATGCTATCTAAACAGACCCGATTCGATGATGGTGATTCCGATCAAGGATTTGCAGCATGGGTTACCAACGCGGCAGGTGCAGCCAAAGGGCCCATGTCGGAGGGTTCGTTTGGATTTGGCGGGTTTTTTGACACCTATTCATGGGCTGATCCCAAGGGCAACTTCGTTGCCGTGCTGCTCATGCAAATATATCCCAACAACCCGCATCACATTCATGAAAAATTCCAGAATATCGTATACGGGGTTATCGATGAATGGTGATTGCGCTTCTCCCCATCAACCGGAAATGAAGATTCCGCAAGAATCCAATGGACCATGGATTCATGTCACCTGGCTATGGAGGACACCATGAGAGCCTTTTTAACATCCATCATTGCCGTGTGCTTTTTCGCCGCTGTCGCGCCGGGTTCCAAGCCGGGGCTCAACGATTATGAAAACCCGCTGGCGCTGGGGCTGCACAAGGAAGAGCCCCATGCCACATTCACGGCCTATCCCGGGCTACCTTCGCCGTTGAAAGTCAATGCGGAGTCCTCATGGCGGGTCTCCCTTAACGGCCCGTGGAAATTCCACTGGTCGCCGAACCCTATTGATCGGCCAATGGATTTCTGGAAGCCGGAATATGATGTCAGCGGCTGGAAGGAGATCCCCGTCCCCTCCGACTGGCAATTCCAGGGCTATGATATTCCGATTTACGTCAACATGACCTACGAATTTGCCAGGAACCCCAATCCGCCCTTCGTGCCCCGCGATCACAATCCAGTCGGTTCCTACCGGCGGACATTCCGGGTTCCCGCAGACTGGAACGGGATGACGGTTCTCCTCCAGTTCGGGGCCGTCAAGTCGTTTTTTTATGCCTGGGTCAACGGACACGCACTCGGCTTCAGCAAGGACTCCAAAACACCAGCCGAATGGGACATTACCCCCTATCTCAAGGACGGGGAAAACGTTCTGGCTGTCGAAGTCTACCGCTGGTCCGACGGCTCTTACCTCGAGTGCCAGGATTTTTTTCGGCTGAGCGGGATCGAGCGGGACGTCGTCCTCACCGCCGCTCCGAAGGTCCGCATCAGGGACTTTTTCGCCCGGCCGACTCTCGACAGCCAGTACCACGACGGTCGGCTTGACCTCACCGTCGAGCTCAAAAACAGCGCGCCCGAGTTAAAGGCGGAGGAATTGGCCGTTCGTTTCGCCCTGCTCGATGACTCGGGGAAAAAGCTCCTCGCCGGCAGCAGGCCCGCCGCGATCAACGGTCTTGAAAAAGCAACCGTGGAATTCTCCGGGGTCATCCGCTCCCCGAAAAAATGGAGCGCCGAGACCCCTGATCTTTACACGCTCGAAATCGAGCTCGTCGGCCCGGGCGGCGCATGCATGGAGGCCGTGACCACGCGGATCGGCTTCCGGACCTCCGAAATCCGGAACGGCCGCTTCCTCGTCAACGGCGTCCCCGTCCGGCTCAAGGGCGTCAACCGCCACGAGCACGACCCCATAACGGCCCACGTGATCTCGGAAGAGTCCATGCGCCGGGACATCGAGCTCATGAAGCGGTTCAACATCAACGCCGTCCGGACCTGCCATTATCCCGATGACCCTCGCTGGTACGAGCTCTGCGACGAGTACGGCCTCTACCTCATCGGCGAAGCCAACATAGAGTCCCATGGCATGGGTTACGGAGCGCGCAGTCTGGCCAAAAACCCGGATTGGGGCCCCGCCCACCTCGACCGCGTCGTCCGCATGATCGAGCGCGATAAAAACCACCCGTCGGTCGTCATCTGGTCCATGGGCAACGAGGCCGGTGACGGGATCAATTTCGAGAACGCCTATGTCTGGATCAAGCGGCGCGACCCGTCGCGGCCTGTCCAGTATGAGCAGGCCGAGCTTCGCCCTCACACCGACATTTTCTGTCCCATGTATCCGTCTGTCGAAGAAATCGAGAAGTACGCCGCATCGAATCCCTCCCGGCCTCTCATCATGTGCGAGTACGCACACTCCATGGGCAACTCGACTGGAAACCTCAAGGACTACTGGGACGTCATCGAGAAATACGACGCCCTCCAGGGCGGGTTCATCTGGGACTGGGTCGACCAAGGCTACGCCAAGAAGAATGACCAGGGCCAGACATTCTGGGCCTTTGGCGGCGACTTCGGGCCGGCCGATATCCCCAGCGATAGCGACTTCTGCTGCAACGGACTCGTCTGCCCTGACCGCACGCCCCATCCCGGTCTCTTCGAAGTCAAGAAAATCTATCAATACGTCAAGTTCAAGGCCCTGGACATCGCGTTCGGGAAAATCGAGGTGGAGAACCGTTACGATTTTCTGTCTCTGGACATCTTCGACCTTCGCTGGGAGGTCACGGCCGACTGCCGTGTCATGACCACGGGCGTCATCGAAAAGCCCCGGGTCGGACCGCGGGAAAACAAGACCTTCGCCGTCCCGCTACCCAAGGTTCAACCGGTCGCGGGTACCGGGTATTTTCTAAACATTTACGTCGTGACGAGGGAAGCCTCATCAGCCATCCCCAAAGGCCATGTCCTGGCATCGGAACAGTTCCCACTGCCTTGGCAGGCTGCGCCCGCGCCGGCTTTCGCATCCGTTGCCGCCCCGCTCTCCCTCCAGGACGGGCCACGCGAAGCCGTAGTCTCAGGCCGGGATTTCACCGTCCTCTTCGACAAGATGACCGGAGCGCTGGCTTCGTTCCTGTTCAAAGGTCGGGAACTCATCCAATCCGGGCCGGAGCCGAATTTCTGGCGAGCGCCGACTGACAACGATTTCGGGAATGGGATGGACAGCAGGTTGAGCGCATGGCGCCGGGCCAGCCTCGAACGCGAGATCAAATCTTTGACCGCGACGCAGGACGCACCCGATCGGGTAAACGTCACCGTGGTTTTCGAACTCGCCGGTGTTCCGGTAACACATGCCGTCCGCTATACGGTATTCGGCAACGGCGAGATCATCATAGCCAACGATTTCGCCCCGCGTTCCGGCAGTGAATTGCCCGAGTTGCCCAGGCTTGGAATGCGGTTGGCCATGCCCAGGGGATTCGACCGGATCCAGTGGCTCGGCCGAGGGCCCCAGGAAAATTATTGGGACA
>CAIWXX010000120.1 GCA_903916735.1 uncultured Acidobacteriota bacterium
GGGATCGGTCGGCTTCCAGTCGATCTCGATGCCGGGGAACTGGCGCGCGAGTTCCTCCATGATGGGCTTGAGGGCCCCGGGTTGCGCGATCTCGGTCGAATCGACATGAAGTACTTGTTTCAATCCACGCGCCCGCGTGGGGCGCGACTTGCCCGAAACGATAAGGAAATATGATGGCAAAAGTTTCAATCCACGCGCCCGCGTGGGGCGCGACAGGAGGTGAACATGCTCTATGAACCGCTGAGGATGTTTCAATCCACGCGCCCGCGTGGGGCGCGACCTGCATGCCCGAGCGTACTTCCGGATCCGCATAGTTTCAATCCACGCGCCCGCGTGGGGCGCGACAAGGATCTGAACGATCCTCGGATGTATGTTGCAGTTTCAATCCACGCGCCCGCGTGGGGCGCGACCCTGTAGTCGAATGCGTTTCCCAATTGACCAACCGGTTTCAATCCACGCGCCCGCGTGGGGCGCGACCGTCAATTTCTATGTCAAACAAAACAAATTGCCAAAAAGGCTCTTTCCGCGTACCACCTGTTTAATCAATAGTAAAAAATGCCCATAACTACCAAATGGCGATTAATTGGCAGCATATCTGTGATTTAGAAAGCGCGCGAACACACTGGAGAAAGCGTGTCAGCTTCACGTTCGCGCAGCTCCAAAACCAGATCCACGAATGTGCCAACATTAAAAATCGCTTAATATGCATCTTTTAGAAACTAGAAGTAAATGTCACTACACCATCAACAGCCCTTCAGGATCATAAGTTGGTTTTGCGCCAACGTGTTCGATGCGATTTTTCCAGTTAGCTCCAAGAAAGTAATACCGTAAGCTGTCAACCCTTTTATCAATTTCCTTTTCAAGTTGCGACTTGAGCATGGTCCATTGGACCGGGTCGACAAGGCACTCGAATACTGAATATTGCACGCGCTGTCCGCTGTTTTGGCAAAGTTTCGCCACGCGACGCAAGCGCCTTTTTCCGCCCTCACATTCCGTCGACACATCATAAGAAACAAGCACCATCATGATGATCGCTACCTCCACAAAAATGCCGGATAATCATCCAAATCGCCTCTTAAAAAACGCGCCAAAAGAAGCGCCTGCACAAAGGGTACTAACCCAATTTCGATTTTCTCGTCCAGAAACGGATGAACGAGCATTTCTCGCTTCCTCTCCTGCCATGCCGAGAGCACTGTTTTCCGCGCATCATCTTCAAGAAGTACTGCTCCTGATTCAGTCATCTTGAAGTCTTCAGTTTTAAGTTGACTGCGATTAACAAGAGATAATGTCAGTCGATCAGCCAAAACCGGACGTAATTCCTCCATCAGGTCAAGTGCGAGACTCGGACGACCCGGGCGATCTCGATGCAAGAATCCCACCGCGGGATCGAGTCCTACCGTCTCACAAGCGGAAGTGACATCATGGACTAAAAGTGTATATAAAAAAGACAATATTGCATTGATGGGATCAAGAGGCGGACGTCTGCTGCGTTCATTAAAGATGAAATCCTTTTTCTGCGCCACAATCAGATGATCAAATACTCCAAAGTACCTATGTGCAGCTTCTCCTTCTCGGCCTCTCACCACATCAAGTTCCTCCATATTTCCCAAACACTCAATAATTCCCGAAAGCGATTCAGCAGTTCTACGAATGTCATCGATACCCAATGCATTCGGATGATCTCGACACGTCCGTTGTAATACGGTTCGGCAATTCGCGGTTTTTGCCGTAATAATGCGACGGGCAATCATAGCCGAGCGACTAGAATCTTCCGATGCGCTGTACTGAGCTTTGCGTAATAAAACGTTTCCCGATACCGGACCAACTACCCGTGCCAAAAATTTACCGTTCTCACTAAGAAAAGATAGGAGCACTCCATTTTCCACACATAACGCCATGCACGGCGGTGTCACGGTGACGACACCAAAACATACAACTCCTGAAAGCAGATGAATAGGCATTTTGAGAAGTGATTCTCCATTTTCGCAAATATCAATGGCTTCACCATCACGATGTAGCACAGCTCCTTGCACTGTGACAAAAAGGGTGTTCAAGAGTTTTCGCATGCTTTTTCCTGTGAGTAAAATTTCAACCAATAACCACTACCGCCGCCTTTTTTGCTAAACGCCTTTGGCATGCAAAATTCGATTAATGAGCAGCTACTGCATTTGGATTCAAAATGTGGTTGGGGCGTCGTCATCGACGTTAAAAGCGCCCGCATCTCTCCAATTGTCTTAATAGTTTGAGCGCGCAGCGATTCATTAATATCCACTGGTTCTCGATGAGATTTTTTCTCTTCAAACAGATAAGCGGTTGTTATGGAACATCCGAACATTTGTTCTAAACATAAAGTCTGAGCACAAAGTTGGACCTGGTAGGCCAGTTTTTCCTTCGCAGCTCCTCGCTTGAATTCGACAGGAACAATGCGATACCGATCTTGTCGGGCGATGTATGGTATCCTGACGCCTTTTTCATCTCGGATAAACTCAACAAGATCGGCAAATCCCGTCAGGCCATAGGTTCTTGAAGTAAGTTGAAGACGATAGGCTCGATAGATCTCGGATCTTTTTTCATGATGTGATTTATCGACATTGATATGACCAACCACGCCCTGTGCTGTCAATATATTGTCCATCCAAAGTCGCTCTAAATGGACCAACGCGCAACGACGCATGCAGTAGATAAAATGCTGCAGCGCACTAATCGGAAGATAATCATCTTCGCAAAAAATCATAGGATGAATCCTCCCGAATTATGAAGCGCTTTTTCAATCGGCAGAATTCCGGCCATATGTCCAATAAACTCATCATATGGGTAATTCCAACGATACAAGCCAGGATAATTGGAAAATTCTTCAATTCGCATCGATTCGAGTCTATATCCCCAGATCTGGACAGAACCGTTTTGTATTTCCCGCCAATCAACGCTTTTACGTTGTTCAAGCCTTTGAATAAGATCGCCATCCACTATAACGGTACGGGTGTCATTTGAAATGACGCGAAACTCCTTCTCAACCCGTGGAAAACGCATATTTTCTTCAGAAGTGCGAAGCGAATTAAGAAAGTCACCGGCCAGCCGAATTTCGCGCTTAAGTGCATCGGTGCATAGATCTATGGCGATGGCACTTTTAGCTTCACAATACTCCTTGAGAACCTGTGCCGCTTCCTTTACCCCAGGGTGTGCCTTAAGAAGGCCATTCTCAGCTAGGCGAATCGTCCAAACGTGTGCATTGGGAATTTCTCCGTGCCGATTGACTCGGCCAGCTGTCTGTAAAAGTGAAACCAATGAACACAGCTCTCGTATGCCGGTGCGGAAAGAGATGTTGACACCAGCCTCCACACAAGAGGTGGCGATCAACATCCAATTGGTGTCTTTTATATCATCCAATCGCTCTTTCACGTTTTTCAAGGTACGTTCTCGGTCTTTTGGGGCCAAAGCATTGGAAAGATGCTCAACCATATCTTTTCCAAATCTCTCTTTACAGGCAAGCGCAACGACGGCAGCACTCTGAACCGTATTGAGAATAACAATACGAGGCCCCGGAAGAGAAGCCGTCCATTCCACCAACTGTTCGGCGCTTTGTGGGCTTTCTTTGTAGCAATACGTGACTCGCCCGACCTCATATGTTGAGAGTTGCCTACGCACATCATTATTCAGAATTTCCGGGACGATTGGTGGAGATTGATCAAATTCAGGAATCTGCCAAAAACGGTTGAGAGAACCGGAGGCCAGCACCCAATAGCATCCCCATTCTCCGCCAAAACTCTTTATCCAGCTCCATGCGAGAGGAAGGAGTTTGGCCGGAAGCGCCGCATGTGATTCATCTATGAAAACGGCGCTTCCAGGAAGATTGTGCAGTCGCCGCAAGGTAGATGGTGTGTTAGAAGCGAGGGTTTCGAAAAAGGATACAGCTGTTGTTACGACAATGGGTGCACTCCAGAGCATCGTCAGATGGCGGGTATGTATGTCCTGGAAATCGGCGCGATGATGCAATTCGGCGACTATCTCTTCAGGATTTTCTCCGGGAAGAACCAATGCCTCACGATAAACCTTGACTGATTGTGTGATGATGTTGGTAAATGGCAAGATAACAAAGATCCGTCTAAGTTTCCGCTTCACAGCCTGTGCAAGCAAGTGCGCCATAACGGCGGTTGTTTTGCCAGTGCCCACAGGGCTGTCACAGGATGAGATTGCTGCATCAATATCCGTATCGCGACAGTTTCGATACATTTTTGAACGCAGATGCGAACGATCGTTTTTATCCTTTGCGAGTCCTTCGACATAAACATCAAGGGCTGCAAGTCGCTCTTTCGCTTGCAATTTGGGGGGTTCCTTCACACAGCATCCCCCATAATGAATCGCTGTATCGGTATGGTCGCCATCGACAAGACAGGAGAGAGCAAGCCGGAAGAAGAGAGGCGCATTACCAACAAGCTTATTGTCCGGTGCTTTTTTAAACGGCTGCTCAGACACCACTTGCCGGTGGAACTCCTGTAACTGTGATACCGATTTGTCAACATGCTCACGAACCGAGTCGTCGCGAAAAACACTTTTTTCCGAACGATTACTCTCCTCTACAAAATCAGGAAGACCAATATGGTGCGACCGAATCAATACCGCGCCAGGCGAGCATCCCATTTGATTAAGAAGGAAGGTTGTGCCTGCATCTGTATGCTGCACCGGCAGGCTTTTTGCCTTTTTCTTACCGGAAAGGACTTCCTGATTTTCATTATCCAACTTGCCAAGATCATGATATTCCGCGGCGAGGCGGACGATCTCTTGTAGGAGATCGCCATCAAAGGCGCTGAAAATCGCCGCCTCCTTGGCAGCGATGGTCGCTCTGGAGATGACGTTACACACATGGGCCGAATAACACTGAGCCGGGATTCCTTTTTCCTTGTTTTCGCTGTGAGCGAGCAGCATTACGGATTTCCCAATAGATCCACGCAGCTAAAAAGTCTTTCATGCAGTTCGGTTGGAAGGCCGGCCGGCACGTCGTAATCATCCCAAGAAGTCGATGATGCCAAAGGATCATTTCCTCTCCGCTTGGGTGACAACGCATCAATGAGCCGGTAGTCCGGGCAGCTACCAAGTGAATTCTTATGTTCCATAAACCAGGCATGGCGGAGGCGAACATCGGGACGGATGGCTGAACGGGTATGGTCATAGGAATAAGGAATTAGCGCCTTGAGCAATTCGATGTCCTTTGCAGTACAGCCGGACTTATGGGCATTGCTCGGATTAATGTAGAATGGCATGAAATAAACGCCATGCTCAACCACACGGTAGGCAAGTGGCGCCATGCCTTGATTTTTCCCTTCTTCTACGCCCGCCTTGTTAGTGTTTGTATGTCGTTGGATTTGGATCTTCGCTATCGAAAGCCCCATCACAAATTGAGCAACGCCTGTTTTGATCGTTCCCTTATCCATTTTTTCTTCCAAAAAGGTATTGCCAAAAAGGCGCCCATCCCAATATTTTATTACAAATCGTCCATCCTTCAATTCCACCTCGATTGTTTTGCGGTCTCGACCACGTGATTCAAGAATCCTGTATTCCTCGGGATCGAGTTTGAGATTCTTGCAGACCGCCTTGAAAACCGGCCCCTCCGCATCCTCAACCAGATCACGCAGCTTGCGTTTAAAAGAAACCGGAGATATTTCTCCAAGACCGTTGGGACGTTGACGAGGATCGCTTTCTCGATCCGGATCGCCATTTGGATTAGAATTAACGACTTCGATTATTAAAAGCCCTGTTGCACGTTTGATTTCTTCGTTCATTTTTCTATTCCTTTGAATTAATTATTTTCCAGTAAAGATGTGTCACCTTTTTTCGGATGCGCAGCAAGGTAACCAAGAAGAAGCTGAGCGCGTTCTGCGTCGTTGAATCGTGATGGGAGTTCCAGTTTTGCAAGTTGTGAAGCTGTATCTCCAAAAAGGCCGATGAAATAGCCAACAAGTTTTCCGCTTTCTGCTCCTCGAAATGTCTGTGCCCACCCATAGTATGGCTTGATACGTAAAGCCAATTGGGAAAGCGCCTGAACAGGACTGTCAAGAGCAGCGGTCATCAGCGTGTTGCCGACCAATTGTGGCGGCAGCTTGTTGTCACGCATTTCTTTGCAGTAAAGTGCATGGAGCTCATCGGCAAGCTTGAGCATTTTGCCGACGAGGAATGGCGCGTTATTCATGTAACTCTCCTTTCTGACACCAAGTTTGTGGAGCAAGAGCCCCAGTATTGAAGGCACCAGCAATTTATGGGCATCGTATCCATTGATAACAGAAATGATCTCGCCTTTATGCTGTACATGAGCTAGTGATAGAAGTAATCCTTTCCCATTTTGAAGAAGAACAGCAAGGAGGTGCGGCACAAACCGTTTTGGTTGTTCATCGAGTAATAATTCGATTCCTTGAGCACTTATGACAGCGTGGGTTTCACATTCGGTTGTGCCGTCTTGTTTCCATACCCGGTTGAGACATGATGCAACCTGCAATGGAAAGGGTATTTTCGGCTCAACCATAACCCATTCACCTTTCTTGCCGCTCCATGCGCGAAAATGGATCTCTGGGATGTTCGCACATCCTCTTTCCCATTCCTGCGCTGCAACCACAAGCCGTTGAGCAGTGTAGTTGCGATGGAAGACGACTTTAGTGCGCGCCTTATCCATTTTCTTGAGTGAGAAGACTCGTAGTTCCATTTTATTGAGATCTTTCGATAAGCCTTTTAAGCCCCGAATCACATCGCGTGCCGCGTTGGCGAAGCGTGCTCCCGTATCATCAGTCTTCTTCGCTCCAAAACAGGATGCAAGTTTGAGAGGAATTTTTGGAAGTGTTTCAGGATAGGCAAAGAGAAGTTCTTTTGCGTCGGCTCGTCCCCATGTTTCACCTTCTCTGGTTTCATCACCCAACCATTCAAGTGCGCCCTTCACCCGTTTTCGGCTTTCTTTTCCAATGGGAAATGATATCGCATTTATTGTTCGGTAGCGATGTTGACAGGATGATTCACTATTCATGGCGCGGAGTTTCACATCGGCAATGATAGGGAGTCTGACACTTGGCAGCTTGTCCTCACACTCCAAAGCTGGGTTACCGAAGGCGTCGATTGATTTTGACGTATCTCCAATTCGCCTGCCTTTTGTCATTTCAATGTTTACTCGCTCGATACAATCCTTACTTGCCACTGAGTAATTCCGCCAATCCGAAATGTCGAGAAACACAGAAACCGAGCCGCGATCATTCTTGGGGTTTTTGTCGATGCTTCCAGCATGCACCAGCACCGGCAGCGCCGTTTTGACTGATTCTCTTTGCTCGATCATTGTCCAAAGGCGCGCTTCCAGAGCTTCTTGAAAGCTTTTTTCATAAGAGGCTATGAGGTCTATTTCTTCCATCACATGAGGAAATCGAATGACGCGTCTAATTAATGTTTGCAATGCTAAAATGTCGGGCAGGCCTTCCAAATTGATGATCCCGAGAAGTTTTTGTGGTATTTCCTTGAGGCATTTGACAAGTTTTGCAGCGATTTTTTTATCCCAATTGTCATTCGATTCATTGCACCAGCTTTTTAGAAGCGTGACATCAACTGTCTGCTTGCCATCACGCCACGCCTTCAGTTGCTTTTTCTGCTCTTCATCAATAATTCGATAGAGTGGCTGGATATTAAAACCAGGGAAGGAATTGCCGTTGCTCGGTTCCCACTTCCGAAGAATTGTGATTAGATTCTCATTGATTGTATCCAGAGAATTTACCGCTCCGTTTTCGGCGATGGAAATTCGATAGCAAGGTTTTTTATCCGTAGCTTTTGGCAATAGTTTCAATTGTGGATGCCACTCCTTAGGAGCAATTCCTGCACTGTCCAAGGCCGCAGCCAGTTGACACAACTCATTCAGCATCGGTTTCCTCCCTCCGTGGAAACTCCAAAATTCCTTGTGCTATGGCAACATTTTGATCGTATAAAAACGAGACATCAGAGGCATACCCATTGGAAAAGACCTCCCTCAACATGGAGGGGAGAGCAATATTGATGTCGCTCTGTATCATCGTCGAATCACGAAAGGGACCAAAATAGCTAGGCCCAAATTCTTTCCACCCTAAAAATGGAATAGAAAAACATTGTCCTCGCTTCAATCGACGGTGGAAAATCTCTTGATATGCATGACCTGGAGAGGTCGTTTGTGTGTCCCAGTTACGTGCAGCACCGGGAAACCCTGATTGTTGTTTTATCTCTCTAGCCACCGGCTTCACTTCCGCATAGAATCGATAGCACACATCTATTAGCACCGTGGCAAGAAGTTGAAACCCACCACCGGTAGCAACAACGCCCGATTTCCTTAGTGGTCCACCATAATTGGTTTGATAGTTGTGGTACTGTAGTGGTGCGCAAATTTCAACTTTTGTAGGAAAAACCTGCACTGCCGGACCCCAGTGAATTGACTCAAAGATTCCCTTCACAGCTGAATATGTAGGCGCTGGATAACTAACAGGACAGTCACCTGTATCCGGTCGAGTCCACATGGCAGTAAACCCCGATATTTCCAGTGAAATGGGATATCGTTTCATGACACCTCCTTAGCAGCAATTCATCACACGAGGTTGAGCGCGATTGATAATTTACTCTGCTGTTAGGATAGTCATATACTGCAATCATTTCAAGAGGGATTACCAACTCAGGTACAACCGCGCTAAGTGAGACGGGTCATAGACAATTCATTTTCATGATAGGTGCATTCCTAGGAGAGAGTGGAATAGCTTAGTTCGCTTCATCAGCCTGTAGCAGTAGTATAAAATTGAGATCAGGAGTGATCAAAAGGCAGTCAAGGCGCTTCTATCGCTCCACTGGAGTTACCGCTTCAAACCCGATCATACGACGAAGGGCTTTGCCCCCGGCTGCATTCTGCCACCCCATCAGGGCTTGGTAGAATCAGAGCTTTCTTTGCATCTCATCATTAACCTCGCAAATCGTCGTTGCATCTCATTCATTCGTTGATGCCCCTCTCCACTTGACCTACAATATCCCTCAGCCATGAGTGAAACAGATTTGAAAGCGCCAGAGCCATCAGGCGGAAGGCCGGAGGGGGAACAGAAAAAGCCTTCTTTGCAGGCTCCCGCTGATCCCGATCGCACTGCCATCATGGCCGACGGCGAAGGGCCGGCAACTGCAGCTGTCTTGCCATCGACGCAACTCCCGAAAACCGCTGCATCACGAACTCCCCTTGCATTCCAACCCGGCGATGTCATTGCCGGACGTTACTCGGTCATCGGGCTGTTGGGCCGCGGTGGAATGGGGGATGTTTACGAGGTTGAGGATCAGGCACTCAGGGAACGGGTCGCATTAAAAACGATTCGACCGGATACTGGATCCGACGACGATCGGGATGCAATGGAGAGGTTCAGGCGCGAAGTGAACCTGGCTCGCAAGATCTCGCATCCCAACGTCTGTCGCATCTTCGATATCGGCCATCATCGCCCGGCCGCGGACGATTCACCGGAGATCACTTTCCTGACGATGGAGCTGCTGCGCGGCATCACCATCACCGAGCATCTCAAGCGGCATGGCCGTTTTTCCACGATTGACGCCTTTCCCATCATCTCTCAGATGGCCGAAGCTCTTACAGCGGCACATAGCGCCGGCATTATTCACCGCGATTTCAAGAGCTCAAATGTGATTTTGGTTCCGTCGCCGGCAGGCGGACCGCAGCAAGGAGATCGCGCCGTCATCACGGACTTCGGCCTGGCTCGAAGCATCTCCGCCGGCGATCAGGCAGCCATGACGATCACGGCAACCGGGTTCGTCGTGGGGACAGCCGCATACATGGCACCGGAACAGGTGCAGGGCAACGCCGTCACGGCAGCGGCTGATATTTATGCACTCGGCATCGTCATCTACGAAATGATGACGGGACAGATTCCCTTTACAGGCGTGACGCCTCTGTCAACCGCCGTCAAGCGACTGAACGAATCCCCGCCTCCTCCACGCTCGCATGCACCCGATCTGCCTCCCCATTGGGAGGCGACCATTCTTCGCTGCCTCGAACGAGATCCCGCAAATCGCTTCGCGGCCGCCTTCGATATTCCCAGGGCTTTTGCCGGAGAGACATCTGCTTCAAGTCCACAACATCGACGGCATCAGCTGAAGCGACTGGCCATTATGGCGGCACTTCTACTCGCCGTGACCGCCGCCTGCCTGGTTTTCGCCAAACTGTTCCATCGAGCTCCGCCAAAAATTCCTCTCGCGGCATCCGTCTCCACAAAAGCGCGGCCGTCGATTGCCATCCTTGGATTCAAGAACCTCTCGGGCAAGCCCGACGTTGCATGGCTCTCGACGGCTTTTTGCGAAATGCTTGGAACGGAGCTCTCCATCGGCGAAAAAGTACGGATGATACCCGGAGAAAACATCGCTCGCGCGAAAATCGAACTCTCTGTGCCCGAGAGCGACAGCCTTGCCCGGGACACCCTGGCGCGACTCGCCTCCAATCTCGGCACCGACCTCGTCATCCTCGGTTCCTATCTGGTCCTCGAGGGAGGCAACTCCCGTCAGATCCGCCTTGACATCAGGCTCCAGGATGCGTCCACCGGCGACACGATCGCCGCCATCCCTGTGATTGGAAGTGAAGGGAAGCTCTTTGATCTGATCGCGAAGGCCGGCAGCAATCTTCGTGAGAAGCTCGGCGCCGCTTCGACAACAGCGGCCAGCACAGACAGCGTCGGAATATCGATGCCGTCGATTCCGGAAGCCGCGCGGTATTATTCCGAGGGACTGGCGAAGCTCCGGCTCTTCGATGCGCTCGGCGCGCGCGATCTCCTCGAGAAGGCCGTCGCGGCGGACCCCAATTATCCTCAGGCACATTCCGCTCTTGCCGAAGCCTGGTCCGCTCTCGGCTATGAAAACAGGTCAACCGACGAAGCCCGCATTGCCGTGGATCTCAGTTCGAAACTTCCGCGCGAAGAGCGCCTGCTGATCGAAGCTCGGTATCGCGCCGCCAACAAGGAATGGGAAAAGGCCGCCGATCTGTATCGCACGCTCTTCGGCTTCTTCCCCGACAATCTCGAATACGGCCTCCTGCTCGCAGACGCTCAAACAGCCGCCGGCAAAGGCTCCGACGCATTGATCACAGTTGATTCTCTGCGAAAACTGTCTTCTCCCGAACGCGACGATCCTCGAATCGATCTCTCCGAATCCGGAGCCGCCTTTTCGCTGTCGGATTTTAGGCGCCAGCAGGCCGCGGCCGGTCGAGCCGCTCAGAAAGGTCGAGCTCGTGGCGCTCGACTGCTCGTCGCCAGAGCGCGCCTCCGCGAAGGAGTGGCCTATCGCAATCTCGGCGATCTGAAAGCGGCCGCTGCAGCAGCGGACGAAGCCCGCCGGATCTATGCGGACGCGGGTGATCGCGGTGGAGTTGCCTGGGCACTCAACAACCTCGCCAACATCTTCGACGACGAAGGCAACCGGCCTGAAGCGAAAGCGATGTTCGAAGAGGTGCTCGCCGTCTACCGTGAGACAGGTGACAAGAGCGGAATTGCTCTCGCTCTCGGAAATATCGCCAGCGTCCTGCTCAACGAAGGAAAGCCTGCCGATAGCAAGAAGATGCTCGAAGAGTCCATCCGGCTCTATCGGGAGATCGGAGACAAACGAGGCGCTGCCTGGGAATTGAATACGATCGCCATCGTCTTCAAATACGAAGGGGATTTGGCGGCGGCGCAGAAAGCATATGAAGAGTCGCTTGAGCTCTATCGCCGGAACGGCGAGAGGAGCGGCATCGCGACCGAGCTGACCAACCTCGCCGGTTTGCTCACCTCCACGGGAGACCTCGGATCCGCCAGGACGATGCTGAATGAATCAATCGCAACGTTTCGCGCGATCGACGAAGTATCCGGTGTTGCTGCGACGCAGGCAATGATAGGGGATCTCCTGACCATCCAGGGAGATCTTTCACAAGCCAGGAAGAACTACGAGGAAGCCGTTGAAATTTGTCGTCGGATCGATGACCAGGGTGACTTGGGGATCGCTCTTTTCGGCATCGGCGAAGTCCTCCTGGCTGAGGGTGATATCGCGGGAGCGCGGAAGAAACACGAGGAGGCGCTCTCGTTGAGGACGGATATCGGTGAGAAGGCAGGGGTTGCCGAGAGCCAACGGGCACTGGCCTCAGTTATCATAGAAGAGGCTCAGTATGCGGAGGCGGAATCGAAGGCGAGTGCGGCTGTTGCGGTCTACCGTGACGAAAAAATGATCGTGTACGAAGCATCCGCCCAGGCCGTGCTCGCACTCGCTCGACTGGCACAAGGGAATAACACCGGAGCACGGGAGGCGATCAATCGAGCCACCATGCTGATGGAAAGAAGCCAGGACATGATGACGCGCTTGACTGTTTCAATCGCTGCCGCCCGCGTGCTGACATCAACCCGGCAACACGATACTGCGCGGAGAAAACTTGAGGCGATCATCGAGGAAGCCACGCGAGCGGGGATCGTCACAATTCAATTCGATGCGCGCCTGGCACTCGCCGAAGCCGAAATGGCATCCGGCGATAAAGCGGCGGGGCGGAAGCAATTGGAAGCTCTTGTAAGCGAATCTCGTGCAAAGGGGTTTGGATTGATAGCTCGCAAAGCACAGGCCGCTGCCGGCAGATGACTGATCGGCTGAGCACTTCCATGAATCCGCCCACGCCACCTTCCACACGCCTCGCCATCGGGCCGGGCAACTCCGAACCATGTCTTTCTCATGATTCCCATCACTGCCTGATGATGTTCATCACAAATTCATCGCCAACGAGTTCGACATGATGCAGAATAGAAATAGTATGAATCGGCGGAAATTTTTGGAGACAACGACGGCGCTGGCCGCGGGCTTCGCAATCAACCCCGCTTCCGCGTTGATGGCGTCGCCTCAAAAAGGCCGGGTCATTTCGGTCTTTCATCCTCGATCCGTACAAGCCGGGCGACACATCAGCGGCCCAGCCGTGCAGCAGATGCTTCGCCAGGGGTTGAAAGCGTTAACCGGTGACGAACGGCCCTGGAGTCGATGGATTCATCCGGGCGACCAGGTCGGGTTGAAGATCAATACGCTCGGCCGCCCTTTTCTTGTCACTCATCCCGAGTTGATACAGGCGGTTATTGACGAATTGAAGGAGTTTGGGATCAAGGAGAATCGAATCATTGTCTGGGATCGCTTTGAACAGCACATGCGAGATGCTCGGTTCGTCCTCAACTCGACCAACCAGGGAGTTCGATATCTGGCGACGGAGGGCGATCGAGGTGGCCCCATGCGCCTCGACGAAAAAGCTTCGTATCGATCGGTTCTCGATCAAGAACAGGAACGTGAAGCCGGCAGCGCCGTTTCCAGGATCTCGACCATCTTTACACAGGAGTGCGACAAAATAATCAACATGGCAATTTTGAAAGACCACGTCGCCACCGGCGTGACGCTCTGCTTGAAAAACCTGGCATTCGGAATCACCGACAATAACAACCGCTTTCACGGCATCGATCATGTCGGGCCTTTCATCGCCGATATCTGCGCCCTCCCTATCGTTAAAAAGAAAGTCGTCCTGCATATTCTCGACGGGCTGGAAGGTTGCTTCAACAATGGGCCGATTCCCCGCAGTCCCAGTTCATTTTTCACACCTCAAACCATCTGGCTTGGGAACGACCCCGTCGCCGTCGATTCTATCGGGCGCGGCATCATTGAAGATCAGCGGCGAGCGAAAGGACTGCCATCCCTCGCTTCCCTCAAGAAACCCGTCGGCTATATCGAATTGGCATCGACAAAAGGAGTGGGCGAATGCAATCTCGACCAGATCAGTATCGAGAAGATTTCCATAGTGTGATTCCACAGCGAGGTCTCATCGGCGGGACATGCATCGCGCTTTTCATGCTCGTGATGATCGGCACTGCCGGCGCTGCTCCTGAAGGGCCCTCCTCGAAGCACTTTCTCCCTCAGACTCTCCCCCCGGGATTCTCCTACGCGAAGCAGCCGGAATTCTACGGCACGAGTGAACACAAATCCCAAGACGGTTCAATTTTCGATTATATCGACGGCGGCGGGATCATTTATATCAACCATGGTTTCCGCGAAGTCACGCATCTCGTCCTGCAGGATCCGAAAAAAAACTCGGTGACTCTTGATATTTACGATATGGTCAACAGCAACAATGCGCAAGCTGCATTCGACGATGAAATGATCTGCCCCAAGGGCGATGTGAAAATCAACGTCGGGACGCAGTGCAAATCATATGCGTATCCCCCTGAATATCTTCTGTATTTCGTGAAAGACAAATATTTGGTCTCTCTGGCCGTCAGCGACGACACTCTGGCCGAGACACTCCGGCAGTTTTCAACATCTCTCTATCAGGATCTTCGATGAATATCGGTGAGTCCACACGGCGCGACCATTGCGCATGACATGAGCGTTCGTGAACGCAAGGAGACATCATGAAGAAGAAATTGAACAGGCGCGAATTCCTTAAGTCAACCTCAATCGCCATTGCCGGACTGGGGGCGGTCTCTCATTCTTTCAATTTTCCCGCCTTCGCCTCTTCTCTCTCCGGCAAATCGAAAGTCATTCTGGCTCGCGGCGACGCCGTTATTTCCAACCGCAACGTCTGCAATCCTCAACAGACAGCGGCTCTCTTTGACAAAGCTCTCTTGACACTCACTGGAAAGGGCAACGCCAAAGAGGCCTGGGCTGCCATCGGACTTGCGCCCAGTGACACGGTCGCCATCAAAGTGAATTGCAACAATTGGACCATTCTTCTTGCTCCGCACAAGGAGCTGGTCGGCGCGCTCTGTTCGAGTCTGATGCAAGTGATTCCCGAGAACAACATCATTTTTTATGAACGAACGACGTCCGATCTCATTGACGGAGGGTTTCAAGCGAACAAGAGCAATCGCGGAGTCAGGTATTTTGGCAACGATGAAGGCGGCGGGTATCATCCGCAGGAGAGGCTCACGCGAATCATCACCGACACGAGCACCAAGATCATCAATCTGGCTTCCTTGAAGTGCGTTGATTTCCCATTTGGAGCCAGCGTGTTCATGAAAAACCATATCGGCAGCCTGGTGGACGAGGACATGCCGCGATGTCATGGCAATCATCGCTTTCTGGCGGGAGTATCGTCCAGACCCAGCATCAAGAATAAGGCCATCCTGGCGCTCGGAGACGGCCTGCGGGCAACGTTTCAGCGAGGAGTCCCGTGGTATTGGGGGGGAATCGTCATGGGACAGGACTCGGTCGCGGCTGAATATGCGGCGATTCAGGTCATGAATGAAAAGCGATCTCAGGAAGGAATCGCCAAGATGGAAACACCTGAATATTTGCGTTTGGCCGAAAGCGAATTCGGCCTCGGGACCTGCAATCCCGAGAAAATCGATATGGTCAAGATTTCCATTTAAGAGACGCGAGGTGAACAAGCGTCAAGCTGCCTGACTGGGCATCAGCGTCCCATTTGCGGGTCAGTCGCGATACAATAGAGGCATCGCGATCATGATCAACAGACAGGCCCGTGCCAAGATGCTCCCGCTGGGCAAGCTGCCTCCACTGCTGCTCTCGCAATTCCTCTCAACGCTCAGCGCCGGATCCGGTGGACACGGCGATCGTATCATCATCGGGCCGGGGGTGGGGCTCGACTGCGCCGTCGTTGAATTCGGCGATCGATGTCTTGTTGCCAAAACCGACCCGATCACATTTGCATCGGATGAGATCGGTTGGTACGCAGTGCAGATCAACGCCAATGATATCGCCTGTTCCGGTGCTGAACCACTCTTTTTCCTCGTCACCATCCTGTTGCCAGAAGCGCCCGGCAACGCGGAACTCGCTCGCCTTGTTTTCAACCAGATTCGCACGGCCTGTTCTGAGTTGGGTGTCGCTCTCATCGGCGGGCACACGGAAATCACCCAGGGAATCAGCCGCCCCATCGTGGTCGGAACGATGTTGGGAGAGGTGGCCAAGGACAGGCTGATCACATCCGCCGGTGCAAGACCGGGTGATCAGGTGTTGCTGACGAAGGGCTATCCGATCGAAGCTGTCTCAATCATTGCCCGTGAAGCCGCCGGAAGACTCGGGAATCCGGATCCCGTTTTTCTCCAACGATGCAGGGCATTTCTGCAGACGCCAGGAATCAGCGTCGTCAGAGATGCGCGCATCGCACTCGGGGCCGGCACCGTCACGGCGATGCACGACCCGACGGAAGGAGGGATTGCTACGGGGCTCTGGGAGATTGCCGAAGCATCCAACTGCGGAATTGAAATCCGCGTTGATGCATTGCCGTTGCTGCCTGAAGGTGAAATTCTCTGCCGCCTGTTGCACCTCGATCCAATCGGCTGCATCGCATCAGGCGCTCTACTCTTGACTGTGCCCGAATCGGATGCCGTGTGCATCAAAGCGGCTCTGGAGAAAAACGGCATTCCTGCTCACGTGATCGGCCGCGTCACAGAGGGGTGTAGCGTGAATGTGCATCGCCCGGAGCGAGACGAATTGACACGCCTCTTTTCACCGACATGACTCATACGGTCGGGAAATTTGGAGTAAAGATTAGTCCTTCAACGCAATGAATTCACGTCGCGACGCATTGAGAAAAAGACAACCACGCAGCAAGAGAGTGGACACCATTGCGTGGATCGTCTTCGAAGGGCCTGCCGGGTCTCTTGGGATGGCACTTCACTCTCATCCGGAGGAAAAGGGTTTATTCACATTGGACATCGACGTGGGCGAATCAAGCGGCGTTCGCCATGCCCATGCAGCACATGCTTTGTTGTGTGCAGTCTGCCTTCTCAGCGCCGGATCGGGGCTTCACGTTCACTCTCCGCCACGTCGAGGACTTGTGATACAATACGGCGCGTGTCTTAAGCAACTTCGAGGCATGTCGGATCGGTATCAAGGGTAAGAGCATGGATATTCACAAGATCAAAGACAGAATCGTCGCCGATGTAAAGGCCGAACTGGCCACCAAATTACAGGATCTCCAAGAGGAGATCGCCCGAATCAAAGAGATGATGAATTCGGCTTACGATGTAATCGGGCACAAGACGCGGTTTTCGATTGACAGAGACATCGAGCGGATTGTGGAGAAGCACCTGCGCGAGATAGAGATACCCGCTCCTGTATCGGCCGCCGGTACTCCCGATGAACCCGATGCTCATCTCTTTGAAACTCTTCAAGCGATCGACCATGGGCGTTCGCAGATCGAGATTCTGACGACTCTGGTAAACGCTGTTCAGCTTCTGACGCCACGCGTTCTTCTCCTTGTGGCCAAGGGTGAAACGCTTGTCGGCTGGAGCGGCAAAGGGTTGAATCGGACCGATGCCGAGATCAAGCGTATGGCGATCACGCTGAATGTTCCCTCCAGCTTAAAACACGTCGTCGATACCAACGAGTTTTTCTGGGGAGAAGCCGGGTCGCATTCCGGCAACACATCGCTCTTTTCCGTACTTGGCGGCGGCGCGCCCAAGGAGATCCTCGTCACTCCTCTCCTCATCAAGGGCAAATCTGTCGCCATATTGTACTGCGATGATGGCGGCACGGAGGGCGCGTTGAAGTCCGTCGAACGTGTCAAGATACTGGCATGGGCGACATCGACAACGCTGGATGCACTTCCCTACCGGGCTAAAGTCACACGCCCGTTGCCGCCGGCCGCGGCGCAGCCTCAGCCACCGGCGGCTCCTCCTCCTCCTCCTCCTGAAGCCGTGCGCGCACCTGCCGCCGCCCCGCATCCGCGGCCCGCACTTATCTCTGAGCCGCCGACACTTTCCGGTATCAAACCGATCAGTGTCCCACAGATGAAGCCGCAAGACCCCAGGTCGATGACTCATCCGGAACTCGCCCTGAAAGCCCAAGAGGAGCAGCGAGTCGCCGATCACCTCGCAGGCCTATCGCCGGAGGACAAGAAGCGGCATGATGATGCGAAGCGGCTGGCGCGAGTTCTCGTTGCCGACCTTATCCTTTATCACCGCACAGACGTGGAGCTCGGCCGGAGAAACAACGACCTCTATAAAAGGCTCCAACAGGACATCGATCGATCGAGGGAAGCCTACCGCGAGCGCATCGGGCCTGAACTTGCGGCCAAGACCAATTATCTTTATGACGAGCTGGTGAAAACTCTTGCTGACGGCCATCCTGAAGCTCTGGCCGGCTACTGAGAGGTTCACAATCAACAGGGCAAGTCTCGGGAGGAGTGCCCTGTGTGGAGCCGGCATCATCGCACTCCTGGCGACGGTCCAGCCGCCGGATCATAAGAGCACTCCTCTTCTGCTGCCGACGTTCCAGGCACAGCCGCAAGAAACGCCGCCCCCTGAGCTTCTCACGGTTCCGGCAGATGTTGATCGAGGGCTGGCACTCATGGAACAAGGCAGGCGATGGGAAGCCCGGTCGCAGCTGATCTCGGCCCTCGCATCGCACAGAGATGATTTCTGGGGAGGCCGCATGCAGTTCGTGCTGGGGTCCATGGCCATCGAAGAAAAAAATTATGCAGAAGCCCTGGAGCACCTGCGCGATCCTCTCATTCTGAAGAGCGGGCTGGAAGACCTTTCCATCCTCTACCAGGGGAATGCCTATTACGGCCTGCGAAATATTGAACGCGCTGCTGAAGCATATCGTTACTTCACGGCCACTTACCCCAGAGGTGCTTTTCACGGTGACGCCGCGAAAATGCTTGGTGAATCGCTTGTCCTCCTGAACCGCCCGGCCGAAGCCGGAGCTGCTTTTCTGGATGCCGCCAATGGGATAACGGGATGGGAAGCGCCTTCTCTCCATTACAAAGCGGCCGATAATTATCTGCGCGCCGGGCTTCTGAAAGAGGCACTCCCCATTTACGAAGAGATGTATGTGGAATATCCAACATACTATCGCGACTCCGAGATACAAGCGCAGATTCACAAGATCAGAGAGCGCCTGCAACTGCCGCTGAAGATTGATCCCAGCGTGATGGAGAAGCGGGCGAGGAAGCTCAATGAATCAGGCGCCCACAAATCGGCCTGTAACGAATATGCCCGGATTCACTCGATATATCCATCCTTCTTCGAGCAGACGGGGATGGCTCTTGATATGGCATCCGAGGCCCTCAAGTGTGAAAACTATTCGCTTGCGCGGAGTCTGCTCAGCGACGCTCTGAATCGCGATTCGACCGGGCAAGCCGATCTTCTCATGGGCGATCTGCTCTGGAACACCAGAAAGGATCCTCAGCCGTATCTGGAAAAAGCAAGTACGGCCAATACGACTTATGCCGAATCGGCGCTCTTCAGGCTGTATCAGTGGAAGCTCGCAAAAGGTGACAACTCCGGCGCATTGCAATATATGAATGAGCTCGCAGGGCGCTTCCCCGGCCATAACGCCGGACTCGCCTTATGGAAACTGGCATGGACGCTTTATGCCGCCGGCTCATACGCCGAATCATCGTCGCTTTTTTCCAGATACTATCAGGCGGACCCGCAAGGCGAGTACGCCGCCGCATCTCTCTACTGGACTGCACGCGCAAAAGAGAAAGCGAGGAAGGGTGATGATGTGGCGGAGCTCTACCAGGCGGTGATGACACGGTTCCCGCGCACAATCTATGGTTATCTGGCAGCGGACCGGATGGGGACGCCCACACCGGAAGGTGATCCGCCCCCGGCCAATCCTGCGACACAGCGAGCGGCCTATTTCCAGTCGGCTCGATCGGGGATGTCGGTTGAAATTCAGCGGGGGTGGGACCATGCCGAATTACTCCGCCTCTGCCGCCTCTATCCACTCGCTCTGAAAGAACTCTCTTTTCAGGAATCGCATGCCGCCGATAAGACGCCGCTGCTTGTCAAAAGTGCCACTATTTTCAACGACACACGTGCGCACCGACTGGCCATCATCACACTGCGGGAAGCTTTTCCGGACTATCTAACCAGGCCCGGTTCGGATCTGCCTCGTTTCATCTGGGAGATGATGTACCCGTTGAGGCATGACGAGATTTTCAAGAAGAATGCCGAACGCCTCGGAATCGAAAAAAATTTATTGCTGGGGATCGCCTGTCAGGAGAGTTGTTTTAACCCGGTGGCTCACTCGGGAAGCGGTGCGGTCGGTGTCTTGCAGCTCATCCCATCCACAGCCCGCCTCGTTGCACGACGCTATCATATCCCCTATTCATCGACCTATCTCACCGACCCTGACAAAAACATCCAGCTTGGATCACTCTATCTGGATGGGCTTCTCCGTCAATTCGACCGGGATGTCGTCTACACACTCATCGGCTATAATGCCGGGCCGGGCCGAGTCTTCTCCTGGAAGCGCAAGATGCCGGGGCTCTCCGGGCTCGAACTCGTCGAGAACGCTCTCTTTCACGAAACCCGTGAGTACGTGCTCGTTGTCATGCAGAATGCGCGCGAATATGAGAGGCTCTACGGGAAATCCTGATGTGCGTGATCGATGCAAGGTTCAGATGGAGATGAATCATCGCTAACAAGGAGGTCACTCGGCAATGCCAGTGAGAAAGCGGTTGACCGTTGGTCTCGTATGCGGCGGCCGGAGCGGCGAACATGAGGTATCACTCGTCTCAGCTGCCTCCGTCTACAGAGCGCTTGATCCACATAGCTATCGGGTCATTCCGATTGCAATTTCACAGGATGGAAGCTGGCGCCTGGCACAGCCGCCGGCGGCTCAAGGACCGATCCTCTTGCGGGGGAGCGATCCACGCCTGATTCTCTCACCAGGACCAAAGCCTCGACTCTGCATTCACAAGGGGGGCAAGGACACGATGATCGGCATCGATGTGTTCTTCCCGGTTCTCCATGGACCATATGGTGAAGACGGAACCATCCAGGGGCTCTTTGAGATGTGCGGTGCCTCTTATGTCGGCGCCGGCGTTCTGGCCTCGGCCATCGGCATGGACAAGATCGCCATGAAAGCCGTCTTCGAGACAGCCGGCCTCAACGTCGCACCTTATGTTGGATTCACCATCACTGAATGGAAGAAAAATCGGATCCCGATTGAAGAGCGTATTATCGGCGAGCTGGACCTGCCATGTTTCATCAAGCCGGGTAATAGCGGCAGCAGTGTCGGCATTTCAAAGGTGAAAACGGTCGAGGAGCTCGGGGAGGCTGTAACTGAGGCCTTCCGTTTCGATCGGAAAGTGATCGCCGAGCGCACAATCGTCGGACAGGAGATCGAATGCAGTGTGCTCGGGAATGATGAACCGATCGCATCCTTGCCCGGCGAGGTCATCCCCTGCCATGAGTTTTATGACTACT
Organism: uncultured Acidobacteriota bacterium; assembly: GCA_903916735.1. GTDB lineage: Bacteria > Acidobacteriota > CAIWXX01 > CAIWXX01 > CAIWXX01 > CAIWXX01. Next base: position 21,189 of record CAIWXX010000120.1, read on the forward strand.
GGGATAAATACATCGGTGGGCGGACACAACTTATTATTCCTGCGGATCTCCCCAAGGAGACAATCACGGTGGTGCGTGAGGCGGCAATAAGAGCCTATCGCGCATTGGACTGTGCCGGAATGGCGCGGGTTGATTTTTTCCTGGCACATGGAGACGCCTCTCCGAGCAAACGTCTTTATATCAATGAGATCAATACAATCCCTGGATTCACTGATATCAGCATGTATCCAAAGCTTTGGGCTGCCACAGGCATTCCCTATCCCAGGCTTCTCGATCGCCTGATTGATCTGGCCTGCAAAAGAAATCGGGAAAAATTACGTCTTAAAACCACCTGGAAGCAGGGAACAATCCTTGCCGGCATGGCCCGCAAGAAGCGTGGCTGAAAAGACTCGCATGTACGCTCCAGTGCAACCGAATCACCCAAAGGCCCGAGTCGCTTTCGGCGATCGATTGCCGCCGATCGGCAACCGGCTCATGACTCAGAGCCCTGAATCCTCATAGCGAAGAAAGGGCAAAATCCCATGCGCGAACTGGTCAAGATGTTCGATTACACTAGGATGATTGTACTCCTGAGCCTCACCGCGGGGCTCTATACCTCTCTCCTGATTCTCTTCAAAGCCTTTGTCATTATTCCCGGATACACCGAGATCAGGCCGGGCAGCGTGATTCCCGTCGTCTGCTCTCTCTTCTTCGGACCAGCTGCAGCATGGGGTGCGGCCTTCGGAAATCTGATTGGGGATTTCTTCGGGATGCTCGGAGTGTCCAGTATTTTTGGAATGGCGGGCAATTTCCTCTATGGGTATATCCCCTATCGCATCTGGCTTCAGGGGAAGGATCAGTCACTGAACCTAAGATCAGGCCGCAATCTCGTGAGATATTTCATCGCTGCGATAACGGCATCCATGGCCTGCGTCATCTCTATTGCATGGGGGCTTGATTTGCTCGGCATGGTCCCTTTCGTTGTTTTTTCGAACATTGCGCTGATCAACAATCTTCTGGCCACGCTGATCCTCGGTCCGATTCTCATTCTTCTTCTCACGCCACGCGTGCAGGCATGGGGGCTTCTGTATCGGAGGATCATGAAGGATTCAGTCAAGCCTTCTCCGCGGCTGTTGCACTATCTCGGTTTCGCTCTCATCTGGGGAGGCGGCCTAACTGCGATCATCACGGCCAATCTCCATGCTTTCATCGGGCCGACGATGATCGATCATCCCATTGCTCTTCACATCGCCGGCCAAGCGATTTCCATTCATCTCGGCATCACCCCCGGAACTCTCCTGATGATCGTCGGTTGCCTGCTGATTTAGGGGTGAGAGACAAGGGGCCGGGGATAAGGGAGGGAGAACTTTCCCTCAATCTCTTCATCATCTGTGCCTGAGTAAGCCCGGGTACGCACTGCAAGAGATGGCTCACACGGAAGTGAACGAGAAATCTGCTTCGTGGAAGGTGTCGTTTCGAAAGAATTCCGGACTTTGAGATTAAAGGAAAGCCCGATGAAAAGGCCTCGCACCCCCTCACTCACCTGGAAAATGATCGGCTCCTTTTTCCTTCTTACCGGCTACTTTTCTTTCAGCCCGAACTTGCTCATGTAGTAGCGGAGCGAACGAGGTGTGATGCCGAGGAGCTCGGCGGCTTTCTTCTGACTTCCCTGAGCGCGTTCAAGCGCTTTTGCAATATACGATCTCTCAATTTGCTGGACGTAATCCTCAAGCTTGAACCCGTCGCCGATCTCGGGGGCGTTTTCATCCACGGGGATAGAACCATGGATAGGTGTGTTCGTGAGCATCCGCTCGGGGAAGCTCGATCGTGAGACTTCATCACCGCGTTCGAGAGCGACAGCTCGTTCCACGGCATTTTCCAATTCCCTCACATTGCCGGGCCACTCCCAGGAAACCAGGAGATCCACGGCTTCCTGTGAAAAGCCTTTTAGATTTTTCCCCAGCTGCACGGAATATTTCCGCAGAAAGTGCTCCGATATCGGCAGAATATCCTCCCGTCGATCACGGAGAGGAGGCAGATGAATTTCGACGACGTTGATCCGGTAATACAAATCTTCGCGATACTTGCCTTCGGCTGCGAGACGGCCGAGATCCTTGTTGGTGGCTGCGATGATCCGGACATCCACCGAAATATCGGTGATGCCTCCGATTCTTCGAATCGTCCGCTCTTGCAGGAAGCGAAGCAGCTTGACCTGCATGGGAGGACTCATTTCGGCGATCTCATCCAGGAGGAGCGTGCCGTGATCGGCCACTTCAAGAAGGCCCTTTTTATTGTTCACGGCACCTGTGAACGAACCCCTCATGTGGCCGAAAAGCTCGCTCTCAAGCAGCGTCTCCGGAAGCGCGCCGCAATTGATCCAGAAAAAACGGTTGTCCTTTCTCCGGCTGAAGGCATGAAGTCGTTGTGCGATTAATTCTTTGCCCGTGCCACTTTCACCTGTGATCAGAATCGTGCTGTTGGTCGGCGCGATCTGCTCGACAAGCTGCAGTATGTTGCCGACAAGCGGACTCTTCCAGATGATCTCCTTGCCGATCAGCTTCCTGCGGTCGAAGGCCTGCCGCACAACCAGTCGGATTTCCTCGACATCAAAAGGCTTTGTTATATAGTCGATCGCGCCGAGCTTGAGACTCTCAACAGCGGTCTTTGGGGAAGCATAGGCTGTAATCATGATCACAGCCGTTGACGGAGAACTCTGTTTGACATACCTCAAGAGATCGATGCCGTCGCCGTCCGGCATGGCGATATCACTGATGACAAGATCCACGGTCTCCTCAGTCACGATCCTCTTGGCCTGTTCCCCGCCCTCGGCAGTCAGCACCGTGTAGCCCTGCTTTCGAAGCATGATAGAGAGCAGGTCCCTCATGCTTTTTTCGTCATCAACAATAAGAATTGTGCTCATGCCGAAAAGCCTCCCGCCATCGGTTGTATCGTGCCCTTGGGCAGCAGTGGGAGTAAAATTTCGATCTCCGTTCCCTCGCCCTTTTCGCTTCGAATTTCGAAACGGCCATCATAGTCCTTGACGATTCTTTGGACGATGGCCATCCCCAATCCAGTCCCGCGTTTGAAGCCGGAGAAAAATGGCTCACCGGCTCGTTGCGCCTCCTTTTTGGTCATCCCCACACCTTCATCCCTGAAAAGGATGCGATAGGAGTCACCATCGGGAGAAGTGATCTCGATTGTGAGAGTCCCGCCCAGAGGCATCGCCTTAATAGCGTTCTTCATGAGGTTCCAAAAAACCTGAGTCCATTGTCTCCGGTCGGCGATGAACAAAGCAGGCTGGTTGGCCACCAGGGAAACCCGATGGTCAGGGCCGAATTCGGGGCTATTCGTGAGAAGCGTGATTGTCTCATGGGCGATTTCGACCAGGTTAATCTCTTCCATCGCAACTTGTGTGGGACGAGCATAGTCAAGAAAGTCCTTAAGAGTTCGATCCAGGCGCGCGGATTCCCGCATGACAATATCCATCAAGTATTGCTGTTCGCCCGTCAGCTGCAACTCCTCGCAGAGAACCTGCACCGACCCGCTGATAGAAGCCAACGGGTTCCGGATCTCATGGGCAATCCCGGCAGCCATTTCGCCGACAGCGGCGAGACGGTCTTTGATCCGCACCTCCTGTTCGAGGCGGCGGATGTCAGAGAGGTCCTGAAAATTAAAAATGAAACCATCCGGGACGCCTTCACGAGAGCGCAGAAGAGAGACGGAAATTCCAGCGACGATGCTCTCATCTCCCACAGCCGCCGCATCACTTTCGAATTGAATAACACGTTTTTGGAGGAGTTTTGTGTAAAGAGTTTCGAAAAACCCTGGAGGCATGAGGAAAATCCGGTCGACATTCTTCCCTTGGATCGACGGTAGATCGCAATGAAGGATGCTGCACCCGGCAGAATTGAGCGTCGCAACCCGGCCGTCTAAACCTGTCGATAGAAGCCCACTTGCCATGTTGTCCACAATGTCCTGGTGGATATGCTGGAGCTCAGCCAGATCGCCGATTTTCACTTCCAGCTGCGCGCCGGTTCTCTTCAGGTTCTCTGAGAGATAGGAACTGAGCAGCGCGGCTGCAAAGAAGCCAAAAAGAGAACTGAAGATATTATAAAAGACGACGCCGACGGACACATCATGAGCGATGTTCTTCTGTTCGCCAAAGAAAGGTATGACGCCGTAATACATGAGATCTACGAGGCCGCCGTACAGGATTCCGGAAAGAGCGGCAACGATGATGCTCCCCTTGCGATACAACGTGATGCTCGCCGTAATGATTGGAATGATGTAGAGAAAATAAAAGGGGCTGAGCAAGCCTCCAGAGAGATAGACAAGCCCCGTCAGAAAAAGCATGTCCCCTATTATCTGCATGTATGCTTGTGCCTGAAAATTACCCATCCGGTGATAGCAGAAGGCGTAGAAAAGCGTCAGTGGATAGACAGCGAAGAGCAGATAATATAGGGGCGCGATGGGGAGATTCTCATTGCTGACGATTTGAACCAGAAGAAGCGACCCGGAGAGGGTCGTTATGATCAAAGCCCGGCAGATGATGATCCAGAAAATCTTCCGGCGTAGCGGCTTAGCATTTTCCAGTTGAAGATCGTCGATCGCATCTTCTTTGACGACGTAGGCTGCCAAGCCGGCAGCCTTTTTCGCCTCGATCGGATTCAATTCTTCAACGGCCATCTATTGTGGCAGGATGAGAAGAGTGAGGGGATGCCAGGAGTCGAACCCAATCGCGAGAATCCCCGCGACCTTGTACCAGGCTCGTCGCTGGCATTTTTCACCCGGCACTCCTTCTCTCTCTCTCCGTTGTCATCAATGATATTGATGAGAAGTGGATTGCCGCTTCTCCCCTTTATTTCCAGCTCCGAGCTCATGGCAGCTGCCATGCTCCAGAGAATCGGATGTGAAGAGCCTTCTTTGCTCCTAGAATTTGTTAATGAGATCAAATATCGGCAAATACATGGAAATAACGATTCCGCCTATGACAGCTCCAAGGAAGGCGATCATGAGCGGCTCGAGGAGCGAGACGAGGCCTTCCACCGCACGGTCCACTTCCTCTTCATAGAAATCGGCGATCTTGTTGAGCATAGCGTCAAGCGCACCTGTCTGTTCGCCGATCGATATCATCTGCACAACCATTGGTGGGAAGATATCAGATCCTTTCAGCGGGTCGGCGATCGCTTTTCCGCTTTCAATCGATTTCCGCGCTGTCATGATGGCATCCTCGACGACTGCATTCCCGGAGGTTTTGGCGGTGATTTCAAGGCCATCTAAGATTGGAACACCGCTTGTGATTAGTGTTCCGAGTGTTCGAGTGAATCGGGCGATAGCGATCTTCTTGAAGACAACCCCAAGAATCGGCAATTTCAGCAAGATCCCGTCGATCGTATGCCGGCCGTTCTCGGTTTTGTAGTACTGACGAAGCAAGAGAAAGATGGCGATGACAAGGATTATCATTAGCCATCCGAATCGAAGAACCATGTCGGATAGAGCGATCGTGATCCGAGTGGGCAGCGGGAGTTCTGCGCCTAAGCTGGAAAAGAGAGAAGCAAAAGTCGGGATGACCTTCCAAAGGATGATAGAGACGACGGCGGCCGCAATGACTATAACAGCGGCTGGATAAATCATCGCTGATCGAACCTGCGAGCGCAGTTTCACTTCTTTCTCAATGTAGGTCGCCAAGCGCTGGAGAATTGTATCGAGAATACCGCCCGCTTCCCCAGCCGCCACCATGTTTGAATAGAGGTTGTCAAAAATAGTCGGGTGCTTTTTCATAGCTTCCGAGAGAGTCGCCCCGGCTTCGACGTCCTGCCTGACCTGTAGAAGAATGCGTTGAAAAGTCCGGTTTTCCTGTTGAGTGCCGAGAACCTCGAGGCATTGCACGAGTGGCAGGCCGGCATCAATCATGACTGAGAACTGCCGAGTGAAGATAGAAATCTCCTTCTTGCCGACACCGATCCCCCGCAGGCGCGGGATGGCAACCTCCTTTCCTTTTTCGCGGATGGAGGTGACGGTGATCTGCTCCTTGCGGAGAAGCGAAACAATAGTGGCTTTGTTATCCGCAGTCAGAGCACCCGATACTGCCTGTCCTGCCCGGTTTTTACCTTTCCATTCGAAATTGGGCATCGGCGTCTCCTTTCGGAACTTGTAATGAATCGTTAGAGAACTTCCATGCGGTCGGCGCCATTATAGCGCCATTCAGATTCGATTTCACTTTTTTTCCTTCTGGACCGGCGGCCTGTACCCGGCCTGCTGAAGGACTGACCCGGCGCCCCGATTGATCATCTCCTGCAATTCCTCGGGAAGCGAGGAGATCCCGACGGCCGTTTCGAGTGTAATGAGTTTGCGGAAATAAAGCGTCGCGAGGCTCTGGTTGAATGTTTGCATTCCGAATTTTTCCTGGCCGACCTGCATGGACGAATAGATCTGATGCACCTTGTCCTCGCGGATGAGGTTTCGGATGGCGGGATTGGGCACGAGGATTTCGCACGCCAGAACACGACCGTGCCCTCCGGCTCGCGGCAGCAACGACTGGCAGATAACCCCTTCGAGCACGAGCGACAGTTGAGCTCGCACCTGTGATTGCTGGTGCGCAGGAAAGACATCGATGATACGGTTGATGGTTTGGTACGCGGAATTCGTATGGAGGGTCGCAAAGGTCAAGTGACCGGTTTCCGCGATGCGCAACGCGCACTCGATGGTCTCCAGATCGCGCATTTCTCCGATGAGCACGATGTCCGGATCCTCGCGCAGAACCGAACGGAGGGCGTTCGGGAATGAATGCGTATCGGCATGTAATTCTCGCTGGTTCACCAGGCACTTCTTGTGTCCATGCAGGTATTCGATCGGGTCTTCCACGGTGATCATGTGTTGCGCACGATCGGCGTTTATCTTGTCGAGCATCGCGGCGAGAGTCGTGGACTTGCCGCTGCCGGTCGGGCCGGTCACCAGAACCAAGCCCCGTGGCTTATCGCACATCTTGGAGATGATAGGGGGAATTCCAAGCGCATCCATTGCAGGGATTTCGTATGGGATCCTCCTGAAAGCGGCGCCGACGGCGCCTCGCTGGCTGAATACATTTGCTCGGAATCGCGCCAATCCCTTTATGCCGAACGAAAAATCCAGCTCCAGATCCTCTTCGAAACGGTGTTTCTGGGCATCCGTCAACACTGAATATGCCAATTGCTTGGTTTCAGGGGCTGTCAGAGGAGGGTGATTCAGCGGCCTCAAGATGCCGTCCACCCGGATGGTCGGTGGGGCATTCGTTGTGATGTGGAGATCGGTTCCACCCTGTTCGACCATCGTCTTTAATAGTTGGTGAAGTGATGCAGCCATTCGTTAATCTCCTCAACCGATTATCATCATCGGATCGCCGTGCGTCTGCGGAGGCCTCGTGAGCCCTTGTTGGTGCTTTGTTGGGTTATGCCCACGAGCTACCTCACTGTCTCTCTCAACACTTCTTCAATGCTCGTCATTCCGTCGCGGATTTTGGCAAGACCGCTGCCGCGCAGCGTAATCATTCCCTCTTCAACGGACTTCTTTCGGATCTCCATGGCGGAGGCCCCGACCAGGATGAGGTCTCGAATATCATCGCTGATCTCCATAACTTCAAAGAGGGCAACCCGCCCTCGATAGCCGGTATTGTTGCAGTCGTGACAGCCTTTCGGGCGATACGTGCGAATGATCCTCGCCTCCTCCGGCGTGAATCCAATATCGATAAGAGCCTGAGGCGGCGTGTAAACCTCTTCCTTGCATCGCGCGCAGAGCCGGCGAATCAGGCGCTGCGCGGCGATCAGAAGCACGGATGTAGCGACCAGAAAGGGTTCAATGCCCATATTCATCAGGCGGCTGATCGTCGACGGCGCATCGTTGGTATGAAGGGTTGAAAGCACTAAGTGGCCAGTCAATGCCGCCTTAACCGCAATCTCAGCCGTTTCGAAATCCCGAATCTCTCCGACCAAGACGATGTTCGGATCCTGCCGGAGGAAGCTCCGGAGCGCGGCTGCAAAATTCAGCCCAATCTGGTCCTTCATCTGAACCTGATTGATCCCCACCATGTTGTATTCAACCGGATCCTCAGCCGTCATGATATTGGTTTCAGTGGTGTTGATTCGAGATATCGCCGAATAGAGCGTGTTCGTTTTTCCACTCCCGGTCGGGCCTGTGACAAGGACCATCCCATAGGGCTTTGTGACGGCATGCTCGAACTTGCGAAGGGACTCGGGTTCGAACCCGAGTTTCGTCATATCGAGCTTCAGGTTCTCTTTGTCCAGGAGCCGCATGACGATTTTTTCGCCGAAAAGCGTCGGTAGACAACTAACGCGTAAATCAATTTCTTTCAGCCGGTTGTCCTTCTTGGCTTTCATCTTGATGCGGCCATCTTGAGGAAGCCGCTTCTCCGCGATATCCATCTTGGCCAGGATTTTGACACGGTTCGTGATCGAATCCCGCATACGCATCGGCGGATTCATGACGACATAGAGAATTCCATCGATGCGGTAGCGGACGCGGAATTCCCTTTCAAATGGTTCGATATGAATATCAGATGCGCCTCTCTTAAGCGCATCTGTCAAAATAAGATTCACCAGTTGGATGACCGGCGCGTCTTCTGAAGCTTTCGTCAAGCTTTCAAGATCGATCTGCTCCTGCTCGGCATCCATCACCTCGACATTGGACTCCTCTGCCAGCGCCACTTTGTCGAGTACCTTTTTCACCTCGAGGTCCGTGCTCGTGCCGTAATACTTGTCCAGTGATGCCCGTATGGCCGACTCGGATGCCACGACAGGCTCAACATTGTAGTTGAGCATGAACTTGATGTCTTCGATAGCAAACAGATTCGTCGGGTCGGCCATTGCGATCGTGAGCGTCCCCCCCGTCTTATTGATCGGGATAACCTGGTACTTCATTGCCGTCTCGGGAGGAAGGATCTTAATAACAGAAGGGTCGATTTCGAAAAGCGAGAGATTAATCGAAGGATATCCGTACTGGCGGCTCAGAACACTCGTGATATCCTCCTCGGAGACATAGCCAAGACGAACGAGCGTTGACCCAAGCTTGCCGCCGACCTGTCGCTGAGTTTCCAGTGCTTTGTCGAGTTGCTCCTTCGTGATGAGATTTTCTCTCATCAGAAGATCGCCAATCTTTAGTGCCATAGTTTAAGCAGACTTACCCATCAATATTTGCGCTAATCTTATGAGACCAACATGAGTGTTGTCAAGGGGATGCGATCTTTGAGGCACTGCATCACCAGGTTTAGATCAGCTCTTATTTAAGATGATGTCGATTGAGCCGAGTCGAAATGAGAGATGGAAGAAATAAAGGCAAATAACGCTACCGCACAATGCGCAGCATTCGCTGCTTTTCATTCCAATCCTTCTGTTTCGCAAGTACCTGTGTAAACAGTTTTCGGTTGTGTGAGGCTGGATAAAGCGAATTCCCGATTGACAGAGTAGCCATCGGGGCGCTAATCTTCTTTGGAGTATCATTGGAATTAATAAAGTTTAAGCCAGGTCGATCCATGATTCCATGAGTTGCGTCGAAGGGACGAGATCGCCTGCTGATTCTGTGAATGGGGGGCTTCTCGATGCGAGCCACAAAAGGGAAATTCCTTCAGAACGCCGCAGTCATGCTCGCTTTTTCATTGTTTTTCAACTTCATGGCTTGTGGTACAGTTCACGCTCTCGATCCCAATCGGGACATATTGCAATACTGCCTGGATTTGTGGGGCTCAGAGCAGGGCCTCCCGCAGAATACCGTCACATCCATTCTGCAGACTCGCGATGGGTATCTCTGGTTGGGAACACAAGAAGGGCTTGTCCGCTTCGATGGCGTGCAATTCACGGTCTATGACCGGGGGAATACGGCCGCGTTCGAGAATAATCATGTCCAGGCTCTCTGCGAGTCGCGCGATGGAAGCCTCTGGATCGGTATTTTCGGTGGAGGTCTGCTTCACTATAAGGGTGGCGCCTTTTCGCGAATGCCAACTGATGACAATTCCATTTCGAACGTAGACGTCGCCTACATATGCGAGGCGTCTGATGGAGCTATCTGGTACGCCACCAATGCCCTCGGTGTCTACCGATATAAGAATGGCCTTCTTCGCAGATATACCATTCATGATGGTCTGCCAAGTGATCAGGTGAACTCCCTCCTGATCGACTCACAAGGGGATATCTGGATCGGGACAGTTGCCGGTTTGGCATGCATGCGCAATGGGACGGTGGTGAACTACACAACCAGAGATGGCCTCTCCGACAATTCGATTACAGCCCTCTACCAAGATCAACAAGGCATCCTGTGGATCGGGACGATGCACGGGCTCAATAGCTTCTGCCGGGGCACATTCTCTTCCTACGGTCCCCGAAAAGGACTCCTGAATGATCTGGTTCGTTGTCTCTATATGGATCGCGAAGGCAGCCTGTGGGTCGGCACGAGCGGTGGTGTTTATCGGCTGTGGAATGGACGGTTCGATTCGTTGACCCGAGACTCGGGCTTGCCGGTAGAGACGATTGATGCTTTCACCGAGGACCAGGAAGGCAGTCTGTGGATCGGAATGGATGGTGGAGGTTTAGGCAGACTTCGCCAGGGCCGGGCCATCACCTATTCAAATCGCCACGGCCTCTATAATGAAAATATCTACTCCGTTTGCAGCGACGGTGGCGCTGGTCTGTGGGTCGGATCCTCAATCGATGGAAAAATCGATCATTTTCAGGGTCTAAGATTCGCGCACGAGAGTCTCAAGGGGGTCGACCCCTCCACGGTCAGAGCACTTCAGTGCGACCGAACTGGTGCCTTATGGTTTGCAACTGAGCGCGCACTGTATCGCCATGAGAAAGGTCTTGTGCGAGTCTACACATCTCGCGACGGCCTCCCAGCCAGCACCATTCGCTCGATCACGCTTGATCGTCATGGAACGATCTGGGTGGGCATGGACGGAGGCGGCATCGGCTATCTCGAGAACGGAAAATTCCGCTGCTATACACAGGCGGATGGTCTGGCCGGAGATGTGATCAGAGCGATTCTTGAGGGCGCTGACGGCTCTTTCTGGATCGGCACGTATAGCGGCTTGAGTCATTTTCAGAACGGCACTTTCCAAAACTACACGACGGCGCAGGGGCTTTCCTCAAACCGAGTGCGTTCTCTATATGAAGATCGCGAGGGCACTCTCTGGATCGGCACATATGGCGGTGGTTTGGATCGGCTGAAGAATGGAAAAATCTCACAATTTACAACACGCGAAGGCCTTTTTAACGACGTCGTCTACCAGATCCTCGAAGATAACAAAGACCGGCTTTGGATGAGCTGCAACAAGGGAATTTTTTCGGCTAGTAAAAAAGAGTTTGATGCGTTCTGTGCCGGCCAAATCAAACGCATCAACTGCGATGTCTTCAACAAGTCGGATGGAATGGGAACCAACGAATGCAACGGCGGAAATCCGGCAGGGTGGAAAACGACTGATGGTAAGATCTGGTTCGTCAGCCTCAAAGGCCTTATCATGATCGATCCCGACAATCTCTCAACAAACAAACTTCTTCCCCCTGTTGTGATCGAACAGATTGTCGTCGGCGATCAGCGATATGACTCTCAAGCTGTTTCGGTATTCCCGCCGGGTGTCCGGCAATTTGAAATTCATTATACGGCCTTGAGCTACCTGGCTCCTGATCGCGTCCGTTTCTCCTATATGCTGGAAGGAGTCGACGACAAATGGGTTGATGCCGGCACTCGGCGTGTTGCCTATTACACACGAATTCCACCGGGTGCCTACAGGTTCAGGGTCATCGCGTGCAACAACGATGGCCTTTGGAATCGCAGAGGGGCTTCAATCCAGGTGAGCCTAGAGCCTCATTTTTACGAGACGCGGCTCTTCTATTTCGCAACAGTCCTGGCTCTCATCACCGGCGCCGCCTTTCTTGTGGCATTTCGAATCCGGCAACTCAAGCAGCGAGAAAGGATTCTGGAAGCGCGTGTCGATGAAGCTATCAGCAAGATCAAAGTCCTCGATGGACTTCTCCCCATCTGCGCCGCATGCAAGAAAATCCGCGATGACCGCGGCTACTGGAATCAGCTCGAAATCTATATTCGGGATCACTCCGAAGCGGATTTCAGCCATGGCATGTGCCCCGATTGCGCACGAAAACTTTACCCTGAGCTCTTCAAGTGCGCAGAGGATCAGACGGCTGAATAAAAGGGCCAGGGCGCTCATTTCGGCCATCGGGGCGCCATTCCCCCATCTCTGTCTTCTTATTCCGGGCTGAATATCGGAGAAAAAACAAAAGGATTTTCGCGTTCAGACGCCCAAATCCGAAGAAGCCGGACAGCGTCTTAGTACTTCAGGCCCACGTGGTACACACAGAGACCTTTTAGTATCCGACCAGTCAATTCTGTGCACAAGATGGCGAAAGTTGTAATCAGGCAAAATCGTGAATTCATCTCAGGAAGCCAAGAAGAAAGGAATGCAGGAATGGTTTATGAAACCACAGCTGGTCGATATGAAAATCCGTTCCTGCTTTTCTCTCTTCCTGCATTCCTGAGAGGTTCAGTAGCAATGGTTATCGAGGCCATCTTGTTTGGTTGATGCTATGCCGCGTTAGGGGATCTGTATTTATCGGTGTTCATTTGTAGCTCCTTTCCACGGGCGTTTTCCTCTTTGCATTGGGAAATTCGGTTTTTTAGCCGGTGGCGCATCAGGCGTTCTGAAAAATCAGATGGTGGTCATGCACCATGCCAGAGGGCTCTCCTTGACATAGCCCTCTTCATGGAGAATGATAGTGGTGTGGGAGTTGAGCCCACCCAAGAGGCTCCATTCCGTCTGGGAGGAGCACTCGCGGAGGTGAATGTTTCGTCAACGCGTTTTTTCACTCCACTCGGCTCGCCGAGGGAGCAGAAAGGATCCCATGTCACACCATTTTCAAACTGCACGGATCACCATCAGCGACATCGGCCTCAAGAAAAGGCGCGGCGAAAAAATCATCATGCTGACGGCCTATGATTACCCGACGGCTCGGGCTCTGGATGAAGCCGGCGTCGACATCCTGCTCGTCGGGGATTCGCTGGGCATGGTCGTTGGGGGCCTCGAATCAACGCTTCCCGTGACCATGGATATGATGGTTTATCACACGAGCATGGTTGCGCGTGGCCGAAAAAAGGCCCTGCTTGTCGGAGACATGCCCTACATGAGCTACCATGTCAGCCGTGCCAGAACATTGCACAACGCATCCCGTTTCATCCGCGAAGGCGGCGCCGACGCAATCAAAATCGAGGGAGGACGGAAACGAATCAGAACAATCCGCGCGTTGTTATCAGCCGAAATCCCTGTCATGGGGCATATCGGTCTCACTCCACAATCGCTCAACATGATGGGCGGGTATCGGGTGCAGGGGAAAACATCGGATGCAGCGCACGTGCTGCTTGATGACGCTTTGTACATCCAGGATGCCGGAGTGTTCTCGATGGTGCTCGAAGGCCTTCCAGCGGAGGTCGCTGCAATGATCACGGAAAGGCTCGACGTTCCGACCATCGGAATCGGGGCGGGGCGCGGATGCGACGGCCAGGTTCTGGTCATCCATGATGTGCTCGGCTTCATCGACAAACCTTCCGCCCGTTTCGTGAGGAAGTATCGGAACTTCTTCGAAGACATCAAAGAATCGGCACGTGACTTTCGGGCGGATGTCGAGAGCGGTTCGTATCCGTCGGATTCTGAGTGCTATCATATGGCGCCCGGTCAGACGCCTGAAGGAAAGCAGGCAACCAATGCAGCTGGGGCTTGATTCGCAGGAAACATGATGGAAATCCTGCACACCGTGGCGCAGATGCAATCCACAGCCGCGCAGGTACACCGCCAAGGGCTCACCCTCGGTTTCGTGCCGACAATGGGATATCTCCATGAAGGACATCTGTCGCTTGTGCGTGAGAGCCATGCAAAGTGCGACAAGACGGTTGTCAGCATCTTCGTCAACCCCACACAATTTGGACCGAATGAAGATTTTGACCGATACCCACGAGACATGGATCGGGACAAGCAGTTGCTTGAACTGGAGAAATGCGATTTCATTTTCTACCCGGACGTTCGTGAAATGTATCCAAAGGGAGCAGGGACGTTTGTCGAAGTCCCGCGGCTTCAGGATGGGCTTTGCGGGCGAAGCCGGCCTGGGCATTTTCGAGGTGTGGCGACGGTCGTCGCCAAACTCTTCAACTCCGTTGATCCGGATGTCGCCTTCTTTGGACAAAAGGATGCCCAACAGGTCGTCATCATCAAACGCATGGCCAGGGAGCTGTTTTTTCCGATTGAAATTGTGATCTGCCCGACATACCGCGAGAAGGATGGGCTCGCAATGAGTTCCCGTAACACATACCTGACAGCATCGGAACGACAGCAAGCCCCGGCGCTCTACCGGGGCCTGCTGGCAGCTCACGCCCTCTTCACGATGGGCGAAAAGCGATCTGAGAAACTGATTGCGCGCATCCGGCAGGAGCTGGACAGCGCTCAACTGGCACATATTGACTATATCGACATCGTCGATGCGGATTCCCTTGAGCCAATGGCTGAAATCACACGGACTGGACTTATTGCGCTGGCTGTCTATGCCGGCAAAACACGTCTTATTGATAACATCATTCTCGCCGATGGTCGTCACGCATGAGCGACTCGACGTTTATGAAAGTAAAAATTCACCGCGCCACGCTGTCACGTATGCCGAGCTGGAATATCAGCAAAGCCTCACGCTTGATTCAAGGCCGATGGACGAAGAGCGGTTGCTGCCATTTGAAAAATAGGAGTCGACAACAGCACTGACGGCGAACGCTTTGAAACTGACATCATTCCCACGGTCGGCATCAACGGCGCAGCGGCGTGAAAAGCCAAACGGGGAGACATCGTCATCATCGCGGCGTGCGCGCTGCTCGATGAATCAGAACTCGAAGAGATCGCTTATTGTGGCAAGGGCAGATGTTTCCGTTTCTCGATCAGATCCATGATCCAGCGTGCCCGGCTCAAGAGTGCACGGTAAAAGTCGCTGTAACCGAGTATGACGTCATCCGCCCAGCCAGGGCCGCGTTCGGCGTATTGCAGCCTCTTCATGCGCCGTTCGAAACTCCAAACCGCCTGTCTTTCCAGAAGAGCGTAGAGATCATAAACACGAGCGTCGGATTTGAGCATGCGGTCCGCATTTTCTAGTTCTTTCAAGGCAGGTTCCATGGTGAGATCACTCTTTGCCGGAAGCCGCGACAGCACTGATTCAATAAAACCGGCCGAAGAGGTCACACGAGCCGCGGCAGAACTCATTGTCTGGCTGAACGATGTCGCATCATGCAGTGGAGTCGCCGGCCGTATTTTCGATACATCGATCGTATCCGATAGGAATTGCCTGAGAGCGGTTGCCAGCGACATCGGCATGGCTGGTTCGCCCAAAATGCCTCCTTCAGTGGCATTCACAAAACGCACATCGGGACGCATCTGCATCTGCTGCCGGAAATGTGCCGCGAATCCCTGCAGTGCACGACTCGAATGAGACGGCTGCCCGAAAATGTCAAGGACTTCGATCGGCGCCCAGGCCCGAGTGCAAGCCCACCAATAAGCATCAGGGCTTCCATAGTGAATCATATCCTCCAGAAATTTCTCTTCATAGGCCGTCCCGCGGCAGTAAGGATGATGGCAGGCGTAAGAAAGATCCTGCCCGACGAAGATGATTGGATCACCACCAAGTCTAAGCGCCAGATCAAGGGCACACGTCGAAACCGATCCCCACGCCGAAAGGATGCCCTTGTTGCCGAAAAATTCCAGGAAAAATCGTTGTGGCGCTTCATCGAAGGAATACAGCCTGATATCACCGGGATACGTCAGGAAAATGGCGCGCTGAAGCGATAGTTCGCCGACAAGAACAGTCCGCGAGGATGGCAGATCGCGCAGGTGAACAATATTGGCGGGCAGCGGATCGGCAGCAACAACGATGTGCGGTTCCACCCCGATTCTCAGCAGCGGCTTCATCGCTGTGTCAACAGCAATAATGATGGCGCGGTCCGCCACCCGGCGCAGGAGGTGCCCATTGCCATCCAGACTGGGGCCGGCTGATACGACACAGACGGGGCACTTCCTGTACCGGCCGAACAGATCGGCAGTGCCCGCATACTTGCTGACGAGATCGAGGTTATTGACAACATTTTCGAAAAAGATGGGCGCGTGTGCGATGAGTGTCCTGATATTGCGAACGCTGTCACGGAGAAATTCCAGAATCGTACGCCCAGCAACAACATAATCCTCAGGAAATAGATCGCGCGAGGGGCCATGTTCCCAGAGAGCCGGCTTGAGAGGCCGATTCAGAAATGGAATATTTCGGAGCCGGGCGGGGAGTCTCATTGGATCGGCAGCAACAATGGCGACGCAATCGAAGGGGCTGAGCAATCGCGCCCAATCACAGCGATCAAGAAAACGGGCGAAGAGACCCGGATCCTGCTCAACGATAAGGATGGTCGTTTCAGGCGACAGCCGCGGGAGAAATTTTTCAAGATGGTACCCGAGCCCGCAACCCAGAAGCACCAGGAGATCTGCTTCGCCCAGATCGAAATCATCGGCCAGCCGCTGTCCTTCCAGCCCTGGGTTGTAAGAACTGTGGAGCAGAATTTCACGATCCCCGATGGTATAGGCAACCGTGGGCTCGCCATTACGTGCTGATATGATCGAGACACCTTCGCCTGCCCGATCGATTTCTGCGAGAGGCGGCAGGCAAGAAGATGCCGTCGCGAAAAAATCATAGTTGCGTCGAAAAAAGGCTCGCATGCAATACTAAGAAATAAAGGCCATGGACTCCATCATGAACCGTGCTTCTTTTGGAAGGCGGCTGACCTCCACCGTCGAACGAGCCGGAGGTTCAGCGTTGAAATGGCGGCCATAAATTTCGTTCACGCGTGCGAAATCATCGATGGATGTGAGGAAGAGTGTCGTCTTGACGACATTGGATATGTCAGCTCCGGCGGCGGTCAGGATCGCTTTCACATTTTGAAGCACCTGTTCCACCTGCGCGTCGATGCCACCCTCGACGATCTTCCCCGTTGCCGGATCCAACCCGATCTGGCCTGACTGGAAAAGAAAATGACCTATGCGAATCGCTTGCGAGTAAGGCCCGATGGCCGCAGGTGCGGAGCCGGTCATTATTATTTCCTTTTTCATGAGGGCATCCTCCTTGGAGATGCTCTTCGCGGATTTTGGTTCAACATCGATCTGAATGATAACATCTCGATCTCTTATTAATTTGAAGCGCATTTTCCAACAACATTCTGGACGGCCAACACGACCGAGCTCTTCGAAAGAGCAGCCTATTACGAAATGGCTTCATTCGTTGTCATCTATCTTAAGGAAAGCCTTGGAATGAGGCCGGCCTTTGCGACTTTTCTCTACGGCTCGCTCCTGTTCGACCAGCGGTGGTTTCATAAAGCATTCCTGCATTCCTTTCTTCCTGGCTTCCTGAGAGGAATTCGCGATTATGCCCTGTCACAGGTCTTGCCATTTTGTGCACAGAGTTGACTGGTCAGATACTAATCGGTTTTTCTCCGCAGGAATGTCGGCACGTCCAGGATATCCTCGGGGGTCATTGTGTAACCACCCTGATAGAAGGAAGGATTCGGGGGCACGGGCGTGGAAATTCGAGGTGGAGTCACCGGGGGTCTCTGCGGCACTCCTGCCGGCTGCTTCGCAGCTTCGCGGCCTGCGGCCGGATGACGGTGCAGTTGACTCGAATGAAATCCGGTCGCGATCACCGTGATTTTCACTTCGTCCATCATGTTCTCATCATGGACATCGCCGAAAATAATATTGGCACTTTCATCGGCGGCACTGGTTACAAGAGCCACGGCGTCATTCACTTCGTGAAGCGTGAGATCTTTTCCACCAGTCACATTGATGAGGATCCCTCGTGCTCCTTGAATGCTGGCTTCTTCCAGAAGCGGCGATGAAATGGCGTTTTGAGCTGCTTCAACAGCCCTGTTGTCGCCACGTGAAACGCCGGTCCCCATGAGCGCCAGGCCCATACCCTGAACCACCGCCTTGACGTCGGCGAAGTCGACATTGATGTAGCCCGGCACTGTAATGATATCGGAAATGCCTTGCACCGCTTGTCGAAGAACATCGTCCGCGATACGGAACGCTTCTGCGAGGCTGGTCGACCGATCGACCGTATGCAGCAAACGCTCGTTGTGGATCTCGATCGCGGTGTCGACGCATTCCCGAAGCTCAAGCAGCCCCTGTTCGGCCGCGGCCATTCTCTTCTTCCCTTCGAACCAGAAGGGCTTGGTGACGATGGCAACCGTGAGGGCGCCGATTTCCTGGGCGAGCTGAGCGATGACGGGAGCAGCTCCGGTGCCGGTGCCGCCGCCAAGCCCGGTCGTGATGAAGACCATGTCCGCCCCTTCAAGGGTTTCGAGAATTTTATCGGTATCCTCCAGCGCAGCCTGTTTGCCGATTTCCGGATTCGCTCCGGCACCCAGGCCCTTCGTCAGCTTTTCACCGAGCTGAAGCTTATGAGGGGCATCATTCGTCCGCAGAGCCTGCCAGTCGGTATTCGCGGCGATAAACTCGACGCCCACGATTTTGGCCCGGATCATCCGGTTAATGGCATTTCCACCGGCGCCGCCGACACCGATCACCTTGATTCTCGCCCCCGGCCTTGTCTCTTCAGAAAACGTGAACAGTGGTCTGCTTGTATCGCTCATGCCTGCCCCCTTCTCAAATGAAGTCTCGTATCCAATGTGTCAACCTGCTGAATGTCGTGCCGCTTGCCCGGAGCCGGGCGCGGCTGTGATTATTTGCATGGCCATGGAGAACCAAGCCAACGGCCGTTGAATGAATTGGGCTGTTGATGACATCCACCAGCCCGCCGACACCTGTCGGCAGACCCCGGCGCACCGGCAGATCAAAGATCTGCTCCGCGATTTCGGGCATTCCTTCCAGCAACGCGCCGCCCCCGGTAATGACAATCCCGGAGTTCAGAGATCTTTCATAGCCCGCATGCTTGATTTCATCGAAGACCAGATTGAAGGTTTCTTCGGCGCGCGGCTGGATGATTTCACAGAGGATCTGCCGCGACATGATCCGCGGCTTTCGCCCGCCCATGCTCGGTACCTCGATTGTCTCCTCGTCCTCCAGCATCGATGATAATGCACAGCCATATTTCTTTTTGATCTTCTCGGCTTCAGGGATCGGCGTCCGCAGCCCGACCGAGATATCATTCGTGAAGCTATCGCCGCCGATCGGAATAACCGATGTATAGCAGATGCTGCCCTTTTCGAAAATCGCCAGATCTGTTGTGCCGCCCCCGATGTCGATGAGCGCCACGCCGAGTTCCTTTTCATCAAATGTCAGGATGGCCTCGCTGCCGGCAATGCATTCAAGCACCATGTCCGTCACAGCCATTCCAGCCCTGTTGACGCATGTGATCAGGTTCTGAGTCGATGTGATCGAGCTTGTGACGATGTGCGCATTCACTTCAAGACGTGTCCCCGTCATCCCAACGGGATCGTGAATCCCATCCTGCTCATCCACAATGAACTCCTGTGGCAGGACGTGGAGAATCTCCCGATCGGGAGGAATGGCCACAGCCTTCGCCGCCTCGATCACCCGCTGCACGTCCTCGCGAGTGATCTCGCGCCCTCTCCCGCCGACGGCAATGACGCCTCGGGAGTTGAACCCTTTGATATGGTTGCCTGCCACGCCGACATAGGCGCTCTCAATCGCGACACCCGCCATCAATTCAGCCTCTTCAACGACCTTGCGGATGGATTCGATCGTGGCTTCCAGGTTCACCACAATCCCCCGACGCAAGCCCTTCGATTCGGTCATGCCGATGCCGATGATATCGAGATTTCCCGCTTCGTTGGCTTCCGCGATGATGGCACATGTCTTCCGGGTGCCGATATCCAATCCGACGATATAACTGTCTCTTCGCTTAGCCACGAGTATTTCCCTCCCTCTCTGCCGAGTCTGCGCCGGACTCGGTTGTCATCGTACGGAACTGGCCCTTGACGTAAATCCTCGGCGCGAAACGCACGTCAATATAATCAATACGGCCAAATTGAGCCCGCACATCCTTTTCGATTCTCTTATAAAACTGCACCCGTTCGGCCAAACCGCGGTTACCGATAATGAGAGCCGGAGTGTCATTCTCGAAGATGATCCGAGCCGACTCACCATCGCAGTTGATCTCAGAAATACGTGACGCAAGGGCTCGATCGCACTGAGTCACGGCATCCAGTGTCTGCAGTGCGATGGCCAGCATCATCGAGCTGTTCTCCGCATTAACACCGCTGATAAAAGGCAGATCGAATTCAGCGCCCGCGGCCGTGTACGGCGCCAGCCGAATGCCTTCGGAATCAATCAGCCATGGGATTCTGTCAATTTGAGCAATGGCTACTGGGACTCTTTCAATGATATGCACTTCGATTGTGGTCGGCAAAATCCGGATGACATATGCATCTTTAACCCAGCCCTGCTCAAGCAGGTGGCGCCGCATGTTAGCGAGGTCGACGCAGAGGATGTTGCCGGGCCTGGCACCTCCGATAACCGCCATCAAGTCTTCGGTGGATGCATGATGAGCGCCGGTAATTTTTACTACAGTTGTAGAAAAATTATTAGGACTGATGATTTCGCGGCAGCCCATGATGATGCCGGCCCCGACGCACGCCAATGCACTCAGGAAAATGGCCAGCCGGAAAATTCTCTTCAGCCGATGCAGCCGGCGGCGGCGTTCAACCACTTCCCGGTTTTTCATCTGACGGTAGGCGATGTGCTCGTCAATTTCCGGCATCTGTTGTCGCTTGATGAGCTCCATGGTCATCCCCCGATCCTCTTGAGGAGCTCAGGGCCGGCCTGTGTCACAGTGCCGGCGCCAAGGGTTAGTATCATGTCGCCGGGGCGAGCCATGCCGGCTAGAAGATCCACGGCCGATCCGATATCCGGCCGGTAGTGCACATGGCCATGGCCGGAGCGCCGGATTCCGTCAGCGAGTTTCTCGCCGGTCACGCCTTCAATCGGCTCCTCGCCGGCCGGGTAGATGTCGGTCACGATCAGCACATCAGCCTGATGGAAGGCGGTGCTGAATTGATCATGGAGGAGTTGAGTCCGTGTATATCGGTGCGGTTGGAAGAGCACGACCAGCCGGCGGTCCGGCCAGCCGGCGCGAGCCGCTTCCAGCGTCGCTTTCACTTCGGTCGGGTGATGCCCGTAATCATCGATGACGGTCATGCCATTCGCTTCACCCTTGATCTGGAAGCGCCGATCCGCCCCCTGAAAACCTTCAACGGCAGCAATAATCTCCTTCCACTCCATGCCCATATCGCGAGCAACGGCGATAGCAGCGACGGAGTTAAAGGCGTTGTGAGTGCCGGGAACCGAGAGATGGACCGGCCCGAGAGATTGCCCATGCCAGCTCACGTTGTAGGTCGTCGACCGGCCCTCCTGGCGGATCGATCCGAGAGCATAGTCAGCCTGTATCCCGGCGCCATAGGTGATGACGCGGCGGGTCAATCGGTTCATGATCGCCTGCACACCCGGATCATCGATGCAAACAATCGCCGCCCCGTAAAACGGAATCTTGTTGAGGAACTGGACAAAGGCGTCGTGCAAGCCATCGATCGTATGGTAATGTTCCATGTGTTCGAAATCGATATTCGTCACAATTGCCAGGGTTGGGGAGAGAAGCAGGAATGAGCTGTCGGACTCATCGGCCTCGGCCACAAAGAATTCGCTCTGTCCGAGCTTCGCGTTGCTGCCGTACGCATTGAGGCGCCCGCCGATGACAACCGTCGGGTCGAAGCCGCCCTGTTCAAGGATCGTGGCGATCATGGATGTCGTGGATGTCTTGCCGTGCGACCCCGCGACGGCGATCCCATGCTTCATCCGCATCAATTCGGCCAGCATCTCAGCCCGCGAGATCACCGGCACCTTCAACCGGGATGCTTCCTGGACTTCGGGATTATCAAGCCCAACGGCCGATGAAATGACGACCACTTCAGCGCCGTGTACATTCCCAGCGGAGTGCCCTTCGGTGATTCGAGCGCCCAGTTTTTCCAGGCGATCTGTGACGGCGCTCTTCTTCAAATCCGATCCCGTGACACGATATTTCAAGGTGAGCAGCACCTCAGCGATTCCGCACATGCCGCTCCCGCCGATGCCCACCATGTGGATCTGCTGGATTTTCGTAAAGCTCTTTTTATACACGGCCGACCTCCGTGCGATCCTCGCGGCCCATGAGCTCCACGGCAATCGCCGCGACGTCGGACGATGAACGGGGATTTGCCATGTCATGCGCAGCGCGAGACATCGCCAGGCGCTTTTCGGGTGACGCCGCGAGTTCCAGAATGCAATCAACCAGCTTCCCTGACACAAGTTCAGACTCGGTCACGACGGCGGCCGCTCCGGCTCGTTCCATCGCCCGTGCATTGATCTCCTGGTGATTATCGGCTGCCGCGCCAAAGGGGACAAGAATCGACGGTTTCCCAGCGGCGGCGATTTCGGCGATGGTCGATGCGCCGGCGCGGCAGACGATGATGTCGGCACAAGAGAAGGCGTTGGCCATTCCGTCGATAAAAATCGAGACGGCGGCGCCACTCCGCGACGCCTCATGCGCAGAGCGCACGCCTTCGAAATCGCGACTCCCGGTCTGATGGATCATAGTGATGCGGCCGACGAGCTTCGGCAGCGCATCCACAATCGCTTGATTCAGCACCGACGACCCTTGGCTCCCGCCGAAAACCAGCACGGCCAATGGATCATGTTCTTCATGTGCCACACCGAAGAAATCGGGCCGCACCGGATGGCCGACATAGATGCCTTTCTTCCCGAATAACCCGACTGATTCCTTGAAAGAGCAGGCGACACATTCGACAAAGGGCGCCAGCCAGCGGGTCGTGAGGCCCGGACGAAGGTTGACTTCCATGATCAGCGTCGGCGTCGTCAGGGCGGCTGCAAGCACGAACGGCCCGGAAACATAGCCACCGCCACCGATGACGAGAGCCGGGCGGAGCCGGCGAATAAGACGTATGGAGTGGACAATCGCCGGAAGAAGAGCAGCAAGAGCGCCACATTTATAGATAATGGATTTTCCTTTGAGTGGGCGCACGCGAAGTTCGATCAGCCCGTATCCGGCCTTCTCGATGATGTGGCGTTCGACATCGCGTCCCGTCCCGACAAATTGGATTCGCACTCCGCTCATTGCCTTCCGGATCGCATCGGCGACAGACATGGCCGGAAAAAGATGCCCTCCTGTTCCGCCGGCAGCGATCAGAACAAGCTTTTCATGGCTGCCGGTGCCGGGAGTCTCACGAACGGCCTGTTGACTCATGCGCTATGTTGCGAAATGTTGAGGAGGATCCCGACCCCGAGCATATTCGTCAGGAGCGAAGAACCACCAAAACTGAAGAAAGGAAGTGGGATCCCCTTCGTCGGCAGGAGTCCCAAGACAACCGATATGTTGATAAGCCCCTGGCAGACGATGAGAGACGTGATGCCGGCGGCCAGGAGAGACCCATGAAAATCCGGAGCGCGAACCGATGCCCGCATCCCCCGCCAAAAGACCAGGAGAAAGAGAGAGACGACGCCGAGGCACCCCAGCAAGCCCAGTTCTTCACCGACAACGGCGTAGATGAAGTCGGTATAGGCATAGGGCAGATAGTAGAGTTTCTGAGTGGATTCACCAAGTCCGCCCCCGAGAATCCCGCCTTTGCCGACGGCGATCAGCGATTGAAGAATCTGGAAGCCGCTCCCAAGCGGATCCGCCTCGGGGTGGAGAAACGCCAGTAGCCGCTCTTTGCGATAGCCCGCGCGGAATAAAAGCGCTGCCGCGAACGGCATCATTGCCATGGCGCCTCCAACCAGATACCGAATCGGAATGCCCGCGAGGAAGAGCATAATGCCCGCGATGAAGGCCATTGTGACGGCGGCGCCGTAATCGGGTTCGAGGTAGATCAGAACGAAGAAAAGACCCGTCATGAAGAGGCATGGCAGAATCGTCATTTTGAAATCACCGATTCGACCACGCTTCTTGTCGAGTTGATAGGCCAGATAAAACATGAGTGCAAATTTCGCAAACTCCGACGGCTGTAAACTCGCGCCCATCCAGCGAATCCAACGGTGCGTATTATTGACCGCCGGCATCACCAGCACCAAGCAGAGAAGGATGAGAGCGATTCCCAGAGCGGAGTAAACAAACGCCGGCTTGCGGAAAAAGGCGTATGGCACATAGAGCAGGACACCGATGACCCCGAATCCGAGGATGGCCCAGACAACCTGCTTGATGAGAAAATAATATGGATTCTGGTATTTCTCGATGGCCGTGATCGCCGAAGAACTGAAGATCATAACGAGGCCGAAGAAGACAAGCCCCAGGATCGCCAGAAAGAGCGGCTTGTCGGAAGAGAGTTTGCGTCCCATGTCAGCCGGCTCTCTTCTCAAGTCCCCGCACTGCCTGCATAAAAACGTCCCCGCGATGCTCGAAGTTGTGAAACATATCGAAGCTGGCGCAAGCGGGCGCGAGCAGCACTGTGTCACCGGCGGTGGCACGTTCGAATCCCGTCTCCACTGCCTTTTCCAGACTCCCGACCCGAGCCAGCGGGCACGCGCCCGTCAAGGCGGCTTCGATCTTGTCGGCCGCCTGGCCGATCAGGATCCCGAGTTTGACGTGGCTGGGGCAGAGATCACGGATGGGAGCATAGCTCCCGCCCTTATCCTTGCCGCCTAAGATGAGAATGAGATTCCCGGTGAAGCTCTCGATGGCCTTGATTGTTGCATCGACATTGGTGGCCTTGGAATCGTTATAAAAGTCGACACCTCGGATGGTCGCGACGAACTGCAATCGATGAGCAACGGCGCGGAACTCCTCGACGCTGCGTCGGATCGACTCGGATGGGATGCCGGCCAGATGAGCCATGAGGGCTGCGGCCATGACGTTTTCGATGTTGTGGTCGCCTTTGAGAGGGATCCGAGCCAAAGGCATCAGGACACCGCTCCCATTCCGGCTGGACAGCATCAGCCCATCGCCCTGCAGGAAGCAGCCCTCTTTGAGCTGCAGTTTGCGGCTGAACAGAAAGGTTCGCGATCGTGCTTCCTCATGCCTCAAAAGCGGGTCGTCGCCGTTCAGAACCAGAAAGTCATCGGTGGTTTGATTGCGATAGATGCGTCGCTTTGCATCGGCGTACGATTCGAAGGAATTGTAACGATCGAGATGGTCCGGAGTCAGATTGAGGATCGAGGCGATACACGGCCGAAAATGATCAATCGACTCCAACTGGAAGCTCGACATCTCGCAGACGAACCATGTGTCACGGCTGTCGTGGTCCATGAATGAGATGAGGGGTGTTCCGATGTTGCCCGCTATGACTGTCTTCAAACCGGCGTCCGAAAAAATGCGTCCTGTCAGAGCGGTTGTGGTGGTTTTGCCATTGGAGCCTGTGATCGCACAGACGCGCCCTTTCATCTCGTCAAAGGCGATTTCCATGTCGCCGAGTACGGGGATGCCCCTCGATTGGGCCTTCACAATCGCCGGCAGGGCCATGGGAACGCCGGGGCTGATGGCGATGAAATCGGCGCGAAGAAAGATCTCCTCCGGGTGCCCTCCGACCACCGCCTCGGCGCCTATCGCTCCGGCTCGCGCGATCTCATCGGCGCACGCCGTCTCAGGCTTCATGTCGTTGAGAGTCACGTGTGCCCCACGCTTGATGAGGTACTCGGCGGTGGCGAGCCCTGTGCGCGCCATCCCGATGACCAGTACATTTTTTCCGGCATAGTTCATGCGAACCTCATCCTCCTCACCGCAGTTTCAGTGTGCTCAGGCTGAGCAGAGCGAAGATGATGGCCACAATCCAGAAGCGGACAACCACTTTGGGTTCTTTCCAACCGGCGAGTTCGAAATGATGGTGAAGAGGCGCCATCCGAAAGATGCGCTTCCCGGTCAACTTGAAAGATGCAACCTGCAGAATCACCGAGAGAGCCTCGATGACAAACAACCCTCCGACAGACAGCAACAGAATCTCCTGCTTAATGAGAACCGCGACGGTGCCGATGGCGCCTCCGAGCGCCAATGATCCGACGTCACCCATGAACATCTCAGCAGGATGCGAGTTGAACCAGAGAAAGCCGAGGCTGGCGCCGACCATGCTGCCGCAAAAAATCGTCATTTCGCCGGCCTGCGAGATTTTAATGATGTTGAGATATTCCGAAAATCGAGCGTGACCGGCGATATAGACGAGGACGGTATAGGCGGAGGAGGCGATCAGGAAGGCGCCGATCGCCAGGCCGTCGAGTCCGTCGGTAATATTGACGGCATTGGTAGAACTGACAACCACGATCACAATGAAAAGAAGATAGAGCCATCCCAGATCCGGCGTCCAATGTTTGAAAAAGGGCACACTCAGATGAGTATCAAACAAACCATATCGCCGAACAAAGAAAAGACAGAGACCGAGCACCAGGGCGACGAGCACCTGCGCCACGATTTTCTGCTTGCCGGTCCAGCCGAGAGAGCTCTTTTTTCGAAGTTTCGCGTAGTCATCCAGGAAGCCGATCGCTCCAAAGGCGACTAGCGAAAAAATGCACATCCACACATGAAGATTCGTGAGATCGGCCCAGAGGAGCGTCGGGATGAGGATCGATGCCAGGATCAGAACGCCGCCCATGGTCGGCGTGCCGGCTTTGCCCTGATGAGAGCTCGGGCCTTCCTCGCGGATCTGCTGGCCGATCTGGAACGTGCGGAGCTTTTTGATCAGCCACGGTCCCAGGAGAAAACTCAGGAAAAGCGCCGTCAGGGTCGCATAGGCCGTGCGGAAAGTTATGTACCGAAAGACGTTGAAAATCGTGGAATATTGATGGAGCGGAAAGAGAAGATGGTACAGCATCTTAACGCCGTCCTGTCAACTCGTTCATAGGATTCACAGTCCGGGAGCCGTTGAAATCGGCGCACCGGGCTGAGGATGGGACAAGTGAAAAACAACTATGATAAGTGACTCGCCATCCTGCCTTAGACATGATTCTCAGCTTCCTTGGCATCGGCGCGGATGATATCGATTGCCCGTTCCAGCGCCATACCACGGGAACCCTTGACGGCGAGCAGATCACCTCGAGCAAGATACCCGCGCAGAAAATTTCCAGCTTCATTCGCATCCCGAAAAGAATGAATATCGCCGGCAAATCCTTCACGTCTCGCCCCATCGGCGAAGAGAACAGCTTCCCGCCCGACAGTCACCAGCGACGAGATGCGGCCTTTTCCGATCATGTGCCCCATGTCGATGTGATAGGCCTTGCTTTTTTCGCCGAGCTCCAGCATGTCACCGGCCAGGAGGACCCGCCGCCCCTTGCACGGGAACGACTGCAGCGTTTCCAAAATCGCCTGCAACGCCCTGGGATTCGAGTTATAGGCATCGTTGAAGAGCCGGATTCCCCCCGGAAGTTTAATCAATTCTCCGCGGAGATTCGCAGGCCTGAGCCCTTTGATTCGGGTGAGGATATCCTTCATCGGCACACCCAGCCCGTCAGCGACGGCAACAGCCGCGAGGAGGTTGGAAAGGATATGCTTCCCGATGATGTGTGCCTTCACTTGATGACGGCGGCTCCCGCAAACAAGCGTGAATGCCATGCCTTTTTCACCGAGGATCCGAACGTTGGCGGCGCGATAGCGATTGCTTGTTCCAAAGCCGTACGTCAGGGTACGGCCGCGGAATCGCCTGGCGATTTTCAGCACCCAGGGGTCATCGCCATTGATGACGGCAAGGCCTTCGGGTGGAAGAGCTTCCAACAACTCGGCTTTCGCTTGCGCGACATTCCGGATCGTCTTCAAGGTCTGCAGGTGAACAGGGCTGATGTTGGTCACGACTCCGACCAACGGCGAGGCGATCTGGCAGAGCCGGCGGATTTCGCCGAGTGTCGACATCCCCATTTCCAAAACGGCGAAGGCTTCGTTTCCCTTACAACGGATGAGGCTCAAGGGGAGACCGTACCGGTTGTTCAAATTGTCTTCGCTTTTAAGAACCTTCTTTCCGAGAAGCGCCGCCGTGAAATCTTTGGTCGTTGTTTTGCCAGTCGTTCCGGTGATGCCGATGATCGTCATGGTATGCTTTTGACGAACCCATCGAGCGAGTTCCTGCAAGGCGCGAGTCGTATCCTTCACCATGATGATCGATTCAAAAAGACGCAGGTCATCGAGATCACGGTGAGTGGCGATCCCGCATGCGCCGTGCTCGCGCGCATCCCTCAGAAAGTCATGCCCGTCATGGAAAGAGCCCTTGATCGAGAAGAAGAAATCGCCGGGGGCGAGCGTACGGGTATCGATGGAAATCGTCGGGAAAGCAGTCTCTGGTCTCCCGGAAAGAATGATCCCACCGGTTCCGGCACTGATGTCGCGTAGGGTTAGCATTTCACTCTTTCTATTTTATTGACAGCTCATCATGATGGGAGAGCAGCGGCGCGGCTCGCTCCCCATGTGACCTCTCATGGTTCTTTTGCCTTTTCCAGTCTTCGACGACTTCACGATCGCTGAAGTGGATGATCTGGGTCCCGAGAATCTGATAATCTTCGTGCCCCTTACCGGCAATGGCGATCATATCGCCGTCGCGGGCTTTGTCGAGCGTGGACAGGATGGCTTCCCGCCGGTCTGCAATTTTCTCGAATGCCGTGAAGCTTCCAAAGCCCCTCTCAGCTTCGTTCATGATCAAAGCGGGGTCCTCAGTCCTCGGGTTGTCGTTCGTCAAAATAGCCAGATCCGCATGTCGCGCAACCGCTTCGGCCATCATTGGGCGTTTGCCCCGATCACGATCTCCGCCGCATCCGAAGATGGCGATGAGCCGTCCGCGGGTCAGAGGCCTCAAGCTGCTGAGTAGATTATCGAGAGCATCAGGCGAGTGCGCATAATCGATCACGGCGCTGAATTTTCCAAGATCGATTCTCTCCATCCGTCCTGGGACGGCCCTCAGCTCGGCGATACCCTTGATCGCGGCATCGACGGGGATGCCGATGGAGCAAGCAGAGGAAATGGCCGCGAGCGCATTTGAAACATTGAAAGCGCCCGCCAGTGGAGAACTCACGACGTGCCTCCCCCAAGGGCTCCGAAGCGTTCCAAAGAATCCGTCGGCCGATAGCCGGCAATCTTCCAGCGTCACATCCGCAGGCGAATGCACGCCGAAGCTGATGATGCTGCCGGTCGTCGATGAAGCAACTCGTTCATACTCGGGAGCATCTCGGTTGATGACAGCCGGCGTTCCTGCATCGAGCGATTCGAACAGCCTCAACTTCGCCCGAAGATACTGTTTCATGTCGTGATGAAAATCGAGATGATCTTGCGTCAGATTGGTAAAGATTGCCGCCGCGAATCTCACGGCATGGGCGCGCTTCATGTCAAGCGCAACCGAGGAGACTTCCATCGCGATGTGCGTGCACCCGGCATCGAGACACTGATTCATCATCAATTGCAGATCGGTCGATTCCGGGGTGGTGCGGGAAGCCGTAACGGCTCTTCCCCCGATCCGATATTGAATGGTCCCAAAAACTCCGCTCGATTTGCCGGCAGCACGGAAGATCGATTCAAGCATGTAGGTCGTGGTTGTTTTCCCATTGGTTCCTGTAACGCCGACGACATGGAGGCGATGGCTGGGATGGCCATAAAACACATCCGCTGCCTCGGCCATCGCCGCGCGGGCATCACGGACCTGTATGAAAGCAGTCCCGGGAGTCAGTGTCATATCAGAGGCGCGATCAGCGACACACGCGACCGCACCATTTTTCAAAGCCTGCGGCATAAATGCCATGCCATCTGACGCCAGACCCTTGAGCGCAAAAAAGACCGTGCCCGACCCAACCCGGCGGGAATCATACGCAAGGGCTTTGACAGGAATCTCGACATCACCCCGCATGACCACGGGATTGGAAGGCCCAAATATTTCGCGAACCGTCATCGTCTGTCCAAAGAGAGGATGAATTGGCAGTGAGTGACGCCGCCGAGAGATGCACCGGCCGGCGGATTCTGAGCCACGACGTAACCAGTGCCCTTCGTTTCGAAGGACATTCCCATGCCGCGCATGGCGCGTGCAACTTCGCGGATTGTCTTGCCGCGAAGATCCGGGAAGGCCGGCATATCATCCGAAGAAGGGCCGCCGCGAGTCGCAGCGGGTTCGACTGTGACCGAAGGATCAGTGGCAACGCCTGCCGGCGCCGTTGAATCAGCAACCATGTCAATGAGATTTCCGCCTTCGACTGCCATATCGATCTGGGTTCCGCGGTTAAGAGACGCATAAACAACTTGAGGTGTCACCGTACGGCGCCGTTCGGGGAAGACATTCAAGTATCTCAGAATTTTCTCGGCGCAGATTTTATAGATGGGCGCCGCCACGAGCCCGCCGTAATAGGGCCCTTCCGGTTCGTCGATCACCACGATCATCGCGATGGCAGGGTTGTCGACAGGAGTGAACCCCACGAATGAGGAGACATAGTGGCCAAGCGCATAGCGGCCGGTATGCCGATCAATCTTCTGAGCAGTCCCGGTTTTGCCCGCAGTGGAGAAGCCATCCATGCGCGCCGCAATTCCAGTCCCCTGTTCAACGACATCCGTCAGGATGTCACGCACATCCCCGGCGACATCGGAGCTGACGACGCGTTCAGGCGGCCGCACCTTCGGCGTCGTCCAACCCTCGCCATCGGGCGAAACGATCTGCCGCACGATGTGCGGGTGAACGAGAACGCCGCCATTGGCGATGGTCGACGCAAGCTGCAGAACCTGGAGCGGCGTCACGCTCACCTCCTGCCCCATGCAGAGCGCACCGATCGAGATCAGCGACCATTGTTTGGGGGCGCGGAGAATCCCTGGATTTTCCCCAGGGAGATCTATCCCGGTCGACACACCGAGGCCAAAAGCCCGCATATACTTGTAGAGACGTTCGTTGCCGAGTCTCAAGCCAAGCTTGATCGAACCGACGTTGCTGGAATATTCGATGATCTGATCCATGCTGAGTGTGCCGAAGGGCTTATGGTCGTGTATCTGGTGCCCGGCAACTTCGATGGACCCATATTGGCAGTCGAATTTTTCCGACATGCGCGCCGTTTTTTCCTGCAGGCTGGCGGCGGCGATGATGATTTTAAATGTCGAGCCGGGTTCGTAGCTGTCCTCGATGGCGCGATTGCGGCGGAAGGATGCAGGAGTGTCGGCGAAATGATTCGGATCATAGGTCGGCCAATTCACCATCGCCAGGATCTCCCCGGACCGCGGATTGACGATAATGATCGTCCCGCCGCGCGCCTTGCTTCGAGCGACGGCATCCCGCAGCTCGTTCTCCACCATGTACTGAATGACCTCATCGATCGTCAGAACAAGGTTCTGGCCGGGACGCGTGGGCGTGAGTGTCGTCGTGGAGAACTCGCGGTTCCTCGCATCGATTTCGATGAGGACGCGCCCAGGGGTTCCTCGCATTTCGCGATCGTACATGTATTCAAGGCCTGCAAGACCTTTATTATCGAGGCCGACGTAGCCGAGGAGATGGCTGGCCAGCTCCGCCTTTGGATTGAACCGCTTGCTTTCCGGGATGAAACCGATGCCCTTGAGGTTCAGTGCCTTGATGCCGTCGACCTGCTCGGCCGGGAGCTTTCTCTTGATCCAGATGAAGCGTTTGCCGGAAGTCAGCTTTTCCATCAACTCAGTTCGCATCTCCGGCTCGCCGAACACTGCTGATAA
The DNA here is from genome assembly GCA_903916735.1 of uncultured Acidobacteriota bacterium. Classification (GTDB taxonomy): domain Bacteria; phylum Acidobacteriota; class CAIWXX01; order CAIWXX01; family CAIWXX01; genus CAIWXX01. The sequence goes on from CAIWXX010000120.1 coordinate 52,862, forward strand.
TTTCTTCGCAGTCCCTTTCGGGTCCGCCACTTCGGTCGGCACGCCGTAACAGCTTTCAAGATCGCGGCTGATGGCAAGCTCATGGCCGTTCCGATCAAAAATAGTGCCGCGCTTCGCATCAACTTCGGCGATGCGCTGATTCTGGCGCTGAGCCCGGCTCAGCAGCTCGCCGGTCTTCATCACCTGCAAATCAACGAGCCTGTATGTGATCCCGGCGATCCAGAGAAGGGAGAAGAACCCGACGAAGTAGACTCGCCTCTTCAGAGTCTTCGTCGCGCGTTCATTAACGGGGTTCATTGATCTTTCCTCAGGAGACTGTCCGGAGCACGATCGCTCTTTGACATTTCAGCCGAGCCGTCGGGATTGATTTCGAGCAGGAACACCTGATCCTCGACCGGAGGCACGAGATCCAAACGAGAACGCGCGATGCGATCAATGCGATCCAGGGATTCGAGTGATGCGCGCTGGAGAAGTAGTCGGCGGCGTTCTTCGAGCTGCTCTTCATAGGCCTTTCGCAGCTGCTTGGTTTCATACCCGAACCGGATCATCTCGTTGCGCTGCCAGACATAAAAGAGAATGGAGAGCAGGAGAATCATGCCCACCATGATGGATCCGAGAAGATCCTTGATGTGAGTCTGATCAACCTGGCGGACAATAACCCCGTTGTTCACACGGCGAGAACTCGCGGTGACCGATGCAGCGATCGTCGCCGGCATTAGTGCACCTCATCATTCCGCCGCGGCAACATGCAATTGGAACAACGAGGATCGCGGCGAAGAGCACGAAGCTTCGCCGATCGTGAACGCGGATTATTGGCTCGTTCCTCGTCGCCTGCCACAATCGGCTTTTTCGTGAGGATCGTGAACTCCGAGCCTCTTGGCGCCAGCGATCGGAACGTATGCTTCACAATGCGATCTTCAAGCGAATGAAAGCTGATGACAACAACGCGGCCGGAGATTGTCACCGCCGCGGCCACATCGCGCAGAAAAACATCCAGCCCGTCCAGTTCACCATTGACCGCGATGCGAAGTGCCATGAAAGGCAACGTCGCTGGATGGTGCCAACGATGAGGATGTGCAACGGTGAAGATGGCTTCGAGGAAATCGGCTGTCCGGGCGAAAGAACGCCTCCCGCGTCTGGCGACGATCTCCGCCGCGAGACGTCGAGAGAAAGGAACCTCGCCATATTCCTGGAAAATACGCACAAGCTCATGGGCCGGCAATTCATTAAGAATATCGGCGCCGGTCCGTCCATGACGAATATCCATTCTCATGTCGAGTGGTTCGTCTCTGGAAAAACTGAACCCGCGCCCGGAGCTTTCAATCTGGACCGAACTGAAGCCGAGATCCAGCAAACAACCGCCGAACGGCCTATCGGGCATCTCATAATGACGCCAATTCTTGAAATCGTCGTGATGGAGAATGACTCGGGACTCGAATTCGCTGAGGTTCGATTCGGCGATTCGGAGAGCATCCGCATCACGATCGAAGCCGAAAACGATCGAGCCTGGTGCGGATTCGAGGATGAGGCGGGAGTGAGCTCCTGTGCCAATCGTACCGTCAAAATAAAAATAGCCGGGGCGGGGATCGAGCAATTTGAGGCAGTCCTCTGGGAGGACCGGTTGGTGGGGGGTTGGAAGGCGAGTCATGCTTGCTTTTGTTCTTCCGAGACAGGCAGAAGATTTGAAGGGTTGCTCGTACCCACCGCTCCCGGCTCTAAGTAACATTTTAAATTCCAAATGACTGAAATACTTCGTAGTCCTCCGGCGTGATCGGCTGTGCAAGCCGGCGCTCCTGGAATATCTGGTGGTTCATCATGGTCAAGTAAGTGTGCTTCCCAAGCAAGGTCACTTCCTCACCTTCGAGCGACGCTGATTTCCGGAGCAAAGGGTGAATCATCGCACGGCCCTGCTTGTCGAATATGCAGGTCCGGCCATAATATGCTGTGCGGTCAGTGAACTTGATGATTGAAGGGTTCATGCTCGGCGCTTTCGCAAGTTTTGCTTCGATCTCTTCCCATACCTGGATCGGGTAAATCCGTACTTCCAGGCCATCAAGACTCGTTATGTACAAGGTGCTACCCCATCGCGTCTCTATCTCAGACCGTACCGACGACGGCAGTTTTATCCGTCCGTCACTGTCTAGTCTGATGATGTGAGCGTCTCGAAGCATGACTGAGCTACTTCCCGGAAGAAATTAACTGTCGGACGTTCCAGATACTCCACTTTGGTCCGGTTTCGTCCGTTCTGACCCATAGTAGCACCATATTTTCACGTGTCAAGGGGTTATTTTTGCCTATTTGATTATGTGATTTGTATCACAAAGCGGTCCGGAGATCGTCGAATCCAAGATAGGCCGCGATTTCAGTCTTTTCGGAGATACATCGACAAGCTGAGTCGGGCCGGTTGCCTAGGGAAAGCCGACGTGTTGAATGGCGATTAAATCGCCTGGGATCATACACCGCTCATCGTAGGAAACTTCTGACGAACACCGAAACCCCGTTTCAGATCTGCGTTCATCCTTAATTTCAAAGCCATTTCCGCTCATGGCAATGTTGTTCTGTTCTCCAGACGGAATAACACTTTGAAATTAATCGGCATCTGGTTCAAAATACCACCCTATGAAATTTACACTATTCGGCCTCCCCAAAACAGGTAAGACGACGCTCTTCAATCTGCTGACCAAATCCAGCCTCGAGACAGGCAAATTCGCAGGAACCGAAAAAACGGCGCATATCGGCCGGTGCTTTGTCGAGGACAGGCGAGTGAAGGCGTTGAGCAACATTTTTTCTCCAAAGAAAACCACATTTGCGAACATCGATTTTTCAGATCTGGGTGGATTGGCCTTCGGCGAAGTCAAAGAGACAGAGCTTCTGCCGCACCTTCGCAACTCGGATGGGCTGGCACATGTTGTGCGCGCTTTCGAGGACGACGAAATGCAGCATCCAGGCGGGATCAATCCGGTTCGGGACATCGAGAGAATGGAAGAGGAACTGATCCTCGCCGATCTGCTTGTTGTCGAAAGCCGCCTGGAAAGACTCGCGAAGGATTTGAAAAAGATGAAACGGCCGGACCTCGCAAAGGAAGAGCTGCTGCTTCATCGATGCCGGGAAATCCTTTCCTCTGGATCGCCGCTCCGCGACGTCGCTTTCTCCGAAGACGAGCAGCGGATCATACGCGGATTCATGTTCCTCAGCCGGAAGCCCCTGTTGGCTGTCGTGAACTTGGGTGAATCCGACACGGCGCGATTGCACATGCCGGATGTTTTTCGTCCCGAGCGATTGGGGAATTCTACGAATGTAGTAATTTCTACCGTCTCCGCGGTGATCGAAGAGGAGATCGGGAGGCTCTCCGAGGCCGAAGCCGCCGACTACCTGAAGGCCTACGGCCTTCAGGAAACCGCTCTCACACGCCTCATCCGCGACAGCTACAGGCTCTTGGGGCTCATCTCCTTTTTCACAGTCGGAGAAGACGAAGTGCGCGCATGGACGATTCCGGCAAACGCGACCGCCAAGGCCGCAGCCGGCGCCGTGCACTCGGATTTCGAAAAAGCCTTCATCCGAGCCGAGGTCGTCACCTACGACGACTTCATGAAAGAAGGTTCTCTCGCGGCCTGCCGGCAAAAAGGTACCTTGCGGCTCGAAGGCAAAGAGTACATCGTCAGGGACGGGGAGATTGTTCATTTCCGATCAGGATTGTGAGCGTTTCGCACAGGGACGGCCAGCATTCCTCCCGGATCATCTTGAAATCGTCGACGTAGTTCTCGCGGCTGATTTGGCTTATAATGCCGTCACATGGCCGTATCGCAAGAAATGTCAAGATCGATGAGTGACATCACGACGGAAGGATATTAAGATCGAAGGCATCTCATCGTTTCCAGAACAGAAGGAACGACGGAGGGATCGCGCATGAGCATTTTGGTAATCGGTGATCAGCCGGAACTGATGAAGCAACTGGGTGAACTCCGCGAGACCATCGGTCAAGCGGATGTGTTCACAACGACCTCACTCAACGCGACACTCGAGCAGTTCGGTACAATCGAGGAGGAAGAAGCGGCCAGCCCACGCGGCGCGGTCGAAATCATCATCATCGATCACAAGCTCGATACGATGAGTATCGGCGATGCCTGTCGGGGCCTCATCAATGTGGCTCCCGACATCCCGATTCTTCTCGTGACGGACCCCACCAGATCACAAATGATCGAGGAGGCGCTCCTGGCCGGAGCCGCAGATTTTATATCACGGCCGATTCGCGTCATGGATCTCCGCGCACGCGTTCATTGCGCCCTGCGACTGAAGCGGGAAATCGACACACGAAAGGAACGGGATGAGGAGCTCGCCGAAGCCAACCGCCGTCTTCATAACGTCAGCCAGGCGCTCCATCGTATTTCTTCGCTCGATCATGTCACCGAAGTCGCCAACCGCGATCATCTGGAAATGGAACTGCTCAGGGAGTGGCGGCGAGTCACGCGGAGCAAACTGCCGTTGTCACTCATCATGGCAGACCTCGATTTTTTCAAGGTCTTCAACGATTCCTATGGGCATGAAGCCGGAGATGATTGTCTCAAGAGGGTGGCCGCAGCGCTCTCGCAAGCGGTCAACCGTGCCGGCGATATCGTCGGTCGCTATGGCGGAGAAGAATTTCTGATCATCCTGCCGGAGACACCGCTGTCCGGTGCTGCTGGAATGGCCGAGACATTGCGTGCGGCTATCGAAAGCATCGGCATCGTCCATGCGTTTTCGGCAATCAATGACCGAATCACGATCAGCCTGGGTGTCGCCTCGCAAGTCCCGACACGCGAAGGCAAGCCGCTGTCGCTGGTACATTCAGCTGAACGTGCCCTCTACCGCGCCAAGCATGATGGCCGCAACAGAGTGCGCGTGGCGGATATGCCGTAACACGGCATAGCCGCAACCAAACAAGATGGCTTCAACAACCATCGCACCCGAACCTCTCAGGAATGCAGGAAGAGAGGAAAGCAGGAACGGATTTTAATATCGAGCAGCGGTGGTTTCATAAGTCATTCCTGCATTCCTTTCTTCCTGGCTTCCTGAGAGGAATTCGCGATCCCGCCCTATCACAACTTTTGCCATTTTGTGCACAGATTTCGCCGATCAGATCCCAAGATTATTTTGATTGCCGTTTTCACCTCTCACCAATGCAAAACATGTTGATCATCATGGAGACAATCGGAATCTGAGCGCAGCCTCACGCCGTTTCAAGCAGTTTTTCAAACACGTTGATTCGTTCCTGGACCTCGGCCTTTTGCATCTCCAGCCGCTCAACTTTTTTCACTCTCCCTTTTGCCTCTTCCTGAGCAATACTCTGTCCGATCCGATCCAGGTTTCCATAGAAAAGGGCTTGTGCGATCCCCCATTCCTTGAGGGCTTGTGATTTTTTCTTTATCGCCTTGAGAGCCTCGCCGAGACTGAAGCCGGGACCGTGTACAGGTCGACCGAATGAAAATGACCGAGACCGCATCGGCCTCAGCAGCTCCTCAGATGAAGCCTTTTTCCTGCATCCATTCGTCATTGAAAATAGTGCTCAAGTACCGCGACGCACTATCTGGAAAGACGGTGACGATGCGGGCCGGCGTTGGCAGCGATCGCGCGAGTTTCAGAGCGCCCCAGATAGCGGCTCCACTCGAGCCACCCACCAAAATTCCTTCCCTCTTGGCCAGCTCGCGAGCGAAATGGAATGCTTCCTTGTCGGTGACCTGATAGATATCGTCAATCACCGAGAAGTCGAGGGTTTTGATGATGAATTCATCGCCTAGCCCTTCGAGAAGGTAGGGGCCGGACTCGATGACTTTGCCGCTGCGAAAATATTCATAGAAAACCGACCCGACCGGGTCGACAGCGATCACCTTGATTTTGGGATCTTGTTCCTTGAGATAGTGAGCTGTACCGCCGAGAGTACCGCCTGTTCCGATTCCTGCCAGGAAGTAATCAATTTTCCCATCCATCTGTTGCCAGATCTCAGGGCCGGTCGTCAGGTAGTGAGCTTCGTTGTTTTCGCGATTGCCGTGCTGGTCGGGGAAGTAACAGTTTGGCGTTTCCTTGGCCATCCGTGGCGTGATGTTGTTGTAGCTATCGGGCGATTCCGGAGGAAGCGAGCAGTCGACCATGTGGATCTCAACGCCGAGTGCTTTCAGCTGATCAAGCTTCTCCTTGCTGATTCGATCGCGCACGATCGCCTTCATTCGATATCCTTTTTGGATCGCGATCATGGCCATCCCCATGGCGGTATTTCCAGAGGAGCTCTCGATGATCAGATCGCCCTTCTTGATTCGCCCATCCTTTTCGGCCTTTTCGATCATGTGCCGCGCAATCCGATCCTTGCTGCTGCCCATTGGATTCAGGAACTCGAGCTTTGCATAGATCCGGCTGCTGATGCCTTCGGTGATCTTGTTGAGCCGCACGAGAGGAGTATTGCCGATTACATCCATCAGGGTTTCGAAACGTCTCAATCGAGCCATGACATACTCCTCAGAACAGGCGCGCGATTCTATCCCACTTCAGACAAAGGATAAAGCTCAGCGGCGGTGAAATTGAAATGATGGATCTCTTCTCACAACTCATAGGCAGCGCGGCCGGCACTCTTCAACTCCCCGCATTGATGCCCATCTCATGCGTTTCGAAAATGAACAACAATCTCGTCCGGAGCGGGGCAGCGACGGATATGATCATGGCAGCGCCACATCAGAAAACGCCCGGGAAACCGGTGCCAATCGCCCAACGCCGTCGGCTTACTGCTCGCAGGCCGCCGTCTGGCAGCCGCACCCATCTCCGTTGCGAGAGATGACACGCTGGCGGATATTATCTTTCAGGAGTGTCATGAATGACGCATCCAGATATGCGCGAATCGAAACATAGCATCCGCCGCACGTGTTCGTCGCCACGAATTTCGACATGATTTCCTTTTGCGAAGCATAGGTGGGATCGAACATGGAGCACGGGCGGAATCCTCCATCCGGATTGACCACCATGAACCGACGGCCGGCCTGACAACCGGGGATATCTCCTTTTTCGAAGAAATCGACGGTGCCGGTTAGAGTCCATGTCGAATTGGCGATTCGACCGTTTTTCTCTTTGAGCTCGACTAGCTCAGCGATTGTTTGACGGAGGAGCTCGATATCCTCCGGTGAATTGATGTAATGTTCCATCTTGCCGGTGCGAAGTGGAGTATAAGCGCTGTAGGAGATCGATACACCCCATTCTTTAGCCCGTTCATAGTTGGCTCGCAGCACCCGCAGGTTGCTCTGCGTGATCGCCGTATTCATGACGATATCGTTATACCCGTGGCGTGCCAGCTTCGGGATCAGATCAGAAAGATGAGCATAGAGGCCGGGTGCATTCCGGAAAGCATCATGGCGCTCATCTGGGAAGTCCAACGATATGGAAAACTGGTCGACCCCAAGCGAACGCAGTTTGAGATATTTCTCCTCAGTCAACAGATGTGCATTTGATACAAGAATCAGATATGGCAGCCCGCTTGGCTCCTTGACAGCCTTCACGATCTCTTCGATCTCTTTCCGCAACAGCGGCTCCCCGCCCGAGAGTTGCACGGCCATGGGTTTCAGTTGACGGCTGAGACGCCGGTAATCAGGCGGCTGAAGCAGTCCCTTGGGTTCTGGTTTGATGCCCCCCTTATCGCAATGGATGCAATCCGCTGTACAGGAGTGAGTCAACTCAAAGGAAACCACTAACGGCCGGCTCGTGGCGAAACTCCAAGTTCCCCGCGTGATCATCCGAACAGCCTTGCCTACTGGTATTGATTTCACGACCAACTCCTTAAAATCAAAAAATTCTCATTCAAGAAAATGGAGGCGGGATCAGCCAGGCTCTTCAAAGAATTACGCCGAACATGTCCCCGGTATCTCAGAGGGATACTTTCCCCATATATCACTATCATAACCTCCAAGTGTAGTGCCGATTGCAAGGGCTTGTCAAGAAAACGCGGGCGGGCTTCTCACGCCATGGCGCCGAAAGCGAGCCTGAGATTCCCGACCTCAAACAAAAACAGCGGCGACGGGAAACCGAGGTGCGTAGGAACCTGCCCATTTCGGCTCCTCCGCGGCAACCAGCCATTCACACAACAGGATGAGCAATATCCAGGACGAATTTATCAGATGATGCGGGATCGGGGACTGACCGAAGGGCAGTACGGCGACGCTCGTCCATCGCTCCCCCTCACCAATAAGATTGGGGCATGGTGGTCTTCAAAGCATCCTGTTGTGGCCCGACTCGACCGCCTCTCACCCGACGTGAACTACAAACCTCGATTTGGGACCAGAAGCGCACTATGATTATCATGGTATCAAAAAGTGGAAAAATGATGATATAGATATCCGGTTGAGATGCTCAAGATCAGCTTTCACAGGGAACGTGAACCGATCAAATCCCTGACTATGAGTGACGTGATCTCGCGTGCATCTTCATCGCTGATAGGGAGACGAGCGCCAAGAGGAGTGGAAAGATGAGTGATACGTTTTTTGCCCCCGCTGAGCGATCGACGACCGAGGAGTTGCGCATCGCTCGCCTGCAGATCCAGAACGACCGATTCCTGATGACATTGCTGGAGTCCTTGCCGACCCTGATCATGGTTCTCAATCGCGAGAGACAGGTTCTGGCGGCTAACACCCGAGTGCTCGATCTCATCCATGCCGATCATCTGGAGCAATTTCTCGGGATGCGGCCGGGCGAATTGATCGGATGCGTTCACTGCACGGAAGGGCCGGGAGGTTGTGGGACGAGCCGGCATTGCCAGGCTTGTGGCGCCGTTCTCGCCATCTTGGAAAGCCATGTGACAGAGCATCAAGCGGTGCGTGAATGCCGGTTCCTATCCGAAACCGAAGGTGCTCTTGACCTGGAAGTTGTCGCGACTCCTGTCACGGTCGGCGATCTGCCGCTCACAATCTGCGCGTTCCGCGATATCAGCTCCGAAAAGCGTCGTGATGTTCTGCAGAGGGTCTTTTTCCACGATGTCATTAACACGGCCGGCGGAATTTACGGCCTCGCCACGCTCCTTCTCGACAGCTCCGGCGTCGAGCCCGAAACCGAGGTGGAATATAAACAGATGATGCTGCGGATGTCACAGATGCTTGTCGAGGAAATCAAGCATCAACGCGAGCTTCTGGCTGCGGAGAAGGGCGAGCTGGAAGTCGAACCGACGGTGTTCCAGGTTTCCGATTTCATGCAATCGATGATGGAACTCTACGCGAATCACCCGGTGGCGAAAGATCGAAAGCTGCTCCTAGGGGCAATCTCCCGGGATCAAATAGCGACCGACAGAGTGATCCTCTCTCGCATTATCGGGAACATGATCAAGAATGCTCTGGAGGCCGTACCGGCAGGTGGGGTCGTGACCATCTTCAATGAATCCGCCGACCACTCTATCAGCTTTGCCGTTCATAACCCCGGTGTCATACCGGAGAATATTCAATTGCAGATTTTCCAGCGATCTTTCAGTACAAAATCAGTGCAAGGGCGAGGGATCGGCACTTACAGCATCAAGCTCTTTGGAGAGAAGTACTTAAAGGGCAAGGTCTCCTTCATCAGCAGCGATCCTGTGGGGACAATTTTCCGTATTACTCTTCCGAAGCCGGAACAGGGAGAATAAACCGGTATTGCTGGGTGAGTCTGCCAGTGAATGCTCCTGCCATGAAATCCATACTCAGAAGCAGGATTTCACATCGACAATCATCTCGAACGAGGTACGAACAAGATCCCCCGCAATCCCTCCGATCCAGCACTCAGGAGGATGACGGTCCGCTACAAAGCATGTGGTGCACGGGCATGGTGGACTCGGAGCGGTCGTGAACAGGGATGTCTACATGAGCAAAAAACCTTGCTTCCGGTTGAGGGAATCCTAAAATACCTTGGCGACATCCTTCCTCTGATGTATTGTTGAGGGGGTATTCGATTGGATTGAGGAGTCTATGAAGCAGCGAGCCACGTTTTTTATTGTTCTCATTCTTGTTCTCGGTTCGGCACTCGGCGGGATTTATGGAAGCCAAACGGATGGGCGAACAGGGAAATGGAGTCCTGGCCTGCAGAAAATCTCCGATCTGCTCGACACTGCCGAAAAATACTATGTCGGCAAAGTTGACAGCGAGGACGCCATCTACCTGTCCATCAACGGGCTTCTCCGGCAGATGGATCCTCACAGCCAATTTCTGGATCAAGCTGCCTACGCCAACCTCACCGAGGAGCACGAAGGGCATTTCTATGGATTGGGCATCACGATCCAGAAGATTGAAGACCGGCTAACGGTGATTTCGCCGATCGAGGGAACACCGGCGCACAGGATGGGGATACGAGCCGGGGATGTTATTGCCAAGATCGAAGGCGAGTCCACCAAGAACATAACGTCGGATGAAGCTGCCAAGAGGCTGCGCGGGCCGAAGGGCACAACCGTCCATATCTCCGTCGCCCGCCAGGGGATCGACGAGTTGATCGAATTTACAATCACCCGAGATGAAATCCCGCTGCTGTCGGTGCCTTATTCTTTCCTGTTAAAAAATAAAATAACGGGTTATATCGGGGTCCGGAATTTTACTGAGACGACCGAAAAGGAACTGACGAAGGCTTTGCAGGAGCTGACTCAGCAAGGGATGACACATCTGATACTGGATCTTCGAGGCAACACCGGCGGCCTCCTCGACCAGGCCATCGCCGTCTCGGACCTTTTCCTCGCCAAAAGCAAGCTCATCGTTTACACGCGCGGGCGTGTCAAGGGCTCCAGCCAGGAGTACTATGCTTCCGAAGATGCCCAGTATGAATCATTGCCGGTCATCGTGCTTGTCAATCACGGCAGCGCGTCGGCTGCCGAGATTGTCGCCGGGGCCATCCAGGATCACGATCGCGGCCTCATCGTCGGCGAAACCACGTGGGGCAAAGGGTTAGTGCAATCTATCTTTCGTATGAGCCACAGCACGGCGCTGGCACTCACCACGGCCAAATACTACACGCCGAGCGGTCGTTGCATTCAACGCGACTATACCAAGTCTCTCGAGGACTATTACTTCCTCACAGATGAAGAGATCAAAAAGCTGCCACATGGAGAATCCCATAAAACATCGGCCGGGCGAACGGTTTATGGAGGAGGCGGAATCACGCCGGATGTCGAGCTCCATGCCGTCGAGACGACCAAGCTATTCGACAACCTGGCGGCTCGGCGGGTCTTTTTCAATTACACGACAAAATTCATCGCGGGACTGACACCGCTCGGACAGAAGATGCTTATCAAAGACCCCCTGAGCGGAAAGGTCAACATCCACCGCGATTATCGCGTCGGCGAAGACATCCTCGTTGACTTCAAGGATTTTCTCACATCGGAGAAAATCACCTTTGATGAAAAGGCCCTCGAATCGAGTGCACCGCTCATCCGGATGGCGATCCAGGGCGAGCTTTATGCCGATCTATGGGGAGCGCAGGAGGCGGTTCGATCAAACGCCGACGATGACCCGATCCTCAAACGCGCGATTCAATTATTCCCGGATGCGATCGCGCTCATGAAAATGCAGGTTCTCACAACGGAGAAGCCCCAGTCATAGCAGCCGCCCTTTCAATATATCGAGCAGAGGGGGAATTTCCCCCTTGTGTGTGAACTATCGTGATTGGTGGACAGGCCATCCCTGATCCAGCATGACGCATTAATCCGATCGGATTTCCCCGGTCTTATCAAATCAGTTGGGTTGGGACTTGGCCGCGGCAAAGGAGTCGAAGTGAGAAAGGCCCATCGGCGCCTCCACTCCTCCTCGCCTCTGCTGTCGCAAGAAGAAAACAGCTTGGCGTCGCCATGTACAACGCTCAGATCCACAGCATGTTCCTTTCACTTCAAAAGCTCGGCCTGGAACTCATTTCAATAAAGAACTCGGATGAGGGTTGGGACATTTCTACCAGGGGAATAGGGCATCATCTCCACAATCCTCGTGCTCTCTATCGCGCAAGATTACGGGCAGTTTTGGCGTTTCGAGCTATCGTAGGGGAGAAAACCAGGAAGAATTCCTTCAACGAGTCGATCAAGCCATGTATGGAGCAAAAAAAAGGGGGGAAGGACAGGGTTTGCGCAATCGCCTGATCGCCGAATTCTCGATCGCCACTGAACTGCCGACTGTGCTTTTACGGGCGCAGAAAGAAGATCTCGGCATGGGAGATCGTTGTCGAGCCTCTCAGAGCGCGATAGCCCTTCAACACCGAGATGACGGATGCGAGGGCGTTCGTGGTCAAAACGCAAACGCGGGAGCGCGTTTACATGCCCACGACACGCTGTTGATCGACTTCTTGGATTGGCGGGGAAGTTGCGGGAGCATCGGATGAAAGTGCGCGGACGAGATCCTGGATATCCGGCGCTTCGGCAATGCTCTCGCCTCTTTCGGCTCGTTCCTTGATGACCTGCCACACATCCGGCGGGATCTCTTCGAAAGCCCCGACCACGGTGGGATCGAACTGAGTACCGCTATACTTCCGAACCTCAGTCAACACATCTTCGAACGATAGCTTTTTCCGGTAGACACGGTCGCTGGTCATCGCATCGAGGGTATCCGCGACCGAGAATATTCTCGCTCCGACCGGGATCGCTTCTCCCTTGAGCCGCCTCGGATAGCCTGTCCCATCAAATCGTTCGTGATGGCTGAGCACCATCTCACTGGCTTCGCGAAGAAACTCGATGTTCCGAACCATTCGGTATCCCAATTCGGCGTGGGATCGCATGATTCTCCATTCTTCGTCTGTGAGCGGGCCAGGCTTGAGGAAGATGGCATCGGGGACACCAATTTTTCCGACATCATGAAGGAACGCGCCTCGCTCGATGTCAATAATTTGCGGTCGTGTGAGGCCCAGCTTGAAAGCCAATGTCACCGTATAGCCGGCCACCCGCCGCGAATGGCTTTGGGTTTCAACATCACGTGTATCAAGCGCCGCTCCGAGCGATTCCAGCGTCTGCCGGTATGTAGCCTTTATTTCACGGAAGGCCCTCTGCAGTTCCTGAGTTCGTTCCCAGACCATCCGTTCGAGGTTCAGCTTGTAATTTTCATTCTGGACGAGGATCGTCCGTTTCTCGGTCGCCTTGTGCAGAGCGAAAATAAGATCATGAAGTGTGAAAGGCTTGTCCAGGAAATCCGAAATCCCAGCCCGCATTGCTTGAATTGCAGTTTCCTTGTCGGAAAAAGCCGTGATAATAAGGATAATGATCTTTGAATCGATCTGGGAGACGCGATCGGCGAGCTCGATGCCGTTCATTCCAGGCATTTTGAAATCGGTTAGCAAGACATCAATCGAAGATGGGTCAGCTTTTACTATCGAGAAAGCTTCTAACCCGTCGGCGGCGATTCGAACGTTATACCCCTGCATCTCTAGCAGTTCTCGGAGCTTAAGGCGTATTTCTTCCTCGTCATCAACGACGAGCAACCTCCATTCCATCGCCACTCCTTAAATATGTAGGGGCATACCTACATATGTCAACCCCATTTGGTAATATCGGCACAAGCATCTGAGCACTTTAGTATCTGATCGGTGAAATCTGTGCACAAAATGGCAAAAGTTGCGATAGGGCAGAATCGTGAATTCCTCTCAAGAAGCCGGGAAGCAAGGAATGCAGGAATGACTTATGAAGCCACTGCTTTTTGAAAGAAAATTCCGTTCCTGCTTTCTTCTCTTCCTGCATTCCTGAGAGGTTCGGGTGCGATGGTTGTCGAGGCCATTTTGTTTGGTTGCGGCTATGCCGCATTAGGATATCACCCAGCCAGGCCATGACATGATCCGCCGGGCCACTTCCATCGGCACGATGGTTATTCCATTTTCTTGACATGTCTTCAAACACATTTTCAACTTTTTTCATCGCCCTGAGGCTCGATCAGCCCCTCCCGGTTTTTCGAAGCAATGTCTTCCTTGTTGACATTGGAGCGCCGCATTTTTTCAAGGAAGGTCGTGCGTTTCATATGGAGGAGTTCGGCTGCCTTCTGCTGATTGCCGCCGGCACGCTTGAGGCTCTGTAGAATCAGATCTCTCTCAATGTTTTGGACAACCGAATTGAAGTATATGCCCTCATCGGGTATGTCGAGTCCGACCAGAGTTCGAAGCGGTTCTGCTTTTTGTATATCATCTCGAAAATCCGAAACCGCCAGTTGCGATCTCTTGCCGCTCAGAATCACCGCACGTTCAACAGCGTTCTCCAGCTCCCGCACGTTTCCCGGCCAGGCGTATGCCATGAGCTGCCGAAGAGCGAGCTGTGACAATGTCTTCGGCTCCTCCCCCATCTCTTTGCAGATCTTACGGAGGAAGTGCTGAGCCAGCAGAGGAATATCCTCCCGCCTTTCCCTGAGCGCCGGAAGGCCAATCTGTATGACATTCAATCGATAATAGAGATCTTCGCGAAAACTCCCGTTCTTTACCCTCTCCGCTATATCCGCGTTCGTGGCAGCCATGATTCGCACATCGACTTTGACGGGGACCGAACTGCCAATCCGCTCGAATTCACGTTCCTGCAACACACGCAGCAGCTTCACCTGAAGGCTGGGGCTCATGTTGCCGACCTCGTCGAGGAAAATCGTGCCCTTGTGCGCCTGTTCAAACCGGCCGACGCGTGTTTGGATAGCCCCCGTGAAAGCACCCTTGACATGTCCAAACAGCTCATCTTCCAGCAGGTTTTCAGGAATGGCGCCGCAGTTGATGCAGACAAGCCGATTTTCACGGCGAGGCCCGTTGAAATGGACGGCGCGAGCGATAAGCTCCTTTCCTGTTCCGGTTTCTCCGGAGATCAGCACAGTGGAATTGTTCTGTGAAACGAGCTCGATGAGCCGATACACCTCTTGCATGCAGTTGCTGTATCCAATGATGTTGCTGAACTTGTATTTATCCTTCAGCTGCTGTCTCAGGAAGACATTTTCGTTCTTGAGCCGGCGTCTTTCGAGTGCGCCGCGCATGAGCAACGGCAATTTGACGATTTCGAACGGCTTCGAAATGAAATCAACAGCTCCCATTTTCATGGCATCCACGGCGATTTCGATGGTTCCATAGCCGGTCATGATGATAACGATGATATCCGGATAGAGTTGCATCGCTTCGTTCAGGATCTCACGTCCGTCATGTCCTGGAAGCTTCAGGTCCGTCAGGATGACATCATATGGATGACGCCGGATCTTGTCGATCGCTTCAGATCCAGTGGCCGCACACTCAACTACAAATCCTCCCTTTCGGAGAAATTCAACAATGCTATCCCTCAAATCCTCATCGTCCTCAGCGACAAGAATTTCATCAGGAGGGTAGTCCTCAATAAGCCGTTCGATATGCCCCCCCAGCTTTTCCTCCATTCGTATTTATTCATTCTGACACCCGTCCTAATCGTTGTCAATTTGAGGAATGCTGTTTCATAAAAACCGGATGAGGACGCTTCGGAGGCGGCCCGAGGGGATCTTGATCAGTGGGGAGAAAGCAGAAGGAGAATTATTCCTGGGGATCATCTGAGGCCAAAACATATTAAAACCAGTAACGCATGTATTTTATTAAAAACACTCCATTTCTCCTCGCCAACTCAGTTGGGGTTCAGGGCTAATGTTTTTTTGCTCTTGACCGATAAAGATAATGGCGAAGTAAGGAAGGGCACGCCGAGATACCATGAGCACAATCAACCATGAGATCTACGATCTCCTCCGGACCTACCAGCGGGAGCTGAACCAGCGGGAGCCGGTGGAGCGGAAGGGGGGCGCGAAAGAGCCATCACCCTCCTTCGGCATGGTCCTGGAGAAGGTGACTGGATCGCAACCGACTGAAGACATGGCGCCAGTGACGGCGCCTCAAGAGTCCGCGAATTCCGATCTCGAAGAAAACTCGACTGGCCTTCTCAAACACTTGAACTATGATCCAGCCGGGTATCTTAAAGCCAACGGGAAAGAGCGGCAATCGATTATCGATTTTTTTCAGTAGCTCGGCGCCATTTCCTAACGCAGCATAGCCGCTACCAAACAAGTGGGCTTTGACAACCATCACTCTTGAACCTCTCAGGAATGCAGGAAGAGAAGAAAGCAGGAGCGGATTTTTATGTCGACCAGCAGCGGTGGTTTCATAGACCATTACTGCATTCCTTTCTTCCTGGCTTCCTCAGAGGAATTCACGATTAAGCCCTATAACAGCTCCTGCCATTTTGTGCACAGATTTCACCGAATATGCACAAAAAGGCGCCTCCCTGAGGTGGCCGTATCGTTATTATGAGGAATGCCGGGCATGATCAGAAAAGAGAGAATGAATATGCTTTTGATTTCCTGTTGCATTGCGGAAGGATTATCGTAGAATAATGGCTGTCATGTTTCCACTGGCAACTCCATTTCGGATACTCATCGTCGATGATGACGCCGACATGTGCGACGCTCTTGCCGAATTCTTCCGGCAAAAAGGGCTGACAGTCACAACGGCCAAGGACGGTGCTGAGGCCATCAAGGCGATCCAGGGCAGCGCAGAGCCGTTTGAAATTGTGCTGACAGATCTTGTTATGCCTCAAAAAAGCGGGCTCGACGTGCTGCGAGTTGCAAAGGAGAAATTCGCCGACGTCCACGTTGTTCTCATCACCGGCTACGCTTCTCTCGAAACCGCGATCGAAGCCGTCAGGCTGGGTGCATATGATTATCTGACGAAGCCTTTCAAATTCAGCGAAATCGAAATTCTCCTGAAAAATATCGGTGAACGTATTGGGTTGCTCGAACAGAATCGCGACATGGAGAACAAACTCCGCGATCTCCACGACCGCCTGGATTCACTGAACGAAGGCAAAAGCAAGGTCGACCGGAGCATTCGTGGCATCGAAATGTCTCTCACGGAAAACGGGCGCAAGCTGGACCTTCTCACGGAGGCTCTGGCCGATGTGCGGGACATGGTCAAGGGAATGAACGATGCAGTGCAACGCGCTGCCAGAAAACCCGCATCCACAGGCAACGCGAACGGTGAATCGGATCCCAACAGGTCGGCCCGCAGTATTAGGCTGTAGGTCAGTATCGAGGGAGCCGGCCTTACCGCGCAAACTGCAGTCGGGATCGAGCGGCCTTTTCGACGGCGACTTTCGAAAACGGCATGGGCTTGCAATCGCCTCGCAAAAACATCTCCGCTTGGTCTGAGTAATTCGTGGAAAGCGGGTGGCCGGACTGCCCTGAGGGCATGATCGAGACGGATGCGTCCCAATTTGATGCATCCATGATCACACGCCAGGAAGCCGTTGCCGTGACGCCGTACGGCGATTCAAAGGAATAGTCGGCTTTATTGACGGTCTCTCCATCACCGGGTCTCTCAAACGGACCACGATTGAAGAAAGAAGAGAGCGGCTTCGCAAATCCCAAGACATGAGCCAGCGTCAACCGATGTTCGGCAGGCCACCTCCACCTTGCCGTATCACCGAGCTTCGATCGGAGCGCATCGTATGACTCGACGAGGCTGCGAGCGATGATGTCATCCATCCGTTCAATCTGCGGAGTTCGCGTATCGTCCCACCATTTTGAGTCGGGGCGATCGAGCAATGCCAACGCGCCAACCACCCGCTCCCCTTGGCATTTCAGGAACTCTTCATAGAGATCCCCCATATCATCCTTCAGCGCATTTTCCGCCAACCGCACACGAAAGGCTTCAAAAAGCATCGCTGCCGGGCTGCCATCAAGCGTTCCCTTCCAACCTAGAAGGAGATCCAACGCTTTTCGTTCGCTGCCGTCGGCCCGGGCTTTCAGAGCCTCCCAATGGGGCCTGTACAGTTCGCTTTCTTGGGAAAAGACATCTGCCTGAATAGCTTGGAGATCCGCCCGATCATATTTTTCTTTCGTCAACAGCAAATGTTCGATGCGGGCGGCGCGGAATGTGCCGCCATATTCCAAAGAGAAACGGAAATGCGGATCATCGATGACGCGATCATTCGCAGTGATGACATATCCCTTGCGGGGGTTGTAGAGAAATGGCCTGCTCTTCCTGTCTATGAATTCAGCCCATTGGAAGCGGGGTTCGGACCCGACGACTGGGAAGAGCCCCGAATGATATCGCCGCATCGGCACGGAACCGCTCGCCGCATACCCGATGTTCCCCGAAGTATCGGCGTAGATAAAGTTCTGGGAAGGAGCATCAAATTCAGCCACCGCATTCTGAAAGGCCGTAAAATCGGCCGCGCGATTGATCTCATAAAATGCACGCGTCGAGCGTCCACCAAAATACCCCGTCCATGCCAGTGACACTGTCGCAGGAAATCCTGTGACATCCTGTGTGATGACAGGTCCGTGGATCGTCCATCGTGATCTGACACGCGCCGGATCGCCTCCGCGCACATACACCAATAACTTATCGACATGCATGTCGTACCATTGATCCCCGAGGCGGTATCGGTTCCGGTTTTTTGCATCGATGTCTTCAATGTAAAGATCCTGGGTATCCGCGTAAAGGTTTGTCACGCCCCACGAGATCTGCCGATTGTGCCCGATGATGATGAAGGGCAGACCCGGAATCGTGACACCGGCGACATCCATCGATCCGGCGGAGAGGTGAGTTTCGTACCACATTCCCGGCATCTGCACATGAAGGTGGGGATCATTCTCAAGGAGAGGCTTGCCGGTTGCGGACCGTTTGCCGTCAATAACAAAGGAGTTACTCTCCGGCTTCTCGTGCGGTTCCAGAAAAGCCAGTTCGGGCGGGAATTCAGGCGTTTCGAAATCCGCGAGATCAACCACATTGTGGACGTTCGGCGGCGCCTTCAATCGCTTGGGTTTCTGCTGAGGAGTCTGCAAATCCCCCGGCTCGATGATCGACATCCCATCCGCCGGATACACACCAAAAATTTCCTCGGTTCGTTCCGGGCCGAATTTCCTGATCAATTTCCCGCGGAGCAGTTCGGACTCCATGTTCGCCGATAGGGTAAAGGCAACCAATTTCATGATCGAAATGGAATCGCTCACCGTCCACGGTTCGGGCCTGTACCGCAGGATTAGGAATTCCGGCGAACGGAATGTCCGAGTCGTCCGAATATAATCGTTAATGCCTGAAACATAAGCGTCCAACAGAAGTCGGACATCAGGATCAAGCTTTATGATATCCGAGTCAGCCGCATGCCAGAGACCAAGCATCTTGAAGTACCGATCGATCTTCACCGTCTTCTCGCCGAAAATCTCCGACAGTCTCCCGTTGGCGGCCCGGCGCATGAGATCCATCTGCCACATTCGTTCCTGCGCGTGCAGAAAGCCCTCTGCCATGAAGAGATCCTTTTCGTTGGACGCATAGATATGTGGCACACCGAAGGCGTCGTAAAGGACATCGACTGAGCCCGATAAGCCTGTCAGACGAATGGCGCCTTCTCGCGCAGGTAACGAGCTCCTCAATAACAAAAAGCCAGCCACAATGACGAGTGGGATCAGGATAGCGAAAAAGAGAAGGGCGCCTCTTAAAACTCTCATGCGGGGTATAAATTCCCTGAGTGCATCCGTCTCTTCATATTATTATCCAGCCATTCCATTGTATTGCAGATATCGGTCATGCGGAAACCGATGAGTTGTCGGGCGTCTCCGTCGGCGGGCCAAATTGCTACCGTGGATCGCCAGCGGCTCTGAGCTGCTTCCGAGTATAATAAATGCGACTGACGACGGTTAGATGCGAGAAGACAAGGATGACCCAAAGCGCCTGAGGGATGCAATTGAAGAGGCCGCCAAGGATAATCAGCACGATCCTTTCCGGCCGTTCCAGAAAACCGACTTTGCATGACGAGATCAGGGATTCGGCCCGGGCCCGCGTGTAGCTCGTCATCACCGACCCCAAAATGACAAGCCCGACGATGATCACGAACCGCATGCTCTGGATCTGGTAGTAGTAGATGAGCAGGCCGAGATAGATGGCCATGTCCGAGTAGCGGTCGATGACCGAATCATAGAAGGCCCCGAATTTGCTCACTCGATTGCTTTCGCGCGCGACACGGCCGTCCAGCATATCGAAAACCGACGCACCCAGTACGATCAGCCCACCGATGCGAAAATAGCCATATCCAAAGTAGAACCCGGCCACGACATTGATTGTCATGCCGAAGAAGGTCAAGAAGTTCGGGCTGACGCCCAATCGCACTAGTGCTCGGACGATCTTGTTGAGGATCCACGTGCCGCCGTCTCCAATTTTCCGGCTAATGCTGATCATCGACTAAACCTCGATCGTGTTGTTCCGGAATGTATCCGCCTCTGTTCCATCTCGGCTTTGCGACCATCATATTTCATGGTTCAATTATGCACATTCCTCATCCACGCCCGTCTGGAAAAAAAACCGCTCTGGCGAGCGCGATTCACTATTATACATCAGGCGGCTCCTGGCTCCAGTCATTTCCCTGAAAACCATTAAGAGTGGATTGAGGATGGATAGAAGATCCGGAAGCGCGTGACGGAACCTAACAAGCATATATCCATTGCGTTGAGATAGAGGATATCTCCCTCCTCGAGCCGTGCCCAGAGGTCCCATGGAGACTATGTCTCGCCTCACAGGGGAATTTCCGGAAGCCCAGGGAGGGTTGAGACTCCAGCCGATTTCTCTTCACTCATCGAGCTTCAGGTCGCCTCTCGTCATCAGCCTCTGGCATGCTCCAACTGCATCCGGATCATAATACATGCCAGAATTCTTGGAGATTTCATCGAGCGCCTTTGGCTGCCCGAGCGCCGGCCGATACGGCCTGTGGGACGACATGGCCTCGACAACATCGGCCACACAGACGATCCTCGCGCTCTGAAGAATTTCCGCTCCTTTCAATCCTTGCGGGTAACCCGAACCATTCATTTTTTCATGATGCTGGAGGGCGATCAGAGCCACGGGCCAGGGGAACTCGACGCTTTTCAAAATATCACATCCCACTTGAGAATGAGTCTTGATGAAGCTGAACTCAATGTCCGTCAATCCGGTCGGCCGGCACAGGATTTCGGCCGGCAGATAGATTTTTCCGATATCATGGAGTGCGCCGCCGACACGAATGCCTTCTCTTTCGTTAGCGGGCAGGTTCATCTCCTCGGCGATGGCTACAGCGATCTTAGCGACTCTCTGTTGATGACCTGCTGTGTAAGGATCCCGTTTCTCGATCGCCGACGCCAGCGCGAAGACGGATCCCCTAAAGAGCCCTTCCAGCTTTTCATGACTCACCTTCAAGTCTTCGACCATCGTGGAGAGGCGAAATTCGCGAGATTCTACCTTCATCATCATCATGCCGAAGATTTCCGCGAGTTCCGTGACAACACCAGGATATGCTCCTGTTTTGGTGAGCTCGAAAAGCTCATCCGCCTTCGAGTACTCGGCGTTGGAAAGACCTTCGCAGACTTCGATGAGCTGTCTCAGGAGGGCTTCCGTATTCTTGTCAATCATCACTGGACTGCCTGTTCCGCCCTTTTCGGGCATGAGTGATTTGAGTCGATCGCGACGTTGCACCACCGCCGGAATCATGAAAAACCCCCAAACTGGAAAATCCGGTCATCACAATCAATCCGGACCCAAGAATTGTCCTGTACCCCTCGGCAATCGCATGCATCACCGGCTCTGCAACTCACTTGAGCCCCGGCTTCTCCATGATACTCGCCCGATGATGTTCGACTGAGTGGCTTGAATGCCTTTCATTGAGGAGCCTCCATCAGTGTGTGTAATTGCACATCCAGAATTCGGCCGACCGAGCCGGCCTGAGTCTGCAGAAAAATATCGAATTCGGCCCGGTGGTCGATGCCGGTCCAATCAATCGATCCCGAGACATTTTCGCGTATCGTTCGAATAAATACGAAATTATCAACCCATGTGTTGCGCCCGGTGAGCCTTCCTGATTCATACTCGACAAGAGGCAGATCATCAATATGAGGCGGAGTTTGAGCCAGGAATGATGCGAGATGAGAGCCACCAGATACGAAGTAAGAGAGCACTTTAAGCGGATCTCCATGCCCTCGCTCAGAGAGATGCTTCGAGACGGTCGGCAAGCGCATGGCCGTCATCAGATCCCGGAGAGGAATCGGCGGACCGGCGACCTTTTTCCCGATGACGACGGTAAACGGATTGATTGTGGAATGAACGTACCACACGGAGGTCGATGGAAATACATCCACAAAAGAACGGAGAATCATTTTGAAATTCGACGGGGTCAGGGTATAGAGCGGAAGCCACTGCGACATGAGGCCGTGTTCGGTGAGCCGTGATCGGCAGAGTTGATAATACTCCTCAGTATAGAGACTTCCGTTTCCGCTATATCGAGGATGGATGGAATCGGAGAGTATGACATCGAACATTTCATGCGAGCGGAGCAGAAAATTCCGGCCATCGCCATACCAGACTGAGACGCGCGGGTCATTTAAAACCCCACGGTTGACATCGGCAAAATAGGCCGATGCCTGCCGGATCACAGCCGGCGAAATTTCAGCGACCGTGATGGACTCGACAGGATATCGTGACACGGCGTAGGCCGTGCCGCCGCTTCCAAATCCTATATGGAGAACCTTCCGCGGATGATCGGCCAATAGCAGGGGGAGATGTCCTTGCATCTCCTGAATGTCCAACAGATCCGGAGATGTGCCGGCGACGTTCACTCCGTTGACGCTGATCGATCGCCACGGCCGGCTATCGACGATCTCCTCGACCGTGACCGTCGCGTTTTGATCTTCTGCAAATGAGATAAGCGTGCGCCCGGATGCAGGATTGAGCAGGTAGCTGCGTAAGAGAATACTGGGCTTCATCAATATCCAGGCATTGAAAACCAGGACCAAGAAGGCTCCGAGATAGACCCATGACGCTCGTCGCTCGCGGAACGCCAGAAGAAGCGCCGCTGCGATATTGATGATCGTCGCCACAAACATTCCCTTGTGGACTCCAATGGCCGGGATGACCAGAAAGCTGGCCGACAAGGCTCCAACAGCTCCTCCAACCGTGTTCACCAGGTAAAGCTGTCCCGCATGTTTCTGTTCGGTACCGACATGTATCGCAGACGATCGCAGGAGAAGCGGGAACGAGGCCCCCATGATCGCTGTGGGAAGAATGACGAATTGCAGCGTATTGAAAAAGAGAGCGAAGCTCTGAGCTGCAAATGGCCCAAAATATCCAGTGAAGAAAATGTCCATTGTCCCGGTCCGCAGAGCAAAGCCGTTGAGGAGCCGGTATTGAGCGAAGACGGATGCGGCAAGACAGATCTCGATGACAGCCACAATCATCCGCAATGACACTCGCGCCCGATCAGCCACGAATCCGCCGATGAAACTGCCGAGGCCGACTCCCATCAAAAACGCCATAAGAAGAATGCTGTAGGCGTAAACCGAGCTTCCGATTTCCAGGACGAGGATCCGAGTCCAAAAAACCTCGAGCGCCAGCGACGACAAGCCACACATCGCGAACGCCGCCAGGATACGATGTGTTTCGGGGTTCGAAGATGCATCTGATTCGGCCGCTCGATCGGCCGTCGATTCGCGACACATCACTGCAACAAGGCAGACCAACAGATTTCCAACGACCGCAACTGTAATCGTCGCCTTCAATCCAGCGAGCGGAATGAGGAGAAATCCCGAGACGAGCGCTCCGCTGAAGCCCCCAACCGTGTTGATCCCATAGACAAGGCCAGCCACGAGCCCCCGGCGGTCGAAATCCGCTCGGGCACGCAGGAGCAATGGAAGACTCGCGCCCATCATGAACGTCGGCGGCAGTATCAATGCCGCAAGAATAGCCGTCTGGACAAGACCTTCAGCGACCGGCATTCCTGAAACGGAAGCATAAGCATGGCGTACATTCTCGAGCAGTTGAGTCGCGACGAACCCCCAAAGCCCGACAAGGCCCTCGAGCAATCCATAGGTCCGGATGGGTCGGTGGATCTCCCACCGGCCGAAGAAATGGGCGCCGAGAGCCAAGCCTCCCATGAACAACGCGAGAATCATTCCTGCCGCCTGGGATGTGTTGCCGTAGGTCAGCGCAAGCGCACGCATCCAGACAATTTCATAGATCAGACTGGAGAAGCCGGAAATGAAAACAAGGAGATAAACAATCATTGAGATATGCTACATCGAATGAGCATCCTGATACTATATTCCTCGTTCTAACCGGATTCCGCGCTCTCCTATTCTTGCCATATCATGGCAGGTTGAGGAGTCAGCTCAACTGGCCGATAAGAATCCACGCGCGGAATCAAGTGAGCCCTGCGCCCAGGCTATTTTCCAAGACGCCGCCACACGATCTGTTACGTTCGACAGCCGGATGTTTCACCGATCGGGTAGGTTGACCTGGCCGCGAAGCTGCCCGCCTTCAGCGATGATGATTTTGGGCGAATTGAGAGCGCCATCCATGACGCCTGAATCGAGTATCTTCACCTTGGTTTCAGCGGTCACAGCGCCGGTGACATGCCCGGCAATCGTCACCGTCGACGCCTTGATTTCGCCTTCAACGTACCCTTCGATTCCAACAAAGAGGCTCTTCTTGACGTTAATTTCGCCCTTAAACCGCCCTTCGATTGTCACATCCTCTTCGCCGGCGATCCTTCCTTCGAGCCTCACGCTTTGGCCAATAAATGAATTGGTTCGTTCTTTTTCCGGCTGCTGCGATACCACCCGATCCATACGCTGGTCAGGAACCGACGCATCTTTCTTTTGATCTTTGAACAGCATTCTAGTTCTCCTCTCGCTGGACGATCATATACACCTCGCCGATCATCCGTCCGAATCGAGTGACACGGATCGGGTAAGTCCGACCTTCTCCGCCCATGGAGAAAGCCGGCAATAGAACATCAGTATCAATATCCTGGCCGCGATCCTCGCCATCTCCGCGGCCGCGGTAACCGAGAACGTTGACCTTCACTCCAGACTCGATGCCGAGGTCAATACCGATTACCTTCAGTCGGCTATGTGCGGGAATCTCGACGGCACATCCAGGCTCGATGCACATCACACCCTGTGGCGTCTCAAGGGTCACTGATTTCAATGCCGGCTCGACAAATCGAAGAACTACAGTGCCCGCGTCTTTTTTATTCCGGTACAATTTGACAATAAAAGAGTCACCCTTCTTATCCACAGAATGCTCGGCCATGAGATCTCGACCGGTATCGATGATGTAACCGTTATCACATCCATGATTGCTATTTGGATCGGGGACAAATCCGATGACATTGACACGGGTGAGGGGATCATTGGCAAACCGGATCCGTTCACCTCGAACCAACCATAGATCCGTTCCAGCTTTCGCCTGCCTCGCGATACCATCGATATCATACCTGAGCATCATCGTTTCGGCGGAACGCGGTGTGCAGGGAATCGATAGAGCAGGCTGAAGCTGCGAAGGAGATCTCCTGACGGCAGGATGTGTCGGCGGATGAGTCAGTATCGAATCGTCCGGTCCCAGACCATAGTGCATCAGGAATTCGTGAACCACCATCAGCTGATAGCTGGCTTTGACCTCGTCACTAGCAAGGTTTTTCGATGTTTCAACACCGAAGGCCGGGATGCCGCAATGACTGACGGCGTAGTAGGTGGCGGATTTGCGCTGCTCCGGATGTTTCGTCCATGGCTCCGCCGTCTCATGATTTGAAAAATGAAAGAGATCGTCGCTTTTCAGGATTCTCTGATTGATTCTTGTCAGGACCGTTTCAGCAGGATCCTGCAAAGGAACTGTCAATCCATATTTCCGTGAAAAAAACTCACGGCAGTCAGCGATAACGGATTGCCCATAGCAGGATGGATTCCGAAGCGCGCTACGATAAATGGGGTCGTAATAACCGGATCCATCATGGAGGTTCAGGAGAAGATCCGCCTGGGCGATATACGACTTGATGACCGAAACGATTTGACCATCGACTCCTGCAGGTTTCTCTTCACTCCCGAATTGTCGGTTCAGATCCACTCCGATCTCCCGAAGATGGGTCTGGATCGCCCGTGCGTTGGTATGGGGAATCACAATGAGGATGCCATTGCTGATCCGAAGCTCCCGCAGCTTCTCCGCTGCCATGTAGGCGCCTGGTTCGTTTCCATGAATACCGCCCAGAACAAGCACAGTCCGCCCCGCTTCAGGGGCCCGCTGAATATACACATCCAAGCGATGATCCGTCCGCTCGAAATAGCCGACATGATACTGCCCCGGACTCGTGGGAAGAGATGTGAGAAGAATCAGAGAGAGCAGCGGTATCATGAGCTTTATAGGGGGAGGTCGGAACTGAAAACTTCCCTGCCATCACGGTCGAACGCGTGAATCTTAACCAACACCGGAACGAAAGGCACCTGGAACTCGGTATCGACTTGCTTGTACCGGCTGATTCTAAAAGAAATCCCCCGCCTGAACTCCAGACGCATATCAGAAACAACCCAATCGGCCGGGTAAATCATCTTGGATGATCCATCCGCGGATGAAGCAATCAGAAATAGGAATCCCCGCAGCTCGCTCCCGAGTTCGCCGCTATTCACCAGGCGAAACCCGATCCGATATCCTCCATTGGCAAGAGCCGAAAATTGAACGTCTTGAAGCTGAATTACGGCGCCAGGTGCTTCAGGAATGGTTGCCTGTGGGGGAGGCGGCGGCGTGGATGTCGTCGAAGCATCTTCCTTAATTTCTTCCGGCTGTGGCTGCACCGTCGTCGTGCTTTGAGCGGGCGGCGTCACAGGCCCGGATGGCAGATGATCCGCATGCGATACGGGAGATCCCGTCACAGATGGCCGGCTTCGGGTTGACCGGTAATAGAAAGCTGCAATGACGGCGAGCACGGCGCAAACCGCGAGAATTCCGCCGCGCTTTGCATTCCGTCGAAATGATAGCTGCCGGTCCAGGGCGCTGATCCTGGACGATTCATTACGGAAGAAAAAATCTGGAGGCAATGCAGGCTCAATCGCTGCTCCCTCGCTATTCCTTTGCGATGAAACCGCTGCCAGCGCACTCACGGGAGGCGGTGTTTCAGCGGCCATCGGATCATCAGAGACAATCAGCTTGTGTAGTTTTTGAAGGCCATTCAACATCCGCAACAGCTCGAGCTCCTCCATCAACCCAAGACCGATTAATTTACGAATGGAGTAGCGTCCGTTGAGGAGTGGCAGGATTTCCTTTTCCTTCGGGAGGAAATCAATCCCCTTGCCTTGGTCAGGGCCATTCATCATGAACTTGATATAGCTCTTGAGATTAAGAACCTGACGAAGAAGGATGGCACTGCCCATGCGCCGCGCCCCTTCCATCACAATATTCGGGGTTTGAAAATTGAGACGCAGAACCTCGTCTCTTTCGAGTTCCCTCTGCTTGAAACTGTAGTCGAGGCCCTCCAACTGGAAGAGACTGTAAATGATCCGAGTCGCCTGAAATTTGATGCCCCAATACAAATCCTCGGGGGAGAGGAATCCTTTATAGACGAGCACGGTGCCGAGCATGGTGCATGCATTCATCAGCTTCTCAGCATCGATCAACTGTTCAGGCGAAATTTTCTCGGCCTCGATGAGCAGGTTGCCAAGGCTGTCCTGAGGGAGATTTGAAACAGCGAAAATAATCCGCCCTTGCTCGAAATAAACCTTTTTTTCGAAGGCCTCGCCCTTCACGAGCAGCTCGCCTGTTGCCTTTTCAAGGTAGAGGCGGCTGATCTCGCCGAGAAGTGCTAGCTCTTTGTTTTCCATACCAAATTGGCAGAGGCAGTGTCACCTCCGCTGAGACTGCGTTCACCCGATAGAGGGAAATCCTTGATGAGCAGAGGATTTCCAGAATGATCGAAGACACAGACTTTCACATTCAGCGGCGTCAGTCCAATGCCTTGCGGAAGCGAGAAATTAGCATGCACAATCTTGAAGTAGCGAATGGCATAATACTCACCATTCTTAAAGAGATCGGAAGGCATCAGATTGTTAGAGAGATTCATCTGGGGATAGACGATCTGGCGCAGCTGACCGCCAACGCCGAGATTGACAAGCACGCTCAAATGCCCAACCAGCCTACCGCCATCCATGACATTGTTATGAAGCTCAAAGTCAACTCCCAACGAGCCGGGACGAAGCTCGCTGGCTCGAAGCGCGCTGATGCGAACCATGCGAGTATCGGTGCCAAAAAGCGACGTCACCATTGTCACCGCCGCAGGCAGAACGACGGCAGGCGCGGACGGGATCAGCACCGGCGGATGAGCGCGCGCCATGATCACCGGGTAGGCCTGAAAACTCTTCAGAGGCTCCCATTCCTCTCCGATGATTTTCCACGTTCCTCCTAATCGCCACAGATGCAATGTCTTGTACCCGGCATTTGACATCAGAGAAGAATTGAAGTCCTGAAAAAAGTGGACGACCGTGCGTGAATCCAATCGATAGATCTGCATATCGGAAAAGGCGACCCGGATGTTTGTCGAATGAGCGAAAACCGATCGCTTATGAGCCATGAACTGCTTGAATGTCATCCCGCGGCCATGAAAATGATCACTATAGAGATTGAGATAGGCATCTGCATCGCCATGCATCCAAGCCGATCGCCACCGCTCGATGAACTCTTCCAACTCAGACCGGCGTCTCTGAACCTCATCATTGGTGATTTCATCGATTCGCTTCCCAACAATGATCGGTGTATACCTCAGAACGACGGCCTTTCGCAGCTCAATGAAATGATCATTCCTGACAACGACACATCCTCTTGTGTTGTAAGGCTCCGAAATCCGATTGGGTTCGTTTGTTGCGTGAAGCCAGATCCCATCGCCGTTTTTCCCTTCCAGCTGGTCGAACGGATTCGGATAGTCCATGACGGCCGCTCCGATACCATACTCGGCCGGCAAGCTTGATCCATCAATGAATCGAGTGAAAAAGTAAACTCCCTCTGGAGTTTTCAAATCACCTTCGCGTCGCTTGTCACCAACGCCTTTCCCGGTCGTCGCCTGGTAAGATTTGACAAGTACCGGCGAACCATGGTCCCAGCGATAGAGACCGAGCAGGTGCCGTTCTTTATCAACAAGAATAGCATTCGCCCCATTCTCCATTCGAAGCAGTGGCTCCGGTGTCCCTGCCGGGAGAGAATTCCATGGGGATAGGTTCAGCACGCAAAGAGTTGCCAATAAGGAAGCACGTTTCATTTGCGCGGCCACTTGATGATTAGTATAGCCACAGATTGAACCGGCCATATTCTACCTTACACATTATCAAATGTGAAGCCGAAAGATGCAGATGATCTTTTCCCCTGTCGCGATTCCCTCCGTTGTCGAGCATCAGGAGAGGGCAGGATGAAACAGCGGAAATATAAGAGAGTTGACAAAAAACCGCTCCGTGTGAGCTCATTTGTATGAACACTTGATGAAAGCTCCCATGCATCATCGCCCATCGCGGATTGACAGCATGATTGGTGCCGACTAAACGACTCGGAGAACCGCCGTTGGCAGCATGTTGCTGCTATCCGTGTGCATGCCGGGCTTAGCTCATTGCCTCAACGCAAAAAAGAGGGCGGAGCTTTTGATACGTCTGGTCGAGGTCTTCGATGAGGACTCTGGTTTCTGAAACCACGGTGACGTAATTGGTATCACCATACCATCGGGGAACGATGTGGAGGTGATAGTGATCCAGGACCCCGGCTCCAGCACACTGCCCGAGATTCATTCCAATGTTGAAACCCTGCGGGCCATAGGCAGCCGTGAGGACTCGCTGGCAGGTCTTGAGCAGATCCATCAACTCGTCAGTCTGCTCTTTCGGTGAATCGGTGGGCGACGAAAGATGGCTAAAGGGAACGATCATGAGATGCCCATTGTTGTATGGATAGATGTTCATGATCACAAAGTTCCATCGGCCACGGTGCAGGATATGCGCCCGTTCATCATCTTCCATCGCCGGTGCATGACAGAAGGCACAGCCCGCAGGCGGCGAGGCTTTTGTCACGTACGCCATTCTCCACGGAGCCCAGAGATGCTCCATCGGGGTTCGATCAGGACTCTTCGATGAGCTGCTTGAGCTCTTTGCTGGCTTTGAAATAAGGGATCATTTTTTCCGGCACTTGGACCGATTCGCCGGTCCGCGGATTCCTCGCAGTCCGAGCAGGACGTTTCTTGACACGGAACGAGCCAAACCCGCGCAGCTCGACCTTGTCTTCCTTTTTGAGAGCATCCACGATGGCCCCGAAAAATGCATCCACAATCGTTTCCGCCTCGGTGTGGTTGACCCCCAGTTTTCGGCTCAGTTCTTCGACGAGCTGCATTCTGGTCATCTACTTCTCCAGCTGTTCTAACGGTTTCATGGTCCAACGATATTCAAGGACCGGTTCAACTTTCCCGTGGATGGGAAGGAACCGTTCCAAATTCCCAAAGAGGATATCGAAAAGCGTCACTTTCTCCTTGGCGGGCTCGACAATCTTCGGCTCGCCTTTGAGGCCGGCGAGTTTTGAGGCCAGTGTAATTGCATCCTGGAGGTTGCCGATCTCATCGACGAGTCCGAGCTTCTTGGCATGAGCTCCGCTATAGGCACGGCCGTCAGCGAGACGCTTCACTTCCTCGATCGGCATTTTCCGACCTTCAGCGACGCTCTCGACAAATTGCTCGTGCATCTCATTGATGAGCTCCTGGAAGTATTGCTTCTCTTCCTCGGAGGGATCCCGAACCGGCGAGCCGGCGGCCTTCATGGCGCCGCTCTTAAAAGTGACGTCTTTCAACTTTGCCCAGCGATAGAGATCTCCATAGTTGGTCCAATTTGCGATGACGCCGATGGAGCCGGTCAGGGAGCCCGCATTGGCCACAATTTTCGTCGCGCCACAGGCGATGTAATAGGCGCCCGACGCGCCGACCGTGCTGATTGAGGCGACCACAGGTTTTTGGGAAGTATCACGGACGCGCTTGACTTCCTCGTAAATTTCCTGAGACGCGGCGACACCCCCACCCGGGCTGTTCAGACGAACCACAATCGCCCGGATCGATGTATCCTTTGCGTATTTCCGAATCAAATCGACAGTTTCTCGAGGCTCTTCAATAACGCCGGTCACTTCGACAAGCGCAACCTTGTCTCCACCGAAATTCAGATCCAGGTTGTCACCCTGACCAAAACTTGAAGCAAGCAGAATCAACAGACTGATAAAGACGATAAAGATGGCGAAGACTCCGCCCAGGAAAAGGAAGAGTTTTCTTCGTGATCGAGACGGAGTGATCGACGGCGGCGGTGTTAGGGGCGGAGGAGGTGGGGGTGGGTAAACCTCAAATCCGCCGTCAGACACCTGATCTTCTCCGATACGATGTGATTTCTATCGTGAGTTTTCGTGTTCGTCTTTGTTGGACCCCTGCTGGTTCGCCGTCATCTGCTCGGTCGCTTCCCGCAAGTAGTCGCCAAGACTGGTTTTGCCGGCCGTCCCGCTCGATTGCTGATATTCCGCGACCTCCTGGCGTTCTTTGTCCAGGATGGCAGCGCGTATGCTCAGACCGATCTTCTTCTCGGCATTGTTGATCTTGATGATTTTTGCCTGCACAGAATCTTCCGGCTTGAACTTGTCTTCCGGTTTTTCAATGCGTTTTTCATCCAGCTCGCTGACATGGATCAGCCCTTCTATGCCCGGCTCCAACTCAACGAAAACTCCGAAATTCGTCACGCGCACGATCTTCGCTTCCAGAACATCACCTACTGAATGCCGGCGAACAAAGTCATCCCAGACGTCCGGTTGGAGTTGTTTGATCCCGAGGGAGAGTCGCTGGTTGGAACTATCGATGTTCAGAATCATGGCATCCACGATATCGCCCTTTTTCAGGACCTCGGATGGATGTTTGATTTTCTTAGTCCAGCTCAAGTCAGAGACATGAATGAGTCCGTCGATTCCGTCTTCGACTTCAACGAAGGCTCCGAACTCAGTCAGATTCCGAATCTTGCCCTTAATGACCGAACCGATCTGATACTTTTGAGCGAGCATATGCCACGGATTGGGTTCCGTCTGCTTCAATCCCAGCGAGATCCGTTTGTTGGCCTGGTCGATATCAAGGACCTGCGTTTCGACAGAGTCGCCGACAGAGAGGATTTTGCTTGGGTGCTTGATTCTCTTGTTCCAGCTCATCTCCGAAATGTGGATCAGTCCTTCGACCCCATCACCCAGCGAAACGAATGCGCCGTATTCCGTCAGACTGATCACCTTTCCGCGGACGCGACTTCCCACAGGGTATTTCTCAGCGACCGACTCCCACGGGTCCGGCTGCCGTTGCTTGAACCCAAGCGATACGCGCTCGTTTTCGCGATCAAATTTAAGAACCACCACTTCAACTTCATCGCCGGGCTGAAAAAGCTCGGAGGGATGATTGATCCGCCCCCACGACATGTCGGTGATGTGGAGCAGGCCATCGATGCCGCCGAGGTCGATGAATGCTCCGTAATCCGTGATATTCTTAACAAAGCCCTTGATGACAGCGCCCTCTTGCAGGGTTTCCAGCGTCACTTTCTTGCGGCTGATGTTTTCTTCTTCGAGAACAGCCTTGCGGCTGAGGACGATATTGCCGCGCTTTTTGTTGACCTTGATGACCTTCATCTGGAGGTCGCGGCCTTTGAGCGAATCGATGTTGCGAACGGGTTTGATGTCCAGCTGGCTGCCGGGCAGGAAGGCTCGTACGCCGATGTCAACCGCAAAACCGCCTTTGATCCGTTCAATGATCCGGCCGGTGACGGTTGATTTCTCGGTATAGGCACGCTCGATCTGATCCCAGACCTTCATTTTCTCGGCCTTTTCGCGGGATAAGACGATGTATCCTTCGACGTCCTCAGATTGTTCCAGAAGCACGTCGATTTGATCGCCCGGCTTGACCGAGATGCGGCCGCCTTCCATCATGAATTCTTCGATCGGGATGATGCCTTCGCTCTTGTACCCGATGTCGACGATGACCTCGGATTCATTAACTTTCAGGACGGTTCCCTTAAGGACTTCCCCTTCGGAGAAACTCTTCATCCCGCTCTCGTAATTCTCCAGCATTTTTTCGAATTCGGCCGCTTCCGGATCATTCTTGGCCGAACCAGTGGGACCACCCTCCTTTCTAATCAACTTCGATGGTTTGTGTTCGCTCATGTTTGCAAGGCCTCCTCAGGAACCGTAGTCCGGCTGCCTTACACAGATCAAGGCTCGGCGGCGCCACGGCTCTTCCGAAACACCAAATACTATTGAGAAGCGCCCGGTTTGTCAAACTGAAGAGCGCAATGATCGATGCACACTGGCCGACTGCCAGCACCGGAAATTGTTGGATTTGGCCGGTCGTCGATATCTGGAATCAATTCGCTTGAACAGTCTGACTTCCTTCCACTCAGGTTCGAACCAGAGAAACCATTTCATCAGAGGAACGCGATTTCATAGGTTGAAGGATCAAGGGGCGGCATAATCGCTGCACCGCCATTATGAAGAAAGGGCTTTCGTGCCTGTTAATACCAGCCCGGAAAACCCAAACGGCAGGCAATCCACGGCTCGCACGTTTTCGAGTTTCACGCCATCAGCCCAACGCCGCAGATCATCGAGCGAAAACCGGAATTCGTATGGGGCTCCAAAACGATCTTCAAGAGAACTGGCGATCCCTTTGGTATCGGGAAAGGTTCCATAAGGAATATGACGAGCAAGACTTGATGCACCAAGTTGATGAAGCAAACGAGCGGGAACTGTAAGGGTCAGAAAGACAATCGGCGCCGCCAGCCAGGCAAGTCCACGGAGGAGGGGAGCCGGCAATCGAGTCGAGAGTTGCCGTATCAAAGTAATTGGGACAAGCAAAAATCTCTTTAGAGGAATGTCCGAAAAGTCCTTATACACAAAAACAGTAATTCGGCCACCCGGGCGCAGACATTCGACAAGACCCCGAAAAGCAGCCTCTGGATCGCGAGTATGGTGGAGGACTCCGAAAGAATAGACGAAGTCGAAAAAAGAAGAAACCAATGGCAAGGCCAGCAGGTTGCCTCGAACCAGATGCGCATTTCGAAGCTTTCCGATTTCATCCGCATTCATGGACATCCCATCCGACAAATCGACTCCGACGATCGTTTTCGAAGGATAGGCATTTGCAAGCCCAATCACGGTACTGCCGTTTCCACACCCCGCATCGATGCCGATGTTCCCCTCAATCACGTCCACACCCGATGCCATCACCAGGAGTTCTATGTGCGACCGTGCGGGTGCTCGATAGCCGCCGCCTGGGCATTTCTTAGCCCGGTTAAAGTTTTTCCAGATATCTCCGTAGAGTCGCCCGGTTTGAGATTCCACCTCCGTTTCCGAATCAAGAAGGTATGGAATCCCGTTGACAACCGGAAATGATGTCGAACATTTTTCGCAAACAAGTGCTTTTGTCCTAATCTCATTTTCAGCCATATCGAGGCGCAGGTGGCCCCGGCACGCGGGACAAACAACCAAGAGCAATAGATCTCGTTTCACGATTCCTGCTTCATATCCGGCAAGAGTCAAAATATGTTCAGGCGTTTCATGGTGCGGCGCTTCTGATGGATGGGATGTTGAGGAGTCCGGAGGCATGCCAACAATGGTTGAGGTTTGCGTGAGCCAATTGAATCCACGACTCGCATATTTTCACGCCTGTCATACCCCCTCACGATAGTTGTCGGTGACATCGATCGAAATCCGCATTCTCAGATTGAATGGCATGGTGTTTCAACGAGTCAGCTTCTCTCCGATTGCATCTCCCGCGGACGACTTTCGAATGAGTTCATTATTGGAAAGGATCTCCATGAGAACCGTGCCCGAGTCCATCATTTTCCCCTTGGGTACGCCCGTCCATCGCAATTCAATGATCGTGCCGTTTTTGATGGCGCCGTGTGCCACATGTGACCAGAGAGGGTTGAGAGATGTCTGTTCAGCAAACCACCAGACTTCATCGCCTCGTTGGGTAATGTAATAGAGTCCTTCCTGGTTGTCTTTCCAGACCCCGGTCAAGTCGAATGTGGCCGCCGGGATGACCGGTGCGCTCTC
The DNA here is from genome assembly GCA_903916735.1 of uncultured Acidobacteriota bacterium. Lineage (GTDB taxonomy): Bacteria > Acidobacteriota > CAIWXX01 > CAIWXX01 > CAIWXX01 > CAIWXX01. The sequence continues at coordinate 87,680 of CAIWXX010000120.1, forward strand.
ATTGACCTCGATCGCTTTCACCACCGTCATTCCTTCATTATTGGAAGCGGCATTGCACGACCAGGAAGCAGGGTCCGAGTCAATCACTTCATATTTGCCAGGCGGAATGACGATGTCAGGAAAGATCTCCCAATGCCATTGCGGGTAGGGAATGCCGTTCATGCCTGTTGACTGCCATGGACCGTATATCTTGCCGCTGGAATCTCGCAGAGAAATAACGCCCGGTGTGCCGCTGAAATTGAAGTGATCGTTATTGATGGAAATGATCTTATGCGGCGTGGGAATGGTGAAGGACGGATTCCGTCCACAACCCGTCTGCGGAAGTTTCTTGTTCTCATTACTAAAAATGATCTTGGCCGCCACCTGACTCACTCGAGCATTTGCGGAAACCATAGCGGGCGAAATGCAGGCAATGAAGAGTACCGTCAAAGGAAGAACGATTGATGTCATCATCCCCTTCGCCGCATGTTTGTGCAGATTCATTTTTTCCATCCTTGCTGACGATATTATGCCCCTATTAATGGCGATTTCCCAAAAGGATTTATCGCCGGAGCCAAGAAGATTGCCCTCATGGATCAGAAGTAAAAATACTACGGACGTAGTATATTGAGTCTTGGATACGCCGGTGGACAGCCGGCCTCGGTCTCTGAAGACTGAGGATGGGCACGGACGAAAGGGATATCGCACCGATCACTGACAGATCCAGGTCGGCGAAGATATCAACGTGAAGCATGGATGAACGGAGTCCGCTACTTCTCACCTCCCCTGCGCTGAATCCCCAAGGTTGTGATTTTCTGATGAAGGTAGGACCGGTGGATGTCCAGGCATTCCGCGACCTTCATGTAGTTCCAGGTCATCCGCTGCAGCATCGCTTCCAGATATTCTTTTTCGCACAATGTCTTAAAAGTCCTCAGGGGCATCGGGTGGATTTCCGAGATCCTGAGCAGCCCGCATTCAGCCTGCGGGCCTGCCTGGAAGATGTGCGACGGCAGATCCTCGGCCATGATGATATCTCCACCGAAGATGACCAGGCGTTCGCAGAGATTTTTTAGTTCGCGGACATTCCCGGGCCACTCATAACGGCTCAATTGCGTCAGCCCATCGGCGTCAATCAGCTTCTGCCGAATCTGGTGAGCGGTGCAGAAGTGAGAAAGATAGTAATTCGCCAGCAAAGGAATATCTTCGCGGCGTTCGCGCAACGACGGCACATGGATCGGTACATTGGAGAGCCGATAGAACAGGTCCTCGCGGAACTGATTCTGCTTCACAAGCTGCTCGAGATCGCGATTTGTGGCGGCGATGATGCGTACGTCAACATGAATTTCCTTGGTGTCGCCGAGCCTGCGCAGAAATCCGTCTTCAAGCACCCGCAGGAGGCGCGACTGGAGAGAATAATCCATGTCGCCGATCTCATCGAGAAAGAGCGTACCGCCATCGGCTTCTTCGAAGAGCCCGATCTTGCTCTGACGAGCATCTGTAAAGGCGCCTTTCACGTGGCCGAACAGTTCATCTTCGATCAAATGCGCTGGAAAGGACGCACAATTGATTTTGATGAAGGGATTGCCTTCGCGCCGGCTCAGCTGATGCAGCGTGTTGGCGACAAGCTCTTTGCCCGTGCCGCTCTCACCTGTGATCAGAACGCGGGCATTTGTTCCAGCAACCTTTTGAATTTGGTCGATGACCGTCTTGATAGCCCTGGATTCACCCAATATCATCTGCCCCTGCCTGAGTTGCTGCTGCAGCTGTCGAATCTGACGCTGCAGAGCCATCCGTTCCAGGCTGTTCTTCACTGACAGGCAGAGCCGTTCATCGGAGAAAGGCTTTTCGATAAAATCACAGACTCCCAGCCGCAACGCATCAATCGCTTCGGCAATCGTGGCCTCGCCCGAGATGACGATCGTGGGCGGAAGGAGATCGGCACCCAGGCGGTTGATGAGGTCAATGCCGCTCATGCCGCCAAGCCTGATATCCAGCAAGAGAAGATCGGTCGCCGTGACTCCGTCGGTGAGTATGCCGAGAGCATTTTCGGCTGAGCCGAAGGCTTTCACATCATATCCTTCGTCACGCAAAAGGGATACCATATGGGCTTGTATTTTCGCATTGTCTTCGACGACGATGATCGCGGCCATTAATTATCTCCTTCATGCCGGCCGTGGCCGGGCCTTCTCTTCGCTGACAGGAAGGACCATGTGGAATTCCGTACCGGTGGAATCCGTGCGACTCAGAATCAGATCCCCCTGATGATCAAGCATGATCTTTTTCGCAATCGCAAGCCCCAGCCCCATGCCCTCGCCCACCGGCTTCGTCGTCACGTAAGGCTCAAACAGGCGGCTCTTCAAAGAATCAGGAATACCCGGCCCTGTGTCTCGAACCACGAGCACCACTCGATCCTTTTCTTTTAGCAATCGGAATGTGATTGAACCAGGCACCGTCCCAAGAGCGCTCGCGCTGTTGGAACACAAGTTCACCAGGACCTGCCGGATCATGCGGCGGTCCATGCCGACGTCGACACCCTGATCGGACGACCCCTCCCTGACCAATTTCATATGAGGCCAGACGCTCAGATATGACTCACAAAACTCCTTCAGAAATCGTCCCAGGTCTTCGCGCTTGACGACCGGCTTCCTGATCTTGGCAAAAGCCGTGAACTGATCCGTGAAATCATTCAACCGCCCGAGTTCTTCATGAATGCTTTCAACCGACCTCTTTCCCAATCCGTCAAAATCCGTGCAGCGGGCCTGGCACGCCTGGGCGAATTTCTTGAGCTCCAGCTGTATGGCCGTCAACGGCGTGCGGATCTCGTGCGCGACGCGCCGCGAGGATTCCTGCCATCGCTCCAGGAGCTCAAGTTGTTTGAGCCTCTTTCCCATGACCTGCGATGTGCTTTCGATCATCAACTCTATTCTGCCTAGCAGATCATGCCGTCGCCTGTCGAAGTCGACGGGTTCGCCGGCGGCGAGCCTCTCCAGGTTGTGCCTCAGTCCGAGCAATCTCCTGGCGAGCCGGCGTTGCTGCCAGAGCTGCACCCCGGCCACCGATAGAAGACTCAGGCCGAAGAGCGAGAAAAGCACCGTTTGATATCGGTTTAAAAGATATTGCCGGCTGGACTGAAGAACTTCCATGTGTGCAAGGAGAGCCTGCGTGCGGTCGAATTGCTCTCGATATTCCGATTCTTTTTCAGGTTCAAGATGGGCCAGCCTTTTCTGGTTGACGATCGAATCGGCGAGCACATCGTTGATTTCAGGATTGAGCGCCAGTTGCATCCACGCCCCTGTGATCCACTTTTGCGATGCATAGAAAAAAAGTAAGCAGATCCCGATCATGAAACACAGGGTCACGAGAAGCTGCCTGTAATTCATCTGAGTCGCCTCTGAGATTCCCATTCCCATTCGTAGCTGCGCACCGACTGCCGCCCGATGCCGCTGCTCATGAGAGTTGAAAAAAGACTATTGGCGGATGGCTGGCCGCCGATTCGGCGCTTGCGGTCTCTGTCGGCCTGGCTGGTGCTCCCGGGTTCGGGAACGTTCAGCAGTTTTGAAAACCAATCCCGCGCCTCGCCCTCTTCAGCTTTGGAATATGGGATGATATGGCACTTAACCTTTATGTGAAGAGCTTTGTCGGGCTCAATCTCCCTGATCGATGCCACTTTGATCGGCTCTGAAGACAACCACTGTTTCATTTGATCGAAGGATTTGAAAGAATGCGATGCAAATGTTCCCGTACAGTCGAGACAGCGGACAAGCAGCACTTCCTCCCACACCTCGTACCGGATCTCCAGAGCGCTGATTGATTCGACCGCTTTTGGGACGCCGTCGGCTTCGACTTTAGTCTCCAGTTCGATTGTCGCCGTGAGCCCCGACAAAAGACGACGTTGCACATCCTTCTCCTCGATAGGTCCGCTGGGAAAAGTGAGCGCCAGGAAATTGTCATCAGTTCGCTGTACAGGGGGAGACCCCTGGTGAGCAACAAGAGCCAGAGTCAGAAAAAGCGCTGCCGGAGTCATTCGTCGACGGCAAGCCGCGCACCGGCGAAATGGCGATCGGCTCGTCGACGGCAGATCCGTGGCCTGAGATGCGTCGAGCCGACAGATTGAGGATGATTTTCCGCTCCCAGGCCGGCCGCTGCCGAAAAGGGACCCCTTATGATTGATTGCTCAGCAATGCAAAATGGAAAATGCAAAATGCAAAATTCGAATTGTCCGGCCTCTCTATCACGATTCCGCCTTTTGTGATTTGCATTTTGCATTTTGCAATGAGGCCTATCGTTCACTCTGCCCACGAATTTTGCAGAACGAGCGTCGAACAGGGATCCCCTCGCCGCCGACACCTGTATCCTCAGAAAGCCGTGCTTATCGGGCACCTCTTTTTGCAGCGTGGGCTTCATTTAACTGTATTGACGATTGGTCACATCGGATGTTTCACCATTGGACGCTCCAAGGGAATTGTAGAGATAACAATAACTCAAACGTATCACACCCCATCTATTGCGGAAGAGAATGCCTGCTTCGAGAACACGTTCATCGGATTTGAATGAGACGATGTTTTGATTAAATTGGCGCCCTCTCACTTCCAGACGAAGATCCCCATGCCGTTCCGTCAAAGAACGGCCCCACATATCCCAACTGACACCGATTGCCAATCCCAATTCGCGATAGTGCATATCTTTGATGTTGCCGCCGGCTTCATGCAGACGATGAGACCCATGAGCTTGAACGTCGACAGCCAACCGATTTGTCGGCGACCAGTACTTGTCAATCTTCACATAAATCATGGTCCCTTCAGCCATATTTTGGGTGATTCCATAAATGTTCAACCGCTCGCCCGGCGGAGGCATCACCCCCCAGTCGGACGCCCCGTATAGGCCTCCGTGGAATTCGGACTTCTGATGAACGTACTCAACACCAGACTCCATGCGCATGCCACGAAGCGGGATCAAAAGGTCATCTGTTGTGTCATAGTACCAACTGAGGTCCATTTGAAGTCGCTTGTCAGTCACCTGGTCTTGAATCGGCACATCGACTTCCGGGAAATCATATTCTTGCATCTGCTTGGCATAATTGATGTCGAACGATACCCACTGATTTTTCTTGACCGGCACGGAGACGGTGAGAGAGGGAGAAATCGGTCGATGGGCTTTCACGGAAACCCGGGAGTATGTCGGCCGATCATACTGAATGCCGACTCGCTCTCCCGTAAATTGTAAATTCACATTCAGAAAAACATGCTTCCCCATCAGATTGTAGTGGCTGAAGCCGACATTCAGCCCTGCGAATGGGGCATCGATAGCTTCCACGCTGGGACTTTCCCGGCTGACGATCGCGTATCCAATCCCATAGGCCCCGATGTTCATCCGCCCGCCGACCTCAAGGCTCTGCGTGCTGCTGCCGGCATCGGATGATGGCGGGAGCCCCGAATCGTAGGAAATGCCCTTGACATTTTCACGCCGCGTCATGTCGATCCAAGACTTTTCATACTGGAAGAGCAGGGGGTTTTCTTCAGAGACATGGATGACGAGAGCGTATGTTCCATAGGTTTCTCCTTTGGCAAGCGAGAAATCCGCAGAGAGAATGAAAGACAGCCTGGTAATCCGCCGGAGTGCCAACACGAGCTCTTTCTCAGTGTAGAATTGCCCGAGCTTCAATCTGGATTCCTCCCGTATGATGTCTTTTGAGACCCACCTGGCTCCTTCAACATCGATCCGCGTAATATGAAACGCAGGCTCAGCCGCATCGGCACTGATGAAGTGTGCAGAGACGAGCAGAGCCACGGTCGCTAGAATAAATCGATTTGCCTTCATTTTGTGATCCCTAGTTTAACAGCGATTAGTCATTTCATTCAATCTGGTGGCCATGCAATCTCCAGGCCAACACACACGCCTTTCTTTCGTCGAGCAATATAGCCCATCGAGTACCCGTGTTAGTGTCCAAACGGCGACACGAAATGGCAAGATCTTCGGAACATGCATTATCCCGTCCGAACCTCTTAGGAATGCAGGAAGTAAGGAAACCGGGAACGAACCGACCATCGTCGGCACACCACATTTTCCGTTCCTGCATTCATCTCTTCCTGCATTCCTGAGAGGTCTGGAGTCGCTCTGTAGTGCGGCCACCGTCTTTGGTTCTGGCTGCGCCAGGTTAGGAAAATCCTACTATGATTCGCAGTGCGGGTAGAAAAAGTCGCAGCATGTTCGAGTGTGAAACATGAACGATGCTCGAATTTTCAGCCAGTTTGGTTCCAGACACATCCACACCTGGTGTGAACCGCATCGTTTTCCGCTGGCATAGTTCTTGCTCCACCTGAGTGAGAATGAAAATGCATATGAAGCTGGAATTCACATGATTGATTCCCGCTTATCTGATCCACAATCGCCGATTCGCAATATGTCTTTTCACCAGGAACACTCAACGGATGAGGGGTTGTCATGCGTCTCACAGACCATCAGTCATCGAGGTACTTCGGCTGAGTCTGTCATGAAGACACTCATGTCTCTTCCTTTGGTGACAACACCGACATTCTTGAACTCAATAGAAGGATGCCCAGCGCGGCTTAGGAACAACCTCGAACGGATCGCTGGGCAATACAGGCCGGCCCGACCTCCGGGAAATAATTGGAGTTGGAGAAGATGTGCTAAGCGAAAGTGGCGCCAGGGGCTGTCAAAGGCGCCTCTTCCCGGTGTTTTTTTTATGACGGAGAACTGTGGTGATGCCCTGGAGGTCGGGCGGGAGCGGTGCATCGAATTGAACCGGATTCTGATTGGCCGGATGATTGAACCCCAGATGAGCGGCATGGAGAGCCAGCCGGGGGACAGGCGTCGGGTCGTGCTTGGGGTCTCCATAGAGTGAATCGCCCAGCACAGGGTGTCCCAGCCAGGTCAGGTGAACACGGACCTGGTGAGTGCGACCCGTACCAAGGGTGGCCTCGATGAGTGTCGCCACTCCGTATCGTTCGATCGGACGCACGCGCGTCTGTGCATTCTGAGCATCACGTGAGTGAGTGACAACGGCGCGCCGAGCGCCGGGCCGTGGGCGGCCGATCGCACGGTCAATGGCGCATTCTTCCTGCAGGTCACCCTGGACAAGCGCCAGATAGCAACGGGAAATTGTGTGCACGCGAAACTGCCTCTGCAGAGAAGTCACTGCCGCGCCGGTCCGAGCCATCACCAGCAGGCCCGACGTATCACGATCAATCCGATGGACCACCAGAATCTTGCTATGATGACCCACGCGTCGCTTCACTTCATCAGTGACTCGGCTGATGAGTGTGTCCTTCTCCCGGTCCAAGGTCGGATGCACAAGCAATCCTGGGGGCTTATTGACGACGACGATGTGATCATCCAAAAAAACGATTTCGATGTTTCGCAACATGGCCTCAGGCACGCGGCGTGGTAGAGCCGGATCATGGGTGATGCGATCGGACGGGCCGAGCACGAGCCCGGGATCGGTGACAATTTCACTGTTGACCATCGCATGCCCGACTTCGACTTCTCTTTTGGCGTGAGAGTAGGAAGATCCCAGTATCTGCTGGAGCGATCGTGCAAGGCGAACGGGCGAAGATCCTGAATGAATCATGAATGACTATTTATGTAATGTCACGGTGATAGTCTGGGCCGCTTTTTCCACTCGTGCCTTCTGAAACTCCCCGGTGACGCCGTCTGCTTTAAGCGATACGGTCCCATCTTTGTCGAGCGCCGCGGGTTCTGCGGGGATTCCCGTGACTGTGAGTTTTCGCACACCGCTGAAAAGCGGGTGATCGCCGGCGGCTTCGCTGAGAGAGGCGCGGTTGAGAATTTCGACCGACCCGGTGGCATTCCCGAGCTTCACCCAACGCGTGTGGAGAATTTCCGTTTCCGTGACATGCACGACGTTCAAGGGGTCGAACCCGTTGGGCCAGAGTGGCTCTTCCCTCTCATTATTAATAATGATCTTCCATCCCGGTTGGCTCAGAAAATCCGCTCTCATCCCGGCTCGTCTCAATCCGACCTCATCGACATCAATTTTTGCTTTCGCCATGGCGGCCTCGGTTTCAACCGGCGTGAAAACGCAGGCCCTGACCGATTTCGCTTTCAATGCCAGGGTCAGGATTTCATCGAGGATGGGCTTTGGGTAGCCTCCAGCTTCCAGCTTCGCAGACCAATCAGGGTCGAAGCGATCCAGGAGCTCCGCATAAGCCCTTCCAATCTCATAGCCGCTCTTTCGAATATCTTCGGCTGGAAAACCTTCTGGAGGAATCGCCGGGGTCTCCCCTAAGACACGAAATTGAAGATAGCAAGCCAGCCCCTCGTGGATCTCCGTTCCGCGTTCGTATTCGGCCGACGACGCGGGCATTTTGCCGAATCTTTCATGACGAAGAGCCACGGCGGCCGCTGCCCAGCACAGAGAATCCTCCGGCCTTTCGGAGGACAACGCTCTTCGAAGAGCTTCCGTTTCCAGACGGCGGAGTTGCAGCAGTGATGCATCCTGAATCGGATAGACAAAAAGCTCCGCCTCATTGGCCGTCCAGTCGGGATGGCGCTCATCCTGAAACACATGAAAGGCTTCATGGATGGTGATCGCCGCGAGCTTGGGAATCTGAATACTCGGGTCCATGATCACTGAAGCCGTCTTGATCTTGCCTAATTCAATCGATGTATTGGCTCGCACATCCGGATGTTGACCGGAGAAAACAAAGACTCCATCAAATCCCTCGACCTTCGCGAATTCCATCGGCGGATTGATATGGTGGAAAAGATATGTGTTTTGGCCGTCATAGATGACGAGCGGAATGTTTCTAGGTTCGAATCCGGGCCAGAGAGGGGTCGCGGCCATCCGATTGTATTCGGCCACCAGAGCCCACGCGGGGCTCGGCGGCGTCAGTGCCGGAGAAGGGATGAGAAGCACGGCCATCATTGCAGAAATCATCGGACTCCTCCTTCAGAATGCTAACGACCACAGTCGATTGGAGCACTCTTATGCTCTGCCAGTTTAACACAGCAGGAGGAGTCGAAAGCAGTGTCAAAATGTGTTAGAAACGACAGGGGGGTTTAAATCCCTTTCGTGACGAAATAAAATTGCGGCATGAAGAGTCCATGCACAGCCGTTGGCCACTTATCAAGATCTGATCAATTTGCCTGAGCGTCTGATTGGCCAGATCATCGATGGTGATCTTGATTCAAGGCCGCGTGAAAGTCGGCAATAATGCACTGATTTTGAGAAATAGTAAAACAAAAAGTAAAAGGCGGAAATTTGGGGAGCAATCAGCTTCACACTTAGTCCGGCCTTTAATTCTTATCGATCAGCCTGCCGCTGAGTAGATTTCCGCATCTCTCTCCGGATAGCTTTCGTGGAAATGCTCGAAAACAGCCGCACATTTTTGGTGATAAGGATCCGGCGAATAGGCGCGCGGCAGTCAGTTATCGAGCATGTCCGTGATTGCAAGTTTGAGCTGCGAGCGGGCGGAGGATTTCTGCCGCCAATTGAGGACGAGCAACTGTTTGAGTCTTGTCAGGAGCTCCCGCGCTACCTTTCCAATTTCGGCGCGTTCTTCCGTGGTCAGGTTCGGTGCAGGGCGAGTGAGGATGTCGAAGATGACCAACTCCTCCTCCGTCATATTTTCGCGGACGTGGCGTTGCTGCTCGTCGGTCAGAATGCGGCTCAGTGCGATCAATTCGTTGAATAGTTTCTGAGTGTCGGCTCGCAAGCCGCTTGTAGATGAAACCCTCCTATTGCGTATTTCACGCGAGATTGACCCCTGAGATAATTGCCGGACCTTCTTGAACGCATCGTTCTCACGGAGTTCATGCCAAGACCTTGATCAGGATTTCCTTGCGCCCATCCAGGTACATCGCAGCTTTGGGCAAGATCACCCGGCGGTAAAGAAGGACCGAGAGTGCGAGCAGTGGGGCCATGACCCACCACGGCGGCCATGGGGACAGCCGTGCGGCCGCCACGTAGTTTCCCCGCCGAAAATCTGCACGCCGAGTGCCACGGCGGACCAGGCTACCACGATCCACATTGCGGGAGGCCGGGTCTGGTTCCTGCCCACTAACCCGCTCATGGGCAAACGCCACGGCATGCACGAGCTGATCCAGTGTCCAAAGGCCACTTGAAATGTGAACAGGCACCCCGATAGGCAAAGACCCGAGACAGCCTGTGCTGGACTGACGAGGCCGCTGAGGGCCATCGTCGCCATGAACATCGCGGCCTGGACACCGCGCCGTAGATCGCAAGGCCGAGTGCCTTGCCCCCCAGCAGATCGTGGGAAGGGATGGGCAGAAGAAGAAGAGGCTTCACGCCGGGGCCGTCGAGGCCGAATTGGTTGAGTTGCAGCGCATAGGCGCTGATGCTCAGAAGGGTGAAGGCTGCTGGGACGATCCAGATCATCGAATGGGACAGCGGTCCCCTCATGAGTCCCAAGGATCCGAAGGAAATCATGAGGGACAAGACAAGGCCTGCCTTGCCTACGTGACTCCGCAGAAGCGTGCGGCAGCGCAGGGCCGCCACGCCATGACACTCCGGGAAGAGAAGGTCCACAGTCTTTGGTTCCCCGCCTTTGGGGGCCGGGCGCAACGCCTGCGGTTCTGCCTCGCGCTTCAGCACATGGGCAGTGCCCAGGAAAAGCAGAAACAGTGTACATGCCGGATATGCCTGCCGGATCAGGGCCAGGACCCGGCGACCTTCGAGTGCATCACCAATAACTCGAATGGATTGGGTGGATGGCATCGCATCGCATCGAGGATCTCCAGGAGGGTCGCGGTGGGCGGCGGGATCAAGCTCATGTTCGGATCGGATGTGAGCACAAAACCGATCCCGCCTAGAACGGCGATCAAGACCAGGGCCGTTCTAAAGTGCTTGACAACATGCGTCTTCAGGCTCGTCATAAGAAGGCGCATGCCTAGGATTGCACTGACGGTACCCAGCCATGGCAGTAGGAGCAGGGGAAATATTCAAGGGTTCGCGATTCCAAGACCCAAGAGTAAGAACGTCGTGAGCAATGTGAATATAAGGGGCGCGAGGCTTCCGAGCACCAGGGGTACTGCGAGAAGAAACCCTAGCACGCCCAGAACGACCCCGTGGGCGGTGCTGCGCGACTATTCGAAATCCCTGAGATGGCGGCTCCAAGTGGTCTGGAGATGAACGATTGGCAAAGCGCGGATCGGAGAAACCACAGCCACGACAAGTCCCCGCTCTGAGCGCCTCCCACGAGATCCACGAACAGACTCTCCAGGCTCTCGGCACTGTCCCGGGCCCTCAGCTCCGCAATCGGGCCGAAGCTCAGGAGCCTACCTTCATCCAGGATAGCGACGATAAGGCTGGTCGGAGTTTTTCATACGCTCGTCATCGAGGACGAAGCCCTTGACGATGAACTCACGGAGCTTTTGCGTTGCCCAGATACGGAAGCGGATCGCGACGGCACTCTTGTTGCGGTAGCCGACCGAGATGATCATGTCGAGGTTATGGAATTCGAGCGACCGGCTGACTTGGCGGTGCCCCTCTTTCCGAACTATTAAGAATTCCTTAAGAGTTGTCGGTAGCGACAATTCGCCGTCTTCATAGACGTTTCGGATATGCATACTGATATTGGGAATCGTTGTCTGGAACAGCTCGGCCATATGCTGCTGGGTGAGCCAAACGGTCTCGTTCTCCAGCCGCACATCAATTTTCATCCGTCCGTCTTCAGTGGAATAGACCAGTAACTGACCCTTTGCGTTTGGGGTGGGGTCTTCTGGATCGTTCATGAGGCGATCTCCTCTGGAACTCGATCGCTTACCATTTTCCCGACGTCATTGAGGTTTCCCTTTAAACCCACCCCTTTTGACGACGAATTGCCCCATATCCATTCATGCAATCTTCGTGACGTCCGATCACCGCGTACTCATACTTCGGCTTTCCAGGATCATCCGCTCTTTGATCCTCGCCACATCGCGCGCCGAGAGTTCACGATACTCCCCGGGTTGAAGCGACCGCAGCTTGAAAGGGCCGATTGAAAGGCGCTTCAGCTTCTGCACAGGGTGGCCGATCTGGTCGAACATAATTCGTATCTGATTTTTCTTACCTTCCCTCAGCGTCAACTCCAGCCAGAGGTTCCCTTTGGGGCTATGCTCGACAATTCGCACACCCACCGGCTGGCAGCGCTCTCCCGCCACCACCGGGCCACGCGCAATCGATTCCAGCTTTCTCTCATCCGGTGTGCCGGTCACTTTCGCACTATAGATTTTCTCGATGCCAAAGCGCGGATGAGCCAACATCTGAGCGAATTCGCCGTCGTTGGTGAAGAACATAAGCCCGGTCGTGTGGTAGTCAAGCCTCCCGGCCATGAAAAATTTCAAGAACTCACGCGGCAGAATGTCGAAAACCGTGCGACGGCCAAAACGATCTCCCGAGGCCGAGGCCACTCCATCCGGCTTGTGGAAGAGGATGTATCGCACATGCTCGGGACCTCGACGAAGAGGTTTTCCATCGACTGTGATCTTGTCCACATCAGGATCCACCGTCATGCCCAGATGCTCGACGACCCGCCCATTGATCTTCACACGCCGCGCGACAATGAACTCTTCCGAATGTCGCCGCGAACCGAATCCGGCGTCTCTTAGCAGCTTCTGAAGCCTGATCCGCATGAGGTTAGTTCCAGGTTCGCGGTTTCCAGTGACCGGCGCCGTGCGTCTCATAAAGACACACTCCTATTCAGTGCCCAGGGAATCCTGTTGTCTGTTGCCATTAAACATCGACGTCGTCGAAGACGAAATGCCTCCATGTCCACGTTCGTAATGGTTATGGCGGAGGGCTGGAGGATAAGACCCCGCCGAATACAATCGAGCATCTCCACCTCTACGCGCCGGGAACCGGGAGCCGGCAAATGGAAACGAGTTCATTCAACTTCAATTTTCTCGGCCTCCGGCATTGCATCCACCGGCTCGTCCGGTTCGCTCTGCTTTTCGGCCATGACCTGTTCAGTTTCCGCGCCGGTCATTTCATCGACAGGTGATTCACGGGGTTCCTCCCCTGATATCACCTCTTCACCAGCTAAAATCTCCACCGGCGTGTCCCAAGATTGATCGAGCTCACGCTGTTCGCCAGGTTGGCTCTCAGCCGCCGCCGCCGCCGTTTCGGCAGACTCCTCCAATAATTCAATCCCGCTCTGTTCGGCCAGGCTCTGGAACTCCTCGAGGCTCGGCAGATCTTTCAGACTGTTAAGCCCGAATCGATGGAGAAACTCCTTGCTGGTGCCATAGAGAATCGGGTTCCCGACAACTTTCTTTCGCCCCATGATACGGATGAGGTTTTTATCGAGCAGGGTTTTAATGACGCCGGTAGAATTGACTTTGCGCAGCGCCAGAATTTCGGGGAGAGTGATCGGCTGCTTGTAGGCGATGATGGCCAGAGTCTCCAGAGCTGCGAGCGTCAGGCGGTCCTGGTTCTTGGACTTGAGCATTTTTCGGATCCAGTCATCGGCCGAGGGGATCGTGAGGATCTGGTAGCCACCGGCCATCTGTCCCAGAATGAGGCCTCGTGTTCCGGATTCGAAATCCAGGTTGAGAGACCTTAGAGCCGCTTCCACTTCCTCCGGTGGATATTCATCCAGGATTCGCTGCAAATCCCGAAGGCTGAGCGGGTCGCTGCTGACGAAAATGAGTGCTTCGATCAGGGGCTTGATTTCTTCGACTGCCATTTTTTTGCTTTGCTCGATTCGTTCGCAAGGAGGAGAGCCGGACTGTGAAAGCTCAGCTCTTCAATTCCGAAGAATTAATCCTGATTGGATCCTCTGTGACTCCATTACGATTCGCGAACTCTCCTTCTATGAAATTTACCACACGTTCGTTCATTTCGTCCTGACGATCCTTATCTGCCCGAATGATCCGTTCTGGTAGACCTTGAGGAAGGATTGGCGGGCCAGTTCCAGAAGCGCCAGAAACGCCACAATCTGTTCCAGCCGATGAGTCAGCCCGCCGAAGTATCCGGTAAAATCCAGTGAGCCGTGTTCTTCGAGCAGGCCGCGGAGTTCCTCAAGTTTCTCCTCAACCGTGAAGAGAACCGGCGACAGCTCGACCGCCGGTTCACGTTCCTCTTTGAGGATCTCGAAAAAAGCAGTGGCCAGCTGGTAGGCGTTCATCTCGACAGGCTCGCCCGGAATTTCCTCAATAAAATCCCACCCAATACGGCCACGCGGCCAGCTGGATTGCCGGAGCTGCGCTCGCTCGGCCAGGAAATGGCCGACGGCCTTGAAACGCTGGTACTCGATGAGCTGCCGTACTAATTCCTCGCGGGGGTCTTCTTCGACGCCATCCTCACCGATCACCGGACGTGGAAGCAGCATTCGGCTTTTGATGTGAATCAATGTGGCGGCCATGAGGAGGAACTCGCCTTCAACATCCAGGTTATGGTTTTGCAGCTGAGCGAGGTAGACCAGATATTGATCTGTCACGCGCGCAATAGGAATGTCGTAGATATCGATCTCTTCCTTCTTGATAAGATGGAGCAGCAGATCCAGAGGCCCTTCGAAGACCTCAAGCATCAGCCGGCAGGGGTGGCTCTCCTGGAGCATCTGTCGCTACGCCTTGAGCAGGCCGATCGCCGCGCGGACCTGCTCCATCGTTTGCCGGGCGACCCGTCTGGCTCGATCGGCGCCCTGGTGCAAGACAGCCAGGATGCGGTCAGGGTGCATCAGCAGCTCATCTCGACGCCGCTTCATCGGATCCATCACCGGGTGCATGCGGTCGAGCAAAACCTGTTTGCAATCGAGGCATCCCCAGCCGGCGGTGCGGCACAGATGTGCCACCTCTTCGCGTTTCTCAGGCTCAGTGAAAACTTTATGAAGATCGAAAACCGGACAATCTTCGGGCCCGCCCGGATCACTTCGTCGTTTGCGCCTCGGGTCCGTCATCATCTTGCGTACCTTGCGATCCAGCTCGGCCGGATCTTCCGCCATGAAAATCGAATTGCCGTAGCTCTTGCTCATCTTCCGGCCATCAGTCCCACGGAGTTTCGGCGACGACGATAGAAGCGTTTGAGGCTCGGGGAAGATGTTGCCATAGTAGTTGTTGAAGCGGCGCGTCACTTCGCGCGCCAGTTCGATATGAGGAACCTGGTCCTCACCGACCGGCACGACTTCGGCCTTGTACAGAATGATGTCGGCCGTCTGCAGAACTGGATAGCCGAGAAACCCGTATGTCGACAGGTCTTTCCCGGCGAGCTCCTGCTGCTTCTCTTTGTAGGTCGGCACGCGTTCGAGCCATGGAATGGGAGTGATCATTGAAAGGATGAGGTGCAATTCAGCATGTTCCTGCACGTGGCTCTGGATGAAAAGTACTGATTTCTCCGGATCGAGCCCGGCGGAAAGCCAATCGGCAGCGACGGCGATCACCGCATCGGCCACCGTGTCCGAACTGTCATAGGCCGTCGTCAGAGCATGAAGATCGACGATACCATAAAAACATTCATAGGAATCCTGCAGCTGGACCCAGTTCTTCAGCGCTCCGAAGTAGTTGCCGAGATGGAGCTGCCCGGTGGGCTGCATGCCGCTGAATATTCGTTTCATAGCCACTACCTCAATCCGAGAAGATTCAAAATGAAGCCGGCCACGGGGTTTATCACCTTCTGAAGGACTCCGAGATAAACGAGAAGATACAAGACGATGAAACCATAGGATTGGAAAGACATGAATTTGGCTGCAAGGTCGCGCGGCAGGAAGCAGGCGAGAACGGAGCTCCCATCCAATGGCTGAACAGGAATCATATTAAAAAGGGCCAGGTACAGGTTAATGATGCAGCTGTATTGAAGAATGAGGGATATCGGTTGAACGATCGGACTCGGCAGAAAGCCGTAATAAAGCCGCAGGAGATAAAAAGCGCCGGCAAAAATGCAGGCCATCGCCAGATTGCTCGCCGGCCCCGCCACCGAAACAAGCATGTAGTCTCTTCTGGGTTGCCGCAAGTTCGTTGGGTTAACTGGAACAGGTTTGGCCCATCCGATAACAGGTGCGCCGATGATCGTGAGTATGATCGGAAGTATGACCGTGCCGAAAATGTCGATGTGACGCCAAGGGTTGAGAGAAATCCGCCCAAGCCGTTTGGCCGTCGGGTCGCCGAAGTAATTGGCTGTCGCCGCATGCGAAGATTCATGCACCGTGATCGCAAAAAGAAAAGTGGCCAATTCGATGACAATAATCCTGATATCAAATCTGCCCACAATATTCTCGCTCCAAACGCCCATACTAGCAACCGCCTCCGGGTGTGTCAAACCTGAGAACCGGCTGAGAGTGGAGTCGGAGCGGGGCATCTGCAGTTAATCCAGATACAGTCATAAATTAAACCAAAGGAATGCAAAAATTGTTAGCCAAAGTTACAAATATTGTCAATATTTGGCAATGTTGTATTTGTAAATTATTGATTATTAATGCAATGAACAGGCATGACTTTTGCTAGAAGTTCTTCTGAAGGGACGGGGGACTTCGAGTGCCAGAGAAGGATTACTATGAAATTCTTGGGGTTTCCAGGAGTGCACCTCCTGCGGAAATAAGAGCTGCATATCTGGCTCTAGCAAAGAAGGTTCACCCTGATATGAAGTCATCCGCTGACACTTCCGTCCAAAAATACCACATGAAGTTTGTCGAGATTAACCGAGCTTATTCAGTGCTGCGGTATCCGGACCGTCGCCGAGAATACGACAGACAATTGGCATCGGGTCTGAGTGAACAGGAAATGCGGCATTCGAAGGCGGTGATGGCACAGTACAAGCGGGGCATGAGGCTCTTCAACGAGAGCCACCTGACGGAAGCCATTGCGGCTTTCGAAAAGTGCCTTCAACTGGAGCCGTCCCACGAAAAATCCCTCATCCACCTTGGACTTGCCTTTTTCAAGAATGACGATTTAGAGAGAGCCGAGAAAATTTTCAAGGTAGCATGCACCGATCTGTCGCACAATCCTGTGTCATTTTACTACCTTGGCTTGGTCTATAAGAAGATGGGCCACCGCGAGAAGGCCCAAGAGGCCTTCACCGAAGCCATCTACATCGATCCGGACTTTCAGCTTGCTGCCGATGAACTCGAGCAGATCATTCCCGAGAAAACAGGTTCGTTTTTCGAATCACTGAAGCCCAATCGCATCATCGCAAAGGTCTTCCGGCAGCACTGAAGGGGCCAGATCAAAGGATTTGGCCTTCTCGTGTCGATCAATTATGCTTGATGCGATCAAGGATCCAGGGATCTTTGATGGATTGCAGGATCTGTTTTTCGCGATCCGGGAAACGGCGAAGCAGCTTTTGATAGGCATCCAGGGAAGCTTGCTTCTGACCCTGCGCCAATAGATCAGATGCCGATTGCAGTTGCTGCTCAAATTGTTTGTCGGCATCCATGTTGAGCGCATCGGTTTGCGTGCCGAAGGCAAGTGGAGCTACAGGGAGAGCCGATTTTTGAACTTCCTCGGAAGCCTCTTCCTGAGATCGAGATTGCATTTGTTGCGCACCCTTGGGTGCAGTCTTCTTTTTATCCAAGGTGACCGCAGCGCCCCCGGCAACGCCCTTCTCTTCCCGCCGCGATGTTTCGGCAAGTTGAGTCGGTCGCTCTTCGCCCGCGCGAATCAGCTCTTCTTTGGCATTCGCGCTGAAAGCCGGCGCTGGTGCGGCGGCAGCAGGCGCATCGGTTGAAGAGACAATATCATTTTCCTGTTTTTTGCCGGTTTGTTCAGGTGGCGGAAGCATGGATTTTCCGGCGCTGTTCGAGCCCAGATCGACCTTCGAATCAATCGCACCCATTGGTTGAAGCGCCGATGCCGAGGGAGGTGGCGGAGTCAGCTTCGTGGTCATGGACTTGGGCGCAGCAGCCCTGTCACGCACCTCCATTTTTCGCGAAATTTGCATCATCACCTCATCACGATGCTGCATGTAGAAAACACCTGCCAGCAGGCCGATGAACACCATCGCAGCCGCCGATATCGCGGAAACCCGGAAAAAAGTCCGCCGCGCCTTCATACGTCGGGACGCATTGATCAAGATGCGCTGCCGCGTGAATTCGCTGATCTGGAGCGGCGTCTTTTTCTTCTCGTCCAATATTTTTCGGATTTTCTCGAAATCAGTCACTTCCTCGGAACACTCCTGGCAGATCGCAATGTGTTTCTGCATTTCATGAACATCCGATTCGGATAACTCCCCATACACGTATGGAGCGATCAGTTCGGCATATCGACCATGTTCAATCATGATGCCTCACAAGTCTCCCCGAAAGCCTTGGCGTAGGTATGTGAGAGCGACTTGCGGAGGTGGCGGAGTGCATACAACATGCGACTTTTCACCGTCGGCAGCGGGGCTCCCGTCATCTTCGAAATTTCTTCAAACGACAGATGCAGGTCTTCCCTCATCAGGAATACCTCACGCTGATCTTCTCGCAAGTCCTCAATGGCGTGCCTGAGGATCACTCCAAGCTCATGATTGATCGCCTTCTCTTCCGGGTCCGGGTCTTTTGAGACGACATCGATCGGCTTGTCTCCAGGGGTGCAATCATCGAGGGATACGCTTTTCCTGACTTTGCTTCGTCGAGAGGCATCGATGGCGAGGTTGCGGGCCACCTTGAACAAATAGAATTTGAATGGCGCCTCGGGTGTATAGTAATCCTTACGCTCCACCATTTTCGAAAAAGTCTCCTGGAACAGATCCTCCGCCTGCTGGCGATTGCCGGAGCAGGCGAGCAGATACCGTAAAAGAGGGCTTTCATAGCGGCTGATCAGCTCTTCGAAGGCCTCAATACAGCCTTCCCGATACTTGAGGAACAGCACCTCATCGCTATCAGCACTCAGTATGCTAGCCATCAGCTTCTTTGCCTACATTATAAGTCAACGCACGAAGACGCGAGAGGATTTAAAAGGGGGAAGTTTCCCGTTACCGGTTCTCCGCCATTAATTTTAGTCTGGAACAGGAATACCGATGTTGGATTCTGACAGAGAGTCACTCTGCAGCGCGAAATTCTTTGGAAGGAGTTTTTCATGCACTGCAGGAGATCCTTCGCTTAGTTCCGTCTGTGAACCGGCAACTCTCATGCTTGCCTCACTGATGTTTACTTTTATAATCTGATCATGAAAAAGGAGCCTACCATGAACATAGGATTCATCGGACTCGGGAAGATGGGATTGCCAATGGCCATTCGACTCTTGGGAGCAGGTCATCGAGTCAAGGGATTGCGACGGGAAGAACGCCCTGAGCACAGGCGCGTTATCGCCGCCGGTGGCTCGCTGGTTGGAACTCCCCGGGAGGCTGCAACGGATTCCGAAATGGTCTTTCTCATGCACCCGAGCCCAAAGGAAATCGCCGAAGTGATTCAAGGAAATGATGAGGAACGTGCAATGAAAAAACCCCCCCTGCTTCTCGCCTCGGCTTCTCCGCGCCGCGCTGAAATCATGCAAGCACTCGGCATTCGATTCTCGACGATGTCGACGCAGACCGATGAGGCGGTTCGCAAGGGCGAAGCGCCGGCCGCTCATGTCCGCCGCCTTGCACAAGAGAAGGCCATTGCCGGCCGCATTGCCCGGCCGCATTCGGCCGCGATCATTGTTGGCGCCGATACGGTTGTGGCGGTCCGTCGACGCATCCTTGGGAAGCCTTCAAGCCCTTCCGATGCCGAACGGATGTTGTCTCTCCTGTCCGGGAAATCACATGAAGTTTTCACTGGAGTCGCCTTGCTCGATGGATCGACAGGGCGCATGATTACGGGTGTCGAGACGACACACGTCATCTTCCGGAAATTATCGCAAGTCGAGATCGCGGCCTATGTCCGCACGGGCGAGCCCATGGACAAAGCCGGGGCCTATGCGATACAGGGCGGCGCAGCAGTATTCATTGACCGCATTGAAGGCAACTATTTGAATGTTGTCGGATTTCCGGTCAACCTGTTTTTGCGCCTCTACCGGAACTTGACAGGAAACGAAACGGCACGAAAATAGCCGACATCAACTGCTGAGCCGAGCTTTTAACGGCAGAATCAATTGCTGCGGCATGCCGTCGATCTTGCTGGAGATTGGAAATTTGCCGACAAGAACCCAGCCAGAGAGTCTTGATTGCACGAACACCGAGACTTCTGCCGGTTTGAAATCGGGGTTGTTGACGAACGATTTTCTCGATGTGGCCTGGTATCCATGATTCGATTTCACTCGAATCGCATCCGTCTGCTCCCCAGTTTTTAGTTGTTTCCCCTGAATGGGATAAGCAAACGCATCGCCGAATGAGTCCTTACTGCCCACGAACGAAAAGACCGCGTTGACCTGGACGTATTCAAGCGGCGCCTCACGCGTGTTACGAATTTTGAAGGTTAGTGTCGGCACCAACGCCACCTTGCCGGGCTTGCTTGATCTTTCACTCCAGGAGCTGTCAATCAGCGTAATGGCGACGCCCTGGCGAAGTGCTTCGGGATTTTCCCGATGCGCGCCGGCGATCCTGCCCAGAAAAATCGCCAGTGCGATGGAGACTCCGCCGGCAATATAATAAAAGCTCTTCGGTACTTCAAATGCCATTTCAACTTCTCCCTCATAACTTTGGCGGACCGCTATTGGTCTGAACTTCACGTGGACATCCACGTCGACGAATCAAGTAATTCATTTCCCTTCGATCACCGTCACGATCAGCCGGCCAGAGGCCGGAATGAAGCCGTTCGCCATTCTCATAACCGGCTCCATGGCGCGGCCTGATTGAAACGGCAACTCAGACACACCCTCTCTCTCATAACCGCGCCGCTCCTAGAGCGGGAAGTGCGAACCAGAGATCATTGCGTCGCGTAATAGCCCTGGCGATGGACGATCTCACGGACAGGTCGATTCAGAATAACCATGATTTCACGCCACGTGTTGTCGGCGATCCGGTTGGTCGGCATGTAGAAAAGATTGTATTGAGTCCGCAGCTCGGTCAATATCGCCATGAAGCTCCCTGAAAGCGCCGTGGCTCTTTGTGTCATCACGCATCGGCCGCCGCTTTTGAAAGCCATCGATTCCAGAATTTCCTTGAGCGTATACTTCTTATCGAGGTCCCATTCAACCAGGAAGCTGCTTTCACCAAAACAGATCGGATAGAGAGCAATCCGGCTGCGCGCCAGTTCTTCCGACACCTCTTCAAACGTCCGCCTGCTGCCTGGGCGCCCTCCGCCCCAGATCTCATCTTTGCCGTCGCTCAAGAGAACGATCGCTCTCTTGCCTTCCTGCCCGCGAAGCGCCAGCACGGCGACGTGCAGAGCATCGTAGAGGGCCGTGCCGCCGGTTGCGTTGAGGCCGTGAATGGTTTTTTCGAGCAGCTTGTGATCGGTCGTCAAATCAGTCGCGGTTGTCACCGAGTTGCTAAAGCCGATGACGAGAGCCTGGTCGTCAGGATTGAGTTTTTGAACCAGCTGGATGGCTGCCTGCCGGGCGGCTTCCATGTTGTCTGCCATCGACAGTGAGCAGTCGATGACGAGGCCGATTTTCAACGGGAGTGCTTCCTGGCTGAAATAGGAAATCTCCTGTTTCGTGCCGTCTTCGAGAACCGTGAAATCGTCTCGGCGCAGATCGGTGATGGGCGCATCCTTATCCCCGCGCACAGTCACGTAAACCTTGACCATCGGAACGATCACCGCTTCTTGATTCTTGCTGGTCTGAGCCCGCCCCGGCTCAGCTAGGCAGCTCAGCAAAAACCCGATGACGGCGATTCCTTTTATCGACATGACCTCCACCGCCTCTTAATCTATAACGTCATTCTCCGGTTTTCGGCATCAGCCGACTTTCGATTTCAGCGAGCCGGGTTTTCAGCGATGCTATGTCGTCGCGCAGCGATCCGATCGATAAAATGTCCCGGTATTGATTGCGGAACTCATCCATCGGTCGCGCCGGTGTGCCCCAGACAAATGTATTTGCCCGGATGCGCTTACCGGTCGGGATTCCCGCTTGCCCGCCGAGGATGGCGCCGTCTTCAATCATGCAATGATCGGCGATCCCGACCTGACCACCGACACTGACGCGGCTGCCGATCGACGTGCTTCCGGCGATGCCCGTTTGAGCGGCCATGATGCAGCTTTCGCCGACAATCACGTTGTGTGCGATATGGATCAGATTGTCGAGCTTCGTGCCGCGGCCGATGATAGTATTTTCGATGGAGCCGCGATCGATCGTCGTGTTGGCACCCACTTCGACATCATCCTCCAGAACGACGCTCCCCCTCTGCGGGAATTTTTCAAAACCGGCATCAGTCGGCACGAATCCGAGTCCATCGCTGCCGATGACGCAGCCGGAATGGAGAATGCACTTTTTCCCGATCTTCACTTCGTGATAGATCTTCACGCCCGGATAAATGAGGCACCCTTCGCCGATATCGACATCGCGCGCAATCATGGTCATTTCGCCGATTTGAGTGCGAGCGCCGATCCGGCCGCTTTCTCGAATGACCGAATACGCGCCAACGGCGACACCTTCGCCGAGCTCCACATCCGGCGCGATGATTGCGGTGGGATGAATCCCGACAACGATGGGCTGCTCGGGATAAATGATCGCGATGGCCCTTGCAAACCCGAGCCTCGGAAGATCAAACGTGATAATGGACTTGGTTGAATCTTCGAACCCGGCCGGCGCAATCACAACCGAACTGCGTGATTTCTTCGCACGCTGGAAATTCTTCACGCCGTCGACATAGCTCAATTCGCCCTCTTCCGCGCTATCCAGCGACCCGGCGCCGGTGATGAGAAGAGAGCCATCACCGGTGTAAGCAACTCCGAGCGCGGCGGCCAGGTCCGCCACAGTGAGTGGATGAGTCAGTGCGGCCACTAGTAATTAACCAGGGATAAAATGTCATATCCGACCAGCTTGCTGCGGCCGTTCAAAAAGGACAACTCAACCAGGAATCCGATGCCGACGACTTTTCCGCCCAGCCGTTCGATCAGCTTCACAACGCCGGCGGCTGTTCCTCCGGTGGCAAGCAGATCGTCAATCAACAACACCCGTTCGCCGGGCTGGATCGCGTCTTTATGTATCTCGAGCGTGTCGGTGCCATACTCGAGATCATAGGTGACGCTCTCGGTCTGCCAGGGGAGCTTATTCGGTTTCCGCACGGGCACGAAACCAACTTCGAGCATATGAGCGATCGTCGGAGCGATGATGAACCCGCGCGCTTCAATGCCGCAGATTTTATCGATGGCTCTGCCTTTGTACGGCTCACACAACTTTTCCAATGCATACCGAAAGGCGGCTGGATCTTTGAAAAGCGGTGTCAAGTCACGGAAGAGTACGCCTTTTTTCGGCCAATCGGGTATGTCACGGATGTACTTCTTGAGATCCATTCAATCCTCCTAGTTGATCGACAAACGCATTAATAAAATTCTATTCCAAAACCTGCGAAAGGGGGCATATCCACATCATCTTCGACGACTCTCTCGACACGCGACACACTAGGCCCCTGGCGCAGATCGGAAGCAAACAGATCCAATGCAACCTGATCCCCCTGCGCAGCAACTTCAACGTCTCCATCCCACAGGTTCTTGGCATAGCCGACGACACCACGATCCCTGGCGCACCGTTGTGCGAAATACCGGTATCCAACCCCTTGGACCCGGCCATGTATGATGTACTTGCGTGTTAGCATCCGGCAATGAAAGTGGTCGGGGCGAGAGGATTTGAACCTCCGACTCCATGGTCCCGAACCATGTGCGCTACCAGGCTGCGCTACGCCCCGAGGCCCGGTGATTAAAGCACAAAAGCGGTGTCGATTACAAACTCAGATCACATCGCGATAGGAACCCTGGAAAAAGAGTCGGTGTGCAGAGGGATCAGCCGGCCGTATAGCCGAATCGGCCGACGAGTGGCACAAATGTGCAACGGCTCACAGGCCTGATGTCGATACCGTCGGTCATGCGCGTCACAAGACAGATTTCCTCGTGCCCCTGCCGTGCGAGCGGAATGGCCATCCGGCCGCCCGGGGCCAGCTGTTCGATGAGGGGCCTCGGAACAGCAGCCGGGGCGGTCGCCGAAACAACGATGGCATCGTACGGAGCATATTCGCTCCATCCATAGGTCCCGTCGAAATTCTTGATCGTGACGTTGATGATTCCGATCTCGCGCAGACGTGACTGCGCTTCGCGAGCCAGTTCGGCGATACGTTCCACTGAGAAGACCGCTTGTGCAAGCAATGCCAGGAGAGCCGCCTGGTAGCCCGAGCCGGTGCCGATCTCCAGCACGCGCTCGGATCCTCCCAGCTTCAACGCCTGCAACATCACAGCCACCGTCAGCGGCTGGGTCATCGTCTGCTTGAAGCCGATGGGAAGTGTTGCGTTTTGATAGGCCTGTGACCAGAGAGGCTCTGGAACAAAAGCGTGCCTCGGCAGTTTGCGTATGGCCGAGAGGAGCCGGCGATCCTGAATGCCGGCAGCTTCCAGGCCCTGAGCCATCTTCTCGCGGAGAATCTGAAAATCGGTTCGTTCAGCGGGTCGAGCGAGCGGGCGCCTGGCGGTCATGCCCCATCCCATTCAATCGGTTTCATGCGCGCGAGGAAGTCGAAGTCGGTCCAGTCGAGCTTGAGTGGGGTCACGGACACATAGCCATGTTTGACCGCCCAGACATCAGTCCCGCGCTCCGCTCGATCCGCCGGCCGGCCATCTCCAATCCAATAGTATTTCCGACCACGCGGATCGGTCTTTTCCAGAATTTCAGTGAGGTATCGCCGCACGCCCAGTCGGGTGATCCGAACACCCTTGGGCTCTCCAACAGGGAAATTGACCGAGAGCGTCGTCTCTTTGAGGAGGCGCTTGCCGGAGAGAATCTCGGCGCCGATCTTCTTGGCGAACCGAGCGGCTCTCCGAAAAGACTCTTCACTGTAGTCAATTGACGATATGGCCATGGCGGGGATCTTCAGAAGCGTGCCCTGGATGGCGGCGGAGACAGTGCCGGAGTAGGCCGTGTCCTCCCCCAGATTCCAGCCCCTGTTGATTCCCGAGACGACAAGATCCGGCGGCCTCGTGAGAATGAAATGCGCGCCCACCAGAACGCAATCAGTTGGAGTGCCGTCGAGAACGTGGACGCCCTTCTCAAGCTGAGTGATGCGCAGAGGATGATACAGGCTCAATGCCCGGCTGATCGCACTCCGCTCGCGGTCCGGAGCGACGATAGTGACGGTGCCGATCTGAGCAAGAGCTTCGGCCAGAAACCGCATTCCATCACTGTGAATGCCGTCGTCGTTGGTGATGAGAATTTGAGGCTTCATGAATTTAATGGTCGGGACGAGAGGATTTGAACCTCCGACCACACGCACCCCAAGCGTGTGCGCTACCAGGCTGCGCTACGTCCCGCCAACCGAGTTTGTATCATTCCCCTCAAGAAGTGTCAACAGCGCTCGCAGATCGGCGCGAATGTCCTGGAGGAGATCGAAAGTGGGATCGTGAACCGGCGTGCCTTCGGCACCGGCGGGAACCGGAGTCATCATTTCGAGTCTCTTTCGAGCCCCCGAAATGGTCAGGCCTTCGCCATAGATCATCGCCTTGATCTTCATCAGGAGATCGATATCTTTTCGGCGATAGAGACAGTGGCCGATCTTGCTCTTCACCGGACGGATCGCAAATTCAGTTTCCCATGTGCGGAGATCATGTGACTGAACGCCGGCCATCTGGCAAACTTCACTGCGTTTGTAAAACAGTTTCTCTGGGCGGCTCATAGAGTTGAATCTAAGGAATTGGATTCTTCAAGTGACCCCGAACGACTTTGATGCCGGCCAATTTTTTCATATGATATCCCGCAAATTCTAAACCCTCTTCGGACATATTACCCTAAAAGATGCGTTCTGACCTCACATTTTTCGAATGCGAAAGCGACCCGAAGAATAGCGCACGCCATCGCATCTCATGGCTGAAGTGGCACACCAGACCCATCATGAACCTCAAGTGAGAATGGACAACAACATATTTAGAATTCGAATCGCTTGTCAAGGAGGGCGCAAAAGCTCCCGGCAATTCTCTGCAATGTCACTGCTCTTCATCACCGTCGTTGTCGTCATCATCCTCGATGTGGTTTCACTCTTGCCCAAATCCGGCTGTCAGTCACCAAACCCTCTTGCGGCCGTGGGGAGAAGTGAGCACGGATCGGACCGCGAGTATCTGTCTTCATCGGAGCTCGTCTGTGGTTCCGAAAAAGAAGCCGGGCTTTTCCCGTGCAACTTTCATGACACATCTTCAAACTTAGTCTTGACTCCGTTCAGGATCTATCCTATGAATCTGTCATGTCCTTGCGCATTTCGGGAATGATGTCCAACGGGTATTCCAGCCTTCTCCTGGGCGCTGCAAGCGGCCTGTTAATGGCGCTCTCCATGCCTCCTGTGCCCGGAGGATGCCTCCTTGGATGGATCTGCATGGTCCCACTTCTCTTGGCTGTGGACCGGGCTTCAAAGTGTTTTCACAGCGTCCTGGCAGGACTTGCCTGCGGGGTTGTTTTTTTTGCAGCATGCACATACTGGACGGCCCTCGTGATGCAACACTTCGGAGACCTCTCGATGCCGATCTCCGTCCTCATCGCAGGGCTCCTCATGCTCTACCTGGCCCTCTTCCCGGCTCTCTTCGCCTATCTCGCACACCGAGCCAGATACTCTCTGCCCGAATACTGGCTGGTGATCGTTCCCTTTCTATGGGCCTCCACCGACTATCTCCGTACGACTCTGTTCACAGGCTTTCCCTGGTGCCTGTTGGGATATAACCAATACAGCTTCCTGCCGGCGGCACAAATCGCGGCGATCGGCGGTGTCTATGCGGTCTCCGCGCTGGTGGCGCTCGGATCATGCTTTGTCATCTGGATCATCAAACGAGATTCCCGCAAGGCGACGAGCGCATCCGTGGCGATCGCGCTCACTCTCACGGCAGGCGCCCTCGTGATTCCTACCTCCAAACATGCATCGACAGGCCGCTCCTTCACGGTCGGCATCGTGCAGCCGGGGACGCCGCCACTCCTGGAATATCGGGAGTTCATCGAAAGCGCCATGCAACGACATGTCGAGCTGACGAAACGGTTGAAGAATACGGATGTCATCATCTGGCCCGAGAACTCGCTGGTTCACGACGTGGCCTTGTTTCCTTTCTTCCGCAATAATATCGGCGACGCTGCCAAAGCCGCCGGAGCTCCCATTCTCATCAACTCGGTTGAATATGCAGGCCAGGACGTCTTCAATAGCTCGCTCCTCGTATTTCCAGGAGGCCGA
The DNA here is from genome assembly GCA_903916735.1 of uncultured Acidobacteriota bacterium. Lineage (GTDB taxonomy): Bacteria > Acidobacteriota > CAIWXX01 > CAIWXX01 > CAIWXX01 > CAIWXX01. The sequence goes on from CAIWXX010000120.1 coordinate 114,819, forward strand.
CTGTCGCGTCGCTATGACAAAATGCACCTGGTTCCGTTCGGCGAGTATGTGCCGATCCGTCGGGTGTTTTTCTTCGCGGGGAAATTCTTGCGAGAGGTCTCGGATTTCTCGAAAGGCAAGGAACGGGTCCTCTTCAATGTTCATGGGACTCAATTCGCATCGGCGATCTGTTATGAGATCATTTACGCAGGTGAGGTGGCGGCGTTTGTGAGAGATGGGGCGGAATTTATCGTCACGCAATCAAATGACAGTTGGTTCGAAGGCACGGTGATGCCCTATCAGCATCACGCCATGGCTGTCTTTCGCGCCATTGAAAACCGCCGCTGGCTTGTACGTTCCACGAATTCCGGGATCTCCAGCATCATCAATCCCGCCGGCCAATGCATACTCCGCCTGGAAAACGGCCGAAGCGATTCGGTCAGCGCGAAAATCGAACCGATCGATTCGCTTTCGATCTTTGCGCGATCGCATGATGCCTTCGCGATTACGTGCGTCCTTCTCTCACTGTGTGTCGCCGCCCCGGCGCGGATAAAGAATATTTTTCATCGCCGCCTCCGACATGAGGAGATGACGCCGGAATACAAAAGACGCCTCCATGATGGATAAAGGAAGATCATTCCAACAATCGATCGCCTGTTCCGGACCGCCTGTATCAATGATACAATGCGCGACGCGGGCCGGAAAACGCAGCCAGCCTGTTGCGCACGCAGTCTCATTCAAACCCGAGTGCAGATGGACGTGAGAAGCCGATGGCTGACGGCTTGTCTTGAACTCAAGGAGAAATAGGATGTTTGAGGAATTGAAAGATCGAAGGGCGGAACAGATCAAGCTCGTCGAAGAGCTCCGAGGTTTTCTTTGAAATAGATCGCAAGAGAAAAGAAATAGCGGATGTGGAGCGGCGGATGTCCGATCCATCGATCTGGTCCGACCAGGAAGCGCTCAAGGATCTGAACCGCAAAAAGAAACGTCTCACCGAGGCGCTGGAAAAATTCAGTGAGTTGGAACGGAATGTCGCCGATAACGGTGCGCTGCTGGAGCTCATCGAAGAGGGCGAAGCATCGATGCAACCGGAGTTCAATGAGCTTCTCAGGAAGATTGCCAGCGATCAGGAAAAACTCCGCCTGCAGGCGCTCTTCGCAAACGAGGAAGACGAAAAGGACTGCTATCTGGAAATCCATGCCGGCAGCGGTGGCACCGATTCGCAGGACTGGGCATCGATGCTTCTGCGGATGTACCTGCGGTATTGCGAAAAAAGCGGGCTCAAAGCCACAATCGTGGATTCACAGCCGGGCGAAGAGGCCGGCATCAGGAGCGCCACCGTCAGCATCCAAGGCTCTTACGCCTTCGGATACCTCAAGGAAGAAATCGGCGTGCATCGACTCGTGAGAATCTCGCCTTTCGATAGCAACGCCAGGCGCCACACATCATTTTCCGCGGTCTTCGTCTACCCTCAGGTGGACGACTCAATCAAAGTGGAAATTGATGAGAAGGATTTGCGAGTCGACACATTCAGAAGCAGCGGCAGCGGAGGCCAGCACGTCAACGTGACGGATTCGGCCGTCCGCCTCACGCACATACCAACCGGGCTTGTCGTCTCATGCCAGAATGAGCGTAGCCAGCACCGGAACCGCGATATGGCAATGCGCGTCCTGAAATCACGGCTGCTGGATCTCGAACGGGAAAAACAGCAGGCAAAAAAGCAGGAGGTCGAAGACGCAAAGAAAGATATCGGCTGGGGCAGCCAGATCCGATCGTACTTTCTCCACCCATCACAGCGCGTCAAGGATCACCGAACCAAGGTCGATATCGGCGATGTGAACAGAGTGCTGGACGGTGATCTGGATGAATTGATCAAAGCCTCCCTCTATCACAGCCGGAGGGGCGTGTAGAAAGAACCCATTTCGCCCTGGTCCTCCCCTCAGATCGTGCCCCTTTTCGAGGTGCGAATGGACGGCGTTGATGCCGGTGTCGCTCTCAACATATGTCCGGCTCTTTGACGCGGACCAAGTGTCGCTTGATCTCATTCTTGCTATTGGCCGTTCCCATACCAGTGCCCGAAAATATGTATCATGCTCTTCAAATCATGTTGGGAACAGGTGCGGATACGGGCTTCTCGATACCAATTTGAGCCAGATAAGATTCTTACTTCCGCATCAGGGCGATCAATTGGGTGGCTGCATCCGATAATTGAAAGAGTCACTTCTGTATGACGAATTACACTATTTAATAGATAGAATAATGGAAAATAGCAGAAAATGACGTGGCTATCGATCTGTCTAATACATATCAGCTATTCTAAGTTATTCATTTATAACTCAGTAATGCACAAACCATGATATCAATTGATTCACGCACAAGAATCATAATTCTCTGGAAATTATGGGAATCCCCATGAAGCATTTAATAAAAACGAGTGCTGATTTTGTTAATTCTATAAAATCCATGGATTAATTATAATTATCGATGTGAATCAGCTTCGGATTCCACCAAGCTCCGCATCTCTGCCTCCTATTGCGGACCAATTGCTGAGAGCTTTTTTTAGTGCGTACCAGCCTTGAAGGGGTTGGTCCGGGATCATTATCCGAGGCTGAATTGAATATCTCCCATTAGAGGAAAAATGAGCTTCATCCGACACCTTGGCCATATCGCCCTTCTTTGCCGGATGATTAAGAACCATACCGCCATCTTCGAGAATAACGTGGTATATTCTGCTCGTGAGAAACATTCGCCGTCGCAATCGAGAAGGGTTTCCGTCGCTTGCACTGAAGAGTACAATGCCCGCCGTGAAGCCGTCCACCGAGAGGAAGGAATCCGATGCGAATATTTGAGGACATTACCAAGACGATCGGACACACGCCACTCGTGCGGCTGAACCGCGTCATCGGTGATGCCAAAGCGACGGTGCTCGCGAAAATGGAATGCTTTAATCCATGTTCATCTGTCAAGGACCGGACCGGCGTCAGCATGATCGATGAAGCTCAAAAGCAGGGGCGAATCAACAAGGATACCATCATCCTGGAGCCAACCACAGGCAATACAGGCATCGCCCTGGCAATGGTTTGTGCCGCGCGCGGCCTTCGATTGACACTCATCATGCCCGACAGCTTCAGCCAGGAACGGCGGGATCTGCTGCAGGCATTCGGGGCGAAGTTGATCCTGACTCCCGCGGCCGAAGGCATGAACTACGCACGCCGCATGGCGATGGACATGGCCTCCAAAGACCTCCGCTATTTTCTACCCGAACAATTCAGCAATCCGGCGAATCCGAAAATTCACCGCGAAACGACAGGCGAAGAAATCTGGGCCGACACCGATGGAAAAGTCGATATCGTCGTTGCGGGAGTCGGCACGGGAGGCACCATCACTGGAGTCGGCGAGGCTCTTAAAAAGCGAAATCCCTCCGTCTGGATTGTCGCTGTCGAACCCGCCTCTTCGCCCGTCCTTTCAGGAGGGAGGCGCGGGATTCATTCGATACAGGGCATCGGCGCCGGCTTCATTCCGCAGGCTCTTAATATGAAAATTATCGACGAAATTTATAAAATCGAAAATGATGACGCCATCCTCATGATGCGCCGCCTCGTGCGTGAAGAGGGAATGCTCGTCGGAGTCTCCTGCGGGGCCGCCGCACATGCTGCGATCGAAATCGCCAAGAGGCCCGAAAACACGGGGAAGATAATTGTCACCATTCTACCCGACACCGGTGAACGCTACCTGACGACACAAACGTTCAGACAGATAATCGATGGAAGCTCGTCGACCCGCGCCATAGCGTACACGGCGACGCGAGGCCGAGGGATCTTCGAGTAAAGGAGAACTATGAAAAACAGCGCCATCGCCATCCTGATCCTATCAGTGCTCTTGATGATCCCTCAAACTGGACGCGCCGGCGACGCGTTCGTCAAATTCGGCATGGCCTTGAATAAGCTGGAAGAGAGCTTCGATGCCGGCGATCGCTGGCAGATTGGATTCGGGTCGGATTGGAAGATCGCCGATACGGTTGGAATCGGGTTTGAAGTTCAGTTCGCTTACCGAAAATACGAGACCGTGATTTTGGTGCCGCCGGGCGAGGTCCAAGTGAACTATCGATCAATCCCGCTCAATTTTTTCGGCAATATTAAACTGAAGCCCGGCTTCGAAGGCTCGGTCCATCCCTACGTCGGGGCCGGCGCGGGCATCATGGGAAGCCTCAATTCGGCCAAGGCCGACTTCAGCGACATCGCCATCGGCACCATCAATAACAACTTCGACGGCGGCATTCACCTGATGGGCGGCATCGAGCTTGGATCCAAGGACAGCGCTGCGTTTCTGGTCGAGTTCGAACTCTCACGCCCACTTCGCGACAGCGCTGAAAATCTCTATGTTCTCTATGGTGGAGTCAGGTTCTAGGCTACCAGCAATAAATCGCGTCGAGTGGGGATTCCCCGGATCCTCGTACATCCCGAGAACCCGGTCAATTTCCTGAGTAGTACCAAATCAGTCGGGTCACACGTTAGTTGCTGCGGAGCAGCCCAGGGTGCAGAGCGCCTCTCTGCTCCTCGACGCCTCTCCTGTCACATGAAGAGATGAGCTTCATTTGCCAAATAGATGCATCCGGATGCCGGAATCGCTGGGTTCTGCTTGCCCGCACTCGCCGGCTCTGCTAAATTTCAGCGGTGATTGCAGAGCTGCGGGAGAAATTTCCCAAAATTTCCTGGCAATCCAATGTCGCTCTCAGGCGCCATACTACTTTTCAAGTCGGCGGGCCGGCCACGGTTTTTGCGGAAATTTTTAGTGAAGATGAACTTGTTGGCGTTTTGGTATATCTCAGGGGAAATTGTCGACGGCACCTGGTGATCGGAGGCGGAAGCAATCTACTCTTTGATTCGGACGGGTTCGACGGCATCATCATTAAAAACCGGATTGCACAGATCCATCGCCGCGATGAAGGCATTGAAGCGTCGGGTGGATTCCCGCTGCAGGACGCACTGGAGTTCGCTCTCAACCATCGCTTAAGTGGAATTGAATTCGCCGCCGGCATACCTGGAACCCTGGGCGGCGGCCTTGCCGGTAACGCCGGCGCCTATGGATCGAACCTTGGTGAATTTCTGGCTCACGCCCGCGTCTTGACGGCAGCAGGAAACATCGTTGCCGCCGGGCCGGAATATTTTTCCTTCGGATATCGCAGCTCCCGGCTGCAACAGAACAGTGAGATCATCCTCTCGGCCACAATCCGGCTGGATGAAATACCTGCGATTGATGAATCCCGCCGGCGATGCCGGGAGATTCTCGACAAACGCGCCTCCAAACACCCCGGCACGGACATGCCTTCCGCAGGAAGTTTTTTTAAGAACCTCGATCAATTCGACGAATCGGGAAGACGGGTTCCCGCGGGGCTCCTCCTCGATCAGGCCGGTTGCAAGAGCCTCGCCGTCGGCGACGCGCACGTTTTTCCACGACATGCGAATATCATAGTGAATCGAGGCGAAGCCACGTCGCGTGACGTGCTTCAACTCGCCGCCGAAATGAAGCGCCGCGTTCTCGAAAAATTCGGCATCGAACTGGAGCCTGAGGTCAGATACGTGCCGGTTCGATAGGCTGGGGCCGATCCCCCTCTGTCGGATCATCATCGAAAGATGAGGGCCGTTATTTCACCTAGCGGCCTTGGCGAACAGATCGATGACTCGCCTTTCAAAATCGACCGGATGAGTCATCATCGCGCCCGTGTGACCGGTCACCGGCACATTCCAAATGGAAATCGGCCCAGCGGCCTTTTTCAGAATCATCCGGATATGCCGTCTGCGAATGTTGCCGGCAACCTTGAAGGAGAGGCGTGATCACGATCAACAGCCGCGCGTTTCCATTAGCTGATCGGTCTTTTCACCTTCAGATTTTTCATCAAACGGTGGAGGTAGTTTGAGTTGAGGCCGAGCGATTTGGCCGCTTCAGTGATCACTCCACCCGCCTGATCAAGAGCGCGGAGGATGAGCTGCCGTTTGGCTTCGTTGACGGCATCGACGTAGCGAGCACTCGATTTATCGGCCTCAGGTTTGGATTCAACGAGCGCATCCGGCAGGTCTTCGGGCCTGATGAGATCGTCGAGTCCCATGACAACGGCCCGTTCAATCACATTCTGCAATTCGCGCACGTTGCCGGGCCAGTCGTACGCCAATAGGCACTCGCGCGCCTCGGGCGAGATCCCCGTCACGATCCGATTGACTTTTTTCGCATACAGAGCGCAAAAGTGGCCCGCCAGCAAAGGAATATCTTCCCGGCGTTCTCTCAACGACGGCATGGTGAACGGGACGACATTGAGGCGGTAGTAGAGATCCTGGCGGAATGCTCCCTTGCCGATTTCTTTTTCAAGATCCCGATTGGTGGCCGCGACGACTCGAATATCCACTCGAACCGGGCGGGTGGCGCCCACTCTTTCAAACTCGCGCTCCTGAAGAACCCGCAGCAACTTCAACTGCACGGCGGGAGACATCTCCCCGATTTCATCCAAAAATATTGTCCCTTCATCGGCAACTTCGAATTTTCCGATTTTTCGCGCGATCGCCCCCGTGAAGGCTCCTTTCTCGTGGCCGAAGAGCTCGCTTTCGAGCAGCTGTTCGGCGAGAGCGGCGCAGTTGATCGCGACGAAAGGCTTATCGGCGCGCGGGCTGTTGAGATGGATCGCACGAGCCGCAAGCTCCTTGCCGGTACCGCTTTCGCCTCGAATCAGGACCGTGGAATCGGAATGAGCGACACGCGCGATGGAACGATAAATCTCCTTCATCGCAGGGCCGTCGCCGATCATGCTGGAAGCTATTTGCGTTTCAGCTGCCAGGCGCGCATTTTCATTCTCGAGCCATTCCACTCTCTGAGCCTGTTCGATCGGCGCCGATGCGATGCCGGCAATCGCCGTCAACAAGTGAAGATGATTTTCATCGAATGGGAATGCCGGATCAGTCGTATCAATATACAAAGCGCCGATGACGCGCTCCATGACAGATAGCGGGGCGCAGAGGACGGACTGGATGCGAGCTGTGACAAGGCTCTTCACCTGCCGCCACTCCTCATCGGCCACCACGTCGGTGCTCCAGACCGCCACCTTCTTGCGCAGCACATACTGGATGAGTGTACGGCTGACAGCAAAGGGTTGCGCGGAATCCTTTTCCTTCGACCGAACGCACACCGGTTCGATATCCCCAGTATGCCTGTCCACAATCAAGACGCCGCCGTGTTCAGCCGGAATCGCATCGAAAGCCAGATCGAGCAGCCGCTGGGCGAGTGGTTCCACCCCATGCACCGTACTGACGGCAGCAGCGACGCGAAGGAGAGAATTGAGGTCGCGAATCAGCCTCCCGCGCGCCGAAATCGATTCCAGCAGCCGGCCGGGCTGCAAATGGAGCGCATCGGATGGTTCCAGTTGAATGGTTGTCTTGGCCGTGAGCGTCACATCCTGCAGTTCCATCCGGCGGGATGTTGATGTATGGTCATCGTCTTCCAAGAAAAAAACAAAATTCACCGGCCCGATGCGGATGCGGTCGCCTTGCCCCAGAAAGCATGTTGTGACAGCTTGGCCGTTGACCCGCGTCCCGTGCATGCTATCGAGATCCGTCAGCCGGAATTCGCCTCCCTCCTTCTTGATGATGCAGTGCCGCCGTGAGACAGCGGCCTCAGGAATCACAATCGTGTTCGCAGGGCTGCGCCCGATGCTCACCTCCTCATCTGATAACACAAAGTCCTTCCCGATCAGCAGACCATCGACAGCGACAAGTCGGGGAGGCATTACATCACACGCCTTCCGCCGTTAATCGAAGGGAGCCTCGTGTTGTGAAACCGAGTGCTTTCCGAATCATTTCCCCCCGCCAGGACAAACGGTTGTTTCAGAAAGAGTATACGGCGAATATCGATCCTGCGGCAACTGTGAAAGGGCGATCGTCAGGAAACCAGCTTAAGTTTTCGCTCAGGATGCCGCCGTGCTTCTGTGAAGCCGAGGACGCGTTGTCACCGCAGCCGGCGAGCAATATGGCAGAGGCAGTCTATCGGAGATCTCAGCGGGATGCCCTATAGACTCACGGCCTCGAATTGGACCAAGGTCCAATGGCATGGCCTTGGTGCTTATGGCAGTTCTGTTGATAATATCGGCGGTGGCCGGCGCTCCGATCGAGGATCAGGCCAATGCAGGCATGAGCCCGAACCTGGCGCCGCTTCTGAAAGATCCGATGATGGGAATCCGCATCGAGGCCGCGCAGCGGCTTACCGGCGTGCCTTCGGAGATGTTGACGGAGCCGCAAACAGATGCCTTCAAGTCGACCATGGCAGAGTACCGGTCAAGCCTGGAGTTTACTGCTGACATGCCTTCCGACCGATACAATCGGGGCATTCTGGAACAGAGTCTGAACCAATTGGGGGAGGCTGAGCTGTAATACAGAAAAGCACTCGACATCGACGGCCAATTTCTACATGGCAGCCATGAATCTTGCGATTTTGCTCAGCCAACAAGGGCGTAATCCCGAGGCCGAGACGCTTCTGCGACAGGCGGTTGACACAAACCCGCACAACGCAGCCGCAGCATTCGACCTTGGGCTGCTGCTTGCGGAGATAAGTAATAAGAGCGAGGCGCTGCAGCGGCTCTGCGAAAGGCGCTGCAAGCTGACCCGACCATGGCGCAAGCCGCGTATCTGCCGCCGGGCGGCCGAGCAACGCCCGGGCGAGCCCAAGTATGCATTCGCCCGCGCCTACTACCAGCTTCGAAATGGAAAGGAAAAGGACGCAGTGGCCACGTTGGACCCGCTGGTGAAAACCTATCCATCCTACGGCGATGCCGTCCTGATGCTCGACGGGCTCTACGAGAAACATGGCCGTGTGAAGGAGGCCGCCGAGGTCTACGATCGGGCTTTGGTCACGACAGGGCTGCCTGAGGAGTACAGATCACAGATCGCGGCGCGGAGGAATGCCCTGCACTGATCGGATTCCATTTGTGCCTGAACACCCTTACCAGACGCAGCATCTTGTCGCAATCCTCGCAGCCGCACGGAGAGTCCAGCCCGCGTCATGCACATGGAAACGCGGCCTGAAGTCCGCGCTACGAGAGTTGAAGGCGAACGGTGCACAGCCCCCGGCTCTCGAACAGCACCCGGTGTCGCCGAAGCAACGGCAGTCGCTGAAACATACATCTTGGCAAGTTAGCCATAATGGAATATGCTCCATAATAGATTAACTAAACAGGAGGAATATCCATGATACAGACGCTGCCTCGGCTGCTGAAGATGAAGCTTCCGAAGGGGCAGTCCACCTTCTTGTGGGGACCAAGGAAAACAGGTAAGACCACTTTCCTCAAAGCAGCCTTCCCAAACAGCCTGAGCTATGATCTGCTTCAAACCGACCTTTTCCTCGAGCTCGTCAAGCGCCCCTCTCTACTGCGGGAGCAGCTTCTTGCGGCATCCCCGAAGCAATTGGCGGAGCCGGTCATTATCGACGAAGTGCAGAAAGTGCCTCAGCTGCTTGACGAAATTCACTGGCTGATCGAAAACAAGGGTATGCGGTTTATCCTGTGCGGCTCCAGCGCAAGGAAATTAAAACGGGGGAAGGCGAATCTGCTCGGAGGTCGCGCCTGGCGCTACGAGATGCACCCGTTTGTTTCACCAGAGGTGGCTGACCTTGATCTGCTCAGAGCGCTCAACCGGGGAATGATACCCTTGCATTACATGCAGGTGGAATTCCGCAAGTCGCTGCAGGCTTATGTTCAGGACTATCTCAAAGAGGAGGTGTTCGATGAAGGATTGACCCGGAATATCCCGGCCTTCTCCCGGTTCTTCGATGCGATGGGCTACTCTCACGGAGAACTGACAAATTATGCGAACATAGCACGGGACTGCGGCGTCGACGCGAAAACCGTCAAGGAGTATTACCAGATCCTTGTCGATACCCTTCTTGGCACAATGATCGAGCCGTACAAGAAGCGGCAGGACCGCAATGTGATAATCAGGGCTGGCAAATTCTATCTGTTTGATGTCGGTGTTGCCGGGGCCATCACCCACCGCCAGATCCCGCAGGAGAAAGGCGAGCAGTTCGGAAAGGCAATCGAACATTTCATCCTGATGGAACTGCTTGCCCATCGTACGTACCGGGAGCTGAACTACGATGTGAATTTCTGGCGGACGAAGTCAGGATTGGAAGTGGATTTTATTCTAGGTCAGGGAGAAGTGGCTATCGAAATAAAAGGGACAAGCCGGGTCGATAGCACAGACCTGCGTCCACTCAAGACGTTTATCCAGGAGTACCGGCCTGCAAGAGCGTTTGTTGTCTGCAACGAAAATGTTGCTCGGGTGCACGAGGATATTCGTATTTTGCCGTGGCATGAATTTCTTAGAATGTTGTGGAACGGGGAAGTGATATCGTGAATGGAGAAAAATGTAATGAACGAAAGAAACAACCTCAACACGAGACAAGAGTCGCGTCGCGCCGCGCCGGATCCGCTGATGATCGACTTTCCGTCAGACGGCGATGTTGTCCTGATGCTCGGCGGGCTCTACAAGAAACATGGCCGTGTGAAGGAGGCCGCCGAGATCTACGATCGGGCTTTGGTTCCGCCCGGGCTGCCTGAAGCATATAAAGCGCGGATCGCTGCGCGGAGGGATTCTCCGTGCTGATCGGATTCCATTTGGGCCTGACCCCGCGCGCCAGACGCCGCATCTTGTCGCAATCCTGCGTGGAGCCAGAGCTGCCGTGAGGAAAATTGAACTCAGCGATGCCCTCTGGATGTCACTCCCTGCGGCGACCGAACGGCCTCCCAATGGCCACCGTCTTGCAGAGCTCAAGCCGGAACAGGTTCAGTTTCCTTTTACGAGATCACCAAAAAATCCGCGTCGACATCACGAACGGGGGACAGCAGTCACACGATTTGATCTGCGATGACGCCACTCGTGAACGGCTCGTGGCAACTCGTGCAGATGCCGGCAGGCACATTCTTGACCAGCTCGACAGCATGAGTGAACAAAAAGGGCACGTTAGCCCTGCCTTGCCTGAGCCGTTCACCGCAAAGCGGACAACAGCTATTTGGCGAATCAACTGCATTTTCCGGGCAGTATCCATCTCATAGGAATACGATACCAACGACACTGACATAACCCCAGGGTTACCGCAGCGCCGGAGGCGCGAAGGAACCCCTGAGATTCACCATGCCATGTTGACTAGTCTGGTCAGACCAAGTAAAATCAATTCCATGCAGAGAACCTATTCAATTTACGAAGCGAAGGCCAAGTTCAGCGAGATCATCCGAGCGGTGAAGATGCGCCGGAAGGTCGTTGTCACCGAAAGAGGTACCCCGGTCGCCGAGGTAGTGCCATATCAGGAAGAGGCTGAGGAATCGATGTCAGGACGGCTGGAGAGACTTACCCGAATGGGGGCTATTGTCCCAGCTGCCGGCAGATTCAGTGCAAAAACCATGAAAGTGCTCCCGGGCGCTTCAGAGCGATTTCTGAAGGAGGACCGTGGCGATTAGGCCGATTGCAGCCTATATCGACACCTCGCTGCTGATCCACGTCAGATTCGAGGAAGCGGGGCGCCGGTTCGCGCGGCGCATCGAAGCGTACGACCATCTGTTCTCGGCCGAATTGCTCCTCGCCGAGATGTACGCATTCGCCATGCGTGAGGGCGTCGACCGCGTCGATGTGCTCGAAGCGGTCAATGGAATTTCATGGGTCATTCCTGACCGTCCGCTCGCAGGCGAGCTGGCCCGAGTCATCGAACAAAAATACGTGCGCGGCGCCGATCTCTGGCATCTTGCATGCGCCTGCTATCTATCCCCCGTGTCGGAGAGCGTCGCTTTTCTCACGAGAGATTCTGTTCAGCTGCAAATCGCCCACCGCCTCGGACTACAGACCCCGGAGTTTGTCTGAAACCACACTGCCCCTCGTCCCAAGCAAGAAATGGGTGTCTCACAATTATTAAGATCAATATGAAGGGTATTTCGGCCACATCAAATCCGACGTCAAAACTGGCTACGCCATCTTATTCTGCCCCAGCCCTGATGCTATGGTTTTTGCCTTTGCCTTTTTATTTTCCCAAATCGGCGCCTCATCCGCGGACTTGGGCAACGCACTGGGGATCGCCTCCGTCGATTGCCTTGAACTGGAGAACTTGTGATCCGCCGGATGATGTTGCAGCGGGAATCAGACCAGGCCCTTCAGGAGTGTGAGAGCCTGGGCCACCCGTATCCCTTCCGGGCTCTGGTAATCCTTCGAGCCCGCTGCCGTAACCTGCCAGGCTTCGCATGCCGGGAACCGGGCTTTCATGTATCGCAGGCCCTTGTCGATCTCCTGATCCCCCCACTTGCACTCCACCATGAGGATGGGCTTCGTTCCTTCGACAACCACAAAATCGACCTCCCTTCCATCCGTGTCTCTGAAGTACCTCAGCTCGACGTCCCTCCCGTGGACATCCTGCTCCCAGTGAGCCCATTTGAGAAGGTGCGCGGCGACGAGGTTCTCGAAACGTGGCGCATCGCCCGGCACGAGCGTCCAGTCCAGGTGATAGTGCTTTTGTTCCTTTTTGACGGCGCGGATCCGCGGTGCTCCGAAGGGGGAGAGACGAAACACGGCATAGAGCCGTTCGAGGATCCCGAGCCAGCGACCAACGGTCTTATGGCTGAGCTGCAGGTCCTCGCGGATGGCGTTGATAGAGAGCGGGGAGCCGACCAGCTCGGGCAGGCGGATCATGAGCAACTCGAGGTTTCCGAGATCCTCGACTCGTTCGAGGCTGGTGATGTCCTCCCGCACGAGCCGGCTGCGGTATTCCCTAGACCACCGGCGGGATTCCACATCCGAACCTCCAAGAAAGGGCTCGGGGAACCCTCCGAGTCTCAGAAGATCGTTGAAGTCGCGAATAGTGACCATGTCCAACTCGGCCACCGAGAAGGGGTGTAGCCGGAGGAGATGGTAGCGGCCTTGAAGGGAATCCCCTCCATAGCGGTACAGGTCGAGGCGTGCGCTGCCAGTGACAAGGATTTTCCGCTGCGGCCGCCGGCTGTCGAACAATCCCTTGATGTAGCCGCGCCATGAACGGTATTTATGTATCTCGTCGAAGATCCACAGAGGTCCGGGCGGAAGTTCGCGCCTGAGTATTCTCTCGCGGTCCTGCGCGACGTCCCAGTCAAGATATCCGGCACGTCCACCAGGCAGGCTCCTGACGAGAGTCGTCTTGCCGACCTGGCGCGGCCCGGCGATGAAAACCATCTTACGCCTGAGATCCTGCACGACCTGCGGCGCGAGATATCGCCGGAACAGCCTTGCCGCCATGCGCAGAATCTACTGGTATTTTGGCCTACTGTCAAATTTACTCACGGCGATTTTATCCTCATATCGAAAACGCCCGTTGCGCGCGAACTTAATGTATAGCCCATTCAGAGCGACGAACTGACGGTCTCCACCCGGTCCATGCTCCAGATCATGGTGGGACTTTCCCGATGTGTGGAAGTGCCGGCGGCTCATTGGGAGCGCAAACACACTCCGCCGCTTATGGCGGATCAGGAAAAAGCAAACCCTATGCTGCAGGCCCGTATCGATCCGGAAAAGCCGGACGACTCCTTCGCCGCCGTGCCGTACGACGGGCGCCTGATTCTGGATCGTCAACGATGACTGGCTCTCCAAGCGCTCCTTTGTCGCAATCATGTTCCTGTTCACCATAGCCGGAGCCACCGATCAAGATCGGGGCCCAATTCTCACCATCCCAACGCAGTGAACGGCTGATCGGGCTCGATTCCATTGAGGAGCGAATAGCGAGTATCTCGATTCCGGAGAATGAATACGGATAATTTAAGAGATCATTGGCACTGCCTTCTTTTTTCCGCCCACCATACATGGCAGCATGTCTCGACGCTGTGACATTGTAGGGAACAGCCATGAACGGCCCCATGAGAAGCAGGATAACGAGTGGCTCGCACGCAATCCGGCGCAGCATGTGTGTGCGGTCAGCATTCTGGCTCTTCTTGCAGCGCTGAGTGTAGCCTGCCCTTCGCCCGCTTGGTGCTCGCCCAAGGTGGATGTGCTCATCCTGCTGAGCGGGGATCACATCACTGGTGAAATTGAAAAACTCGACCTCGGCACTCTCACATTCAAGACCGATGACATGGGTACACTGAGCATCGAGTGGGAGAAGGTGGGTGAGTTGAATGCGCCGGAGGTTTTTATAGTTGAAACGGGCGACGGATCACGCTATTTCGGGTCACTGACATCGCCCGCACCTGGAAGGATCACCGTATCGAAGAGCCAGAAGCAGATCCTTCTGGACATGAACTCCGTGGTGCGGATGTATCCCATCAAGCGCACGTTCTTCCGACGAATCGACGGCAATGTGAACATCGGTTTGAGCTACAGCAAGCGAAGTTTCGTGGCATCGCTCTCCTTAGACTCACTCGCCACGTTGGGCAATGCTGAGAAAAATCATCCCGCCAGACGCTATCGCTCCTTTACACGCGCTTCCTGCGCGACAGATGGATCATCAGCGGCGTCGGGCGATTCGAACGAAACCCTCATCTCGGGTTCGACTTTCGGGCGACCAGCGGTATCGGATTCGGGGGATTTCTTGTGCAGACAAACCGGCAGATCTTCACCGCGGTTGCCGGAGCGGCCATCTCGCGGGAGAAACCCATGGATGCAGCCAATCTCAACTCTGTCGCAGCTGTGATCCTGATGAACTATCAGCTTTTCATCCACGAGACTCCGAAGACAAACATCAATACTACGCTCATGGTCCTCCCTCCATTTACCGGCCAGGAATGTCGACCGGATTCTGCACCAGGAGCCCGAATCGATTTTACAATTTCACAAGGATGTCACGCCGGATTTGGAAAAGATAATTCTTAAATGCCTCTGCAAAATTCCCACCGAGTGCTACCAGACGGCCGCCGACCTGGCTTTTCTTAAAAAGGGAGGAACCAACATCCAGCCGGCCCGAGTCGATCAGGAGTTTGAATACTACGTCCCTCGATGACTCGCTCATTGACTGCTCGTCCTGATTCAACTTCTGTATTTCTGCATGTATATCACCGCTCTCGCGTGGTCAGATCAGCTTCGTTCGGAAATGGAATATGCTTTTGGAGATGCCACAGAGTCCATGATGTTGTATTTCATCTTTACTGCCATGTTGGGAATGCGCCTGAGACTTTACATCGCCAGTCTCGTGATTTTAGACCACGTCCGAACCGGCGTTCGGTTTCGTAAGGTGTTTCCGGGCATCTTCATCCTGGATGCAACCTGGGCCGTCTGACCCATTGGTCTGGCACAGTCGTGAGGCTCGGCGTTTGCGCATTGGCATGTGTTTCACCCCTGGCATTTCTTCCCTTTTCTCAACGCACTCTGGCCCGAAGTGCTTATGATCTCCGGGAGCTTCGCAGGACATCCACTGGCCGGAGGCCGGCTGTATTGAATTGATCTTAGAATGGATCCGATGAGAGGCTCGGATCGACTTCGATTTTTGTTCAGAGAGCAGCATATCCGCTGCCTCAAGAAAAGGAAGAAGTGCTTCATCCACAATTCTTAATGCTTCGGGAATTGGGACTCGAAGAATCACTTGACACGCGGATATCGCGGGCAGTATACTCGACTTGATCGATAGAGTTTAGAAAGTCAGGAAACGGATGCTCTCACGCAAAGCAAAATACGCACTCAAGGCAACGCTGATGCTGGCTCGGGAGCATGGTCAAGGACCGGTCCTGATTTCTGAAATCGCACAGAAAGAAAAAATCCCAAAGAAATTCCTTGAACTGATTCTGCTCGATTTAAAAAATCACGGCATCCTTCAAAGCAAAAAGGGAAAAGGTGGGGGATATTTCTTGGGAAAGAGCCCCGAGTCGATAACTTTCGGGGCTGTTGTGCGGATCATGGACGGGCCACTCGCTCTGATTCCCTGCGTCAGCCTTACGGCCTACAGGAAGTGCGATGATTGCATCGACGAAAAAACGTGCGGAATCTGGCTCATCATGCAAGAGGTCCGAGACAACACGGCTCGGGTACTGGACGGGACAACTATTCGGGACGTGCTGAATCGACTTGACCGAAAAAGTCCGAAGGCAAAGGAGCCGGGAGATTTTCTATTATGAAATGGTTTCCTTTAATAGTCTACTTAAAAAATAGAATAAATAGATTTAACAAAATCAACAACGGCACTAAAAAGGAGTTCATGATGCTGAAACGTTGGCTTATGGCCGCCGGCTTGATCGCCGGGGTATTTGTTTTGCCATTAACGGCTAGGGCTCAGGAGGTAAAAAAGGAAGACACTGCAGTTTCGGCGGGGCAACAAGAAGCTGCTGCCGATCAACAGCCGCAAACCGAGCCTACGGACAAAGAGAAGATCGAAGCCCTTGACCAGAAGATCCGGGTTCTTGAAAGGCTTCGTGAAATCGAACAGGAAAAGGCCAAGGAAAAGGAGAAGACGGCGACGATTGTCGGAGCCGGCAAGGATGGGTTTTCAATAAAATCCGCTGACGGCGCATTTGTCTTCAAATTTCGTGGGCTGATGCAGGCTGATCTGAGGGTTTTTGGAGAGAATTCTCACCCGCCGATCGCAACGTTGGGATCCAACCCGACGACATTCACAATGCGCCGAGTTCGTCCGACATTCGAAGGGACGGTCTTCAATATCTTTGATTTTAAGTTCATGCCGGATTTTGGAGAGGGGAAAACGGTCCTTCAAGATGCTTACGTGAGCGCTCGTTTTCTGCCAACCCTCGCCGTGGTTTTTGGAAAAATGAAGGAACCTTTCGGTTTGGAACGTCTGCAGTCGACCCAAAATATTATCTTCATCGAGCGGGCCTTGCCGACGGACGTAGCCCCTAACCGAGATGTCGGCGTGCAGATAACCGGCGATGTTCTGCATGGAACTCTGAATTACTCTCTCGGCGTTTTCAACGGCGTCCTGGACGGCGCTAGTGCCGATATCGACGTTACCAAAGGAAAAGATATCGTCGGCCGCGTTTTCGCGCGCCCATTCCGTCAAAACAGTTCGTCTCCATTGCAGGGTCTGGGATTTGGAATCGCCGTTTCAAGCGGGCACCAGGACGGAGCGCTGTCCACATACAAGACGATTGGACAGCAGACCTTTTTCTCTTATAGTTCCAGCACGGTGGGCGTCTCGAACATCGGCGCTGACGGAGCGCACACACGCGTTTCGCCACAAGGATATTTTTACCATAGCTCGTTCGGGTTAATGTTCGAATATTCGACCTCTTCTCAATGGATAAAGAAGGCAGATCTGGTGAAGAAAACTGAAACCCGCGCCAAGATTCAGAATACCTCATGGCAGCTATATGGGTCTTACATTCTGACAGGTGAAAAGGCCTCTTTTAGCGGTTTCACGCCGGCAAACCCCTTCAACCCGAAGGATAGTCACTGGGGAGCATTCGAAGTTGCCGCCCGCTATTCTCAATTCGACATCGACGATCTCGCTTTCTCGAAAGGTTTTTCTGATCTCTCCAAATCGGCCAGTCAAGCGAAAGCGTGGGGAGTTGCCTTCAACTGGTACATGAATAAGTTCATCAGATATGCGATTAACTATGATCAGACTCAATTCAAACGCGGCGCGGTCAGCGGTGACAGGCATTCTGAGAATGTGATCATGAGCCGCTGCCAGATCGCGTTCTGACGATTGATTTTGGAATTTCGGAATTATTTTGCAGGAGACAAATAGATATGTTGCTTAAACGTGCCGTCTTCGGGTTTCTGGCGATGGGCCTTATTCTTGCAGCCGCTCCGCTTCTCCGCTCTGCCGGTGAACCGGTAAAACTCCTCAATGTATCCTACGATCCGACCCGTGAACTTTATCAGGACTACAATGCCGCCTTTGCGAAGTACTGGCAGGCGAAAACCGGGCAGACCGTGACGATCAACCAATCTCATGGAGGTTCCGGCAAGCAGGCGCGGGCCGTCATGGATGGACTCGAAGCGGATGTCGTCACACTGGCGCTCGGCTATGATGTCGACGCAATCCAGAAGGCCGGACTCATTGCCCCCAACTGGCAATCACGCCTCCCCAAC
The DNA here is from genome assembly GCA_903916735.1 of uncultured Acidobacteriota bacterium. Taxonomy (GTDB): domain Bacteria; phylum Acidobacteriota; class CAIWXX01; order CAIWXX01; family CAIWXX01; genus CAIWXX01. Next base: position 132,815 of record CAIWXX010000120.1, read on the forward strand.
AACAGCGCTCCCTATACATCGACTGTCGTTTTCCTCGTCCGCAAGGGCAATCCGAAAAACATCAAGGAGTGGGAAGATCTGGGCCGGAACGGGATCTCGGTCATCACGCCCAACCCTAAAACATCCGGCGGCGCACGATGGAATTATCTGGCGGCATGGGGATATGCGCTGAAGAAATATGGTAATGATGAGAGCAAAGCGCGTGATCTTGTCACCCGAATCTTCAAAAACGTGCCGGTGCTGGATTCAGGCGCTCGGGGATCCACGACGACGTTTGTGGAACGTGGCATTGGTGATGTGCTGATCGCATGGGAAAATGAAGCGCTGCTGGCCGTCAATCAGCTCGGAAAGGATAAATTCCAGATGGTCGTGCCGTCAATGACAATCCTGGCGGAGCCAACAGTTTCGGTTGTCGATAAATATGCCGGAAAGCATAATACCAAAACTATTGCTCAGGCTTACCTTGAGTATCTCTACTCTGAAGAAGGTCAGCGCATTGCCGCGAAGCATTATTACAGGCCCCGAATGGAAAAAATCGCAGCCGAGTATGCTCATCAATTCCCGATCGCCAATACTTTCACAATCGACCAGGCATTCGGGGGATGGGCCAAGGCTCAGAAAGCTCATTTCGATGACGGCGGGACGTTTGACCAGATTTACCAATAGTAGATGCAGCAGAGGATGATCTCAGGATCCAGTGATCATCTGGGTCAACGATAGAGTGCGAGGGGAGCGTGGTTTGTGTTCAGGAGTCTTCATCACGAGACAAGATCCTCAGCTCAATCACGCTCTCTTCACAATGCCGGGCGTTGGAAATGCCCGGCCATATCGGGAGCGTCCCTATATGCACTCCTTTTGCCGATGCGGACATGGACGAGTTCCTTCTTCTTACTTCAACTCCACCAGTTCAAGAATCCCTCAACTAAGCCCCGGCATGATCTTGATGGTACCGTGTATCGACGGATGAGTGTTCTATGGTAATGTTGCGGGCTTGGCGAATTTAGGCTTGGAAGGGAACGAGTGGCAATTTCGCTGAAAAGGAGAAACATCCTGCCCGGATTCGGGCTGACGATGGGGTTCACGCTCCTCTACATGAGCCTGATCGTCTTAATTCCACTGTCAACAATTTTCCTGAAGTCGAGTGAGATGACGTGGGCTCAATTCTGCCACGTTGTGACGGCGCCGCGTGTGCTGGCCTCATACAAGCTCAGCTTCGGCGCCTCTCTCGTGGCTGCTCTCATCAATATCCTCTTCGGAAGTCTCGTCGCCTGGGTTCTCGTGCGATACTCGTTCCCATGCAAGCAGATCATCGACGGCCTCGTCGATCTTCCCTTCGCTTTGCCGACAGCCGTCGGCGGCATTGCCCTCACCACTGTCTACGCTTCAACGGGGTGGATCGGGCGACTCCTGGAACCCTGGGGGATCAAGGCTGCGTTCTCGCCGCTCGGCATTGTGATCGCTCTGACCTTCATCGGCCTTCCCTTTGTCGTCCGAACCGTGCAGCCTGTCTTACAAGACTTTGACCGCGAGATTGAAGAAGCTTCGGCCACACTCGGCGCCAACCGCCTGCAAACCTTCATTCGCGTGATCCTGCCCGGCGTCTTGCCTTCGATCCTGACCGGGTTCACACTGGCATTCGCACGAGCCGTGGGCGAATACGGGTCGGTCGTTTTCATTTCAGGGAACATGCCGCTGCGCACCGAGATCGCTCCCTTCCTGATCATGACGAAACTGGATCAGTTCGATTACACCGGAGCAACCGCGATCGCCGCGGTCATGCTCGTTGTTTCTTTCGTTCTCCTTCTGGCGATCAATATGTTGCAATGGTGGAGCGGCCGGCAAAAGGCTGCCGACTGAAATCTGCGCATAAAATGGCGGAAATTGTGATGGAGCGGAATTGTGAATACCTCTCAGGAAGTCTGGAAGGGAGGAATGCAGGACTGTTTTGGTCAACCACCGCTGGCCGAAATAAAAGTCCGTTCCTGCTTTCATTTATTCCTGCATTCCTGAGAAGTCCGGAGTCGCGAGTAGTGCGACCTCAGTCTTTGGTTCTGACTACGCCGGGTTAGGTATGGGTGGAGGAATGACGTCCCCAATCATCGCAGAGCCGGCGGCAAAGGCATCGCGCACAATCACCGAACCGCCTCTCGTCAAGTGGATGCTGATCGCGATCGCCCTCGCATTCCTCGCCCTCGTACTCCTCGTACCTCTTGTGGTCGTTTTCGATCAGGCATTTGAGAAGGGCATCGAGGTTTATTTCGCGGCCATTCGCGAACCCGATGCGCTGTCGGCGATTCGCCTGACCCTTCTCACCGCAGCAATCGTCGTTCCCCTGAACCTTATTTTCGGCCTTGCCGCATCGTGGTGCATCGCCAAGTTCGATTTCGTCGGGAAGAACATCCTGACAGCAATCATCGATTTGCCTTTTGCAGTCTCTCCGGTTATCTCGGGATTGGTTTTCGTTCTGCTTTTCGGAGCGCGAGGCATCTTCGGGCCATGGCTGATCGCTCACGACTTCAGAATCATTTTCGCTTTTCCGGGCATCGTCCTGGCGACGGTTTTCGTGACTTTCCCACTGGTCGCTCGCGAACTGATTCCTCTCATGCAAGCACACGGCATCGAAGAGGAAGAGGCTGCGATTTCGCTCGGTGCCCGCGGCTGGCAGACCTTCCGGCGAGTCACGCTGCCCAATATCAAGTGGGCGTTGCTCTACGGCGTCATTCTTTGCAACGCTCGAGCCATGGGCGAATTCGGCGCCGTCTCAGTTGTGTCAGGACATTTGCGGGGACTCACGAACACCATGCCCCTTCATGTAGAAATTCTCTACAACGAATATAATTCCGTCGCGGCTTTCGCTGTCGCGTCGCTCCTGGCCATGCTGGCCATCGTGACGCTAATCGCGAAAAGGTTGGTCGAATGGAAGACACACCGGCCATTCCAGGCCGCCGACAGCATCCGTCAGGAAGAGGACTAGCGTGAGCATTGAAGTCCGTCACGTGACAAAAAAATTTGGGACGTTCACGGCCGTCCAGGACGTCAGTCTGCAGATACCGACCGGCGAGCTGGTTGCGTTACTCGGGCCATCAGGCTCGGGGAAGACGACACTCCTGCGAATCATCGCCGGCCTGGAGGTTCCCGATTCCGGCAGCATTCTATTTGACGGGGAAGATGCCACGAGCCGTAGCGTCAGGGAGCGAAAGGTTGGATTTGTTTTCCAGCATTATGCGCTGTTCAGAAATATGACCGTCTTCGAAAATATTGCCTTCGGGTTGAGAGTGCGACCTCGGAAACGGCGGCCGACCAGCCATGAGATCCGTGACCGGGTTGACCGATTGCTGCAGCTCGTGCAGCTGGAATGGCTGGCCGACCGCTATCCATCGCAATTGTCGGGCGGCCAGCGGCAGCGAATCGCTCTGGCGCGAGCTCTTGCGGTCGAACCCAAGGTGCTGCTTCTGGATGAGCCTTTTGGGGCGCTGGACGCTCGAGTCCGCCAGGAGCTGCGTCGATGGCTGCGGCGGCTGCATGACAATCTTCATATTACGGGCGTCTTCGTCACACATGACCAGGAAGAGGCCCTCGAAGTGGCCGATCAGGTGGTCGTCACCAACCACGGCCAAATCATTCAGGTTGGGACGCCGGAGGAGGTCTATCACAGGCCAGCATCGCCATTCGTATATAACTTCCTCGGCAAGGTCAATCTCTTTCATGCCCGTGTGGAAGGCGGCAAGGTGTATGTCGGCGGCATCCAGATGCCTCTTCCGGAAGACGCACATCCCGATGCCACGACCGCGAAAGTGTATGTGCGACCCCACCACTTCGATCTCCATCACCAGCCTGAGGGGAAAGGGCATTTTCGTGCCCGCGTTCTCCATATCAATCCTGCCGGGCCACAGGTAAAAGTGGAGCTTGAAACCGAGTGGGGTGAGGCGGTGCATGCCGAGATTCCGGATGAACGGTACCGCCAGCTTAAGCTTGAAAAAGGCGACGAAGTCTACGTGACACTCAAAGATGAAAAAGTCTTTATCGACGCTTCCGAGAAGCCTGATAGCAACCCTACCTAAAACGCTTGTCAGCAATGGGGCAGTCGTTCAAAAAGACGACAATAATTCGGAAGTGACGCTGAAAGCAGATAACATCACGAAAAGGGATGAGCGCACACCAGAGACAAAGGCGCCGGCAGGAGTGAACCCAGAGGGTAGTGAGAATGCTGTCTTATCGAGTCATCCATTGTGCTGCAGACGAAGGGAATGGAGGGTGAGACAGTGTCGATTCAGATACACCATCGGGCAGGCCGGTCATGATGAATGAGCTGTGGGGAGATGGCGCGCGCCGGGTTGCTCATCGAGTGAGGCGTCGAGTGCTTGAGCACACGCTCAAGAACAACGGCGGCTATCTGAGCCAGGCATGCTCGGCCGCCGAGATCCTTGCAACACTCTATGTTCGCAGTTAGTCATGCCAATCGACAGAGAGGATTTGGAAGCATTTTCGTGCCCAATATCACGGGGCCGTTTGAAGAAATGATGGCGCGTGCCCACATGGCAAAATCATGCGGAGCCGGAGGGGTGCTCATCGCGCCGGAGTAAAGCCCGCACAGCAGGAACGATCCTCGCTCGAGAAAGATTGGCCCGATCGCCACATTTCTTGACAACACGCGGCCTCGGGTCGATATTAACTGCCGACGATTTTTCGCTTTTTTCTTTTTCCTTTTGCATTTACCATTGACATGCGGTCGCACGCAAAATCGCTGAATTTATTTCCAAGGAGGAATCATGAATATCACCAGTGTTAAAATCCGGAAACCGGAGGACGTGAACCTGATCCTCGGGCAGGCTCATTTCATCAAGACTGTTGAAGATCTGTACGAGACTTTGGCAGGAGCGGTTCCGGGTATCAAGTTCGGATTGGCGTTCTGCGAATCTTCCGGCGCATGTCTCGTCCGAAGCGACGGCACCGATGAAGAGCTGCGAAAGTTGGCCGCAGACAACGTTCTTGCCATCGGAGCCGGGCATTCCTTTCTCATTCTGCTCCGCCATGCTTATCCTATTAACGTTCTCAAAGCGGTCCAGGCCGTTCAAGAGGTCTGCAACATTTACTGTGCGACGGCGAATCCGGTCGAGGTCGTCCTTGCGGAATCAGCTCAGGGTCGAGGCATCATCGGGGTCATCGACGGCGAAAAGCCTCGCGGCATCGAGGACGAAGCCGGGGTCGCATGGCGAAAGGATCTCTTGCGGAAGATAGGCTACAAGCGGTGATGGACGGCCCTCTTCCAGTCGTCATATCTTCATCAGTTATCGACGGAAAATGGCTGAAAGTCCGCAGTGAACCATATCTCCGTTACCGATCCCGCTACCTGCGCGCCTGCCGGAAAGAGATCGCCACTTTGATGACGCGAGTTCGGCAGGAAATGAGACTCCTCCGCACCGAAACTTTGGGCACATTCTCCCGATCATTCGGGTTCGTGATATCGATCACGCCATCGAACTGGCCACTCCCGCGAACTGGGCGAAGAAGGCCTCGACGAATCCCGCGAAACCAAGCACGTCCATCTCGACTATTGGCAGGAAGTGAAACCGTACTGGTACCCATATTCGAAATATAACAAGATGACCTCATCGTATGCTTCCTGAATTTGCGATCGGATCGAGCCTTGGCAGGGCGTTTTGCGGCGCATGGATATGGGTGGAAAGGCACTATGACGACATCATGCAGGCACGAAGGGCATCCATCCGGGCCGTCCTGAAACAGGGCCCACAGCTTCTCGGCTATGGCGATCCTGCGGGATTCCGTCCGCTGCGTTAATACATAGCTCGACGCCTCCGGAGTCACGGCATGCCATCGATCTGATACTCCACCTGTTCGCATCCCCCGGCAAGGCCATCGCGATCGACTTCCAGACCTACGGAGAGATGCTCCCTCTCCTCCGCTTCCATGGATTGAAACCACTCGAAATCCCGATACGACACGACGGAATGGACCTCTCAATACTGGAAAGGAAGATCACACGTGAACGATATCGAGGGCGGGTTTTCCTTCCAGTGAATCTGGAAATCCATAATTCTCGATATCGGCACCGATGAAGTTGCGAGCTTCATTCCTGACTGCACGATACGGGCTCACTGCAGCCCAGACGACAGCCCCATGATGCCGTACAATCTCCCGGGCCACGAATCCGATCCTCTTGATGTCTCGCCTAATGCTTTTTCCTGATGCCGATTGAGGTGAATGCTTTGGACAAGAGCCGGTATTCGTCCCGCACAACCATCTGGAAAAGAAGCTGACAATCGGAACTGGTTGCTAGGAATCTGCAATCCTGGGGCTGAAATCGGTGAGGCAGCTCAGGATGTCCTCGATGCGGAACGGCTTTGAGATCACTCGATCGACTCCATACTCTCGGATTTTGCTTTCCTGGAGAGTCATCTCCCAGCCAGTTAAGAGCACGACCGGAACATGAGGCTTCATGCGCTTGACCGATCGAGCGACTTCCCATCCGTCCATTTTCGGCAGCGTCAGATCTGTGAGCACGAGGTCGAAGGAATCCTTTTCAAACGCAGACACACCCTCTTCCCCATCCTTGGCCGGCGTCACGATACTGTCATGGGCCGAGAGGATCTCGACGATGAGGTCCAAGATGTAGTCTTCGTCATCAATGACCAGTATCTTGGGACGCATGTGTTTCGGCGCCTGGCTTATTTTCGATTCAGGTTCCTTTGTGGCCGGCGCAGAAGAAGGCTGGACGGATAGTTCTTCCAGCCGTTCTTGAGAGAGCTGGAGGCTCTTATACAACGACATATTTTTAATGGCACTGGCGATCTGGTCGGCAAGGGTTTCAACCATGAGTATGTCTTCGCCGGAAAATCCCTTGATCATGGTCGATTGGAGCTCGAAAAGACCAATGACTTCGCCTTTGATCAAGACTGGCACGACGAGGTTAGACTTAGCGAGATTGCCGGGCGACCCGCTGAAATGCTCTTCAGCCGACGTATCTGGAACGTAGATCGTGTGCTTCGCCTGATAAGCGATGGCGATCATTCCTTCCGAGAGCGGCAGTTGGTAGTTCAGATTGCCATACCCCATTTCAAAGAATCCGCCGCATTCAGCTTTCCGCACGCAGATTTCCCGTTGCCGATCGATCTCGTAATAAGCGATGAAGAAGAAGTGAAACTCCCGCTGAATACGTTCGATGGCCATTTGCAGGAGCTGATCGATGTTCATTGTGACAACGGACTGTTTGCTGATTTCTGCAACGAGAGACAGCTGGGCTGAACGGTTTCTTTCCTTCTCGAAGAGGTTTGAATTTTCAATGGCCACCGCAATCTGTTGGCAGAAAGAGAAGATCAGGCTCTTGTAGGGTGACGGAAATCGAGGGTCGCTCAGGCTGAACAGCGTCAGTGTTCCCAGGATCCTATCCTTCACCCGTAACGGTACGATCGCATACGAACGAATGCGACGATCGAACGGCGAGGCGGCTCCGGTCCCGAACGCCGCCGGTATGTTTTCGACAAAGAGCGCTTCTCCGCTGGCAGCGACACTGCCGCTGAAGGATTGCCCGATCGCGATGCGCTGATAGCCTTCGAAGAGAAGAGGCGAGAGCCCGCGATGTGCGGCCAGGAAGAGCTCTTGAGTTTCCAAATCGGTCAGCCGAACGATAGCCGCATCAATGCCGGCGACTTCGAGCAGTCGATCGAGTGAGAGATACAGATTTCTGCTGAGCTCGAAAGATTGCGACAGGTGCTCGGAAACGGCATTAAGAACCTGCAACTCACGATTCTTGCGCGTCAGCTCCTTTTCGGCTTGAATCATGCGCGTCAGATCCTGCCGGCTTTCTCTGAGCAGGTCCAGATTGGTGTGGTAAACGCGCTCCTTGCGGAGATAGAGGACGCCGCTTGTGGCTGCCAGCACCATCATGATGCCGAAGCTGATGGAGGCGCTCGCGAGAAATCGCAGTCGTTTCTTCTGAAGGCTGGTGGCCTCGATTGACACTCCAAGCACAGCCGCCGCATCGCCTTTTGCATAGAATATGGGGGCAAACCCCGTGAAGACCGGCTCGCCTCCAGGCATCTCGCTGATGTCATCATCACCGGTCGGATGTTCGAAAGAGGCGAGGAGTCGCGGATGAGTGGCGATTGAGAATTCCTGGCCAATTTTTGCCGGTTCAGGCCGCCGGCCGGTCCCCGGCGGTATTTCAAAGTCGTCAACGATGTAAACGGCCGTCGACGCTTGAGGCGATTTCCTGATGGTCACAATCCTCCGAATCTCAGGATTGGTGTCCCGGATCCGATGCAGAATCGAAAGAACTCGCCGATGTTCGAAGGACCCAGCCTGGTCGGACCGCGTCAGAGCATCAAGGTCATCAGCGGCCAACAGGAGCGCGCCGGTTGAAGCGATGGCCTTCGCACGGCTGCGAAATTCATCGGTGAGCGCCCTGTTCGCGCGAATGTATGATTCATGAATGATGACTCCGAAACAGGATATGCTGGTGACAAACACGAGCAGCGTTTTGACCATGTGCCACTTCAGGACACGAATAGCATAACCCGCCACTGCTTCGGTTCCTCCCTTTCACGATTGTTTCTTCCACAGAAGCCTCTTCCATTCTAGGGACCATGTTGAAGGAATTCAACCCATAAATAACAAATAGCTTTCGGCATTCCGAAATCCATAGACACGGCTATCGGCTTGTCCGCCACGCTCCACAAAAGCAGCATGCCAATCGAAGGGCGATGCTCCAGTTGAACGAAATCTCGCCATGGACGACAGATCGGAAAGATGTGGGGATACTGGATGTGTGGTCAGTGATATCCTCGAAGACTTCGTCGCAGTCCACCATCGCCTTACTGTCGGTATGTTAGATTGGGGCTGAATATCATGATCGTCAGAGCTGCGCGGAATCATCGCGAGAGATAGGCCATTCCCCTCTGGGCCTGGCGGAGCCAGAACCAAAGACGGCGGCCACAGCGACTCCGGACCTCTCAGGAAGCCTAGGAAGGGAGGAATGCAGGAACGGAAGGCGGGTGTGCTGGCAATGGTCAGTTCGTTCCTGGTTTCCTTACTTCCTGCATTCCTAAGAGGTTCGGATGGGATCTTGCATGTTCCGAAGATATTGCCATTTCGTGTCGACATTTCGCCGTTTAGACACTAGCCTCTGGTAACACGTGGCTCTCCGCAACAGAGCGAATATGACCCCTCCGAAAAATGCCGCTCATGCCAGGATCTCAAAATGCCGATAAAGTTTTTGAGGAAATCAGAGATGGGTACAATTTTCTTTGCTCCGCTAACGGGGTTGGTATCGGCCTACAATCGAATAAGCATCACCGCCAACAATATTGCAAACCTCAATACAATCGGCTTCCATGCATATCAGGCGACGTCCATGGATCTGAGTCCCCTGGGTACGGCCCTTCAGAGCGTCCAGCGGAGTGGGCAAGCGGGGTTTTTCTTCCAAACCGGTTCCCCGACGGATCTCGCAATTTCCGGAGATGCCTATTTCGAGGTCCAGACGCCGGATGGGAAAACAGCCTATACGCGGGCCGGGTCGTTCTCGGCGGACAACCAAGGATATTTGACGACCTCCTCGGGGGCACGACTGCAGCCGTCGTTGAAGATGCCCGCGGGCGCTCAGGGGGTTTTCGTCGGGCAGGATGGACGTGTAACGGCTATCGTGGATGGCGAAACACAGGAAGTCGGTAGGGTGCAGCTTGCCAGATTTAACAACCCGAACGGCTTGCAGTCCATCGGCGAGAACCTTTTTGCGGAAACATCAGCGTCGGGCGAGCCAAGTCGTGGATATCCTGGAGATGGCGCATTCGCTCCTCTCTTCTCCGGCTATCTCGAAAGCAGCAATGTGGATCTCCCAACTGAATTTGTTAATCTGATGACGGAAAAAACCGCTGTCGCTGCCAACGTCAAAGCAATCAATGCCGCTCAGGAAATGATCGACGACACACTCCAGATCGGGAAGAACCTACCAGCTGGATAGCTGTTGCAGGAGTCGCTTGATGGCTTCGGCCTCAGGAGCATCCGGTTTCAATTTGACGAATATTGAAAAGTGCTCGATCGTCTTATCCTTCTGCTTCAGGTTGTAATAGGAAAGCCCGATATAGTAGTGCGCATAGCCATTCATCTGATCGGCGGCGAGTACCTTGAGGTAAGAGTTCACCGCTTCCTGATCGTTCTTGAGTGTGCCGTAAGCCTGCCCGCGATTGTACCAGGCTTGAATGTTCGCCGGGTCGAGAGTGACGACTTTATCGAAATCGGCCGCCGCCTCGGGATATCTTTGGACTGCCAGCATGCAGTTCCCACGTTCCATGAACGCCGCTGTGTACGCGTCCTTGAGTGATATGGCCTTCGTGAAATTGGCTATGGCAGCGTCATAATTGGGAGTCTTGGCGCTGCAGAGGCCGAGGTAGTAGTACACGTCGGGGCGAGTCGGGACGGCCTTCTGGACTTTTGAGAAGAGTGGTACCGCCGCAGCCGTATTGCCTTGAGTGAAGTACACAACGGCCTTTTTGAAATCGTCATCCGGTGTCGGTTTTTTCTTGCTTGCCGTCGCCTGGGATGCGATGGAAAACCCCGTGATGATCAGGATGGAAGCGATCAGCCTTGTGATCATTTTTTTCTCCTACTTCAAAATACGCGAAGAAGGTGGCCGAAGATGCAGTTCCGTTTCGTTTTCGTGATGCCCGTCACATGATGACGATGCTTCCCGCCTCTGTCGCCAGGCTAGGTTTCAGATGACGAAATGCGTTCTTTCGGCTTTGACTTTTCGGCAGATTCGACCGTGGAAACCGACGGGGCGCCCATGCCGAGTTTTGTCTTCAGATCGGCCATGGCGCTATCCACCTGGACCTTGCTCCCAAGCTGGCCCAGTTGCCGGTCGAGCTCCTCACCCTCGGAAATGGCGATCTGATCGTGAGCGGCCAGTTTGTCGGCCTGATCGCGGATCGAGTTTGCGCCGGCATCGAAGACATTCATGGCACCGTCGACGTTGTAGCTGTCGGTAAGCTCCTGCATTTTCTGCTGGGCGGCGTTCATGGCGGCGACGGCTTTCAGCTCGCCGAGCTGCCGAATCTTGCTTTCAACCTTTTCTTCTTCAATCTTGAGCCTAGTTCGAGCATTGTCGGCCCTCACCTTGGCGCTCTTATATGCGGTTTCCATGGTGTCCAGCGTGCCTTTGGCTTCGAGCTGGAGTTGCAGAGCGCGTCGAGCCAGCTTTTCGTTGCCACCGCGAAGAGATTCTTCAGCCTGCTTCTGCAGGGCGTCGATCCGAGCCGCCTGCGCATCGCGTTCCCGCTTGGCCTTTGATTCGAATGCCATCGTTGTAGCCGTGGCATCGCGGAGTGCTCTCAGGCTGTCCATCATCTCGCGCACAGATTGCTCCAGCATCGGGACCGAGATCTGGCTTTCAGCCTTCCCGAGAATTGCGTTGAAAATGGCCGAGAAAAATCTGCTTATGCGACTAAACATTGGCTCCTCCAACGGAACATATATTTACTTTATTTGACAGTACCATAGAGCTTGACCGCACGCAACTGGCAGAAAATCGAACCAGGGGCTCCTTCGCACGTCCAACGCTGCGGAACCCCTGCTAACCATGTCAACTCATTGCAAAGGCGCGACTCTTTCGGGTATCATGCGCCGCATCTATGTCATTGCAGGATACGATTCGGAGATTGGAAGATTATTGGGCGTCCAAAGGATGCCTGCTCGCCCAGCCCTATGATGTCGAGGTCGGTGCCGGGACTATGCACCCGGAGACTTTCTTCCGGGTCCTCGGCCCGAAACCTTGGAAAGTAGGCTATGTACAGCCATCCCGCCGGCCGACGGACGGGCGATATGGAGTCAACCCGAACCGGGTACAGAAGCATCTGCAATATCAGGTGATTCTCAAACCATCGCCCGATGATAGCCAGCAGATATATCTCGGCAGTCTCACGAACCTTGGGATCGATCTGGCGACACACGACGTCCGTTTTGAAGAAGACAACTGGGAATCCCCGACACTGGGAGCCTGGGGCATCGGCTGGCAAGTGCTGCTTGATGGACTCGAAATCACGCAATTCACATACTTTCAACAGGCCGGCGGCATCGAATTATCGCCGATTGCAGTCGAAATAACATATGGGCTCGAACGCATCGAAATGTTCCTGCAGGACGTCCCTTCGATGTACGACCTTAAGTGGTCCAACGAATGCACCTATGGTGACGTTCGATTTGATGAAGAGGTGCAATTCAGTCAATACAACTTTTTACAGGCCGATGTGCCTTCGCTGTTCGTCCTTTTCGATCAATGGGAAGCCGAATGCGGCCGGGTCCTCGACGCAGGACTCTATTTACCTGCCTATGATTGTGTCCTCAAATGTTCGCATGTCTTCAATATGCTCGATGCCCGCGGCGCCATCAGCGTCACCGAACGAGCACGGTACATCCAGCGGGTGAGGGTGCTTTCCTGCCGCGTCGCTTCGCTTTATACAAAGCCCCCGGAGGAGGAAGCATGAGCGACTTCTTCCTTGAAATTGGCCTTGAGGAGATCCCTGCGGGCTTTTTGCCGTCGATCCGTGAACAGCTGGAGCGCGAGTTCCAGGAGAGGCTCAGAGAAAGCGGGTTACCCTTTGAAGGAATTGAGGTTCACGACACCTTGCGCCGGCTTGCGGTGCATGTCGCGGGATTGGTTCCACGGCAGCAGGATCGTGAAGAAGATGTCACCGGTCCGCCGCTCGCAGCGGCACGTGATGCTTCCGGAGCCCCGACTAAAGCGGCGATTGGATTCGCTAAATCCAAGGGCGTCTCGATTGATGAGTGCCGGATCATTGTCACTGCAAAAGGCGAATATTTCGGTTATAGGCGGAGTATCAAAGGATTGACCGCCGCCGAACTTCTGCCACAAATCTGTTCACGCATTCTTTCCGCACTTGGCTTCCCAAAATCGATGCGTTGGGGAAAAGGCGAATTCATATTCGTCAGACCGGTACGATGGATTCTCGCTGTGCTCGACGGGGCCGTGCTCCCGTTCGCCTTTGCCGGCGTTACATCCGGCAATCGGACACGGTTGGATCGCACGCTGTCGTCGGCTCATGTTCTCGTCTCGGACTGGAGCGGCTACCAGCGCAATCTTCAAGACGCAGGGATCGTGCTGGATGCGGCTGAGCGCCGGAGGAGGATTCGCAAGGCTCTTGATGCGGAGGCCGCCGTTTGCGGCGGTGCGCTACGCGAAGATCCCGAGCTTCTGGAAATCGTCGCGGATCTGATCGAGACGCCTCTTGTCATCCATGGCCGGTTCGCCGAAGATTTTCTGGAGCTCCCGCAGGAGATCCTCATGACAAGCATGCGGGAACATCAGAAGCATTTTTCAATACTCGATGCGGCCGGCCGGCAAATGCCGTTTTTCCTGACCGTGGCTGATGCGCCGGCCGACCCGGCGGGATTCATCCGGCACGGCAACGAGCGTGTTTTGCGGGCTCGCCTGGAGGACGCGCGCTTTTTCTGGAAAGACGATGCCCGGTCGACGCTCAAAGATCGCGCCGGCCGGCTCGATCGCGTCATCTTCCAACAGGGGCTTGGTTCTTATGCCGATAAGTGCGGGCGATTGGAAATCCTTGCCGCGCGGCTCCTCACGATGCTTCCCAGCCTCGATCCGTCGCTCCAGACGCCACTCGTGACAGCGGCTCAACTCAGCAAGGCCGACTTGACGACGGACATGGTCAAGGAATTCACATCGCTCCAGGGAGTCGTCGGCGGCCTCTATGCGCGCCGGGAAGGGCATTCGGAAAGCGTCTGGAAGGCGATTTATGAACACTACCAGCCGATATCAACCGATGACGCCGTGCCGCAAACAGATATCGGTTGCCTGCTGTCGCTTGCTGATCGCCTCGATACCATCGTCGGCTGCTTTGGACTCGATCGCATCCCCAGCGGATCACGCGATCCACTCGGGCTGCGGCGCCAGGCTCAAGGGGTTGTGCGCATCTGCGTTGAGAAAAAATGGAACCTTTCGCTGCGCCACGCCCTCTCCGTCGCCCTCGATGGCTACCATGGCCAGGCCGCATTCGAGACGCCTCGCGAACAGATCGTATCCAATCTCATCGAATTCATCGATGGACGGCTGCGTTTTCTCTTCGAAAACAACTACGGGTATGACCTTGTTAATGCCATCATGCCTGAAGAAGCGCGAGATCCATCCGACATGAAAGACAGGCTCGTCGCTCTCGACAAGTTCATCTCAAGCGGCGATTTCCTATCGCTGGCAACCGCCTTTAAGCGGATCATGAACATCATCAAGGATCAGACAGCAGGAGAGGTCTCAGAAGAGCTGTTCCGCCAGGAAGAGGAGAAGAACCTGTATCGATCTTTCCTGGCGGTTCAAGAGAAGATCGGACCAATGATCGATCGGCGCGAATACGAGACCGCGCTTGCCGGCATTGCGACTCTTCGCACCTCGGTGGACATGTTTTTCGACAAGGTTCTTGTGATGGATGCGGATGCACGTATCCGCTCGAACCGCATCGGGCTCCTATCCCAAATGTCAGCGCTTTTCCTCCGCATCGCCGATTTTTCGCAAATCGATGTTGAGGAGAGGCTTCGGAATCGAAATCATCAATCGTGAATCGGCATGTGATGGAGTGAGCAAGCCATGGAAAAGATAGCAATTCTGGGCGGCTGCCGCACGCCTTTCGCCAAGTACCATACGAATTTCAAAGATCTGACGGCGGTTGACTTGAGCGTCCCGGCTGTCAACGGGCTCATGAAGCGCGTGCCGGTGCCGATTGAGCAGATCGATGAGATGATTTGGGGGAGTGTTTACCCTTCTCCCGGCATCTACAATCTGGCGCGTGAAATCGCACTGAAAGCCCTCTCGCCGCGGATCGCGGGAGTGACTGTCAGCCAGGCGTGCCTTTCATCCGCCTGGGCCGTGACGGCCGCATTCGATGCTCTCCAGACCAGCCCCGAGAAGATCATTATCGCGGGTGGCAGCGAGTCTCTGTCGAATATGCCGATCTACTTTCCCGATCGACTCGTCAAACGGCTCTACACTCAGACATATGCGACATCAAAATTCAGAAGACTCCTTGCCTCATTGCGATGGTACCCGGAGGATTATGTCCCCAAGATTCCCCGATTAGTCGAGCCGTCGACGGGATTGACGATGGGCCAGTACGGTGAACGTATCGCGGGGATTTTTAAAATCTCGCGTGAGGAACAGGATCAGTGGGCCTTGAGGAGCCACCTGCGCGCAGGAGGAGCTGCTGAATCGCCGGATATCGAACCTGTCGAAGTGGGAACGAAAAAGAAAGCCTGGATCGTCACAGATAATTGCATCGTCGGCGATACGACTCAGGAGAAGCTGGCGGCACTGGCACCTGCATTCGATCCTGTTGGGACAGTGACAGCTGGGAATTCATCAAAGCCCGCCGACGGAGCCTGCGCCGTGATGTTGACGTCCGAACGCAATGCACGCCGGCTGGGGCTTGAGCCCTCCTGTTACATCAAGGCCTACAGCTATGCATCGTTGCCTCTGGATGATGAAATGCTGCTCGCTCCGGCACTCGCCATCCCTGCCCTTTGCCTGAAAGCCGGGATTTCCCTCAAGGACATCAACGTCATCGAAATGCATGAAGCCTTCGCAGCACAGGTACTCGCGACCTTCAAGGCCATGAATTCGAAAGAGTTCATGGATCGACACAGCCAGCTCTTTGTCGGCCCGGCCGATGTTGAAATGGAATGCGTGAATACGTGGGGGGGGTCGCTGGCGTATGGCCATCCCTTCGGCGCAACCGGCGCACGGCTCATCATACAGGCGATGCGACGAATCACGCGCCTCGGAGGCGGAGGCCTTGGCTTGGTCGCTTCATGCAGCGCCGGAGGCCTGGGCATGGCCATGTTGCTGGAAGGCCCTGTTCGGAAGGATTAGATATCGGCTTCGTCGCTCACGCACAAGGGCCTGTGCATTGCTTTCCGGGAGAATGCGGACGGATGCAGAACGCGGAACCGCCTACTTGAAGCGGCGCGCGTGTAGAGGCCCGGTTCCAATACAATTGCTTCTCCTCTGGAAACGAAATATTGTGGATGCTGTGTCAAGAGAAACCAGAGAGGGAGGTTACATGCTTCACGCGTCGAATATTGGAATCCTGGGAATTTCGGTCATCTGCCTGATGGCTCTGCTGCCTGTCTCGGCCGTTCATGCCGAGAATGCAGAAAGCGCTCCTGCATGGATGATGCAGTCCACGACAAAACTCGAAAGCGAACTCGTCGCTCAATACGGCGAAGCGCAACGGTCGCGGCTGCAGCGAGGCCTGCAGCAGATGTCCGAGTTCTGGCGAACCGAAGATGGAGATGCCGCCGCTTTTGAAGAATTTGCGCGGGCCAACTTTGCAGGCGATCAGGCAACACTCGATACCATGTTTGATCGTTTCGAACTTCTTCTTGAGAAGCTCGACGGCCACATGCATGAGATCACTCGCGAGTTCCGCAATCAGACGGATCTCGATCGTGGGCGCGTTTACTCATTTGATGAAATCTTTGCGGCCTATGACCCATCGGCTCACGTCGGAGATGACTTCTTTGCAAACAAACTTGCCTTCACGGTCCTCCTCAATTTTCCAATGACGACTCTCGAACAGCGCCTCGCCGAAGGGGGGAAATGGA
>CAIWXX010000121.1 GCA_903916735.1 uncultured Acidobacteriota bacterium
GACGGCGACGGTTATTGAATACGCGCGCATAGTCTCCATTGATATGTCTGAGCAGCATCGACAATCTCGCGTGCGGCGTCTCGCACAGCAGGTGGTAGTGATTCGGCATCAGGCAGAAGGCGTGAATCACGATATCGCCGCGCCCAACCAGTCCGCCCACCCGGTCCAGAAAATCGGTCCGGTCTGTATCGTCGAGAAAGACCGGCATCCGAGCCACGCCTCTCGTCATGACATGGTACATCGCCCCCTTGATTTCAACCCTGGTCGCGCGGCTCATTGTCCCAGTCTACCGGGAACGGAAGCGGTCGTCTTTAATGTAAAAAGTAAAGACACGTCCGGCTCATTCTCGGACGAAATTTGCAGATGCCTTCCGTCCGTTGGGATTGGTGACGGTTATGCGAACGGGAACACCCACCGGGAACTTCTTTCCCAATGCGTCGCCGCCGTCAATGGTGACCAGCAATGCGTTCATGAAGGTCGCCAAAGGCCACGGCGCGAAATCGCCGTCGATCCTGACCTTGAAACCAGTCTGGAATCGCGCGCCGGCAACACGTAGCTGAAAGGAACCACTCGTGGCGGCAGTAATGCTGCTGACAGACGGTCCACTTGTGGCTGCACTCGCTTCGTATGCGCCGATGTCAGGCTTGGAATCGCGTGGACCTCCGTCAAGATCTTTCTTCGGAGCACCTGAACCCGTGCCGCGATCAACAGCCGGGCTTCCCGTTTGCAAATGCCCATCGTATGTCGGCAGCGCGACATTCGCGACCTTTGGGTTCTTGCCGCAGACGTCATGTTTTCCCTGGCAGGGATTGCCTTTCACGCGCCAGACCACATCGTAATCCATATCGACAGGATTCTTCGGAAGCAGCGAATCATCGTACCAATACAGGCATGTTTTTTCCCAGGGCTGTCGCCAGTCGGTGTTCCCGCCGAAAAGCGTGTTGCGGACGATGACCCGTTCAGTTCCGTTGCAATCCGGATCCGGGTCGTCGGACATCGAGTCGTTGCAACCCACGTCCATGAGGCAGTCGCCCTGACCCGTGATCGTCGAGTTGATGAGTGTAGCCGTATTTCCACGATGGAGATCGATCGAGTAGGTGTTTCCGAGAGCGCGGCAGGCATCACCCTCGGTCATCAGCGGGCAGTCTTTGAAAAATGCGCAGTTGCCGATTAGGAGCGAGTTCTCGACGTACGCCGGTCCAGCGGTTTTCAGCTGATTGCCGGCATTGCCTTCGGAGACCAGGCCTCTCACCGTGATCGACGAATCGCCCTTGGCGTACAGGAGGTCGAGCCCGTCGGAGGTGTTGTGATGGAAGTAGCAATTCTCGAACAGCCAGTCGCCGCCAGTGGCACCGGTCCCCAAGCCGTCGCCGTATCCTCCCGCTTCCTGTCCCCAGCAGGTCTTGAGATTCACAGTCTTCGCCGGCCAGCTTTCACCACATCCGTTGAAGCTGACCTCTACTCCTTCAAACACAATACTGCCGGAGTTGACGTCCCCTTTGTCATCCCAGAGATCGCCATCCCAGCCCGCCGCACCGTTGGCATGAATCCGAACGTGATTAAGGACCCAGTCCTTCAGTCGAGCGGCATGAATACCGCAGTATGCGAGGCCATGAATGTTGAGGTCGGATAGCGAGACGTCGGTCGAATCTTCGGCATGAATTCCGATGGGTGCCCAGTCTCCGAATGGAGGATTGTCTCGCTCGCACGGGACATTGCAACCCGAGCATGGCAGCCCCGAACCATTGTGATTCTCGATGCATGAAGAATGATCCGTGATTTCCAGGCATCCTATCTCCACGTGGGACGACTCCGTCAAGTTGATGATGTACCACGGGCGCTCCGCACCCCAAAGCTCCGGCGGGTTGGCGCAGCCCTTGTTCCATCCTTCGCCGAGTATTCTCGTCGGGTGCGCAGCGTCTGGGCCCGATGGCACCGGCGGCATCACGCAATCGTACGAGCCTTCCTGATAGCAGTCGCCCGCGCCGGGAGCACCGAACCCCATTCGGTAGCTGCCCTTCTTGATGATCAGTGTGTCGCCGCCCTTGATCCGCACCTTGCCTCCGGGCGGGAGCGCCTGGAACGGATGATTCCATGCGCACGGTTTACACGTTCCAGAGCCAGGGTAGGGCGCATCGACTTTCCCTGTGCACTGCGACGCCGTGCCTCCATCCGGTCGCACATAGTATGTCGTTCCCGCCACCGCGCGGAGAGCAAGAAAGACCGAGAGCGTCAATAGAAGTGGCCAAGCACGGATCATGGTTCCCTCCTTGAGGCTAAATAAGTTCCCTTTTCCGACCGGGTACCAGGAACACTACCGCTGTAGTAATAACAAGTCAACACGACCTCTCCTGGCACCCTTCTGTAGCACGGGTTAAGAGTAGTGTTTTTTGTGGGTCGAGTCAAAAAGTGCGGCCGGCGAGATGGTCGGCCATGCAGAAGTTGAACGATGTGGGCCGGCGTGGTGCTGATCAGAAGCAGGAGGCGTCGGAGCGGAAACCGTCGTCCCAGTCCTCGTCCGGCTCAGAGGGACGCGCTGATGGCGGACGTTCAGGGAGCTTGAGAACTTCGAAGACGAACTTGATGCTCGCCAGGATCTTGCCAACGACATTGGATTAGGACACGGCTGCGATCACGGAGATGATTTTCATCGCTGCCGGATGACTCATCATCTCCCCTTCGGAGCGAGTGATTCATGAGACTCGAAGAGCCGGTGACTATCGGCTGCCGTCAGCCGGAGGCCATAGAGATCCTTCAATTGATCAATTCGCTTCCGGCTTTCCTTGCCAAACGGGAGCTTTCCGTCAAAGGCGTGCAGAACGATACCTTCAAGCAGATCACCAAGGGTCATGTCTTGATACTCAGCGAGCCCTTTAAGCACCTTGAGGAGGCACTTCTCGATACGAATGCCTGTCTGCACTCTCTCAACCTGGATGCGGGCGGCCGGAGAAATTTGTTTGTGCTTGTGTTGGTTGGATTTCATTGGTTGCCTCATGTTTAGTCGGGTTTAACTCAGGTACTAATTTTTTTTACCAAAATCCCTATATATTTTAGTACAAATATAATTTTCCATCAACGCTGATCGATGTGAAACTTTTTTCGATATGCAGATCATTCTTCCGATGATATCAGCCTATTGAGCTGTCGATACGCGGCGTGGTGATCTCCCGAAAGGGAGATCGGCTCAGGTGCTCACAAGGACCAGAGGTGGCTATTCTTCGCTGGAAAAACGTTGCAGATCCCCCCACAGAGCTTCCAGGTGGCGTCGTTCTGTTGTTTCGGCGCCGATGCTCACGCGCAGCATCTGCCGGCCTTTCAGCACAGAGGGCGTGATGTAGGCCTTTCCGCTGTCGTTGATTTGTCGGGCGATTTCCAAATTGTGTCGCATCAGAGCCGCCTCATCACCCCGCATCGGCTCTGGTACGTGCCGGATGCAAACGGTCTGTAATGTCACGGGAGCCATCAACTCCCACTCCTTCAGGGTTTCCACTTGAGCCTTGAACCATTGAGCATTCCGGAGATCCCGCCGGATTCTTTCTTGCAGGCCCTCAACACCGACATCCATGAGGAAAAACCAGAGTTTCAATGCTCTGAATCGACGTCCAAGTGGGATGTGCCAATCCCTGAAGTTTTTGACCTCACCGTCATGCGCCGTGCGCAAATAACTCGGATTCGTGCTCATGACCCGGATCAGGTGTTGTACATCCCGGACAAAATAAGCACTGAAATCGAATCCAACCCCCATCCATTTGTGAGGATTGAGAACCAGGGTATCGGAGGCTTCGATGCCCTCCCACATCCAACGGCATTCCGGCAGCACCATCGCCGTCCCAGCCAGAGCCGCATCCACATGAAGCCACAGATGATATTTCTTCGCTAGTTCTGCGATGTCTTTCAACGGATCCAGTGCCGTTGTGCCTGTAGTGCCTATCGCTGCGACCACCGCACACGGGCGCAATCCCGCCGCGAGATCCGATTCAATCGCCGATTTCAGAAGGTCCATACGGACCGCATGCACATCATCTGTGACGATCAATCGCAAGTAGTTTCTCCCAAACCCGGCCAGGAGCGCGGCCTTCTCGATCGAACTGTGCCCTTGGTCGGAGGCATAGACAACCAGTGGCGCCTCCCCCGATTGGAGACCCTTGCTGTTCTGGCTATAGCCGGATGCGCGTTCGCGAGCGCAAAGAAGAGAGCACAATGTCGCCGTGCTCGCAGAATCGTGGATCACCCCGGTCCATGCCGCCGAAAGCCCCACCATCTGGCGAAGCCAATCCATGACGACTTCCTCGAGCTCAGTCGCAGCCGGGCTGGTCTGCCAGCTCATGCCTTGAACTCCAAGGCCCGATGCCACAATGTCGGCAAGGATCGATGCGTAACTGGTGTTGCTTGGAAAATATGCGAAGAAAGATGGGTGGTTCCAGTGCGTGATGCCTGGCATGACATCTTTTTCCAGGACAGCCAACACCTCCTTGAGGCGTCCTCCCACCGCGGGCGGGGTTTTGGGGAAACACGCACGAATATCACCAGGCTTAGCCTGACTCATCACAGGCAGGGTTTCCAGGCGTTGGCGATAGTCCGTTATCCAATCCACAAATTGGTGTCCGAGAAGCCTGAAAGTTGCACTATCCATGAATCCTCCTCTTTCCTCTTCGAGAGGCACCACTTGTATCAATCATACCGGTTGGCAACTGCTCAAGGAATCAGTATTATTTGTATTAATATTGCTCATGAGGAGTGGTGGGGAGCTTATGGATTCGAAATACGGAGAGGGGTGGGGCTCACTGCATTATTCATGGCAGGTTGTGGCATTGCCTGGCAGGCTGCGACGCACCTCATTTCCAGACATCCACGACGGGCGGCTGCCGTTTTCTTTTGTACAATAGCGCTCCTAAATTGCCTTTTTCTAGTCCAAGTCAAACAGGGGAAACTCGATCTTTATAAGACTCGATCATTTACAGTTCTCCTCACAGATCAACTTGAAATGATTCTCAGGAAAGTTGGTTAC
>CAIWXX010000122.1 GCA_903916735.1 uncultured Acidobacteriota bacterium
CCGCGGCTACGCCAACGGCAGAGACCTGGTATTCCAGATCAACGCCCTTGTCTCATAGATGTTGGGTTCCCTCCATCAGGGTCCCATGAGGACTCTCACCTCCTGTTCCGCGCCCATGCCGGGCGCACGCCATCCTCCGTCTCCGGGGACGGAGGATGGATGGCAATATCGACAGGGGGATGCTCGATTTACTACGTTTGCGGCAATTGAGCATCCAGAGAGAAAAAGCAAATACTTATATCTCATGAATAAGGCTGCATAATGCAAACCAGAGTGATCCGTCACAGCCTATGCCGGAATGGAGAACCTTAGATTTGGAATACGTGGAGCAACCGATCCATGCGGACCGTGTCATACCAGGGAACTCACGGCCCGCCTCTATGGTCAGTCTCCAGCGACTTTGACTGCGGGTTGATCTCAAGGCCTGTATAGGTGGTGAAGAGCGTTTCAAGCTGCGCCATGATATCGGGATTGCGTGCTACATCAACGATCAGCAGGCCGAAAGTTTCATAGGCGGCGCCAAGGCCTTCGCCTGTGCCTTGCGGCTCGGCGGGACTGTGCGGAGTCTGTGCTGTCTATTTCACCTTGAACATGACGACGTTGCTCCATAGGCCGTTCACGCGCAGGTACACCTCATAGGCCTTCCCGGATCGCAGACCCTTGGGGATTATGACCTGCAATGAAGTCGGGCATGCTTTAGTAATGCGGGCTTTGCCCCCGCCGAAATAGATGACATTGCTCTTTTTCCGGCTCGAGAATCCGCTGCCCTTGATCGTCGCTACGCTTCCCGGTTTGCCGGTCTTGCTTGCGATCGCACTGATGATAGGGCCGCCGGGCAATACGGTTACCATCGCAGTATTGCTGGATGCAGTGCCGCATGCATTGCCTACCAGCGCCCAATAGCTCGTCGCTGTGTACAGGGCTCGAGTAACAAAGTAATCCTCTGTCGCCCCGGCAATCGGATTGCTCCTGTCGCCGGAAGCGCCTTGATACCACTGGTAGTTGAACGGCTGGGTTCCAGCTGCCTTGACCGACAGCATTGCCTGCCCTCCGCTGCTTACGGTCAGGCTCTCAGGTTGCGTCGTGATCGATGGCGACACGCAGCCCGATTGCGGCGTGGCGGAGAATTCAGCTGACCTCTCGCTGATGATCGTGTTCTGGTTCGATGCATGCGGGTAAGTGAAAGTCTCCATCACGAAGTAGTATGGGGTTCCCGCCGTGAGACCGGCGACCAGCATTGAGGACGTGAGCTTATCGGGAGTGATTCCGTATAGATTGTAGGGACCGCCGGATGATGTGGAATAGTACAGCCGATACCCGCCGCTATCCCCTGTATACGTGATCGGCGTCCAGCTCGCCTGGATCGTCGTGGAATTCACTCCGCTGCCATATGGGCTTGCGGGGGCCACCGTCTGTGTGCTTTGCCAGTCGCCCCCGTCTTGCTTGGAATTCAGGAACGTGCGCAAGGCGGCATCAGATGTAGTCAACCCGTTGTACCTCAGGTCAAATCCATCGTCATCAATCAAATGCGTCAAGTTGATCAGCGAGCCCGGGATGGCGCCAATGAGCCCGTTGGAATCAAGATAAAGCTCAACAAGATGAGTGAGTCCGCCAAGCGCAGCAGGGACGGAGCCGGTCAGCAGATTGTCTGAGAGGATCAAGGACTGCAATTGGGCCAGCGCCCCAAGCTCAACCGGAATGCTTCCGCTCAGCCGATTCCCATCAAGTTCAAGGTCCGTCAGGCTTGAGATGTTTCCGAGCTCAGACGGAATGGCTCCACTCAGTTGATTGTTGGCAAGCTCCAGGATCACCAGGCTTGTGAGAATGCCGAGCTCCGGTGGGATACTTCCGCTCAGTTGGTTCCAAGAAAGCTGCATGTACTTCAGATTACTTAGGTTTCCGAGACCAGCCGGGAGGCTGCCGATCAGCTGATTATCAAACAGAGAAAGAGAAGACAGATTTGTCAGGTTACCAAACTCCGGCGGGATGCTTCCATTCAGTTGATTTCGGTCGAGCGTCAGATTCCGCAGATTTGTGAGGTTGCCGAGCCCGGATGGGATATTTCCGCTAAGCTGATTTCTATTAAGCGCTATTAGCCTCAGGCCGGTGATGTTTCCAAGCCATGGCGGGATGCTTCCTGTCAGCTCATTAAAAGATAGGTTGAGGTAGACGAGGTTTGAAAGAAGCCCCAACTCCATCGGGATGCTGTTACTCAGATGATTTGAAGACATGGCCAGGTTGACCAAATTAGTGAGATTCCCCAATTGAGCCGGCAGAGACCCGACCAGGTTGTTGGAGCCGAGTTTGATTTCAGTCACGTGATCGGACACGATTGTGACGCCGAACCAATTCCATTCTGTGCCGGGCATTGCGAAGCCGTCCACGTCCAGTGGCGGGGTTTTCCAGCCGGTATTGATGGTCCAACTATTGCCGGTGGTGGAATTGTATAAGGCGATGAGGGCCGCCCGCTCATTTGCGGGAATAGCTGCGCCGACTATGCGTGGTGATGCCCACAGGAGAGGCATCAATGCAAACACCGTCCATGCTTTCTGTGATCGGCTCATTGTTGTTCTCCTCGCGACACGAACACACTCACACGGGGATTGTGCTCCATTGAGTACATCTCATCTGATAGCTCGAGTCCATCCTTGCTTAATACCCAGCCATTCCTCTGAATGACATAGCGTCCCAAGAGCATGATGCGCGCATGCTTGTCCGGCCCAGTTTCCCTGACGACGGTGACACGAATCGGCGGCGCGGATTTGTCGAACAACCTTATTTCAGCTGATCTGCCGTCCTCTGACTGAATCAATGTGATCCGATCAGGCCCGTCGCTCACCAGCATTCGCGCGCGAAATTCGTCATCTTCAGTCCATCTGAATGGAATCGATCCATTGCCGGTATTGATGCGGCCTGAGAATATGTCGATACTGAAAAGAGGCATTGACCGGCTGCCTTCCCTGCCAGATCTTTCATAGACCGATCCGGATTTGTCCATCCACAAAGTCATCTGCAGATCACTGACTGTGACAAGCAGCGGGGTCCATGAGTCTCTCATCATGTATCGCTCGATTGCAATTGTCATAGGAATACGATTGCCCAGTGTGTATCGGATTGATTGAGCTGCCTCTGCGAAAGCATTGACAGTCGCGATCCCGAGCATGAGCAGGATTAATTGAAAGGAAATAATTGTGGGCATATTAATTGGTCTCTTCATGGGCTAATCCTTCCGAAAAAGTGCTGATGCTGCATCTTGAAAATCGAATTATATAACAAATTCGTGTTCTTCGCGGAAATCCCGAATACCACGGCACATTGATGGAAGCCGAAGATTCGCGGCCCAAATATCAGCGGCCCACTTTGGAAACCGGCTATCAGACGCCACAGACGGATGTCGAGAAAAAGTCGTCGCAGTGTGGGGCAAGCTGTTCGGCATCGATCCGATCGGGCGGCTCGACAACTTTTATGAGTTTGGTGGGCATTCGCTATTGGCGACGACGCTGGTCAATAAGCTCAAGAGGGAGTTCAACCTGGAGCTCTCCATTCGCGACATCATGGATCAACCAACTGTGGCTGATTTAGCGGTTTCGCTGTCATCTTGCTCCTCACTCGGATTCACTACTGGTGCCCATGCCTTTACAGCTGGGGCAGCGGCTGCTTCGCGTTCGAACAGCCACGGCATGTGCAACAAGCTCCCGCTGCGCATGGAAATGAAAAAACCACGCGACAGCCGCGCCAATAGCCCGGGATGTAGGATTTTGCTGTTATCCTTCCTGAACCATCAATTGGTCCGGTTCAGGATCAGCAGCCTTTACTTCTTTTTCACCGGTTTCAAACACCTTATCGACTCTGCTTAAGCGCTGGAATCGCTGCCGGCAATCTCGATCACGATAATTGCTGCACTCGACCCAACCGCGGTCTCATCGTCCTCGACTATTTAATTTGGAAATTGAATCGGTTGCTCTCCTTCCCGTTCACGATGACATAGACCTGTAAGATGCCTTTGGTGACACGCGGGATCGTGAGCTTGATTTTGATCGTCGAAACCCGGTTCAGGCGCTTAACTTTCTTGCTCCCGAAATAAACGATGTCCTTGCTCTTGGTCGTACTAAATCCAACGCCATAAATGGTTGCGTTGGATCCGACCTTGCTCGTCTTGCTGTTGATTCTCGTGATGACCGGGCAATCGGGACAGCCGCCGCCGGCAGCATCTTGGGTGACGGTGAAGCTCTGGCCGGCGATTGCGAGTGCTCCGGTGCGGGCGCTGCCGGAATTTGCGACCACTGAAAATCCAACTGTCCCGTTCCCACTACCACTATCGCCCGAAGTCACAGTGATCCACGATGGATCGTTGCTCGTGGCCGTCCACGAACAACCCACCGATGTTAGAACGTTCGTGGTTCCTGCGCCTCCCGCCGAATTGAAATTCTGAAAGGTGGGTGCGATGGTGTAGCTACAGGACCCACCGCCGCCGCCGTCCTGGGTGACTGTATAAGTCTTGCCCGCCACCGTGATCGTCCCCAACCTAGCGCCGCCGCTGTTTGTTGTCACACTATAGCCGGTCACCCCACTTCCAGATCCTGCGGCACCGGAGGTAATGATGATCCACGATGGATCGTTGCTCGTCGCGGACCATCCGCATCCGGTCGGACAGACCTCACTGAGCGTGCCTGTACCACCGGAAACAGGATAGCTCCGGCTGCCAGGATAAATCGCAAAAGGGCATGCTCCCTGGGCCGCTCTGAAGGCGGCGACCGTGGCAGCCGTGTTGTTCAGGGTCTTTGCATTGTATGCCGGATTTGGATTCGCTTCCGCCACGCCCATGGGTATGCCACCGTAGGTGATGTTCGGATTCGAGAAGTATTGCAGACGAGTGCATATGCTGGGTGAACAGGCTGTGTTGTATGCCATGATCGTGCGCCAGAGTGCAGGCGTATAGACATAGCCGTGGGCATAGGCATAGGGAGTTGTATCCGAATCGACCGCCCAGTCATGACGGGCGCCCATGTTGTGCCCCATTTCGTGTGCGTACGAGTAATAGCCGGTTGCACAGTCCAACTCGATGATGCAGAAGCCATAGGGAGCAAAACCAGTGGAGACCGTGGACATCATCCAACCGATGCCGCAGGTGGAACCGCCATAGTGAACCCATAGAGATACTAAGTCAGCACCGAGGGCATCTCTCAGCGTATGAACTTCATCCATTGCGGCGTTGGAGCCGCCCGAATATGTGAGATTATCGAGATCCGTGTTGAACGAACCGCTTTCAGTATAGCTGACCTGATAGGTTCCGACGATCCTGATGCGCTGATTGATGAGGCTGTTGGCGTATGCCGTATTGGTCTCATCGACGGCAAGTTGGATTGTCGCTTGGATGTTCCCGGCGGCAGCGGCAGCGGCGGCTGTATATGCAACAAGCACGTCGATGTCAGGCGCTTTCAGAGCTGGTATCGGTTGAACTGCGTTGCCGATGGTGTTCATGGGGATAGAATCGTCCCCCTGGGCGGACTCAGCGTGAGCGAGCCTCGCAACATCGACTTCGCTAAGAACATGGATTCCCTCGCAGGCAAGAGCAATGCGAAAGAGCCGGCCTCCCGTATGGATGCTCCCGGCCATTCCATTTCTGTTCACGACCAGGATAACCGAGTCCTGCGAAGAATTCTCCAGATGACCGAACCAGGAGTAGTCCCATTCACCTCGACATTCCACGCGGTCCTGCACAGCGCTGACGATCTCGTTACCGAATAGGTCCAGGCTAAGTTGTTTGACATCACCCAGCGCCCCCAAGCGTTCCATATCGACCAGAATTGGCCTGCTTTGAATAACAGAGAGATCGAAAGGAGCCGGATCGGGGCAGAAAACCGATTGGCTAACGGCATCTCGGAACAGGTCACGATCGGCCGCGGATGTACTGCCCGCCAGTAGTAATAAAATCGAGATAATTGCGGAACTGAATCGATACATTGAACCTCCTTGTCTGCCGATTTTGGACCGTTTGTACCTTTCCAAAAGCTGGTAGAACCCCCATTGACAGGAATTTTTCATAGATCGACGCCTTGGAAAAATGCGAAAAAAATATCGAAATAACCCCTATGATTATACTCGCATAAATGAATGATTCCAGCTGTGATGTGTTTCACAAACAAAAAGGCTGTCCGTGCAACTTTCTACAACATCAAGCCATAATGGAAATGGCCTATGAACAACAACCCTTAGCGGATGAAAAAATGTACCTCTTCATGATGTAACTTTACCAGCGCATAAGTTGTCTCTCACTTTGCAGTCCTTTATTCAGCTATCTTCATTTTGTCTGCAGAGAGTCTCTATTTTATCTTCGAGGAGGAGACAGTGGATACGGATACAATTGGTGGAACGTATCGCCCGGATCGGATGCATGAAACCTACCGGAGACTCGCTGAGAGTCCTATTACAGATGATCTTTCGGCATATCGTCGTCGATTGACCACAATTAAGGCGGTTGAATTGAAAGCCGCCTCGGACTGTGATCTTCATAATATGACATCCGCCCTCAGGGGCCGAGCCTTGAACGGTGAACCCCTTGATGCCTTGCTTCCGGAAGTTTTCGCACTCACGTATGAAGCGTGCGCTCGCACACTCGCCATGCGTCCATTCGATGAACAGCTCATGACCGGAATCGCTCTACACAACGGCAATTTGGTGCAAATGCAAACCGGCGAGGGCAAGACGCTTGCCGCCGTGTTCCCCGTCAGCCTCAATGCATTGACCGGCCGCGGCGTTCATGTCTTTACAGCGAATGATTATCTCGCACGACGCGATGCCGAGTGGATGGCGCCGGTCTATCGATTCATTGGATTAACCGTCGGTTGCATCCAACAAGGCATGCCCGTCGAAGAGCGCCGGAAAGCCTATGCATCCGATATTACCTATGTGACGGCCAAGGAAGCCGGATTTGACTTCTTGCGCGATCAGATTGCACTGGATATCGGCGGACAGGTGCATCGAGCATTCCATTTCACAATCATCGATGAAGCGGATTTCATTCTCATTGATGAAGCGCGTGTCCCGCTTGTCATTGCAGGCCGCTCAGACGAATTGGACATCGATCATCGGCGAATCGCTCGACTCATCCGCGATCTTCAGGTCGATGAAGACTACCAGATCAACGAAAATTCCCGCATTGTGACACTCAACTCTCACGGCATTCTGCATGTCGAACATATACTCGGCATCGATTCATTGCATGAACCACAACACCAACTCACACTGGGGCGATCCATGTGGCTCTGCATGCCGAGGTTCTGTTGAAGCGGGACCGGGATTATATCGTCAGAAATGGAATCGTCGAGTTGATTGATGAGTTCACAGGAAGGGTTGCCGACAATCGACGATGGCCGCACGGCATTCAACCGGCCATTGAAGCTAAGGAAGGTGTCGACATCAGACCCGAAGGCAGGATACTCAACGCGATCACGATCCAACACTTCGTCCATATGTACCCGAAAATCGCCGGCATGACGGCCACCGCGGTTTCGTCGTCATCGGAGTTCAG
Organism: uncultured Acidobacteriota bacterium; assembly: GCA_903916735.1. Classification (GTDB taxonomy): domain Bacteria; phylum Acidobacteriota; class CAIWXX01; order CAIWXX01; family CAIWXX01; genus CAIWXX01. The sequence goes on from CAIWXX010000122.1 coordinate 7,532, forward strand.
GGATTTTTATGGACTCGATACCGTCATTGTTCCACCTCACCGCTCCTGTATCCGTCATGATGAGCCGGATGCCGTGTTCACACATCTGGAAGCTAAAGTACGAGCGCTGGTTGATGAGATCCGCGGCATACATGCGACGGGCAGGCCGATCCTGGTGGGGACGGCGAGTGTTCATGAATCGGAGGAGCTCGCCGCGCGACTGCGTAGTGAATGCGTGAAGTGCCGCGTCCTGAACGCAAAGCATGATGCGCGCGAGGCGCTCATCATTGCCTGCGCCGGGAGGCTCGGCGCCGTCACCATCTCGACCAACATGGCGGGCCGCGGCACCGACATCGTTCTCGGCGGCGGCGATGAATTCGAACGACAGAAGGTCGTGGAGCTGGGAGGACTCTACGTCATCGGGACCAATCGGTATGAGAGTGTTCGCATTGATCACCAGCTTCGCGGGAGAGCCGGACGGCAGGGAGATCCGGGCAGCACTCGATTCTTCATCAGTCTGGAAGACGACCTCATGTGCCGCTATGACGTGACAGGCTTCATTCCCACTCGCCATCGCCCCTCAGGGCAGCAAGGACGTATTCATGATCGGGTGGTTTTGCAAGAGATCGCCAGGGCTCAACGCATCATTGAATCCCAGAACTTTGAAATTCGGAGGACGCTGTGGTCGTATTCGGAGCTTGTTGAGAAGCAGCGGCAGATTGTGCATCGGCTGCGTCAAGGCATCCTTGCCGGCGATATCCAGCCGGGCCTCTGCGCGGACGCATGGCCGGATCATTTCAGGGAGCTCTGTGACAACGCCGGCCGGGAGACGGCGGAAAAGGTCGAGCGGTTGCTCACGATTCATTATCTCGACTGCTTCTGGTCCGAACACTTGGCAGTCATTGATGACATACGCGAAGGAATTCATTTTGAGAGATACGGAGGGCGAGAGCCGCTCGATGAGTTCATCCGCCAGGCCGACGCGGCACTCTCGGAGATGATGCAACAGGTCGAGACGGAAGTTGTCGGCGCTTTTGGAAAATTGCCGGCGGACATTTCCGCACTCGATTTAGAAAAAGCGTGCATTCGCCGGCCTTCGGCGACGTGGACGTACATCGTCGGCGACAATCCCTTTTCACGTTTCGGGTCATCCTTAATCGCCAGTCGCAATATCGGGTTTGCATCCTGGACGGGATTGGTGGCGTTTCTCTATATGCCCCTGGCGTTGTTGGCACTGGCGTGGATTCGCATGCGACAGGTGTTCTTCAAGCCGCATCGTGCGGTCGCGGACAAGAGAGAGTGATCGGGAGAGATGATTGCATCGATAGAATGGGATGATCAAAATGAATTGAGCGGGATCACGAACTGATTCGTGGATTCGGATTCCTCTTGACAAAGTCGCGTACCCGGATTATTATATCGGTTATCGATATAGCGGCATCGGCTATATCGTTAATCGATATGAAAACGAAGAACAGCTCAGACCGGCGCGCTCGGGCCTTGTTGCCTCTCACCGAGGCGACCTACTGGACCCTCGCCTCCCTCGCCACACCTCGACACGGCTACGCGATCATGCAGACGGTTGCAGATGCCAGCGGGGGGCAGGTTCGTTTGGGTCCGGGCACTCTGTACGCCGTTCTAGCCAAGCTTCTCGAACAGAAATTGATCCGTCGAGCAGGCGAGAGCATGTCCGAGGGCGAACGACGTAAGGAGTACACGCTGACGCCGCTCGGACGGCAGGTGATTGAATTGGAGTGCCGGCGCCTCGAGAGCCTGGCACGGACCGGCCGACAGATACTCCTGAGAAAGGCGGGGACATGACGAACCGAAACGACGAGACGAAGCGTGTATTCAGGTTCTTTTGGGCCTGGGAGGACGAGGATGAAGGACGCTGGCTGGCGGAGATGGCGCACCAGGGATGGCATCTCGTTAAAAGTGGATTCCCGTTTCAATTCCGTCGTGGGGAGCCAAAGGAAGTCCGCTACCGCATGGACTATCACGCTCGAGAGGAGTTGGATCGAGGTGAATACCTGAACCTGTTCCGCGATGCAGGGTGGGAGCATGTATGCAAGTACGGTCCCTGGCACTATTTTCGCGCCGATGCAGCGGCCGGCGTCTGCGACATCTACACCGATGTCCCTTCGCTGACGGGGAAGTATCGGCGGCTGCTGAGGGTTTTGGTGTTCTTCGGCCTCGTCAACCTCATCGGTCTGGCGAACAACCTCATGCCGGATCACTTCCATACCGACGTGATCGGCCTGATCGGCATCATCTTGCCGGTACTGGCCATCCTGCTGGTCGGATATGTGATCATTCGCTTGGGGATGTTGATTGCGCGGCTCAAGCGCTCTTCTGGGATTGAATCCGGTCCGGCTTCAAGCCATCATTAATCATGAGCCGGCTCTCCTTCGCCTGTACGAATATCTTGTTATCAGGTGCGATCAGGTCTTCTTTCTTGCTTGAGGAAGATGGCATCGCTGGAATCGACGTTAATGTTGGAGGGTTTACGAATTCGATGATGATGTGTGGGACGACATGCCGATCGTGTAATCCACCTGATTGATAAAATGGGCAGGATCCGCGGTGAATGCCTCACGACTGATAATTCCCTTGGGATCCACGGCACGATCGATGGCGAGAATTCCATCGAGATGATCGATTTCGTGTTGGAGAAGCTTTCCGGATGATGAACCTGTTATTCGACATCAGAGACAGATTCGTTCCAGTATCCTCTCTCCTGGACGAGTTCGGCATTGAGCCGGGATGGACTGTTGTAGACTATGGCTGTGGTCCGGGATCGTACATCAAGCGAGCATCTGAATTGGTGGGACCGCGGGGACAGCTATTCGCTCTTGATGTCCACGAGCTTGCCATCAAGGCGGTGATGCAACGGGCCGCCAGGGACCTCCTGACGAACGTGACTGCCGTTGTGACAGATACTAGCAAGTGTCCTTTGGCCGATGAGACGGCCGATGTCATCTACGCGCTGGACATGTTTCATATGGTGAGCGACCCCACGGGGTTTATGAAAGACCTGGACAGAATATCGAAAGGAACCGGCTTTCTTTTCATAGACAACGGCCACCAGAGCAGAGATGAGGCTCGATCGAAGATAATCGCCTCGGGTGTGTGGGAGATGGTCGAGGAGAAGAAGCGTTACATGAAATGGCGTCCCCTCAAGAAGGGGGCGTAGGAGGCTCCGAGCATTCAATTAAGCAAGGAAGGGAGGTAGCCATGTCAGCAGAAGCCCGCATTCAACCTCCTCCGTTTGACACAGTTCAAGGGGTTGACGTCGGTTTGTCATTCATTCTTTTCCCTCATATTGCTCGATGTCTTTGTGGCCCCTCCCGGCCAGCTACAGACTCACATGATTGCCGATGTACGTGAAGTCGAATGTTCTCGGAAGTGACATATATGCCGTCCGGCTCCAGGAGGTGATAGCAGGTGGTAGTTGCGCGCCTTCGTGATTCTTCCGGGCCATAATGGTGGCATTGGATGGCGCTTATTACCTGGGGAGCTTCGGGTACTACGCCGATGGGTTCTTCCATGGTACCCGCACCAAGGAACCGGACGTCGGCCGACGGAAAGCGTGCAAGCCGTCCACGGGCTTGTTCGAGCATTGCCAAAGAAGGATCGGCCAGAAGGAAGCACACCCTGGGCAGAAGAGGTAGCGCTTGTTCTGCAAGGTAGCCGGTGCCACAGCCGGTGTCAGGCCAGACTGATACGTCCGGTAACAACGTTCGCACCAGGTCTATGGTCTCGGCATGGAACAAATGGTAGAAAGGGATCGTCTTGTGAATCTCCCCATCATAGTCCGCCGCTTTATGAGGTGTATCATTATCGCTCATTCTTTTCCATCCATGACTCTATACTCCTGCATATGGATCATAGATTTCACGTGCAAAGCCACCGGTCCGCCAGTGTATTCACCTACAAAGTGTTGCAAGCGGCCCCTGGGAGTATCTGCACATTATGGAATATCGATGTAATGAGCTACGCCGCCGTTATTGACAATGCAACATATGTGACCCTTGGTTTGGTAAATGGGATCAGCATCGGCACTTCTTTTTGGTATGTTATGTATGAATCGCCGAATTCCAAGACAAGTTTCTTTTCTTCAAGAAGAGTTCCTATGCAAACGTATATTGTTAGCACTATGTTCACAACCAGATCTGCCATCCTGAACGTCTGACACCACAAATAGATTATTAGAACGAAATACATAGGATGCCTTATAATGCCTGGGGGTTTCGTGACATGACAGCAGAATCGCCGATTGGCACGACCAGACCGATCCGGGTTGCGATCGTCGAGGACCAGCGAGTCGCGCGTGAAGGGCTTCGCCTCATCGTAGACGCGACTCCGGGCTACCGATGCGTGCGGACATACGAGTCAGCCGAAGACGGACTGAACGGGCTCGCCTCCGAGGTGCCGGATGTGCTTCTCCTGGACATCCATCTGCCGGGGATGAGCGGTGCGGAGGCCGTTCCTCTGTTCCGCGAGAAATACCCTTCCATGCGCATCCTGATGCTGAGCGGCCTCTCCGATGATGACAGCGTCTTCACGTCGATCTGCGGCGGTGCATCCGGGTATATCCTCAAGAAGACGCCCCCGGCCAAGCTTCTCGAGGCCGTCTCGGACGCCTTCACCGGAGGCGCGCCAATGTCGCCCGAGATCGCACGAAAAGTGGTCAACCTGTTTCAGAAGACCAAGCCGCACGCCAGGGTCGAACATGACCTGACCCCGCACGAAGTGCGTCTTCTCGGGCTGCTCGCCCAGGGCTACAGCTATCAGGCTGCCGCGGAGAAGTTCGAGGTCACCATCAACACCATTCGCGACTACGTGCGGTCGATCTACGAAAAGCTCCATGTACACTCGAAATCCGAGGCCGTGAGCAAGGCTCTTCGAGGCGGCATCATCTGATTCCGTGGCGCTCATGAGATTGCGCGGTTGGTGGCGGGGCTGCAGCGCCCTCCTCTGCTCCTCTGCTCCTCCGCCGCTCCAACTCGCGCAAGCGCGACAGTGAAGGTGGATGTGGAAGCTGACGATGTTGCTGCAGGGATCGTCCACGTCTACGTCTACGTCCACGTTGGAGATGGGGGGGACAGGATGGGTGAGTCATTGCTCCAAGAATTACCGCATGTTCATGCTATGGCACACCATGGGGAAACGTGCGATGATATGGGCAGTCAACAGGTTGTTGTCGGCTTGGTTAGGCGACAAAGAGGAGAATGAATCATGAACAGAAGCTTCCGAGCGGCATGGGTTCTGGCAATTCTGGCCTGGTTGATGCTCCCGACCGATTTCGCTGAAGCCGGCACGAATTGGGCGCGCCTGTACGGCGCAACCATGGGAAGTCAATTCAGTGCGGTTCGTGAGACGACTGACGGAGGCTTCATCGTCGTTGGGACTGCGGAATCCTTTGGTGCGGGCGGATCGGGTGTCTGGTGCTTGAAGCTCGACGCCTCCGGAGACATCGTCTGGCAGAAGACATACGGGGGAGCCAACAGCGATTCCGCAGCTGCGGTGGAAGTGACGTCCGATGGCGGCTACCTCCTCGTGGGCAGGACAAAATCCTTCGGCGCCGGCAACGATGACGGATGGTGCCTGAGAATCGATGCCTCCGGGAACGTCCTCTGGCAGAAGACCTATGGAGGTGCCAAGTCCGACGGTTTCAATGCCGTGCGCGTTACGTCCGACGGAGGTTTCATCGTGGTGGGCATCACGGATTCTTTCACATGGGACGGGTGGCTCGGTGATGTCTGGTGCCTGAAGCTCGACGCCTCCGGAAACATCCTCTGGCAGAAATCTTACGGGAGCAGGAGCAAAGACGACGAATGGGCCTTTGATGTGGGCACGGCGTCCGACGGCGGCTACATTGTGGTGGCCGCCACAAGCTCCGGCGGTGCCGGGTGGTTTGATGCGTGGGTCCTGAAGCTCGATGCCGGGGGGAGTATGTTGTGGGACAAGACCTATGGAGGAGCTATGGACGATATGCTCTTCGACCTCGCAGGCACGACGGCCGACGGTGGATGCATTCTGACGGGCTTCGCGTCGTTCAATAGCCAGACCGGCGAGGGCGGTGAAGGGTGGTGCATCAAACTCGACGCCGTGGGGAACATCGTGTGGGAGAACACGTATGACGGGGCGCCCCAGGACGCGTGCCTGACCGCCGACGGCGGCTGCCTTCTGGCGGGCGTCACCTTCGCCTCCGGCGCGGGTGGTGCAGATGGGTATTGCGCAAAACTCGACTCTTTCGGCAATGTCGCCTGGCAGAAGACATATGGGGGAACCAATACAGACTGGGTGACCGGTGCGGACATGACGGCCGACGGCGGCTACGTCCTGGCAGGCTATACTTACAATTTCGGCGTCAGCACATACGCTTCGTGGTGTCTGAAGATCAGCGCGACAGGGGACATCGATCCGTCGTGTCCCGACCTTGGCCGGGACGCGCCCGGGTATGCCATCCCGATCGCTTCCACCCGCTACGACACCGGGAAGAGGCCCGGAACGAGCTCCGCTGTGGCCGCTCCGACGGCCGTCGTCGTCGTCGACTCCACGGCAACGACCACCCTTCTCTGCAGCCAGAGTCCTCAACCTCAAGGGCCCACGATCACGTCCATCTCCTCCAGGACCAGCAAGCCGGGCTCGACGGCCACGATCAGAGGCACCGGCTTCTCGACTGACAAGACGAAGGTCGCGGTCTACATCGGCACCAAGAAGGTGAAGATCCTGAACCGCCTGAAGCCGACTTCGATCAAGTTCACGATCCCGAGGATGAAGAAGGGCACGTACGACGTCTATGTCGTCGTCGACGGAGTAAAGAGCAACATGCTTCAGTTCCGGGTGAAGTAGGAGAAACAGATATTAGTAATGAACGGTAAGCAATGGTTACGCCTCAGGGAGCCTCGGATGGTTACAGGTCCAATCTAATATGGGTGTTCCTAGATCAAGAAACGGCATCACCAACTATCAAGCACATTTGAGCATGGCTATAGGGGTTTGCTTTTCCGACCAGATACCGAAAACTCTACAACTGTAGTAATATGGGAACAACAGAACCACTCCTGGCACCCGTCCGTCATCTCCGCAGTCAATGCCGGAG
>CAIWXX010000123.1 GCA_903916735.1 uncultured Acidobacteriota bacterium
CTGGCTGCGGGTGATCTGGTGCCGGCCGACGTGCGGGTGCTGCTCGCCAAAGACCTGTTCCTGAATCAGTCGGCCCTTACCGGTGAATCCCTGCCTGGGGAGAAAAAAGCAGCATCATTACCTGCCGGGGATCAGAATCCTCTGGAGCTTGCCAACATCTGCTTCATGGGCTCAAACGTCGAGAGCGGATCCGCTACCTCCGTGGTGGTGCATACCGGCGAACAAACTTATTTTGGATCGCTGGCTGCCAGTATCGTCGGCCAGCGGGTGCTCACCAGTTTCGACAAGGGAATCAACCAATTCACCTGGCTGATGATCCGCTTCATTGCCGTGATGGTGCCGGCTGTCTTCCTCATCAACGGACTGACCAAGCACAACTGGCTGGAAGCATTCCTTTTCGCTGTCGCAGTGGCCGTCGGGCTGACCCCGGAGATGCTGCCCATGATCGTGACTGTCAATCTATCCCAGGGCGCGCTCATGATGGCGAGCAAGAAGGTGATCGTCAAACGTCTGAATGCCATCCAGAACTTTGGCGCCATGGATGTCCTGTGCACAGATAAAACTGGAACCATTACCAAAGGAAAGATCGTTCTGGAGAAGCACCTGGACGTCCGGGGCGAGCCCAGCGAGAAGGTGCTGCACTACGGTTACCTGAACAGCTACCACCATACCGGTCTCAAAAACCTGCTCGACGAGGCGATTCTCGATCACGAGGAGCTGGAAGAACGCCTGAAAGCCAATGAAAAGTACCGCAAGATCGACGAGATTCCCTTCGATTTTGTGCGGCGCAGAATGTCGGTGGTGATTGAAGATGAAACCGGCCTGAATATTCTCATCTGCAAAGGCGCGCTGGATGAAGTGATGAGCCATTGCAGCCGGATGGAGATCAAGGGCGAGGTCGTCGCCATGTCTCCCGAATACGACGCCAAAATCCGGCAGTTGGCGGGCGTTCTGAATGGTGAGGGCTTTCGCGTCATAGCTCTGGCGTACAAAGAAATGCCGGGGGCGAAGGACGAACCGGTTTACTCGGTCAAGGATGAATCGGATCTGATTTTGCTGGGCTTCCTGGCATTCCTCGATCCGCCCAAGGAGACCGCATCGGAGGCATTGAAGCGACTGCATGCATTGAACGTTGACGTCAAGATCCTGACCGGCGACAATGAAATCATCACCTCCTACATCTGCAATCAAGTGGGCATGCCGGTGGATAATCTATTGCTCGGCTCCCAGATCGAGAAGATGAGCGATACGGAACTGGCCGAGGCAGTACGCTCTGCAAGTGTCTTTGCCAGGCTCGTACCTGCCCACAAGGAGCGAGTTGTCCACGCTCTGCAGAAAAACGGTCACGTCGTCGGCTTTATGGGAGACGGTATCAACGACGCACCGGCTTTGAAAGCCGCCGATGTGGGCATTTCGGTCGATAGCGCCGTGGACATCGCTAAAGAGTCGTCCGACATCATTCTGCTGGAGAACAGTCTGCTCATACTGGAGCAGGGTGTGATGGAGGGGCGGCGAGTGTTCGGCAATATCATCAAGTACATCAAGATGGCTGCCTCCTCCAATTTCGGCAATATGCTGAGCGTCGTTGGCGCCAGCGCCTTCCTGCCCTTCCTGCCCATGCTGCCCATCCAGGTGCTGACTAACAACCTTCTATACGATTTTTCGCAGACCACCATCCCCACAGACGAAGTCGACGCTGATTGGCTGGCCAAACCGCGCAAGTGGGCGATTGGCGACATCCAGCGTTTCATTCTGTTTATCGGACCCATCAGCTCGATATTCGATTATGCGACGTTCTTCATTATGATCTACATCTTCCATGCCTGGACAAATCCCGCACTATTTCACACCGGCTGGTTCGTAGAGTCGCTCTTTACCCAGACTCTGATCATTCACGTCATCCGTACCAACAAGATCCCA
>CAIWXX010000124.1 GCA_903916735.1 uncultured Acidobacteriota bacterium
CGGTGGACCGAGGAAAGCTTCCGCCTGATGGTAGAGAGTGTCACTGACTACGCAATTGTCATGTTGGATCCGGAGGGCCGCGTGTTGAGCTGGAATACTGGCGCGGAGCGAATCCAGGGCTACCACGCGGAAGAGATCGTCGGCCAGCATTTCTCCCGGTTTTATCCCGGTGAAGACGTCATCAATGGCAAGGTCCAGCGCGACCTGGAGGCGGTGATAGCCAACGGCCACTTTGAGGATGAGGGCTGGCGCGTGCGCAAGGACGGATCAAGCTTCTGGGCCAATGTGGTATATACGGCGATTCGAGATCAACTTGGCAATCTGCGCGGTTTCGCCAAATTAACCCGCGACCTGACCGAACGCAGGCTGGTTGAAGCCGCGCTGACCGATGCCAAGTTTGCTGCGGAAAAAGCCAATATGGCGAAATCAGATTTCCTGTCCAGCATGAGCCATGAGCTGCGCAGCCCGCTGAATGCGATCCTTGGTTTCGCCCAGTTGATGGAGTCCGATTCCCCGCCGCCAACACCCTCGCAGACGGCAAGCATTGAGCAGATTCTCCAGGGGGGATGGTATCTGCTAAAGCTGATTAACGAAGTCCTCGATCTCTCGGCGATCGAGTCCGGCAAGCTGTCACTGTCGCTGGAACCGGTGTCGCTGATCGAAGTCATTCTCGAATGCCAGACCATGATCGAACCGCAGGCGCAAAAACGCGGTATCCAGATGATCTTTACCCCGTTCGACAACCAGTGGTTTGTCAATGCCGATCGGACCCGGGTCAAGCAGGTTCTCATCAACCTTCTTTCCAATTCGATCAAATACAACCATGAGAGGGGAACTGTCGTCGTGGATTGCACCGCAAGCACCCAGGGGCGCATTCGCATCAGCGTCACCGACACCGGTGCGGGATTGCCTCCGGAAAAACTAGCGCAGCTGTTCCAGCCGTTCAATCGTCTCGGACAAGAGACCAGCGCTGAGGAAGGCTCGGGCATTGGCCTGGTGGTGAGCAAGCGACTGGTCGAACTGATGGAGGGCGTAATCGGTGTGGAAAGCACCGTCGGGGTGGGAAGTGTGTTCTGGATCGAACTGATGTCGATTGATGCACCACAATTTGCAGTCGGAGGAGCCGAACCTACAGTCGTTGCCCAAGCGCAAGTGCCAGGCGGCGTGCGGCTGCGCACCCTGCTCTATGTAGAAGACAACCCGGCTAACATGAAGCTGGTCGAGCAAATCATCGCGCGTCACCCCAATATCCGCCTGCTGACTGCGGTGAACGGGAATAGCGGCATCGAGATTGCGCGCGTCTCCCAGCCGGAGGTGATCCTGATGGACATCAATCTGCCTGACATCAGCGGCTCCGAAGCCCTGAAAATCCTGCTCGCCGACCCGGCCACGACGCACATCCCGGTCATTGCGCTCAGCGCTAATGCGATACCCCGTGACATCGAGAACGGCCTAGCGGCAGGATTTTTCCGGTATCTCACTAAACCGATCAAGGTCAACGAGTTCATGGATGCGCTGGACGTGGCTCTGAAATATGCGGACAAAGAAGGGGGCCAAAGCAAATGAAGCAGGTCCCATTTTATGATTAGTGCAGCCGATATTCTCAACGCCAGCATACTGATCGTTGACGATCAGTATGCCAGTGTCCTTCTGCTCGAACGCATGCTGAGTGGCGTCGGCTATGCTTGTATTGCATCGACGATGGATCCGCATCAGGTCTGCGAGCTTCACCGCAACAACCACTACGACCTGATTCTGCTCGATCTCCTGATGCCCGGCATGGATGGATTTCAGGTGATGGAAGACCTCAAGGAAATCGAACCGGACGGCTACCTTCCGGTGCTCGTGATCACCGCCCAACCTGC
>CAIWXX010000125.1 GCA_903916735.1 uncultured Acidobacteriota bacterium
CTCAAATAACGACGTGCCGATAGAGTTTTCGGTATCCGGTCGGAAAAGCAAACCCCTATTGCCTAGCCTGCCTACATATTGCCAACTGCTATAATAATGACGAGTGCTCAATGATCCTTACTTTTGAAATGAATGCCATGAATATGATGCCAATTAGAAAGGGGGACTCCATGAAAAAGTATCTGGCATTTTGCATTTTATTCCTTTCGTGCGAATCAATTATTAATGCGAAGGGCCTAGGCAATTTCGCAGGTTCATGGGGAAACTTAAACCACAAAAGTGCTATCATCTCTCGCATTGAAATTGTCACGACTGCGGAAAGCACGGTCGGGGTAAGAGCTTGGGCATCCTGCGTACCTATCAACTGTGACATGACGATCATGTCGGCAAACGCTTTCCGACCACGAGAGGGGGTACTACCCGCCGAGGCTACCACTGTCGTCATGGCCAGGGGATATGTCACGACATACCCGGAGATTGAAATCAAATTGATCATCTATCAACCCTCGAAAGGCCGAATGCGAGTCTTGGTACTTGAAGGCGACGGCATAAACTTCATAGGACCGTTGGTAGCTCGGACCGAGACATTTCGGCGTGTGGCGGTCTCAATAAATGCAAATGAGGACCATCCAGGTGCAAACGCAAAATTTCATAGGTTGAAAAATTCCAATAAAATCCCTTAGTTATTGGGAGCTGCACCAGAACTAAATGCCTTTTGAGTTCCCGGTGTGCCTCCGCGTAAGCCTCGAAATCGTGAGTATGCGGTATTCATGTTCGGAATCAGCTGAAAAAGTGTAAGATTCTTGCTGGGAAGGACCAATGAAATCCATCAGCATATTCAACGATGTGATCGGTCCGGTGATGCGTGGGCCTTCCAGTTCGCATACAGCCGGTGCGTTTCATATTGGAAGGGTGGCACGATCGTTGTTGGGCGAAGAACCCGCGTCCGTGATATTCACATTCGACCCGGGCGGTTCCTTCGCTCAGGTCTTTCGCCAACAGGGCAGCGACCTGGGATTTGCAGCCGGTATGATGGGTTGGCCGATGACCGACGAACGTTTTCCGCAGGCGCTTGAAATAGCTTCGGCACAGGGGCTCGATATCACAATATCCGTCGATCGGTTGCCCGATGCGGATCACCCCAACGCGGTCGACATTCAGATGTGCACTCGATGTGGACGGAAGTTGAGTGCCATGGCCAAGTCGATCGGCGGCGGGCTCATCATCTTTACGAAACTGCAAGAATGGCCGGTGCGGCTCACGGGTGATGCGTACGATGTTTTAATAGAACTGGAGTCGGGAATTGAATCGAAGGTGCACGAGCTTTTAACGCGGGAAGGAGAGGAAGGCGTCCTTCCTGAGCGCCATGTCAGAGGCGATATGGTCTTGTTGCACTATCATTTTTTTTCACCGCTCGGAGCTGATAGGAAAACTCAATTGCGTGCACTCCCGGGTGTCCGAGATGTCTGGACATCGACACCAATCTTTTTCGTTCAATGCGGCAGGCCGATTTTTGCAAGTGCCACGGAAATGATTGTGCTTGCAGAAACACGAGGGTGCTCTCTGGGGGAAATCGCTCTGGTGTACGAAGCCACTCTGCTGGGATTGCCAGAGCCCGAAATACACGCGGAGATGCTGCGCCGGTTCGATGTGATGCGAAACGCGATCGATTGCGGTCTCGATGCGAATCCACCTCAAATGCAATTGCTTCCACCTTCCGCTCGCAGGGTTTTTGAAGCCGAGGCAGAGAAGCGAGTTGCCATCGGCGGCATTCATACGCGCGCTGCGGCAAGGGCCATGGCCGTGATGCATGTTAATGGCGGTATGGGGGTCGTGTGTGCGGCGCCGACAGCCGGATCGGCAGGAGTCATCCCCGCCGTCGTCGCAACACTTGCGGAGGAAAAGAATCTAAGTCATGAGGAAATTGTATATGCCTTGCTGGCTGCATCGGCGGTGGGTGTGATTATTGGTACGCGAGCGACATTTGCCGCGGAAGTTGCCGGGTGCCAGGTTGAGATTTGTGCATCAGGAGCCATGGCCGCTGCAGCCGTCGTCGAAGTGGCCGGCGGCAGCGCGCGTCAGGCGGCCGACGCTGCGGCGATTTTTTTTCAGAATACAATGGGGTCTGTTTGTGATCTGGTGCAAGGCATTGTCGAGATCCCGTGCCATACTCGGAATGCCATTGCCGCTTCCAGTGCTTTCGTCTGCGCCGATCTGATTCTGGGCGGATACACAAATCCGATCCCTTTGGATGAGACAATCGATGCCGTATACGCCGTCGGCAAAATGCTTCCTCCGGAACTCAGATGCACCGCTCGCGGCGGATTGGCACTTGCTCCTTCGGCTCAAGCGATGAAGCGATTAAGATGATCATGGAGAGAGTTACCAGTTCCCGGTTGCCAGTTCTCAGCTGTCGGCACGTATTTGATAAATTATCAGCAGGATTATCCCGCGCCCTCTGTAGGAGTACCGCCTGCTGCTCGAGGGGCGAATACATCTCCTGAGGCACGATCCAACAGGAGCCGACATTGTGACTCTCTTTAACCTGCGAATAGGCCACGAACCCCGCCTCGGCGTTGCCACCAGCGACGAATTGAAA
>CAIWXX010000126.1 GCA_903916735.1 uncultured Acidobacteriota bacterium
GACGACAAGAGCGCGATCATCATGGCATTAACAATTCTCATCACGATTCTCCCACCGTATCGTTCGATAGCATATGGTGGATGACACCAAACAACCGATTCAATAACCATCAGCTTTCATGGCACTGTGTATGATATCGATTGGAGCCTGAGAATGGAACTGACCAGCCCGTTCGATTCGATAGTGCATATCCATGAGGAAACTCGATCTTGTTGTTTCTGAAACCCAATTCCCGAAATACGCTCCGTCGCGGCTGACATATCCGTTGTAAGGCAGGGATCGTGGGATCCGGGCTTTCGCCGGCACGCGAGCGCCCTTGAGTGCACGACATTGCCGGGCATATTGCCGGTGTGTTGTAAGGATCCATCTTTTTCTTCTCAATGTCACCGTTCGCTGTTGATTAAGCAACGTGCGTGCCAACATCTCTATTCGATTGGAAACACCTCATATTCGTTCGTTTTTCCATGAGGCCGTTCATGGACTTCGTCCAACCACATAGCAGCAAGTATGTTGAGTGATTGGCGATTTCAGGCAAGTAATCTTCCAATGCCAATGAAGAGAGATCGACATCCACCATACTTCAGCTGGTATCCGGAATACCTCTATGGACATGAATCATCTACTGGGTTTTTATATGGAGAGCCATGCCGAGTCCCGACGGAAAATGAAGCGGACTAGAGTTTCTTCTTTGGGTGGATGTCGTATTTGTGGAGTGCGGAAACGAAACGCGGGTAGTCCTTGTCGGGAATGTTCAGACTCCGGCACATTCGTTTGATATTGCGGTCGTTCTCTTCGAAGCATCGGTCGAGGAATGTCTTTAGATCGGCACGACTTAGATCTCGGTCCATGAAACTTCGCCATGCCGTTTCCCAGAAGGTTTTTCCGGCTTTAATGTCATCACGGATATTCACCGCCATATCTCCGGCTCCCTGTGTTTTCGATTTAGACGTCCCCTGGATGATGTCTCGAATGTTTTCGCCGATTGCCGGTTCCTCGATCGCGATCCCAGCCCGTTTCAGAACATGAATCAGCTCCCGCGCGTTTCCCGGCCAGGCATGATCCATGATGGCCTCCCAGAACCCCGATACGATGCTTTTGCCTCGAAGCAGCATCATGTTTTCCTGCACGATGCTGCGAATGTCCTCTTTCCTTTCGCGCAAAGGCGGGATTTTTATGGGCAGGACATTCAGGCGATAGTAGAGGTCCTGCCGGAATCGCTTTGTCTCGATATCCTCTTGCAGATCTCGATTCGTCGCTGCGATGATTCGCACGTCTGCCGTTCTTTCCTTTGTATCACCGAGCACGCGGTATTTCCGCGTATCGAGAAGCTGGAGGAGTTTGGCCTGAACCGTGACGGGCACTTCGCCGATTTCATCCAGCAGGAATGTGCCGCCATCCGCTTCTTCCAGAAGTCCTTTCTTGTTTGCATCGGCTCCGGTGAATGCGCCTTTGCGGTGTCCAAAAATTTCACTTTCGAGAAGGTTCTCTGGAATCGTCGGACAGTTGACGATTACGAAACGGCCTTTCCGCCCGGAGAACTGATGAATGAGTTCCGCCACATAGCTTTTTCCAACGCCCGTCTCGCCGATCAGCAGAACCGGCTCTTCTTCGAGCGAATATCTCAGAACCAACTCTCTCAGTCGACCCGCTGCCTGACTGCTGCCGGCAATACCGACGTGCCGGTCTTTGATTGTCTCGATTGTTTTGCCGAGCAGTTCGCCGATGATTCTGAACATATCACGGTCGGATGTCGTGAAGGATTCCTTGACGCCACTATCGATATACAGGAACAGGTCCGGGTCCACCTGTTGGATGATGAGGCTTTTGACCTGGAGCGTCATGGCGGACAGAGGCAGATTGCTTCCGGAGAGGGTAGCGAATGCGCCTTCTTTTTCGAAGTGACCTCCTTTTTCGATCGTCGCACCGATGGAGCTTTTGGAAAACCCTTCGCCGTCCTCGATCGTCTTGCCGATGACTTCACGGCCCTTATGCCAGAGAATTCTTCCATCCCGGCTGAAGAGCATGGCCAGCGAGACTTCCTTCTGTTTCAGGATGTCCCAGAGCTTATCCTTGACGCTCTCAATCATTCGTGGCTCCTTGAAATGGCGGAGGGGCGAGTTGAAGATCGATCATGCGAGCGGACACAGCGACGATCAGAATGCCGAGCAGAGGCATCATAACCGTTAGTATTCCGCCCTTCCATGTAAAAAATGCGAAAGCCGCCATGACATAAATGATGGCGATGAGCACCGTGATCATGATGATTGTGCCGGGGCGCCGGATCCAGAGGAACATGATTGCGATGATGATCAGTAAGAGTCCCAGCAAGAGCAATTGAGGCAATAGCGCAATGTGTTCGATTCGCCTGGAACCCAACATGATTGCGAGCGCGAGTGAATGGATGGCAATTCCCGGGATATGGTCGGGCATGGTCCGCGAGTGAGGTACCAGGTGGATGTCTTCATCGAAATCCGATTTCGCACCCACAATGACAATCGCCCCGTAGAAAAAGCGAGGATCCGTTTGCAGGAGTTTTGGAATTTCGGCCCATTCGATAACATTCTTGCGCCAGTCGAATAAGTAGTCGATGAGGATCTCCCCGGAGTTCGCCTTGTTGGAAGCATCGCCGAGGCGTGCGGCTTTGAGCGCCAGAGAAGGCCATTGGCGGCCATGGGCATCCCGGAATGCAACAGGATAGCGTCTCACTTTTCCGTCGGGGTCTTCATCAAGGGAGACATGGCTGAAAAGGCGTGCAGCTTTTTCCGGGCCGATAGCCGCCGTGACCATGCCGCCGATACACTCGGGGCCTCTGAGCGAGCCGCTCTGGATGGTGACGGCGGAAAGCACAATCCGTTCATGATGCAGGATGACCCATCTGGCGAACTCACCGCTCGCCTGGAACCGCTCAGGCAGGATCAAATCAATCGCGATCCCGCCGGCACCGGAATCGAATAGTTGCTGCAGCACAGCGGCAAAAGCGTCAGCATCGCTCGAACGCAAAGGATTCCAGAAATTTTCGGGAATAATCACCATGATGATTTTCGAGTTCAGCGGTTTGGGAGGCGCCAGCCAGACCCATGTGTCAACGACCTTGTTTTCGAACAGACGCACTGAAGAGGATTGTTCCAAGAGTGCGCAGGGAATGAGGACTGCCACCGCGAGTATGATGGCAGCACGAAATCGACGCGGGCGTTCGGTCTGCTTCCATGTTTCCATGCGAGCTTTCCGGTAGGCATCACGAAGACCAGAGATGATGTCCATTGCGTGCTGCGGTCTGAGTGTCGGATCTTTTTCCATCGATTTCAGGAGTGCCTTATCCATCATCGTGGGGAGATTCGGATTGACGGCAGACGGTGAAGGCGGCTCATCATTCAGGTGCTGTTCCAGGATTTCTTCCGGGTGGCCGATGAATGGCGTCCGGCCCGCCAGCATCTGGTAGGCCATGACACCGAGTGAATAGATATCGGCTGGGGCCCCGCCTTTGGCTTTCAAGGTCTCCGGAGCCACGTACGCTGGAGTACCGACGACCAGGCCGGGTATCGTGGTCGACGGATCCTGCATGATTGGCAATTGCTCACGCGGATTTGGCCGCGCGTCGCTGCCGCCTGCACCATCGACAGCGGGAGACTCGTCCATGAGCCTTGCCAGGCCAAAGTCCAATACCTTGATTTCGTCATCGCCCGTAAGGCCCTTCGCCAAAATGATATTTTCCGGCTTCAGGTCTCGGTGGATGACGCCTGCTCTGTGAGCGTGATCCACGGCTTGGGCGATGCTACGAAGGATGGAGAGAGCTCTCTCGATGGGCAGTGCGCCTTTTGCAAGAATCGCGGAGAGTTGCTCACCTCGGACGAGCTCCATCACGAGATAGGGTATTCCTCCCATCGGTTCATCAATACCAAAATCGGTGACGGAGACTATCGATGGGTGATTCAAACGTCCCAAGGCTTCCGCTTCCACGCGAAAGCGTTGGAGGAATTCGCTATTATGGGCGCGCCGCGGGAGTATGAGTTTGACGGCGAATTCTTTTTGCAGATGTCTGTGGATCGCTCGATAGACGATGCCCATGCCTCCCTGGCCGAGCCGGCGTACGAGTCTGTATTTATCTGCGATCAGCCCCGATCCCTCAAAGGAAGCTGTCGGAACGCTGCCGTCTTCAGGACATTTCTCTTCAATGTCCTCGATGCATAGGCCACATGCAGGGCACTCTTTCATGGCGAAATCATATACGTCTATTTGTATGCGGGCTATAGTCGATGTTAGCGTAGGAATGTTCAGCCTGGAGGGGAGGAAAAAATGATCGGTCACTTTGCATCATTGAAGATCTGGTACTTCCTGCGTCACGCACAGACCGTTTTCCTCATTGTTGGAACTCTGGCCCTGGTTTGCCGGGCGCCATCGCAGGCTCAGGTTACTTCGGACAACCAGATGACCAAGGTGATTCATGAAATATTCTTGGCTAAGGGCGAGGTCGGCGTACAGGATTATGCCCGGACGAATCCAAAATGCCTGAGTCGGGATTTCATTCTGAAACTCGCCGATATCGGCATCAAAGAAAGAGATGAAAACGCACTGACGATAGCGCGCGTGCTGGCCGACGAAACAGGCGATGAAGAGACGAAAGCCGATGCCTGTTATCAAAGCGGGGATTTTTATTATCTCACGTCGAATTTCAAGAATGCGATGATGTATCTGGAGCCGGCGCTTCCTCTCTATGAAAGACGGAAGCTCACCGTGGGTCAAGGGAATGTTCTCAAACGCCAGGCGGACATCTTATCGAGAACTGGACAACAAGATAAGGCGAGAGAGTGCCTCGAAAAGGCCAGGACATTTTTCTCGGCGACAAACGATAAAAAGGGGTTGGGCGGGGTTTGTCTGAGTCAATGGTACTTGCTCTTCATGTCGGGCGATCGTGCGGGGGCTGAGAAAGTTGTCAATGAAGCTCTCATCGACTTTGACGAAATCAATGACGCCGCTGGTCACGGCGCCGCCTATCGGTGTCTCGGGTTTGCAGCGCAGATGACTGGAGACAATCAACGTGCACTCGATCACTATGACAAGGCTTTGGGCTTCTATCTGAAGGCCGGCGATGATCTCGGATTGGGCAACATCTACCGCGGCGAGGGAGATGTCTACGCAGGAATCGGTGAGAATGGCAAGGCACTGGAGATGTTTGCGAAGGCTCTCCCGTATCAGGAGAAAGTTAAAGATTTAAGAGGCCAGGGCTATATTTACCAAAGCCAGGGGGATGTGTACCAGAGAATGGGTGATCCGGAGAAAGCCGTCGAGTTGGATCAGAAGGCTTCGGATTTTTTTGAACGGGCTGGAGATCTGATAGGGCAGGGCAATGTCCGCACTCATCTGGGTGAAATTTACGATAGTGCCGGAGACATGCTGAACGCTCTCCAGATGTACACCAAAGCTCTTTCTCTATTCCAAACCGCCAAAGATTTATGGGGGCAGGGAAATGCACTACTCTGCCAGGCTGATATTTATGCTGAGAGGAGAGATGTCGCTCGCGCTCTTGACCTCTACGACAAGGCTCTTCCATTTTATGTGCAGGCAGACGACCCGAGGGGTCAAGGCAACGTCTACTTCGGACTCGGCAACGTTCACTACTTCTCCAAAGATTTCGAAAGTGCTCTGGCGATGTACGAAAAAGCTTTTGGATTTTATGTCAGCGCCAATGCATTGCCCGACCAGGGAAATGTGTACCTCAGAAAGGGCGATATCTATTCCGACGAAGGGGATGATCAGAAGGCAATGGCCATGTTTGAAAAAGCCTTGCCGTTTTTCTTGAAGATCGAAGACCCGATGGCCCAGGGGCTAGTCCTCCTGCGGGAGGCGGCTGTTTACGTGCACAAGGAAGAGCCTGCCAAGGCGCGCGAAATTTATGACAAGGCACTCCCACTCCTGATAAAAACCAGATATATCTCGGGCGAAGCCGACATTGACGAGGGCCAAGCCGAGCTGCTCCGGAGGGAAAAGAAGTATCCTGAGGCACTTGAGTTTGCGGACAAGGCCCTTGGTCTCTATCAGCGGGCGAGTCTGAATGACTCAATCGCATTTAATTATTTCCTGAGGGCGAAGATACTCGGAGATCAACAACGGGATGCAGATGCCATGGCCTTCTATGAAAAAGGACTGGCACTACTGGAGAAAGAACGCCGCATGGCCGTCCTGCCGACGATGAAAGAATCTCTCATGAAGAAGGCATACGACCAATATGAGGAAGCAGCCGTTTTCGCCATCGAGAGAGGATTTCCAGAGAAGGCTTTCTTCATCGTTGAAGGGATGAAGGCACGGGGGTTTCTGGATTTGCTGAGCGAAGGGCTTGTTGATCTGGAGAAGGATGTTCCGCTGGAGCTGAAACAGCACCGGGATGAGATCGAGAACCGGCTTTCCATGTTGAGGAAACGACGACTAGGCGAGGCGCAGAAAGAGGCGCCGGATGAAGCCGAGATCGCTTCGATCACTAATAGTGTCACAAAGACCGAGGCTGAATTGGAAGATCTCCAAAACCACATCAGGCTCAGGAATGCCGCCTACGCCTCGGTGCAGTATCCGGAGCCGGTGACCGTTGGGGAATTACAGAAAATCATTAAGCCTGATGAAGTCATCCTCGAATATTTTCTCTCGAAAAAGAAGGCCTACTGTTTCATGACCAAGCCGGATGTTTTCAATGTCGTGACGCTTCCAGCTGAGACTGGAGAGATCGAAAGACAGGTGAAGATGTGGCTCTTGGCCATCACGTCTTCAGCTCGTGTCGGTGAGCGGGCGAGCGGCACGCCCTTGTATAGCAGTCTCATCTCTCCCGCCGGCCAACTCATCAATGGCAAAAGCCTTATTGTCATTCCTGATGGGATTTTGGCGCGCCTGCCATTTGAAACAATCCCAATCGCCACCGGGAAAAAGATGACCTATCTTCTGTACACATGCCCCGTGAAATATGTGCAATCCGCATCTGTTTTGAAGCTGCTGAGAACTCAGTACAGGAAAGATGGGACAAACAACTCTTTCATCGGATTCGGAGATCCTGTGTATGACTATGAGAGCTTCATCGCCGGTAGACCCGAGAAGGGCGGTTCACTCAAGGGCTTTAAAGAGGAATTGGACATCGCCTGCTTGACACGGGACGGATATACGCGGGTGGGAGGCAAGCTCAACAGGCTCGAAGGCAGCGGCAAGGAAGTCCAGGATATCGCCGGATTATTCCGAGAGAAGAATTTAGTTGAGAAAGTTAATATAAGACTGGACGCCAAGGAAGAGTACGCCAAGGCCGACGATATCAAGAACTACGGCTATATCCATTTCTCTGCGCACGGGGTTTTGAATGATCGTTTCCAGGCGATTGCACTCTCGCTCATTCCCGGTGGAACAGAGGACGGATTCCTGACATTGAGCGATATTATCAGGTGTCACTATAACGCTCGGCTGGTGGTTCTTTCAGCTTGTGAAACAGGATTGGGGCGAGCCGAGAGGGGCGAGGGTGTTGTGGGCTTAACCCGAGCCGTCATGTATGCAGGAACACCGGCTGCTGTCGTCAGCCTGTGGGATGTGAGTGATATTGAGACGACGAAACTGATGACCCTGCTCTATTCACATCTGTTGAAGGATGGGATGTCCAAGGAGGATGCCTTGCGGGCGGCAAAGATGGATATGCAGAAGTCGAAGAACAGTGAGCATCCTTACTTCTGGGGAGCGTTCGTGATGTACGGCGAATGAGCCGGCATCATCAGGGCCCGCTTGCGTCAGAGTTTGAATTTCCCGCGTGTTTCCAAAATGCACGCGCTTTTGCACCATTGCTCATCGAGGCCAATGATGTCGTAGTGCTTCAGTTTTTCAATTTTCACAGTCCAGCTGCTCCTGGACGTATCGAATGGCCTGAGCATCCACCTGAAGGCGTACGGCATCAGCAAGTTCATCGCACGCCTCGGTTTTCAATCCGAGGCTTGAATCATAGCCGGCGAGGAGGAGCGTCCATGAGATCTCTTTCGTCTCCATGAATGTCTTTTTTAATAGCTCTCGGGCCTCAGCCTGACTTTGCGTCACTGTTCTTAAAAAGCCGTCCTCGATGATCGTCTGCGATTGACCCTCTTCTATGCCCCATATCGTCCAGCAGTAGTCCATTCCTGGAGCCAGAATTCCACCGGGAATCGTCACTCGCGGTTCTGTTGATATTGTCGAGTAAACCACAGTGAGCGTGGTATCGGTCACTTCAAAGCGATATTCGCCATATCTTTTCTCACCTGGTTCCTGTTCAAACCCCAGCCATGCATGATCTGCAACCAGCACTCGATTTCGTGCATGATCACCTCTCACGCGTATAGCGGCGACCGTCCTGTGCGTCTCGGTGACGCTGATGACCGGAGCAAGATTCATTTTCGCGTTGCTGCTGATCAGCCGGGAAGGGCCGTGGGTATGATTAATGCCCTTCGTGCTGACGACTGCCTGTGCATCGGGCCCGAGTTCAAAAAGATCCCCGGTGGCGAAGGCAATTTTGATAAGCGAGTCTTTTAGTACTCTTATATGTTGCCCCTCGGCGAGCAGATCGTAGATTTTCAAAGGCGTTGGATTGGTTGCCGCTTTTTCGGAGTCAATCTGCGCAGAACCGGACAAAAAGCAGACAATCGCGACTGAGCGGCCGGCTGTTCTTTTGACGCTGCCTGCTACGAGCTGCGTCGAAAACAATAAGAAAGACACGCCGCCGAGAATGATCGTCCGACGATACCGTTTTCCAATTCGCATACAAATCCCTCGATCGATGATGGTTGGCACCCATGACTCTACCTGAATCGAGGGGGCGAATTCAAGAAATTCGAAATTGGCGCAAACGTCAGCTTGACGGTAAGCTCGATTTGGCGCCCAAGCTGTTATAATCCGGACATTATGGGGGATCAATGAATATACGCGCACCGATCCAAACAGAGATCCATCCCCTGGCTGAGGAGCTTGCTGAATTGCCCCTGCTCCGGCGATATCGGCTATCAGCTAATCGCCTTTCCTCAGAGCTCATTACAGCCTTGAAGCAGGGAGACGGCCTTCGTATTCTTGAAGATGGCGGCCGCCCTCGCGGTTTGGCGTGGTTTCTGACATCCGGGACATTTGCTACTGGGGGCTATCTCAAACTTATTGCCATCGCCTCCGATTTCCAGCAAAAGGGCGCCGGAGCGGCGCTGCTTGCCGCCTTTGAAGACGCTGCCTCTGAAAAATGCAGAAACGCGTTTCTTCTTGTGAGTGATTTCAACACGGGGGCACAGCGATTCTACGAACGTCATGGCTATGGCAGGGTTGGTGGGCTTCCTGGTTTGATACTGCCCGATGTGATCGAGCTCATTTATTGGAAAAGGCTGGGATCGGGCAACGGCATGACCAATTAGTTCAAAACGCCGGTCCCGTTGCAACCCATAACGGCGCTGAATCGAATTGGTTGTTTTGAAACCTCCCGGCTAAGCCGCGGATTTCGGAAATGACTTGACACATGGCTTTGGTACGTCTAATCTTATTAATTAAGAAGCTGTTAGCCAACTGAGGAGGTCATCTATGAAGATCCTAGGGAAGCTTCCTGTTCTCGTCACGCTTTTCTTGATGGTGGCTGCTGGTTTTGCAGTCGCCCAGCCATTCGAATTGACAGTCAATGCGACCCCTCTGCGCCAGGAGGTCATGTATTCCTTCCGAATCCGGATCAATGTCATCGTCACTGACAAGGCGACACACAAGCCTGTCGATCGAGCGCTGGTGCATGTGACCTATGCCACGCAGAAAACCGACGGTACTCCGGTCGGCGGAGTTCAATGGAAGAGAACCAAGAAGAACGGGTCAGTGTGGTTTTCATTCATCACTTACACCGACTTCATTGGATCCACCTTCAATTTCTACATCCGTGCGGAGCAGAGAGAAAGAGAAGGTTACACGGAGTGTTCAGCGGATGTCATTGATCATTGAAATCGGTTCGGGGCTGATTTCTTGAGGTGCCAAAGGGAGATAATCAGAATTTAATAAGAGCAGCTACTCTCAGTTTTGTCCAAGTACATGGAAAGTGGCCACAAGTGCGGGAGGTATGTCGTAGGGACGTGTACATCCTCCCGCTTTTTATTTTCGCATGCCGGGAATCGTTCAGCGATCCCGCCCTTTGATAGAAGCAGGTGCATCATCAACGCCTACAAAGGACCGCAAAGCTCACATTGAAATAAGCGAACCTGATTCTGCTGCTAAACGATGACATCTCTTTCGCGCACTATTATACCCCTTCCGATACCGGATCTGTAAAGTTGTTTTTAGGTTCTATCTGAGGCATGATTCGCAGCCTGTATGGATCGCGAAAGCATCGGGTTGTTACGACAGGCTGTGGTCGTTCATAAGGAGAGCCGGTCATGCATGGATGTTACGAACACTGGACCGGAGGATTTCTGCCGAGTCAATGAGTCGGGGGAATACTGCATTGAGCTGAGAATCGAAAGGGTACCAGGATGAACCAGGGATTTTGTATTTTGATGCTGTTGAGTTGGGCGGCGATCTCCGTTGCGGGGGAGGCTTCGCCACCTCTGACACTGTCCGCGGCTCTGCAAGAGGCCGCCCATACGTCTTTCCAAGCGCAGGTTTCGGGTTTCGATCTCATGACGGCCCGTGAAGAAACACGGCAGATCAGGTCTCTTTTCTATCCTTCTGCTGATATGGAAGTCTCGCGCGTCAATCTCGACAACGATCCTTACCTGAAGATTGGAACGATCATTGTTCCATCCGGAGAGCAGGCCTACTGGAAGTACCAGGTCGCCATTCGTGAAATCATCTGGGATTGGGGCCGCCGGAAGGCGGCGTTGCTGGCTTCACGGACGCGCGAGTCAGCCGTGGCATTGCAGGGAGTCGACAGTGTCAGGCAGGCTCAATCACGCGTCCTCGATGCCTATATGGATGCGATCACACTCAGCGCTCGCCGTCATGTCATCGACCAGCGAACCGCCGCTCTCAAGGATCATTTGCGCACGGTGCAGGATCTTTTCGAGCATGGGGTTGTGGCGAGGAACGATCTTCTTCGAACGGAGGTGGCCCTCAGGAATGTGGAAGATCAGGCTGCCGACATTGATAATAAAATCGAACTGGTGCGGCAATCTCTGAACGTCGCTCTGGGTCGAGAGCCGTTCGGATCGCTCACTCTTCCCATTTCACTTCCTCTTCCGCCGGTTCTCCCGTGGGACATCGCTTCCTGCAGGTCGCGAGCGATTGACAACAACACAATACTCAAAGCCTTGACTGAGAAACTGACGGCCGAAGAACAGCTTTTTGCCTTTCGAAAGAAGGATTTTTATCCGACATTCATCGCACAAGCATTTCATTCATATGAACAAAACCGCTATGTATTGTATCCGCATGTCACTGGATTCATTGTCGGGCTGAATTGGAATATCTACGACGGTGGTGTTCGCGAAACGAAAGTACATGAAGCTCAGATTGAAGCAGACAGGACTCGCTGCCAGTTCAATGAAACGCGGAAGAATGTGGAAATAGCGGCAGAGCAGGCTCATAGGGACTACGAACAAGCCTTGAAGGAGGCCGGGACAGCACGCGTCAACGTGGCCGCCTCCGATGAGAACCTTCGTATTATCGAGGACCAGTATAAAGAAGGAATGGTTCGGACAACGGATGTCCTCGATGCCGAATCGCTCCTCGCCGAAAGCCGCTTCATGCTCGCCGCCAAGCGCTACGAAGCCTACCAAAAGCAAGGAGCTCTTTTATCTCTCATGGGTGAAGACCTTCCCGGTTTCTATGAAAAGATCCCCGTGATATCGGAAGAGGAGAACTGACATGGATGCAAACATCAGAAAGTGGATCGCATTGACCATCCTCCTGCTCGTCGTCACCGCAGGTGGTATTTTGGGGTGGGAGCGATGGCGTCATGCCCAGATCCATGTCAGCACGGAAGATGCATATGTCCATGGCGATGTGTTCTATGTTTCATCAAAAATACCCGGCGCGCTTCTGTCTGTTCAGGTGGATGACAATCGTTCGGTGAAGCAAGGGGATGTCATTGCCGATATCGATCCGCGAGATTTTGACATGGCCATCTCACGAGCGGAGGCGGCGCTGAAGGAAGCTGAAACGGCATTGGAGACAGATCGGGCGGTGATCGCACAGTACGAGGCCCAGGTGAAAGCGATCCAGAGTCAGCTTGATCTGGCAAAGACAGAAAAGGAGCGCGT
Source organism: uncultured Acidobacteriota bacterium (assembly GCA_903916735.1). Lineage (GTDB taxonomy): Bacteria > Acidobacteriota > CAIWXX01 > CAIWXX01 > CAIWXX01 > CAIWXX01. The sequence goes on from CAIWXX010000126.1 coordinate 12,195, forward strand.
CGTGGCGCTTTATGAAAGACAGTCGATTCCCAAGCAGAGGCTGGATCAGGTTGTGAGTCAGGAGGATGTCGCGAAAGCGCAGGTCACAGCCGGCGAGAAGGGCGTGAAGGCGGCTCAAGCACGGCTTGTCGTAGATGTCGCCAAAGTCGAAACAGCCAAAGTGGCGCTGGAAACAGCAAGGCTCCAGAGGTCCTATTGCACAATTACCGCGCCTGTCGATGGGATCGTCAGCAGGAAGTCCGCTGAAGTGGGTCAGGTCGTCACACCTGGCCAGCCGCTCTGCGCCGTCGTGCCGCTCGATCTGAAAGAGCTCTGGATCGATGCCAATTTCAAGGAGACGCAGTTAAGGAATGTGCGGCCAGGCCAGCGTGTTTGGATCAGCGCGGACATTGATCCGCATCACCAGTTTCAAGGTGTCGTTGAAAGCATCTCGGCCGGCACCGGCGCTGCATTTTCATTACTGCCACCGGAAAACGCCACAGGCAACTGGGTCAAGATTGTCCAGCGTGTGCCGGTGAGAATCAGGGTTGACTCGGCTGGCGATCCTGAACACAAGCTGCGGCTTGGGCTGTCTGTTTCTGTCGAGATCGACACGACGAGCAAGTGAGGATTCACGTATGAGTGATCATTCGAAGAGGTTCCATCCGTGTCTGTGAATACAGACAACAAATACATCATTGCGTTCACGGCGATGCTGGGGACGTTGATGGAGGTCGTGGATACGTCCGTGGCCAATGTGGCTCTGCCGCATATGCAAGGGACGTACTCGGCCGGGATCGACGAGATCACATGGGTCATCACGTCCTACCTTGTGGCGAATGCCATCGTTCTTCCGATCACAGGATGGCTCGGCAACTTCTTCGGCCGCAAACGCTTTTACATGTTCTGCCTCGTTTCCTTCACGCTCGCTTCTCTGGGCTCGGGCGCCGCGCCGACCTTGTGGTTTCTGGTTCTCATGAGGGTCATTCAAGGCCTCTCGGGTGGCGCCATGGTGCCCATGTCCCAGGCGATCTTGCTTGAATCCTTTCCTCGAGAAGAGCGAGGCAAGGCAATGGCGCTTTTCGGTGTCGGCGTCATCTTCGGCCCGATTATCGGCCCGACCCTTGGCGGTTGGATCACGGACAGCCTTGATTGGCGATGGATATTTTACATCAACATTCCGGTAGGAATTGTCGCGTTCATTATGGGATTGGCTTTCATCAGGGATCCTGACTATATGCGGCGTCCGAAAGGCAAGGTTGATTACTGGAGTTTCCTCTTCATCGCATTGGGACTGGGAAGCCTTGAAGTGGTACTGAACCGAGGAGAACGTTTCGATTGGTTTTCCAGTAACTTCATCAGGATTTTCGCAATCGGAGCGGTTGTCGGGATCGCGTTTTTCATCTGGAGGTCATTCACGTGCGAGCGGCCTCTCGTGAATCTCCGCATCATGAAGAATCGCGAATTTGCCAGTGGCACGATTCTCATGTTTCTGCTCGGTTTCGGCCTCTATGGGTCGTTTGTCATGTTGCCGCTGTTCGTCCAACAACTACTTGGGTATACGGCTACATGGGCGGGGCTTGTTCTGTCGCCGGGAGGATTCGCGTCCCTGTTTGCCCTGGTTTTCGTCGGAAACCTCGTCGGCAAGATCGATTCACGATTTCTTGTCGTCATCGGAATTTCGATGAACATCATTTCGCTCTGGCTGCTCTGGTCCATTAATCTGCAGGTCGGCTTCACGTATCTCATGCTCTCGAGGCTCTTCCAGGGCTTTGGAATGGGCTTTCTCTTTGTACCGATCGCCACGGCTGCTTATACTCGAATCGCTCCCGAGAACATGGGCGATGCAACAGGCTTGTTCAATCTTCTTCGAAACGAAGGCGGATCGGTTGGCATCGCTATTTCAGCGACATTTCTTGCTCAGAGAGCGCAATTCCATCAAAGCCGGCTGATTGATCATCTCACGCCTTTCGATCCAGCCTATCAACAAACATTGGCTGGCATCACACGTGGCCTTTTCCCGAAAGCCGGCCTCGATCCGGCCAGCATGAAAACCCTTGCAATCGGACTCTTGCACGGCGAATTGCTGCGCCAATCCGCTCTGGCAGCCTTCGTTGACGTCTTTTACATGCTGACGATTATCTTTGCTTTGCTGCTGCCGTTTGTGTTCCTCCTGAGAGGAAAGGCATCCGGTGGCGAGATGGCAGCACATTAGAAAGGCTGCGGCCATCTCGACTGTTCGGCACTCCATGGCCTTATCTTGGATGCTTGCGATATTTATCCCTTCCTTATGAAATGCGGCATCTCACTTGGAATTTCAATCGATAGCTCGACCATGCCGCCGTAGCGCCCATCTTGGTACCACGGCACCTGGTAGATGAGTTTTTTTACGCCGGCCTTTTCGATTGTATAGATGTTGGACTTCTGATCATCGAGCAATTCCCTGAGTTTGGTCCGCGCCGGCTCGGGATGGCAATCCAGCACGTTCTTGCCGATTAATCGGCTTCCGCCGTCCTTTTCGAAAGTGCGGCAGGCTTTTTCATTCATCTCGACGATTGTCCCGTCAGGCGAGCAGACGGTGATGGCGCCGCAGAAGTCTTTCACCCACTCATAACGCACTCACTCATCATACCTCCAGATTCACTCGATGTCAGGCTGTGAATAGTTCGAAATATTCAGCACGCTTGAAACGCAAGTGAAACAAGTCTGGAAACCAGTCGTCGATTGGATTCGATATCCTGCTTCATCCCTGCACTCTTCCATGAATAGGCTTTACATTGCTGTCTGCATGTCCTAGCATATTTTCAATTTCAAGGAGGCTATCGATGCTGAGGGAGTTCAAGGAATTTGCTATGCGCGGCAACGTGCTCGACATGGCCGTCGGCATCATCCTGGGCGCAGCGTTCGGCCGTATAATCACATCGCTGGTCAACGATGTGATTATGCCTCCGATCGGATTGCTGCTTGGGCGAGTCGACTTTTCGAGTCTCTTCATCAATCTTTCAGGGGCGTCATATGCATCGCTCGCCGATGCCAAGAAAGCCGGCGCGGCGACGATCAATTATGGCCTTTTCCTGAATTGCACCCTCGATTTCCTGGTTGTCGCCATTGTGATTTTTCTTTTAATCCGTCAGGTCAATCGGTTTAAACGACAGTCCGAGCCCGTGGCATCTGCACCTGCCACAAAGGATTGCCAATATTGCCTGACGGCCATTCCTCTGAAGGCGACTCGCTGCCCGCACTGCACATCGCAATTGGGATAGGTCCGGAGCATTCTGTGCCAGGCTTTGTAGAAGTCTAAAGATTCGCAGTCGCGCTGCCCCAGAAGGCGATTCATAGATTCCAATCCGGATGGCCCCGGATTGACGATGACGCCACCGAATTCCGTTGTCGGTGGCTGAACCAACCCATTCCATCTTCTGGCACGATGGTTGCTTTCATTTTCTGTGGGAGTTAGAAAATGAATGCAATAGGTTCCATCACATGTTCGCGAAGGCGACAGACGGGCCGTATCAGGTGTTCGCGGATTGAGCACAGGCTCTCGACGCATGGATCCACGGAGCATTCCTATTTCACAGAAGGGTTGTCTCTTGAAAGGAGGACACGATGAAAGTTGGACTTTTTTCCCTGGCATTGCTGGCTCTGCCGGCTTTCCAGATGGAATCGATGCAAAGTAGAGGATTCTGGAAGATTGAGCGGGCGGCGAGGGAAATCGGGCTACAGGAGCAGCAGGTTGAGCAGATCCAGCAGATCTTCCTGGATCATCGACGTTCTATGATCGATCTGCGAGCTGATCTTGAAAAGAAACGGCTCGATTTGGATGTCATGCTTGAAAACGATGCCACGATAGATGACTCGCGTGTCATGGCTCAGTTGGATCTTCTCCAGGGCGCTCACACCAAATTGGCGAAAACCGGCTTGATGGCGATGCTTAAGGTCAGAAAACTTCTGACCAAGGAACAGTGGGAGAGGCTGCAGGATCTTGTTCAGGAGAATCGTGAAGAGTCAGGCCTATGGCATGGGATGAATTGGGGAAGACGTGGCGGCGCCCTCGCACGTCCACCGCGTCCGCCGCAGCCTCCGACGCCACCTCGTACTCCTGAGCCGCCGTCTCCACCTGATGCTCCAGATGGAATCCTGTAAAAATGCGCTGGAATGGAGAATGAACCTGAAATGCCTTTCTTCCATGTGAAGGACAAAGTGAGTGCGAATGACACAAGTGCGCTCCCATTTGTCAGTTCTCAATTCCCGGCCAAATCATGAATATTTCTTTCGATGATTGAGAGCGGTACATAGATTAGCGCTTGGAGATTTTGGCTGAACGGTTTAAGCTTGAGCCTTGACACCTCATTCGATGAGTGAGTTTCGAGGAGGGCTTATTAAGACGACGGAAGAGAAATTTTCAGAGCTTCTCGATATCATGGACCGACTGCGCGGCGAGAATGGATGTCCATGGGACCGAGTGCAGACAATCGATAACCTTAAGACCTATGTCCTCGAAGAGGTCTACGAAGTTCTCGAAACGATCGACAGGAGGGAATTCGAAAAACTACGCGAGGAGATGGGAGATCTGCTCTTTCAGATCGTGTTTATCACACGGATGATGAAAGAAGAGGGCCGCTTCGATATGAATATGGTTCTTGATGACATCACCACAAAGATGAAACGCCGGCACCCGCATGTTTTCGGAGAATCACGCGCATCGACTTCCGCCGAGGTGCTGGAGCAATGGGAGGCCATCAAGGCGAAAGAGAAGGAGTCGGATTCCATTTTCCATGACCTGGAAAAGACTCTGCCGGCGCTTCTCCATGCCCTGCAGATCGGTTCAAAGGCGAGTCGTGTCGGTTTCGATTGGGAATCGCCGGAAGCGGTTTTGGAAAAGGTCAAGGAGGAAGTGGTTGAGGTCGAACGCGAGCTGGCTCGACCAGATCGTGGCGAGCTCACCGAGGAAATCGGCGACCTGCTTTTTGCCGTGAGCAACCTGGCGCGACTGGCCGGTATCGATGCTGAGGATGCGCTTCGTCGGGCGAATCTGAAATTCGTTCGCCGGTTCCGTTGGATCGAAGAGCGACTTCGTCTGGAAGGGGAGAAGCCTCGCAGGGAAATTTTTTCAAGGATGGAAGAGCTCTGGGAAGAAGGAAAAAGGAAAAAATCCCAGGGATGAAAAAGGGGGATCGGATGTCTGCGGGTAGGCGTAATTAAGGATTCTTGTGAGTGGCTCGTTCGAAATAAAGGTGCCGAGGCACAGGACTTCTGTAGTGGACGGGTGGCGCTGTCAACATCCCTCTCTGCCCACTCGCGTATCGATGACCTTCCATGAATTCGCCATAGAAGTTCTCAAGAATCAAATCTTCCGCGGCAGCTTGTGAATATTGCCCGCTCTCGAAGAGTTCATTTCGATAATGGATATGTGCCAGTGCTTCCTTGTCAGCCACAGTGTGAGGCGGCCATCTTGAGCCGGGCCATGTGGCCGTTAGAAAGGAGACGGGACCGATTGTGATCACCGAACCGACGTGTACCACGCTTATGAAAATGACAAATCCAGCTGCCACTGCGACAGCAGCAGCCGTTGATCGCAGAGAATAACCGCGCCTCTTGTACCGGGCGATGATGAGGAAAGCGATGGCGCCACAACCGGCAAAAAAAATATCCTCAAGCATGTCTTTGATTTCACCGACGCGGTTCGGCCATATCCATTGGATTGATTCATCCATCAGCGCGACAAAACCGGCATAGGAGATAGCTCCGAGTACCGTCGGGGTGATTCTTTCACGATCCGGCGAATTCCATAAGAACAGACACCCGAGGAAGCCGTATTCGTAAAGGTGGAGCATCTCCTGGAAGGATAAGTTCATCGCATACATCGACGATTGGATGAGAGCCGCTATCGAGAAAAGTATGGCAATCCTGGTGATCGCGATGCCACGTTTCCGGAGATAGACAAACGCTGACAGAGGGAACGCGACCAGTGCCGCCTCGATGAGGGTCGTTACAAACACCGGATGGCTCTGGCGAAGAATCACGATAATGGGGATCAGAGTTAGGATCCCGGCAGCGCTGATGCCGAGGAGAACACGTCGACGGTCAAGCCATGAGCTAAGGCCATAGAGTGCGATCGGCAGGACCGTCGTTCCCGCGACATCGGCAGTCCAGTCCTTGATGGAAGCATCACGACCGGGCACGAAAGACTGATGGTATTCATCCGTCGCTCCATAGAGCGCACCCAGGAGGGCCGCCATCACCCATCCGCGCCCTCCGCCTCCAGCCGCCCAGTAGATCAGCGCGCCCAGCACAGCATAGACGGTGAAATGCAGGACATAGTCCGGAAGAGGAAGTTCCATCCGGCTGCCGGATTGTGAAGAGAATTTAAAAAGCGCCCACATCCATATGACAACCGGGCCCCAGTGGAACACCACGCCCCAAAGCGGCGGACGACTTTCCAACGCGCTCTCCGAATGCTTCAATGAATGACGATGGTGCCCCTTTTAGAAGGGGATCCAGTACATCAACCAGCCGGCGAAAATCGCGCCGAAGAAAAGTCCGCAAAAAAGCTTGATGGCGTAAATGATCCGTTCTCTCTTTTCTTCTTTCTGAAGAGGCGTCATGACAGCGGTCACGAGCAGCGAGAAAATGAAGAGAATCGAGAGGTAGTTCATCATGCTTTCCTCTCGACAGCGATGTCATAGACGTCAAGAATGATCAGGAAGTTCAATAACCCGGCGACCTGGATAAAGGTCCAGCCGTATTCATATGTGACATCGAGAATTCTCCCTTCGCCGGCTCCAACGAGTTTAGCCGCAAAGTAGAGAAGACCATTACCAATATTGGAAAATTTGCCGAGGTATGTCAGCGGATGTGCCGGATCGATCACCGTCAGATTTCCTCCGAGGTACATCCCGAAGAGGAACATCAGGGGGATGATGAACAGAAACAGCAGGCCGCGCCACTTCTTGCCGAGGTACAGATGGCCGGTGCCGGGGATGATCCAGGCGAGAAAACAGGGCAACAATGGAAAGGATGTCTTTTTATCACTACTCATACGCGATCATTATTCAGGAACACCTGTTGGGAGTCAAGAGTATTACCAATTTTCCTTAATTGGCGGCATCATGCTGGAGATGGCATATCATCTTCATCTTGAAATGTGAGAGAAGTGAATGCGCCGGCAGCCCGGCTCCAAACATTTCATTGGGGGGGGAAGAATTCTTTCCTGTTTCAGGAGGCAGCAGCATCGAATCACATTCATGGAGCTTGACACAGCGATGACGCCATCCTACATTCTTATCATGAGCAGCAAGCGGAGACGTGCTACAATATGGAGCGCGAGACATCTGGAAGGTGGCTCTTCCAGTTCAATAAGAAGACAACGCTCATCTGACGGGGGTTTTCTATGGGCAGTCAATTGAACATTATTGAAGACATGGAGATCGACGGCTTTCTATTTGAGATTAAAACCAGCGTAGAAACCACGACCGGAGCCGGCGCAATGCAGACGACGATGGTCGAAACCGTCGTTCGGCTGAAAAAACTCGCCCTCGGGACGGCCACCCTCAAAGAAATGATGGTCATTCACCGCAAGGACGTTTTATACAAAGTGACGGCCTCCTTTTCCAACGAGCCATCCCGCGAAGAATTGCAGACGGTTCATCAAAAAAACATCGGCGCCATTCGCCTTAATATCACCTCGATTGAAGCCGCTCTGAAATAGCACCGGCGTTCCGCGTTCGCCTGCGATCGACAGGATCATTGAAGATGCGATGCGTATCTCAATCCTGATATGATCGGGTGTTTTATCGGAGCGTGAATCATTCATGCATTGCATGCTCGGCGAAATATCGGCTCTCCTGACGTCCGTCTGTTGGTCTGTCAGCTCGGTGTCTTTCAGCTCTGCGGCACGCAGGATCGGATCGACCACCCTGAACCACGTCCGACTCTGGTTCGCGCTGCTCTTCCTCTCTCTCATTCACTGCGCGGCCTTCCAAACGCCTTTCCCGTTTCATTCCCAACATCGTCAGTTGCTATGGCTCGGGCTGTCCGGATTTGTCGGATACATTATCGGAGACAGCATGATATTTGAGTCGCTGGTGCTCATCGGGCCTCGTCTCTGTATGCTCATGTTGACTCTCTCCCCCATCTTCGGTGCTGTCTTCGGCTGGTTGTTGCTTGATGAAAGACTCAATTCACTCGAGATGATTGCCATCCTCGTGACAATCGGGGGCATTGTCATGGTCATCTCCGATGTCCACCGAGGACATGGAGATTCAGCCGGGCAGTACGCCGTGGGGATCCTCCTGGGAATCGGTGGGGCTGTCTGCCAGGCCGGCGGGTTATTGTTATCGAAAATTGGGATGCGCGGGGGCATTTCGCCTTTTTCGGCGAATCTGATTCGGCTATTGGCGGCGGCCTTTGTGATGGGAGTTCTGGCGGTTTTCAAAGGCACAATGCTCTCTGATTTCAGAAAGCTGAGAGACACGAGAGCACTGACAGGCACACTCTCTGGAACGATCTTCGGGCCCGTTTTCGGAGTCGTATGTTCTCTCTATTCTGTTGTTCATACTCAGATTGGAATCGCTTCGACTCTGATGTCACTCCCTCCAGTTTTCCTCCTGCCGGTGTCTCGTTTTCTATATCACGAGCGAATCACATGGATGGCCCTACTCGGGACTCTCATCTCTTTCGGCGGGGTTGTTCTCCTTTTCCTATCACGCTAGCGGCGATTGACAAGACCGCGAGCATAGGAAGTGCGTCCTATTCACATTCCGCATTCTGTCACGATAGCCGTGCTATTTTTTTACTACATGTATAGTAAATTGCACATAACACATTCGATCGATGCGTCGATCGCAGCCGCCCGGCTGGCAGGTGATTCTAGACCGTAATGGTTATTTTTCGAAGCCCGCGTGGGTGATCCAAATCGTAACCTCTCAGCCGGGCCATGTGGAAAGCCAAGAGCTGGCCGGGGATAACTCCGATGATTGGAGATAGCCACTCTGGAAGTTCGACCGGCAGACGCACAGCAAGGCTGGACTGACTCAGCACATTTCTATCGTTGGAGATGATTGCCACCCTGGCTCCACGGGTTTTCAATGTGGCAATCAGATCAGCCATGTCGAGCAGCGCCTTGCCGATCGGAGCTATGGCCAGGCAGGGAAATCCTTCTTCGACGAGGGCGATCGGTCCATGGCGCACGTCAGCCGCTGAATACGGCTGAGCCATGATGTAAACCAGTTCTTTAAGTTTTAGAGATATTTCATAAGAAGTCGCGTAATTGAGGCCTCGGCTGATGATGTACATTTCCTTGACCGCTTGAAAGTTGCGGGCGATTTCCTGTACAGCAGCTTCCTGTTTGAGAGCCGCTTTCGCCCATTTTTCCAGGTTGTCCAATTCAGCGATCATGGATGGCAAGCCGTTCCACCAGGCCGTAAGCATGGCGATCGCTGTCAGTTCCGATGTATAGGTTTTTGTGGCGGCGACACTTCTTTCTTCGCCGGCTTCAAGCAGGATCACGTCGTTGGCGGCTTTGGCCAGCGCCGAATTTCCATCATTTGTGATTGCCAGAGTGTGAGCCTGTTGGCGATTGGCTGCGTCGATGACGGCGCAGACATCGGCGCCCTGCCCAGATTGAGAGATGCCGATGACAAGGCTGCTTCGAAGGACGGGCGCGCAGTCATAGAGCGTGACTATGGATGGAGCAGCCAGGGCAACAGGGACCCCGTTATAAATCGTCAAGGCGTATTTGGCAAACTCGGCAGCGTTATCCGACGTGCCGCGCGCCGCGATCACGATAAAACGAGGTGGTTTCCTTCGGAGTCTTTTCACAACACGCCGGATCGTTTTTGTCTCCGCCGCGATCAGTCGCCGGAGAATTTTCGGCTGCTCATGAATTTCCCGTTCGAGATGTGACTCCATCTGTTTTCACTCCTCAGTGTTAATATGGTACACGAGTTGCGGGTGGCGAAGAAAGTGGAAACCCTTTCCCCCGTAACTCTGTCGGTGCATGTGGGTGAGGCCGGCGAGAAGGGCATCAGTGTCAGGGAGATGGCGCGCGGGTCTCTTTGTGGGTGACGTACAGCGTTCGATCTAATGCGATGGCGCTGTAACGATGAAGCCGACGAGCGCCGCAGATGCGTCCTCACCGGAGGAGCATGTAGAAAGCATAATCCTTGACAACCGTTGACGGCTTGGCTAGGATCTTCATGCAAATAATCCTATGGAAAAATCGTTACCAGAATGCATCGGTCGCTACCAGGTCATTGACGAAATCGGGCTTGGGGCGATGGGGTCGGTTTACAAGGCCTTTGACCCTCTCATCAAGCGGCACTTGGCAATAAAAACCATACGCGTTGATTTAGAGGTTGGAAGTGAGGAGTATAAGAGCTTTCTTGATCGTTTTCATCAAGAGGCTCGTATTGCTGGTACGCTCAATCACCCGAATATCATAACAATTTATGATATTGGCGAAGAGAAAGGGATGCCCTTCCTCGCCTTTGAATACATCGAAGGTGAGCCTCTGTCGGGGATCATAGTAACCAAAGTTCCTTTGAAATCTTATGATGTCATACTGATCATTTCGCAGGTCGCGAGTGCTCTCGACTATGCCCATTCCCGATCGATCATCCATAGGGATGTGAAGCCGAGCAACATCCTCATTCATGGCGGGAACCGGGTGAAGGTGCTCGATTTCGGCATCAGCAAATTCGGAGAGGCTGATCTGACAAAACCCGGCATGCGTCTCGGAACACCGTGCTACATGTCGCCGGAACAGGCCCTTGGGGAGCGCGTTGATCACCGGAGTGATCTCTTTTCAATGGCAGCAATGGCTTTTGAGTTGTTGACGGGAAAGCCGCCATTCGAGGGCGATTCAACGACGGCGGTACTCTATGGCATTGTTCACAGCGAACCTCCCCGCGCTGCGAATCTTGACGCTCAGGGGCTTCTTGAAAGCCGATGGGAGAACCTTTTTCAAAAAGCTCTTTCAAAAGACCGTGAAAAGCGGTTTCAAAAAGGGGAGGACTTTGTGCGCGCTCTCTGGGAATGCCAGAAGGGTGCATTTCAAACATATGATAGTTTTGTCCAGTCATCCCTCGATATGAAGCGGAGTGCAGGCGGACCTGTTCCCGAGAGAACTATCGCTGTTGCCGCGACGCCTCAAGTCGGCACATCAACGCCCGCGTCTTCTCAGGCTTCATCGGGCGCATCAAAGCCTGCGGAAGCGATTCCAAAACAAGCGCCCGTCCTGCGGCCGGAAGAAAGTCCGGCAACCGTGATGTTGCCTCAGCAACGCAAGGACGCAGCCAGAGAACCTGAGGCTCAGGCGGCCTCTATCGATGCGACGAGGGTGACAGCGAAAAGAAAAGTCGAACCGCCCATACCATCGCCGACGGATTCGACGGTTGTTTCGCAGCGACCATCGATTTCTGAACCTCCTTCCGCTCCTGTATCTATTCCGACTGCTCAGCCGCAAGCGGATTCCCAGGCATCGCCCGACTCACCTCCTCAACCGATCCCGGCGACTCCACCTCAACCAGTTCCGGCTGCGCCTTCGGCTCAGATACCTCGAAGGAAATCTCCGGCCGACACACGGATTTTTATGATCGCCTTGGCTGTCATACTGATGGTAGGAATGGCCGCAACCGGATACTATTTTTTCAGCCACCGAGGAACAGCGCCTGAACCTGAACCCCCTGTTGTCATTGCAACTCCTCAAACTCAGCCGATACAGGAACCGCCGCCTCCTCCGATGCCGGTTGGCAGTTTCGAGCTTCATACGACGCCGGAAGGGGCATCGGTTTTCATCAATGGAGAGGCAAAGGGGATCACGCCTGTGACTCTGAGCGCTCTACAGGCCGGGCAATACATTCTTCGATTCGAGCTCAAAGGGTTTGAGCCTATCGAGCAGACGCGGGAAATTTCGGTTGATGCAAGGGAAGTGCAGATTGTTCAAGTGCCGTTGAAGGCTTCACCGCCTGTTGAGATCGTAGGATCCATGAAGGTGATATCAGAGCCGGCCGGCGCCAACATCGTGCTCGATGGAAAGAATGTGGGAACGACGCCGAAAGTCCTGACGAAGATTCGGACCGGCAAACATGTTCTGGAACTGACTCTGGATGGGTATGTATTGTCGGTGAGTCAGCCAATCGTGAAAACGGGAAGGCAGACTGAGGTGACTGGGAAGTTGCAGGCTGTGCCTCCGCCCCCTCCGCCCCTTCCTCCGCCTGTGATAGTGGAACCGAAGGAGACTGGGCCACTGGAGTTGTCTCCGGATATCAAGTTCGAGCGAAGGCCTGTCTCCGGCGAACAGCCTGAAGCGCCAAAGGTGACAACTGGCCGGGTTTCCGGATCTGTACTCGTGAAAATTATCGTTGGAGTGTCGGGTGATGTTGAAAATGTCGATGTACAGCAATCTGGAGGAGGGCTGCTGGATGGGATCGTTGTGAGGACGGTTTCCAAGTGGAGGTTCAAGCCGGCGACGAAAAATGGTATGCCTGTCAGCGTTTTCTTCCTCTATCGCTTTACATTCAAATAGCGATCCAAGGCTTGTGATGCACCCACAGGCATACACTGAGTCTGCTCGGAGCGCGGCAACCGATCTCGCTGAGTTGCTTCCTATGATCCATGCCTATCCGTTGGCATTGAATTTGACCGAGAGGCAAAATCGTGCCGGGAGATAGGCTTCATTCCAGCGATTCCAATTTTTGGGTTTGAAAAAAAAATGGGGACAGGATTGAGCCGGAATTCAACAGATCACAAGAAGATCGAGGAAGAAGACCAACCGCTATCTGAGGAGAGAAGTGCGGAGGGCAGGCCTGAAATCAGGCGATCTCAACTGAAAAGGGAATGCTTCCTTCTGGCAAAGGATCTCACGATCGCCTGTGTTGTATGCCTCATTATCTGGTTGTACCTTTTTCAACCTTTCACCGTGCAAGGAACGAGCATGCTCCCGACACTCGAAAATGGCCAGCGGATTATTGTCAACAAATTTGCCTACCATTTTCGACATATTAAGCGTGGAGAAATAGTGGTCTTTTACTATCCACTCGATCCAGATGAATCTTTCATCAAAAGAGTCATCGCGTTGCCGGGAGATCTTGTCGAGATTAATAACGGTTATGTTTATATCAATGGGGAAAAGCTGGACGAGCCTTATATCGTGCGCAAGTATCGAGACCCAGAGGACATTTCGGAAATCCAAATTCAACCCGGGCATTATTTCGTCCTGGGTGATCATCGCAATGGTTCGAACGATAGCCGAGCGGGTTGGCAGGTACCGCAGAGGTATATTTACGGTAAGGCCGTACTCAGATATTGGCCGCCGGTGACCTTCGGATTATTGCACTAACGATGATCCCTCGTTAATCCGGCCCAGAGTGTTCTGCGGCGGTGCGCAAATAGACGGTCATCGCGATGTCGATTGCCCCGATAAAGCAATGGGAAAGAGACATTTCCTGGCACATGAAATGACAAATATTGTCCGCCGATCTCTCTGGATCCCGAAAACGATTGAATTTGGTATGAATTTTCAGTTGGTTAGAGGGGGTTAGGGCTGATTGTATCTATGGCACCAC
>CAIWXX010000127.1 GCA_903916735.1 uncultured Acidobacteriota bacterium
CTTTAAAGAATTTTTATGAGAAATCAATGGGTTAGTGGTGCAAATGTGCCCCAGTTGCTGAAGTCGGGCTAGTCGGCACGGCTCTTGACTCAACTCTCAAAATGCCTTACTTTGAACCCATGTTTCCGCCGCACACCACCGAAAACATATCCTCCAGGCGCCCTTCCACCGTCCCCGGGGATGGCGGAAGAGCGCCTGGAGTGGTCCTATTAACCCAATATTACTACATCTGTAGAGTTCTCGGTATCCAGTCGAAAAAGCAAATCCTTATAACCAATCTGTGCCTGGGCTTCACTGGAAACGGTATCAGAACAGTTTGAGCTCACTCTTCGATCAAGAGCCTTTCGTGTCAAGTACCGATTAAATATTAAGGCTTTGCCCCAACCTGTCTGATTCGGGTCATTATGCAGCAAGCTCAACGCGAACACGGCGGCCGAGCCGCGTTTCGAGTGTGATGAGCATTTCCAGGCTGAACTTTTCCCACTTAGCTCGAACGAGATCAGAAACGCGGGACTGGGCGATACCCAGGCGCTTGGCCGCCTCGGCTTGGGTAAGTTGATTCTTCTGGATGTAGAGGCGGAGATCACTCATGAGATTGGCCCGCATTTGCAGAACAGCAGCCTCAGCCGGCTCGAACCCCAGATCCTGGAAGACGTTACCGCTGGATTTTGCGATCTTCTTTCTCATCTTTTGCCTCCGATCTCGCAGTAATGCCTGCGAGCCAATTCGATGTCTTCTTGCCGGGTCTTCCGGGTCCTCTTCTGGAACGCGTGAAGCACATATACAGCATCAGCGAACTTGGCGACGCATATGATGCGCCACTCGCCCAGGACGTGGACGCGTATCTCCATGGCACCCGGTCCCACCCCCTTCATGGGCTTCCAGTCCGATGGCATGAGACCCTGCTGAACGGAATTCAACTCGAAACCGGCGGCGCGTCGGGCCTCGGCGGGAAAGTTCCTCAGGTTGTCCAGACTGGAGCCAACGAATTCCAACGACTTCATAGTATCCATTATACAAGTTTATTGATAGAGGTTCAATAGGCACGGCCAAAGCTGCGGCAAAGTCTCGTAAGGAAAAGAAGGGCAGGGGATTTGAAAAAATAGCGGGCTTTTTCTTTTGATGCTGATAGTCTAACGCGCGCATGGCAGCGACGTGGACGCAATCTGACTTGAGCGGAGTGGAAGTGAGATTGGTGCGTCGGGAGGAAGTAGGCGCATGGAAGCAGGCGATGTCGGAGCAGCACTACCTCGGGTTTCGCGGGATCGTCGGCGAGTCGCTGAAGTACGTAGTGTAGTGCGTCGTAAATAGCTTTACATTTGAGCCGACTTCTAGTATGCTTGTTTATAATGAATATCGCAGAACCAATCGTGCTATCCGCCGAAGAACAAGCGACTATTACTCGTTGGGCCCATGGGAGAAGCTTTCCGGTGCGCTTGGTGCAACGCGCCCAGATCATCGAAATGGCGGCCAATGGAATCTTCAGCCACAACATAGCCCGTCAAGTGGGGATCTCGCGCTCTACTGTCCAACTCTGGCGGGAACGATTTTTGGCGCTTCGGCTGGCCGGCCTGGAGAAGGACGCACCGCGCCCGGGACGAGTGCCGAGAATTTCTCAGCAGAAAATCAGTGCAGTGGTCAATGCCACTCTTCACACGAAACCCCTCAATGCAACGCATTGGAGCACGCGAAGCATGGCCACAGCGCAGAATCTCAGCGAAGCGACGATCCGGCGGATATGGAAGCAGCACAATATCAAGCCACATCTGGTCAGGACCTTCAAACTCAGCCGCGACAAGCGCTTCCTGGAAAAGCTCACCGATGTTGTAGGGCTTTATTTGAATCCCCCGGACAAGTCGCTCGTTTTGTGCGTCGACGAGAAGAGTCAAATCCAGGCTCTCGACCGCACACAACCAGGCCTCCCGTTGAAAAAGGGCCGCTGCGGCACCATGACGCACGATTACAAACGCAATGGCACGACCACACTTTTTGCCGCGCTCAGCATGCTCGATGGGAAGGTAATCGGCGATTGTATGCCGCGCCATCGGCATCAAGAATTCATCCGGTTCCTCAAGAAGATCGATGCCGAGACTCCTCCCCATCTCGCCCTGCATCTGGTCGTGGACAACTATGGGGCGCACAAACATCCGCGCGTCATATCCTGGCTCCGGCGACACTCACGGTTTAATTTGCACTTCATCCCAACTTCGAGTTCCTGGTTGAATATGATTGAACGATGGTTCCGTGAGATAACCGACAAGCGCATTCGTCGCGGAACATTCCGCAGCGTGCCGGAATTGATTGCCGCCATCAACGAATATTTGAACAACCACAATCAGAATCCTAAGGTCTTCGTGTGGACCTGAGATTCGGAGTAGGGCCTGAGCGTGTGCCGGCAGGCCGGGTCAGCGCGGCGGCGCGAGGACTGTGCTTCCGGGCGTGGTGGAGGCAGGCTACGCTGAAAGGGATTTTCGGAAGTGGGGCGTGAGGGGCAGTACCCACACGCTTTTGATTGGGAGAGCGCAGGCGTGGGTTGCATCGAGCTTGCCGCGCCCCTTGGTATCGCCCAGGTAGAGCCAGTTGGCGGCCCGGTAGCAGGTGCCAGCGAAGCGAGGTTTCTCGACGAAGGTTTCGAGCAGGACGGGCCGGTAGCCATAGCGATGCAGCCACTGATCAGGGAGTTGCCGCGCGACTAGCCCGAGCAGGCGGGAGGCCAGATGCCGGGAGGTGATCCAGGGGAGGATAAGGAACCGGGCGTTGTTGACCACCAAGTGCAGGCGCGCAGCGCGTTGATGGTCGGTCCAGCCGATGAAGCGGTCGCGCGGGGCGGTTTTCCATGCGGCGGCGCCGAATCCGAAGAGGGCCAGCGTACGGCCTTCGGCACGGGCGAAGTAGCGTATCTGCGCACCGGGCAGCGGCTGATAGCCCAGATAGTGGTACCGATCGACGTACTCGTTCCACAGCGCGGACTCGCGTCGGGTCGTCACTGGATCAATGCGCAGGTCGAGTAGCTCGGAGGCGGGCAGGACGAAGGCAGGCTCCGGCTCGGCCTGCGCTGTGCGGTGCCTGCGCAGCTTGCCGCTATGGCCGGGGTGGCGTGGTGGCGGCAACCGGATGTGCCCATCGCGATGCATGCGTAGCAGCGCCACGCGGCAGCTCATCTCCTTGAGTGCGCCGTCGGGTTTGCGCCACGAGAGCGTCTCGCACACCAGCCGCGAGATAGCCAAACGCGTCAGGCTCGGCTCCTGCTCGGAAATGCGTCGGATGCCCTCGATTTCCGTGTCGCTGAAATCACGACCGCAATATTTCATAGCGGGTCAGGGGCTTCTAGCGGCCCGGAGACGGCAGCGCTCCAGCACGCTCTGCGCCGACTCCCCCATCAGCACGCGCTCGCGCACCTCGATACCGAGCAGCAGCATGACCTCGTAGTTGCGGTAGATCCCAAAGTGCTCCCCGCAAAAGACGACGACCTTATCGCGGTTGCGTCGCTCGAGCTGGCGCCGGTAGCGGCTGATGCCGGTTTCCTCGCCTGCGCTCTCGGCCTGCTCGCACTTCTGCCGATCGAGACGGAACGCGCCCGTCAGCGCCATACACAGAAAGACGAACCAGGCATGGACGCGCACGTCAGCCTCGGTGCGCTTGGGATGGTGCTCCAGAAACCAGCTTTCCTTTGCCTCGCGGTTGCAGCAGTTCTCGATGAGGCTGCGGGCGTCGTAGGCGTCGAACCCGACGAAGGCGCCGGCCGCCGGGTCGGTATCCAGGAAGACCACCTCCTTCTCGGCTTCCTTGGGCGCGCCGTCCCAGCGCAGCACTACCGTGGCATTGACCCGCTTCGGCTGGAACCCCTTCGCGTTGGACGCCGAGCTGGAGCCCTCGGGTCCCCACCAGTCGCACGGCAGATCCCGGATACGCACCACGACCGTCTTACGCTCTTCGACCGTGGCCTTCTTCCCCGAACCGTGCCTCACCCCCTCGACGCGCTCCGCGTACGTACAGCCCTCCAGCGTGCGGCCCTGCTCGGCCAGCGCCTCGGCGCGCCGCGCGATCTCCCGCGCGTCAGCCGTGACCGTCATGTTCGACTTGGCTGGAATGTAGATGATCGCTTCCTTGTCGATCCGTGACAGGAGTTTCCCGTCCAGAAACCCCCGATCCAGCGCCACCGACCGGATGGTGGCGTACCCCTCGACGTTCGTGCGCGCTTGAGCCCAGACATCGAACGCGTGCTCGTTGTCGCCCACGTTGATCCCGTCGATCTTCATGGCGAGGGGGATCTTCGACACCGGCTCGAAGACAATCCAGATCTTCCAGCCGAAGACGGCCACTTTGATCTTGCGCGCGTGCTTGTTGGCCCGCACGTCCGGACGCTTCTCGCGCGTGACGCTCGGCACCTCGCGGCCGTCGTCGGTCTTGTACTTCGGCGTCGCCTCGTCGTCGGTCGCGTCCAGCACGGCGTCGATCCGCTTGGGGAACATCCTCTGCGCTGCCAGACAGCGGATCGCTCCGTTGAACATCTCCCCCAGCCGTTCCTCGCCGATCCGCACGATGTTGTCCGCGGCCGTCTCAAAGGAAAACGCCCCCCGGATCTCCACCGGTCGGGTGCGTCGGCTCAGCCCACGGGCGTTTGCACCGTCGCTCACCTGCACAGCGTTGAACCCCAGTAACCCCATGAGCGCTTCGTCGGTCAGCAACACCTCACGCGTCGCGAGCAGGCTCTGAACTCCCCCAACGCAACGCATGATCGTGAACAGCACCAGCCGGATGAATGTCAGGAGCGGCCTTTCCCGCTCCTTCGGGTCCAACGCCTCCAACATCGGCCAGAAGCCAACCTCCCGCATGTACGCAAAAAATTCGTCAAAAAAGGCTGCCTCGCCCAGCGACTTGATCCGATCCATCGACCGTGTCCCGTGCAATTCCTCCGCCACCGCCACATCATCGCGCGTCGCCGTCTGCCACCCAGACAGCTCCGCCAGCCTCGTCCGTAGATCCTCCTTGCTGGCAGCTTCGCGAACCACGATCGTGAAGATACAGGAATCCGAAACACGTGTCCAGCACTTTCTTCGATCCGCGGACTGTAACAGCCCGGCGCCTCGTCCTTGCAGAACCTCTTATCCTGTCGTCAGGGCTCCGCTATCTGCCAGTTGGGCGCTATCACATGCCTCCGCGCCTCGCTACTCCAAATCTCAGGTGTGGACCGCATCCATTGACCGCATCATGGCAAAAATCGCCAAATGTAAAGAAGCGTTGGACGCACTACACTAGCTCCTCACCTCGGCTCTCACTTCGGCTGGCCTGAACTCCAGCTCCTCAACCTCCTCGGCCAGTAATGCAGAGACGATCAGTTTCGCAACACGATTGTCGTCCATCAGGTACTTGAAGACCGAATCGTAGATGGGATTCGCAATAATCATGTCTACATGAAAATAGCCTGCCCAACAAGTCATGTCAATGCACGTGAGGCACATGCCGTTAATCACGTGTCAAGCGCTGACGCACTACCGGCAGCGACTTGAAATTGCTGAGAGGGTTGGAGGAGTTGAGAATATTTTTTCGCAGAGGAGGGGCATTCCAGATATTGATATCATTGTGCCGTGTTTTTATCCAATGAGTAAAATTGGCCTCGGCTACTTGGTGACAAGGCGAAGGTTGGCCCTGAGCTGGATTGCAAATAGATCACTGTGGAGAAGGCGCGTGGAAAAGAACAAGATTCGTCGTACTTCAGTGGGGACTCTACGGCGGAGAACGCACTCTTGACACCGAGACAGAAAACATCGACGAGGAACACAGCTATGCGCATGTCCGGCAGCCTCCGGTGCGGGCGACCATGGCAGTGGCGGGACCGGCGCGAGGGGCACGAATCGAAATCATGATGACGGCCGTGAAGCACAGGGATTGAAACCTGTCAGCCGGCATC
Organism: uncultured Acidobacteriota bacterium; assembly: GCA_903916735.1. Taxonomy (GTDB): domain Bacteria; phylum Acidobacteriota; class CAIWXX01; order CAIWXX01; family CAIWXX01; genus CAIWXX01. The sequence goes on from CAIWXX010000127.1 coordinate 5,912, forward strand.
CCGACGAGGCAGCGGCAGCCGTCGCACACTCGTTCGAAACGTCCTGCTCCCGGGCTGGTATGTATGGCGCCTTGCAAGAATCTGCCACTGGGGGCGCACATTGAACTCGATCTCCAGATAACTATTCCGGCATCTGTCATTGTCCTGGCAGGCGGACCCCGCCATGATCATGCAGATTTTCCGTTTCATTAAAGTTTCATGAAAACGCTGTAATTCCCGATACTCAGGCAATCCACGCAGATAGCGATCGAAATCCACCTTGCTTCTGAACCCTGATAAAGGAACCACATCACGGCTTGATGAAATGTGATGATACGCATACGAGTCGAAGCGGGAGACGCGCCGGCCGCGAGCATGCACATCTGAGACATGGCCTACTCCTTGATGCTTCCTACAAGGCAATCGTACAGATGGTCTTTCCTTCTGTTTTGGCGATCCTGGTCTCCCGGTGAGATATCTATCTGAGCGCCGTGCTGAGAGCTGCCCCAGCAGCGCGGGCTGAAGCAACGATACTGCCGGTTCATACACGGACAACTCCTCGACTATTGAGACTGCCATAAACGACTATGGAGCCAAGGCAACGATTCTTCCTGCCCAGAGAATGGTTTCCTCGGCTATCTCCAGGCCTTCGACGACGTCGACGTCAAGAATTTTCTCCATCCAACAACCGGGGTATCGGGCCTCTACGGCGTATGGTGACAATTGCCCAGCTCGGTCCACAGTTTCAGGAACCGTCACACCCCCCTGCAGGACCAGTTCCAGCAGTTCCTCGATATCGTGGACAAGCGGAAAATCGATTCCCCTGGACAATAACACCGCCTTTATCGCTTTTTCCGCTGCTTGCTGAATGTGAAAACAAACCTGGCCGCGCTGGACAGCATCATCCTTGGCACCCAGACGGGCCAGTCGCAGATCACTCTCAGCATGCTTGATCCACTCTGCTGGAGAACCCGGTAGTCGCCGCCGCTCTTCAGGCCGCATACACCACCCGCCCATTCCGATGCACCTCCCGGTAGACCAGTCCCGGCCGTTCTTTCAGCTCATCCCAACGGCTTTCCGGAACCACAAGTATGTCCATGGACATGCCAATGTCGCGCAAGGCACGTCGAATGCGGACACTCTCCCGTCGCGGGTTGTCTATGTGATCACCGGTAATCACCAAAATGTCCAGGTCGCTGTTCTGGTGCTGTCCTCCACAAACGTACGAACCGAACAGAATCAATTTTCTGGGGTGGATGATATCGACTATTCTATGGATCGCCGCCTCCACCTTTTCCTGTGTAACAGTCCAATCCTGGAGTGATTGTGAATCCAGTCGTCTTGTACGTTCCATGCCTCAATTGTAGTGAACTGATGAATTCAGGTCAATGCAGACCATCTATTCTATTTTAAAAAAACCTCCGGTGCGGGCGACCGTGACAGTGGCGAGACTGGCGCGAAGGGCAAGCATCTAAATCATGATGACGGCCGTGAAGCACAAGGATTGAAACCCGTCAGCCGGCATCCCGGCGAGGCAGCAGCAGCCGTCGCACACTCGTTCGAAACGTCCTGCTCCCGGGCTGGTAGGTATGACGCCTCACAAGAATCTGCCGCTGGGGGCGCACATTGAACTCGATCTCGAGATAACTATTCCGGCATCTGTCATTGTCCTGACAGGCGGAGCCCGCCATGATCAGGCAGATTTTCCGTTTCAATAAAGTTTCATGAAAACGCTGTAATTCCCGATACTCAGGCAATCCGTGCAGATAGCGATCGAAATCCATTTTGCTTCTGAACCCGGATAATGGAACCACATCACGGCTTTATGAAATGCGATGATACGCATATGAGTCGAAGCGGGAGACGCGTCGGCCACGGATGTGAATGAGGTTTGCAGGGGGTCCACCAGCGGGATGCGATTCGAAGCGCAGGAATTGGGATTCAGCGCCACGAGGGTCCGGCAGCAGCTTCAGAATCGATTTGAGCGTTGAAACGCCGGAATAATCCGCATGGATGTGACCGAACAACAAGGCGTCGACGGCATTCGTCAGGGACCACTCAATCAGCTCTTCGGGGTTCTCGAGAATCAGGGTCCAATCCCGCTCCATTCCCGGCGGGGTAATCGGGCTATGGTGGAGGAAAGCGATCCGCACATCCGCTTTCGTGCTTTGGAGAAATTCCGCAGCCAAATCCAATTGCGGGGATTTGACGAGTCCCCGACCCAGCTTGCAGGCCGGATTCCATGAAATCTTTAAATGTGTCGATTCCAACCCGACGAAGATAAATCGGACACCGTCAATCTCGTCGACCCTCGTCGATGGATATGGAGAGTCAGGGTGAAACACTGAGCAGAAATTCTGCAGTGAATTGGGACGGAGCAGGTGACCGTCCCAGACATCGTGATTACCCGGAACCGTCAGCAATTTTTCCGGCGGTATCCGCAAGCCCGATTCCTCGGAAATGCCGGATGAAGGGTCCCCGCAAAGAAGCATCCGCACGAGCTCCAAACTCTTCACTTCGCCCCGGGCGGACAAATCGCCCGTGACGAAGACGCGGTAATCTCCCTTGAGAGATGCGCACCGCTCCCGGAAGTGACGGCACAGAGCCGTCCACACATCGATGTTGTGCTCCCGCCGACCCTCGAACAGGTCCGGCGCCGCTAGCCCGACTTAGGCAACTCGACGCGGCGCCCGTCAAAATTCAAGAATTTTCGTAACCCGGATTGGTGCGTTGACGGTGTTGATGCGCAAGGGTATCCAATGAGGAAGGCGAAACTGCTTGTAGTGCCGACCTACCCTC
>CAIWXX010000128.1 GCA_903916735.1 uncultured Acidobacteriota bacterium
GGGATCGCACAAACAGCCGAGTAAAAGGAACATTTATATTTCTTCCATCAGCGCTTGGGAGGTTGCCATTCTTGTCTCAAGGGGCAGGCTGAAACTGACTATGCCCGCCAATGATTGGGTTGCCGCTTCTGAAGCTCTGCCATTCTTTGATTTTGTGCCCGTCAGCAACAGTATTGCCATGAAGTCAGTCCAATTGCCTGATTCTCTACACAATGACCCTGCGGATCGCATAATCAGTGGCTTTATCCTTGGGTGCTGTTTTGGTTACGAAAAACGAAAAAATCAGGAATTACGCGCATGTCAAGACGGTATGGTAGGACCGAAATCCGCGGATAAGGGATTACGGCCAGCCATCAGATAGTATCGATAGACCCGGCATGGCGGTTCGGCAGGAGCCTCGCCCTTCCAATCCATCGATCAAGATATCCTACGGAATGAGAGGGCGAACGTCCTCGCGAGCCGTCTAGCCATGGCTCAGAAACATTTCAAGATGCACGCGCTTAGCCGCGGATCGGGGACGTTGAGGCTTTTGCGGTGCGGGGGAAGGCCTGGCCGCCAAAGGTTTCGCAGGGCGCCAAGAAGCTCTTCCCCAAGGAATCTCTCATGGTACACAACTGCCTGGGAGCGCGCGCATCTTGCACGCCATTAAAAGGGCCTTCCTTGGCGGCCGATTAAGGCCGCCGAGACGGCGGCGGTCCCAGCTCAAAAGCTCTTCTCCAGGATAGAAACGCAGCTCCTGTCACGAAAGCGGCTTTCCTGGCAAAAGGTGGAACATATAATCGGGTGCATAACAGTTCTGTGGGTACTGACTGTACTCAGGCCAGAGCTTCATATTGGACGATCCCGGAACGCGAATCCATCAACCATAATCGTAGCCGTCGACGTCTGCGACTACGGGGATTGAAGCGTTCATCTGCGTGGCAGGCGGCTCACATCCCGACACGCCAAAGTCCGATTACATCCAGAAGCGTTACGCGCCCCTGCGCGGCTGTCCGCTCTCAGTACTTTAACCCATATGGTATAATCATGATCATGGAACGCTTTTTCAATACCGAAGGCCCGGTGCGGGCCGACGATAATTATTGCCTGCCGCCGCTCGGCAGGCTGGATATCGAGGATCTGCTTGCCCTGATCGACCGCAAACGCTACTTCATCCTCCACGCTCCGCGGCAGACCGGCAAGACCACTTGTCTACTCGCCCTCATGGAACATCTGAACCAGGAGGGACGATACATTTGCCTGTATTCCAATGTCGAGGCGGCACAAGCAGCGAGGGAAAACGTGAGCGAGGCAATGCGCGCGATTATTGGCGAGATCGCCAGTAACGCTCGCGACTTTCTAAGCGATACGTTCGCGCACAAGCAAATGACCGGAGTGCTCGAGCAATACGGAGGTTTCGCCGCGCTGGGTGAGCTATTGAGCAAGTGGGCAGATGCGTCTGCAAAGCCAATTGTTCTGATTCTCGACGAGATCGATTCGCTCATCGGGGATACGCTTATATCGGTGCTGAGGCAACTGCGCACAGGCTATGCGAAGCGCCCGGCACACTTCCCTCAGAGTGTTATCCTCTGTGGAGTGCGCGACGTGAGGGACTACCGGATATACTCATCCACCGAGAAGACGCAAATCACCGGCGGCAGCGCGTTCAATATCAAAGCCGAATCGCTGCGGCTCGGCGACTTCATTCGCGATGAGATGGCTGCCCTCTATGCGCAGCATACCGCGGAAACCGGACAGAAGTTCGATGATGATGCGATCGAGCTTGCGTGGAACCTTACGCAGGGCCAGCCATGGCTCGTCAACGCGCTTGCATATCGAGCGTGCTTCAAGATGAAAGCAGGCCGGGACCGGTCGAAGCCCATTACAGCAGCAATGATCTTGGAAGCAAAAGAGGCGATGATCGTGGATCGCGTTACGCACCTCGATCAGCTCGCCGACAAGCTTAAGGAACCACGAGTACAGCGAGTAATCGAGCCCATGCTCAAAGGCATCGATCTAGACAAGCCTCCATCGGAGACCGACACACAGTACGTCCTGGATCTGGGATTGATACGCCGTGGTCCGAATGGCTACGAAGTAGCCAACCCGATTTACCGCGAGGTCATTCCGAGGGAGCTGACATACATCGCCCAGGCAAATATCGAAAGCCGAGTCCAGCCTGCCTGGTACATCCGCGCCGACGGCGCCATCGACATGGCCAAGTTGCTTGGGGCGTTTCAGGAATTCTTCAGGGAGAATGCGGAAGTATGGCTGGAACGGTTCGCTTACAAGGAGGCCGGCCCGCAGTTGCTGATACAGGCTTTCCTGCAGAGGATCGTGAACGGCGGCGGGTACATAAACCGTGAGTATGGACTTGGCCGCGGCCGCACGGACTTGCTCGTGATCTGGCCGCACGCCGGGGGCAACCAAAAAGCCGTCATCGAGCTGAAGCTTGTTCACAAGTCAGTCGCCAGGACGATCGCCGAAGGTCTGGTGCAGACAGCCGAGTACATGGACCGGTGCGGTGTCGAGGACGATGGCCATCTCATAATCTTCGACCGCAGGCGCGGCCGCAGCTGGAGACGGAAGATATTCAGAAAGAAAGCGCGGACAAAGGGACTCACTATCCAAATCTGGGGAATGTAGACGGGAACGCAGCAGTGCCATTTCATGCGCTTTTCCGCGATTATGAAAGCATTATGCCACCGTCATGAACCCGGGTATTTCGTGGCTTTTGCCGACCCACCTGCATCAGCGGCTCGGCGGAGCCTTGCCCTCCCGGCCTTTGCTTTTGCATGATCCATGATGATCCAGTGACGGAGCCTCAGGTTTCGTAACCGTTGACAACTACGGCTATGCCGGCGGCAAATCTCCAGCTGTTGGATCAACGCTTGACTGCGAAAAATGAAAAATGAAGACCTGGCCCCAGCAATGAAGGCGGAACAGGCGAAACGTGGAACGTGAAATGGTCATTGGCTTGCTGAGCGTTTTCCTTGGCGCTCTCGGCGCCTTCATGGTTAGCCGCTTCGGCTGCCGTTTGGGACTGATTGATCGGCCAAACTTGCGCAGTTCCCACTCCCGGGCGACCCCCAAGGGGGCAGGCGTCGGCTTGCTGATGGCCTTCGTCCTGGTTGGAATTCCGTCTGGATTTCCGTCCCCGATCTGGCTTCCGGCCGCGCTTCTGTCGCTGGTAAGCCTGCTGGGAGATCGCTTCGAGATCTCACCCAAGGTTCGGCTGGTCATGCAGTTTGCCGCCACTGGCTGGGCCTGCCACTGGCTGTTCGTCCGTTCCGGCCTGATTTCCAATCGGAGCCGGTTGGAGATCACTTGCTGGCTGCTTTTTGCGGCGTTGTATCTCATGGGCACAGCCAATATCTACAACTTCATGGACGGCATAAACGGCATTGCAGGCATCACGGGAATCGTCGCCTTCGGGATATTGGCAGGAGTGGGCTGGGCGCGAGGAGAGCGGCCTGAATGGATTCTGGTTGCACTCGCCATTGCAGCAGCGTGTGGCGGCTTCCTGCCATGGAATTTTCCGCGCTCGCGGGTATTCATGGGCGACGTGGGAAGCGTCCTTCTGGGGTTCATGTTCGCGGTCTTCGCAGTCTGCTGGTCGCAAAACCCTGCCGATTTTCTGATGTTCGCTGCATTTCTGTTCCCCTTCTATGCTGATGAGCTTGTGACTCTAGGGACTCGGATACGAAGTGGCGATTCCCTGACGAAGCCACATCGGCGGCACATTTATCAAATCCTGGCCAACCAAATGAGACTTCCTCATTGGCGAGTCTCTGTAATATATGGAGTACTTCAACTATCTGTCGCAACTGCCGCGGTAGTCATCCGGCCTGCGGGATGGATGGCCGAGGTCGCGTTGTTGGGAACGCTATTCGCTGCATTCTGGGTCCTGGCTTCATGGGTGCAGCGACATGAGTGAAGGCGCTCAAGGCCTGGTCAGCATTCCAGCAACTCGATATCCTTCTCCACAGCACGACTGACATCGCACCTCGGGTGTTGGAATTGTCCATAGCTTACAACCGTCCGAGTACCTACGACATGGTGTACGCAGCCTTGGCCGAGCATCTCCAAGCTCGATTCTTGACCGGCGACCAGAGATTCGCCCGAGCTGTAAGTGAGAAACTATCGTGGGTGCTTTCGCCAGCGCAGTGCAGAACCACCTGAGACACAGCACGCGAAGCGCCCCCGCCCGACAGCAATAGTTCTGCCTGGATGTCGACCAGTCCAGGCAAACCCGGTGCCTTGCTTGGCGCGGGATACGAGGGCAGCCCAGGAAGGGGCGGCAGAGGCGGTCGGGCTGACGTGTTTCTTCTGCCGCCACACCGGCGCTTGCATGCCGTGTTCTGTTTGGGACCCAGGGCTCTCACGCATTGGGCTACGCTATTTCGTGCACGAATCTGCTATTCTAGCTACAGCCTATGGACCTTGGAGGCAAAGGTGGAATTTGTTGACCGCGAAAACGAGCTTGACCTGCTGGGACGCCACCTCGCGCGCGTCCAGGGCCGGGGATGTTCGTACTGTACGGCCGGCGGCGAATAGGCAAGACGGCTTTGCTGGAGTGGGGGCGATTCGCGGGTTTCCGCACGCTGCTTATCATGTGGGAACGCGCTCTACGGTCGTCAAGGAACTGGGCAGGCTATCGGCCGGCTGGGGGTTTCCCCTGTGCTCGTGGAGCAGCCGCTGGGGCGTCGTGCGCAAGGCGCTCATCGCGTTCCTCGAAGGCCTCACAACGCCGGCACGCCTTGGTCGCCGAGGTGAAATGGTCGAGGTCCAAAGTGAGCGTGAACCTGATTGACCAACTTCGGTTGCGTGTAGCAAGGGAACCTGCTTTCTCTGACATGACGTGCACATACGCACTGATCAGCATGGCTGGTTTTCGTGGCAAAAGAAGGACGGCCTCAGACGAGCGCATCATCGACATCACGGACCTTCGCTGGTAGAGTGAGAGCAATCTGCATCCACGTGTCGATTGAAAGGTTTGAACGGTGAAATTGTGAGGTGTCCGAATTGCGACTCAACCGACGTCCATCGTGCGCAGCGCCGCAACCTCTACGAGGGACTCGTCATTAGGATGATGCTCTGTGCTCCATACCGGTGTTCGAGATGCGGGCTCCGGTTCAGAGCGTTTGCACTTAGGCATGATTCACGTCACAAGAAGCGGCACAGTGGACTGGCCAGCTACATCGGGCTGCACGGCATCGAGCGGGACGCCTTCAATCGACTGATCCTGGTTTCTTTCGTGGCGCTCCTGCTCATTCTTCTCGTGATTTGGGTCGTTCTGCACCTGTCGACCCCATCGCCACTGCCGCAACCACCAGAACCTTAGATTCTTGCCGGTGGCATTACTCTGCGCCCTGGTCGAAGGCGATTCGGGATTCCGGATTCAAAATCTATGAGGATGAGACAGGCGAGCGAACCACCGAATTGGCCTCCGCCCTCCGATGGCGCCGAGCTCCGCCATGGGAGTCTGGCCGGAGTTGTCATTCGCTCTTTCGCGGTGCTCGGGCTCGCTTTCCTCTGCGGGGCGGTTTTCCGGATGCGCTTCTGACGTGGGATATGGCGAAATGGCATGCCTGGCAGGAGAACTATTTTCGCACGTTCACTGAACGCGACGTGGTCAGGCATAGGCTGAAAATATCCTCGCTCGAGATGCGCCGATTCATGGGTATGCTCGCCCACTCTCATGGAGGCATTCTCAATGCCTCCTCGCACGGCCGGTCGCTGGGGGAGCCTCTTACCATACCATTCAGCATCCCGGCAGCCGGTTTTATTACTTCCGCACCCATGCGGGAGCGGAAATCGACCTGATTGTAGAGCGCGGCGGACAACGGATTGGCTATGAATTCAAATGTGCGTATTCGACGACGGGCAGGGATTGGACGCATCTGAAAGCGGGACTTGCCGAGGGCGTCATTCAAAAGGGAATTCTTGTCTACCTTGGCGATAAGACCTTTTCGATCAGTGATACAATTTGTGTTGTTCCCGCCGGCTCGCTTCTTTTAGATGAAACAGATAGTCAGAGGTGACAACTCGTGTGGATGGTCTATGAATGTGAAATGGTCATTGGCTTGCTGAGTGTTTTCATTTGATAAAAGAGTGAAGTTATTTTGCGGATTTCCAACAAAAATGTCGGTAGCCTCAAAAGATGCATGGGAAACCGCTTAGTAGCTTAAGCTGCTTCGGGACAGCGGAAAAATCTCAAACCCCGCTATCTCTCCCGCCTGACCGTAACATCAAAATCCCTCACTCACTTCAGATGCGTGGCGAGAATAACCTCGCCACACAGAACGCGATCTCAGAGATGCGTCATCGTAGAGGCCGGCGCCAAAAGTGTCTACGCGGCCGTCCGCTTCTCGTTCACATCCATGTGATATAATTAAAAAAATGGAACGTTTCTTCAACACCGAGGGACCGGTCAACTGCGACAAGCATTATTGTCTGCCCCCGCTGGAACGGATCGATCTGGCGGAGGTCCTCTCGTTGATCGACCGCGAACGCTACTTCGTGCTGCACGCACCACGGCAAACCGGGAAGACCTCATGCCTGCCAGCTCTTATGGACTATCTGAATCGGGCGGGACGATACAAGTGCTTGTACGCGAATGTCGAGAAGGCACAGTCCGCGAGAGAGGATGTCCAGGCAGGCATTCACGCAATTCTCGGCGAGATCGGACTCAGGGCGCGGGATTATTTGGACGAACCGACGCTGCTGTCTGGAGTTCCAGAAGCGTTGGATACTTACGGCGCACACGGCGCGCTCGACGGGTTCCTGACGACCTGGGCGCAGAGCAGCCCCAAGCCCATCGTTCTGCTTATCGACGAGATCGACTCGCTTGTCGGGGATACCTTAATCGCTGTGCTGCGCCAGCTGCGATCTGGTTACGACAAACGCCCAGCGAGCTTCCCGCAAAGCGTCGTGCTCTGCGGCGTTCCAGGAGTTCTTTCGCGAGAACTCGGAGATATGGATCGAGCGGTTCGACTACAAGGAGGCAGGCCCGCAACTGCTCATGCAGGCGTTTCTGCAACGCATCGTAAACAGCGGCGGTCACATCCAACGCGAGTACGGACTCGGGCGCGGGCGAACTGACTTGCTCGTGATCTGGCCACATGCGGGCGGCAAGCAGAAGGCCGTCATCGAATTGAAGCTTCTTTACAAGTCGCTCGATCGCACCATCGCAGATGGGCTGCAGCAGACAGCCGAATACATGGACCGGTGCGGCGCCAATGAAGATGGCCACTTGCTGATCTTCGACCGCGATCACGTGAAATCATGGGACGAGAAGATATTCCGCCGGGATGATGTGCACGCCGGGCGGAAGATCACTGTCTGGGGGATGTGAATCCGCTATTCGTTGAAAAATACTCGGACCGAATCCGCGCCCGGGTCCGCAACACGCGAGCGCGTTGAGTATGTTGGGCGTTGATCTCGGCGGGACCTTCGTCAGGGGTTGGATGGTGAGCTCGTGAGGTGTCCGAACTGCGACTCCACCGACGTCCATCGTTCGCAGCGCCGCGACTTCTAGGAGGGATTCGTCATGCGGATGACGTTTCGCGCCCCGTACAGATGCTCAGGCAGCGGTCTCCGGTTCAGCGCGTTTTCACTTGGGCATGATTCACTGCACAAGAAGCGGCACAGTGGACTGGCCGGCTACATCAGGTTGCACGGCATCAAGCGGGAAGCCTTCAATCCACTGATCCTCGTTTCGGTGCTCGGGCTCACCTGCCTCTGCGGAGCATCTGCACCGGTCTCAATCAGCAATCTTGTCCGGGATCCCGGATTCGAGATGGCATTCGCAGGGGTGCCTGGATGTTGGACCGTCCCGGCAGGTTCCACGTCGATTTGGTGCATCCCCCCCCATGATGGTTCACGCGCTCTGTTCATCCCAGCGCGCGAAGACGAGACCAACTGGGTGGAACAGAGGATCAATGGGGCTCGAGCCGGTGCGTCCTACCTTTTCAGCTGCTGGGTAAAGAGGACGGTCGTTGACGAAGGGAACTACCCGATCTTCCAAGTGCTCGGCTCGGAAGTCGCGGCTAACGACATCTGGGCTCGAAACCAGTGGCGGCAATTCGTATTGGTCATTCCCCGAGCGGGCGATGACTCTTGCGTCAGAATCTCGGTGCCCGCTGCCACCGAGGGTGGGTACTGCATCGACGATGTTTCGCTGGTCGAGCTCGAAATCTCGTTGGAGAGCCCGCTCGATGGTGCAGTCTGCTCGCGCCCGGAGTTCCGTTGGCTCGCGACGGAATGTGACCGGATTCTCACGTTCAGATTGGAGATATCGCGCTCTCCGCGATTCGAGGCATATGCGACTGGGGTTTTCTCAAACGCAGATCCCGAACCGTACCTGCCGCCTTTCTTTTTGGAGGCAGGTCAGCACTTCTGGCGAGTCCGTGTGCTGCACGGTCGGGATGAAGTTGCGCTCAGCGAAACCCGGCGCTTGCGGATGTCGACGCCGTGGTCGGGACGCGAAGCCGGCCTGCAGCCGACTGAGAAGACGTGGAGTTCACCTTCCTTTCCACTTGGAATCTACACACATGCAGAAGACCTGTCACTTGTACGCGATGCTCAGCTGGACACGATCGTTCTTCAACCTACGGAAGGCAGTTCGCTCCTGTCTGTTCTTGAGAAATGCCGTCATCATGGACCGAAGATACTGCTGCCTCCAGACTTGCCGGCAGCAGAGCACGGAATGCTATCCCAAATCGTCACGCGTTACGCGCCATGCCTGGCTGGATGGTATCTGGCCGACGAGCCGGAGGGCCATCAGGCCGCACCAGTAGATCTGATGAAACGGAGGGAGCAACTCCGTGGCATGATCCACACTCTTCCAGCAGCCATCGCCATACTCCGCCCGTGGCGGGTGAGCGACTACGCAGCGGCTGCCGATATCGTGATGGTTGATCCGTACCCCATACCATTCTTCTCCCTGACCCTTCTCAGCCAATGCGTCCGAAGGGCGATCGCAGAAGCGGGCCCTGAGAAGCAGGTGTGGGCGGTCGTGCAGGCATTCGACTGGAGCCACGCCTATAATGGGCCGGACACCACGATTATCGGCAGGCCGCCGACAGAAGACGAGGTCCGTGCACTCGCGTATCTGGCCCTGGCCGAGGGTGCTCACGGAATCTTCTTCTATGATCTGGAGCTCGCCAGAAAGTGCGGTCTATGGGAAGGCATCAAGCACGTCACCAGTGATCTCCGCCGTGACCTCCCCCTATTTGAGAAAGGGTACCGAGTAGAGCTCCCTTTGGCCTCTCAGTGCGAAGGCGATGGTGCCGTCGGTCCGGCCGTGCAGGTGGCGATCTGGCGGCTCGATCGTAACGCCAATGACCGCTGGGCCGCCGGACTCTACGCCATCCTTGTCAACACCACTGCTCGAGCAGTGTCGGTTACACTACCATCCCTGAAAACACTTGAGGACCAATCCAGGACGCTGCCCCTCTCCCCATTCCAGGTGAAGATCGTTCGGGTTCAGGAAACCATATCTCCACCTGCGCTACGGGCGCACGACCCGTCGGTCATACCGGCGAAGGAGGAGTAGCGCGTCAGGATCAGTCACGTAGGGCGCGAGGGCGGCGAGCGGCTCATCAGTTCGGCGCCACCAGACCAGGAGCTTGTTGGCTGATCCAGGATTCACGGAAAACGCCCTGGCCACTACTTCCTTGGCGAGTCGTCTGTCCCTTTCATTCAGGGACCAGTACTGTCCCATCAACACGAGGGCGATTTCGTTGAGCATCGAACGATCATTCGGATCCAGCTGGAGCGCTTCCCGAAATGCCTCCAGGGCCTGCTGCCGCCATGGCATGTCAGGGTACTTGTACAACAGCATTGCCCTGCCTAGATCGTAGTACGTTCCCGCTTCCCTGGGTTCCCACTCCGCCGCTATCTCCAAAGGCGGCACAGCCACATCGAGTAGACGATCCCGCCAGCCGGTATCCCCCTCCTGATGCCTCTTCACGCCTTCTCCCAGGTACAGCTTTCCTTTCGATAGATACATCTCCCAGGAGGGTGACAGGTCTATCGCCATTTGCAGCAACCGGGCCTGATCCGCAAAGGAGTACGTCTGAAGATGAAGCTCCGATGACGTCTCTGAGAGGTAATAGAACCATGCGGCCGCGCCCTGCCAGACCTCATACGCGGCAAATGCTACGAGCGAGGCGGAGAGCAGCAGGCTCCGAAGGCGGCTGTTATTCATCCTGAGTGGGTTCCTCTTCCTTGCGCGATCGAAACAATGACGGAAGCCGTACGCTGAATCGATTCGACGTCTTCACCGGGATTGGATCTCCGATATCCGGCATCGCCTGGTCTCGCAGAATCGAGTTCGGGGCGTCCACAACCAGGATTCGCGCAATTTCCTCCCCGACGATCTCCGCCGCTGCTGCACGGCCCTTCGAAAGCAGCGGCTCACGACTGTTGACGCTATGTGCATCGCTGGCGATTACGTGCACCCACTTGTTGCGCAGGAAGTGCTCAACCGATTTTCGCGCCCGATGCCCGAACTGGCCCGTGATGCTCTGCGCCGTGACTTGAGTTAGAGCCCCGTGACTGATGAGCTCGAAGAGCTCCTCCGGATGCTCCTGAAAAACAGCATTCCGTTCCGGATGAGCTATCACCGGCGTGAAGCCCTCAAGCTGTAGCTTGTAGAACATCTCCCCGATCCCCGGCGGGACAGAGCCCTCGGGCAGCTCCACCAGTACGTAGCAGCTGTTTGCGAGACGCACCTCGGGGCTGCTCTTCACGACATCCACAAGGTTGTGAACGATGAGGATTTCATTTCCCCTGTGGAATCGAAGTCCCGATGACTGCGCCTCGCCGACGAACTCGGTGAAGCGAGAGGACAGCAGGTCGAGGTTGTCACCATGACGGGTGACTCTGTAGAGGTGAGGGGTCAGGATGACATCCGTGATGCCATCCGCGACGGCCCTCTCGCACATCTGCAGAGAAACATCCAGCGATTTTGGCCCGTCATCCCAATCGGGGATGTAGTGAGCGTGGATGTCAATCATGTCTCTCTATTCCTCACTGCTGCGAACCCAATCACAAACAGGAACACGAACGTGATCTCGATTGCCGGTATCGAAAGACAGAAGTCCGTCACCCCATGAAGATACATCGAGAGAATGCCGGCCAGGCAGCCCGCCCCTAACCCTCGCGCGAAGGGATGATGTCGCGTCTGCCACTCTTTCCACAGCGAGGCCGTCCAGCCGAGAGCTAACAGGATCCACATTCCGAAGCCCAGCAGGCCGTAGTCCACAGCCGCCTGAACATAGGCGCTATGAGCATACTCATTCCGAAAACCTGTGTCAGGTGACTCGTAGCGCGTGATCACTGAAGGCAATGCATCTGGGCCTATTCCGATCCATGGGTGATCCTTGACGATACCCATGCAGGCATTCCAAATCGTGAAGCGAAATTCCAGACTCCGATCCGAGGCAGATTGCGTAAATTTTTTGTACAATGGATCGAAACCGGACCAGAAACCGAGTAGGCAGAGAAGCACCAGAAATGCTGAGATCCACTTCCGCGACCATCCCTGCCGCCCACTCGCCAGAGCCAGGACGAAAAACGATGCGAGAAGTACGATGAACCCCGTTCGGCATCTGGAGAAGATGATCCCAAGGGCCATGATCAACGCGGCCAGCATGTATAGAATCGATTTCTGGAAGACATCCTGTCCAAGGAACAAAATTCGTTCCTTCAACGATGACTCTTTCGGGAGGCGCCGTGCGCGTGTGGCGATGTACCCAAAGCAGAGTGGCAGCGTCATCTCCAGGTATCCCGAGAAGTGGTCCGGATTCACGAAGGTCCCGAAAGAGGCACCCGGGTTCCAGGTATTCGGCACACCCAAGATGGCGCTGACGCCCGCAAACCGCTGAGAGAGACCCAACAACGCCTGCATGACCCCGGACACGATGATCGCGTTTGCAGAGACTGCGAGGTTCCATCGCCCCCTCGAAATGAGGCGGTACGAGGCGAGCGCCGTCAGGGCGAGCTCGGCCAGCCAGATGAGTGTGTCGAGGGCGGGAGAAGGCAGTAGCTTGAAGACAACGCCTCGTCGCAGAGACAGAGCGAGAGCGTGATGCACGAGAAGGATCGTCGCGATGCCGATCAGCGTGAAGTACCGAAGACTCCTTCCGAGCGCATCGGCGGGGGTCGTCCGAGCGCCCCTCTCACTCGACCTAGTCAGCAGAATAAGGGCCGACAGAACAACAAGCGAAAGCCTGATGAGATGGAAGGCCCAGCCGTGGGCACCGCCGAATGGAATCGGAACGAGAATGAGCAGCACGGCCAGGACGAAGACAAGTGGCCAGTCTCCCTTGGGCCGGGCATTCCGATGGCTCATCTGTTACCTTGTCAACCACTCTTCCAGCTGGCTCGCGCGGTGGTGGAGTGCAAGGGGGCGGGAGGAGTTGCGGCCCTCCGCGCACTGGGCTTCAGCAACTGTCAGGATGACTTCCCCTCCTTGTCATGCTGGTAATAGTAGTAGTAGTGGTGCTTGTAATAATAGTCGTGTTCTCTGATGTTAATATTGTTGATGACGACTCCAACACTGGACGCCTTGAGCAGATCCATCTTCTCCCTGACTCGCTTGAGAGCATCGCGAGTGGTCTTTCCACCCCAGACAACCAGGATGAGGCCGTCAGTACGAGGAGCAACGATAAGAGCGTCCGTCACCGCAAGCAGAGGAGGAGCATCGATCAGCAGGTAGTCGAATTGGTGTCGAAGAATGTTGAGGAGCTCGGTGAGCTTGTTCGAATGAAGCAGCTCCGCCGGGTTAGGTGGAATTGGCCCCGAGTTGATGACGCTTAGTCCGGGGATCGGTGTGGTCTTTATCAAATTGACAAGATTGAGCGTTCTGTCGGAGACGCCGTCGTTTGCGGTAAGGTAGGTCGTCAGCCCGTTGACATTCTTGAACTGGAAAATCCTGTGGAGGCGGGGCTTTCGCAGATCCAGATCAATCACCAAGACCTTTTTGTCTGCCTGAGTCAAAGAAACCGCGATATTCACAACTGTCGTGGTCTTGCCCTCCGACGGCAGTGCCGATGTTACGAGGAAGGCTCGCCGGGGCTGGTCCACCGATGACATGAGGAGAGCTGTGCGGATGGACCGGTATGCCTCCGATATGTTGGACTGGGGGGCTTTGGCAACGATAAGTTCAATGGATGCAATCTCCGCGACCTTGCCATCGCCTTTCCCGGCGACTTTCTGTGAACGAGAGTGACGTCGTGAGTAGTAGCCATAATGATAGCCGTTCTGCGTAGCAGAGCTGAGAGAGGGGATAAGACCAAGAGTCGGAAGAGAGAGAAGCTTATTGATTTGATCGCTGTCCTTTACAGAGTCGTCGAGATGTTCATACAAGAACGCCAGACCGATGCCGCCAAGCAACCCGAGCAGGAGTGATAGCAGGATGTTGAGTTTGACCCTCGGGCTGGCCGGAGTCAGAGGAACCTCCGCGCGATCTACGATACGGATATTGGATGTCCGAAGACCTTTCAGGCGTGCCGAGATTCCGGTTTCGCTTTGACGCGTCAGAAGGGACTCCATGAGCTGCTTCTTGTTGTCGATCTCGACCTTCAAACTGTTGTACTGAATCGCGTCGCTGTTCAGTTGCCCGGCCTCTGTCTTCATCCCATTGAACATGCTTTCGAGAGACTGTTCCTTCTTGAGAGCAACCTGGTAATCAGCGTAGGCACTGTTCGCGGTATTCCGGACCTCCTTTTCGACCGCGCGCTTGGCATTGTCGAGCTCCGCGCGTAGAGCGATCATTTCAGGATACTCCGGTTTAAATATCTCGCTTTTCCGGCGGTACTCACGGTCTAATCGCGCGTACTCCTCCTTCAGTCTCTTGAAGACCTCGTTTCCCGCCACATCCTGAAGAGCGTCTGCGGTAGCACTGCTAATCTGCTTGTAGGTCGACTCCTTCCGAACACGCTCTATCTGCGCCTCCGTGAGAGCCTTGTTGAGGTCACCCAGTCTCTCAACGACGGTTGTTTCCTTGTCGTTCAGTGTGACAATGCTTTTCTTCGTCGTATAGTCCTGAAGTTGCCGCTCCTTCTGAGTTATTTCATTGCTAAGGGAATCTATCTGTTCGGACAGGAAAACGCTCGCTTGTTCAGTCGCCTCGAACTTGCTCTGAATGTTCGTTTCAATGAACTCATCTGCGAGTGTGTTCACAATCTTGGCGGCGAGATTAGGTTCGTGCGCATTGAAGCTGACTTTCACGATGCGGGTCTGTCGGACAGGCTCCACTTCGACTCGGTTGGCGAAGTTGTTGAGAACCTCGATCGTTCTTCTTTCATTCGCCTCCTTGTTCTTTTTCTCCTCTTTCTCCGGCTCGTACCCGAATTCACTGGTCTTGTCCAGTGAGAGCTTCGTGATAACATTCGAAGCAAGGCTGCGGCTTTGAAGAAGCTTGTACTGAGTCTGGTAGTAGGCATCCTGAGATGAATCGATTGAGAACACGTCTTCAAAGCTCAGAATGTTCCGCTCCTTCTCGATAAGAAGAGTAGCCGTGGCGCGGTAGGTCCTCGGAATGACAAGGCTGAGAACGGTCCCGACTGTCAGGACGACGGCGAGAAACGAGACGATCACCCAGCGCCGCTTCCGGATGACGACCCAGTAATCGCGAAGGTCAATTTCGCCGGCTTCGCCCGCTGGTATCTGGTTCCACTCCTTCATCTGCCTAAACCCCGATCCTGTGAGATATATCTGGTTTGCATCGCCAGGGTATCCATTGAAGCATGCCTAGAACAGGCTCTCTGGGACATATACAACATACCCATCGTCCATTGGAATGTCCGGTTTCTTGCCCTGTAGAATATCGTCGATATTGACAGTGAATTTCACTTCGTGTCCGGATTTGTCGATCTTCTTGACGGTCACTTTCGACTTGGAAGCTCGATCAGTAGTGCCTCCTGCTTGGGCTATCGCCTGAAGGAGCGTGAGCTTCTTCGATTTTCGCACTTCAAGAGCGCCTGGTTTTGTCACTTCTCCAAAAACGTATATGTGGATGATCCGATCAATAGGAATATTCATAACGTCGTTTGGGTAGAGAGGCACATTCAGCCTGGGATTCCCTTCTATCATCAGCTCATCGAGATTGATGTCCAGGTGAGCCGAGAGGCCGGATTTTGATTCCCGAAGTATGAAAAGCTCTCCACCGGCCAGGTCTGTCAGGCCACCAGCCTGAGAGATCATTTGGAGGACGGTCTGGCGACCGAGCAGCTCATAGGTGCCAGGGTTCTTGACGGCCCCGATAACAGCGACGCGCTGGCTCTGGTATTCCTTGATAAATACAGTGACTTGTGCGTTCTTCAGATATTTCTCTTCTAGCATGGCACTCAGGCGGCTCTCCAGAATCTGCTTCGTCATACCTGCCACGACGACCTCCCCCAGAAGCGGCAAGGTGATCGAGCCGGACTGGGAAACTCGGACAGTGGAATTCAGTTCATCCAGCCCAAACACCCTGATCTCCAAGAGGTCCTTCGGTCCGATCTTGTATTCTTCCAAGGAAGCGTGAACTGGAGCCTGGGCGCCGACGTATGAAGACAGTCCGTGCAACAGTAACATCGTCCAGAGGACAGTCGCCACCAGGAAGCGACATGCCCCTGGGCTGTTCATATTAACGCGACCGTTTATCATTGTATGCAACATGTATCCCCCAATAGGACCTGTCTTCGTCCGCTCCCACTATGTTGGAACGGCGAGAAAAGTCCGTGTACGTCAGCCCTAGCTCCCAACGATCCCTGAAGCGGTGGATCGCCCTGGCCGTGTGTATTTTGAAAGTGTCACGGCGGTCGGTAGTGGAAAAATATGATGGGTATGAGTTTGAACCAATCGAATAATCGTAGTCGAAGCGAAAGTTGCGGAAGAAGTATACCGATCCTCCGCCACCTGCTCTTTCCTCGATATAATATGGCGTATCAAGCCAAGCGGAGAAGTACGCGTCGCGCGTGTAGAGGCCACGCACGATGTAACGATCGCGAAGTTGACGTGACACGGAAATATCTCCTGCGATGCCGGAAAATGGCTTTGCTCCGGGATTTGTCGGCTTGAAATCCTTGTAGCCCATCCTGATGCGGCCACGCATGGCGGCGTCAGGGCTGAATTCGAGACCCGAATAGAGGCCGAAGCTCCGTGTATCTCGTCCGCTGGCCGGATCTGTGAAGTCGTATCCTCTTGCTTCGGCTTCGGCAAAGAGTTTGGTCTTAGGGAAGAGCTGATAGAAGATCGTGATGGCGCTGGTGCTCTCCCACCGATCCAGAAGATAAAGCTGTGCCTCGCGGGGGTCGACCTCTGTGTACTTGAACTCGGCAACAGAGGCGCGCAGCTGGATCGACGTTCGCCGTGCAGTCTGCCAAAGAATCGTGCCCTGTCCTGAGCCCACCTGAACTCTGGCTGGAAAATCGATCTCACTACTAATCCGCTCATGGGAGATCAGTAGCGACTCAGTGAATTTAATGAGAACACGGTTCATGGCCGCGTACTGGTCGAGCGTCAGTGCATTGTTCCAGCCTCGTTGTTGCGCCTCCTTCCTGTAGAAGACATACCGCGGTGACTCATAGAAGCTGAACAAGGCCCTGTGGCCAAGTCTGAGCAGGAAGGTGCCGGCTGGACCGGAAGTGAAGGTGAAATCCTTGACAGGATTCACACTCGTGCCGTAGACGTTGCTATCCATACCCATGTTGGAGATGTACAGTTGTGGGATGACCTTGAATGGGCCAAGATGCATCGGCACCTCATCATACATGCTCTTCAACATTTCAATTGGATCGGAGCTGTCGGCTCCGAAAACCAGGAGTGGTCCGGCTGCAAGTACCCATATGGTCAGCATGAGCAGGCGGAGGCACGTGTCTGCGTGAGGCATGCGATCGCTCCAGGAGCGATATGTTAGTCGGGGAGGGAGAAGTTCCATTATTTCGGGAAGCCTCTTGACCCTGGATTGGAGGCATAAAGACGGTGTGCATAGTCGCGTCGCGACAGACTTGTCACACCTCTGTCTCTCTCGCATATATCTATTCGAATTGGTATCTGATTCATCAAAGGGGGTGAGAGCCTTGTTTGCTCAGCACTCATCCCCCCTCTCGGACCATCTATTTTGCCGGGCTTGATGGTGTCTCATCATTCGTGGCGGCGATGACAACGCCTGTGATAACAGCGGCCGTTCCACCGATCAAGAGAAGAAGACCCCCCTTCTTCGAATGGCAAAGCGAAAAAGACAGAGTATCCTTTACGCCTGCCTTCAAGCTGATTGGATGGTTGAAGTTGCATTCCTTACCTTCAAACGTCAGACGGACAGCGTACTCACCGGCTGGGAGCGATGCGATTGCATACTCACCAACAACATTCGAAGGTTGGCTGGCGAACTCCGCTCCACTGGACTGATTCCGCAGCTTCAGGACGGCGTTTTTGAGCGGAGTCTTGCCATCCGTGTTGTAGAGGATGCCACTCAGCGAGGCATTATCCGCCGCCATGACGAGGCCTGGCGAAACCACTGCCAGGTAAACGCTCACTAGGCTTAGAGCGACTACCTTAATTCTGAACTGTCGTAACATCGGTCCTCCTTTTCTTAAAAGACGGTATCTGGCACACACTTGGTTAGTCTGGATTCCTTCCTATTTCGGGGTAGCTTTAGGCTCAAGAAATTGAGCGCACTTGGTGCAAAGGGCTCGCGCATCCTTATAATTCTGGTCCATATCGAGCACGGCTCGGAACGCCACAGACGCCTCCTTGTACTTCTTTTGCTTGTAGTAAATAATACCTATTTCATACTTGACATTGGCGATAGCCGATTTGATTTTCTCACCCCGCCGAATCACATTCAGAGCCCGCTGTTCATCCCCTGCCCTTATCCACAGGTCGGCGGCACGCACGTAGAGATTGCCGTCTTCGGGCTGAATGGAGATGGCGGTTTCGATCGTCTTGGCAGCGTCTTCATGCTTCCCCATATCGGCATAGGAATTGCTCAGTGCCAAGAGAATTCGCAGTTCCTTTGGAGCGTATCGCATCGCCTCCTTAAGCATCGACGCGCGTCTGGGAGGATGAACTTCATCCATCGCCTTCTGATAAAGCTCTGTTGCTTTTTTCCCCTGCGTACTCAGGTAGGCGCCGACTTCAGAGACGCGTGGGGCAAGATCTTTGTAGTTCGAGTTAATACGCGTCGCAGCATTGAAGGCTACCTGTGCTTCCGTCATGTCCTTCAACTGCGTGTAGCTGATGCCCAGAAGATACCAGACCTCGATTTCATCCGGGATGAGTTTTGCCGCATTCACGAGACTCGTCGCGGCTTCCAGATGCCGGTTCTCAGCCATCTCCACTCGACCCAGCTCAAGGTAAGCTTTCCCGTTCTTGGGATCCACCTTGATGATGTTTCTCAGCGCATCGCGCGCATCTTTAAAATTTCGACGTGACATGTGAATTGCAGCGATGTCGAAGTAGTTATGGATGTTGGAAGGATCGGCCTTGATACGCTTCTTGAGTGAAGCGATCTCCAATTCTACATCCTCGGAGGGCAGGGATGGAGCACTCGGATTGAATGCGGCGCGGGGTGAGGAGGATGCTGCTTGCGTTCGGGTTGCGTCCTGAGCGGCCTTGAAGGCCCTCAGGACTTCCGGCGGGAATCGTGTCGCTGAGATCAGATTGGGGTCTTTCAAGCTGTTGACGAGTCCCACGTACTTACTCGACTGATCAGGAGCCTTCAGCTGGCAAAGTATGGCGGCCTCGTAGACGTAACATACCCCCAGCTTGGGTTCGTCGTCCAGCAAACCGAATGCAGCAATTCGCAGACACTCAGCAGCCTCAGCTAGCGATCCGCTGCGGTACAGCCCAAGACCCTCGTCCAGGAGTTTTAGATAGAAGGGATCAGGACCACCCTCTCCCTCCGCTCCCCGGGCCAACCCCTGCTGCAGTACCCAGCTGGCCATGGAGAGGAAAACGGGGAGGCTGGTTTTCCGAAGGAAGAAAAACATCCTCTTCGCCACCGTCCTGGATATGATCACCATAGTTCCGCACAATGTTTGAGAAGTACAGAGAATGTCAACGAAACACGCTGCATCTTTGCCGCCCCTCGAACGCCACCGTAACAATTTTGCACAATACCTGAGAGACACAGTAAATGTCAATGAGAGCCATATCAGGCGCCGATCCGCTGGACGTAGGCCTCGTCGATTTCCAGCTCCACGGCACACTACTGATGAGCGTGACCCGTAGTACTAATTGTCCGATTGCCAAGTGTGAATTGGTGCTACCCCATATTCCAGATGCAGTAGTCAGCCGGAGAGAATCTTGTGAACTGAAATTATCGTACAGAGTGTTCTATGATTCTTGTAACGATGTCATTGTCCATAATCAGATAAAATGGAGTTTCACCGTTTTTGCTTCCTCGGCGAGACTCGATCCGCTTTTTGTACTCATCGCAATTCATTGTCAGCATGGATTTTTTATCCGGATTCGCATCATCATTCAACGTAAAAAACGCATCAACCGCCAATTCAAAAGTCCTGATCTTTGGATTCACATTCTTGATATAGACGCCGTTTTTCGGACGGCAGCCATGCGGATCAGCGGGATCGCCCCATTTTTCGCAAGCGCCGTCCTTTCTCATTTGATTGGTCGCCTCATCTCCCGTGAAAAGCTGGATGTAATCGGCGTCAACATAATTCTTCCCATCCCGCTCAAAAATTTTGGTGATGAAGCCTATGGGGGTATCCCTTGTTATTGTTATCTGGGGAGTATTTGCCGTTTCGAGCTTATCCTTTTCGGCAACGGAGTCACCGGTGTTGGTGGAGCCGACCGCCTGAGAGAGAGATTCATCATTGCGCGGTTTCTCGGCGACTCGCTGATCGGCTGGACCTGGCATTGGAATGGTTCCGATCTTCTGGAAGGCTTCCGTTTTACCGGCCCCCTTTGCAACCTCGGCGGGCGGGAAGAATGGAGCAATCGGATTGAATGCGGCGCGGGGTGAGGAGGATGCTGCTTGGGGCCGGGTTGCGTCCTGAGCGGCCTTGAAGGCCCTCAGGACTTCCGGCGGGAATCGTGTCGCTGAGATCAGATCGGGGTCTTTCAAGCTGTCGACGAGTCCCACGTACTTCCTCGACTGATCAGGAGCCTTCATCTGGCAAAGTATGGCGGCCTCATAGACGTAGCATACCCCCAGCTTGGGTTCGTCGTCGAGCAAACCGAATGCAGCGATTCGCAGACATTCAGCAGCCTCAGCTAGCGATCCGCTGCGGTACAGCCCAAGACCCTCGTCCAGGAGTTTTAGATAGAAGGGATCAGGACCACCCTCTTCCTCCGCCCCCCGGGCCAACCCCTGCTGCAGCGCCAGGCAGGCCATGGAGAGGAAAACGGGAAGGCTTGTTTTCCGAAGGAAGAGAAACATCCTCTTCGCCACCGTCCTGGATATGATCACCATAGTTCCGCACAATGTTTGAGAAGTACAGAGAATGTCAACGAAACACATTTCACCTTTGCCGCCCCCGGAACATCACCGCAACAGTTTTACACAATATCTGACAGACACAGCAAATGTCAATGAGAGCCCGAAATCCGCGGATAATGAACGGCGGCAAGCCATCAGATAGTCTCGATAGACCAGGCATGATGGCTCGGCAGGAGCCTCGCCCTCCCAAACCACCGATCAGGGGAATGCTTGATATATGGAGGGGACGGCTCGGCATCCTCGCGAGCCGTGTCGCAGAGGCTCCAAAGCCATTTTGTCGCAATATGCGTGTGCTTACTCGCGGATAGGGGAGAGCCATATCAGGCGCCGATCCGCTGGACGTAGGCCTCGTCTATTTCCAGCTCCACGCCA
This sequence comes from uncultured Acidobacteriota bacterium, assembly GCA_903916735.1. GTDB lineage: Bacteria > Acidobacteriota > CAIWXX01 > CAIWXX01 > CAIWXX01 > CAIWXX01. The sequence goes on from CAIWXX010000128.1 coordinate 20,810, forward strand.
CTACTGATGAGTGTGACCCGTAGTACCAGACGAGATCCGGTTTTTCTCCGGACAAACGTTCCGCGGACCCCCTTCAGCGGTCCCGCGCACACGCAGACAGGGGTCCCGGGCTCGTGAACAGCCTGGCAGTAGAGAACCGGCGCAGACTGCAAGGCAATAGCCAGGCTGGTCAGCTCTTCCCTGAGCTGTTCCTGATTCGACGTGTAGAGAATGCTGGCCACCTTGTTCGATTCCAGCACCTTCGCTTTGATGACAGCGCATGCATCAAAAAATAAATAGCCTGGAAAGAGCGGTATCTCTGACTCACGAACATGCCGCCCATATACACGACGATTGCGGATCAGAGGCAGGTAGGTATCCACCTTCAGGTGGCCTAGGTACTTGACCAGGGCTTTCTCCGCGCGGGACCTGGTCCGCGCCACCGCCCACTCCCCGACGCGTGGAATTGGCGCTTTCTCCAAGTAAAGCGCGTCGATCTTGCCTGGAGTGTCGTCCTTGCTCATAGGAGATTTATGAACCCTGAACCTTAAACACCATTGTGGCTACAAAACCATACCAGAAGACATGGTCGTGTGTAAATACTCGTACTCCCACTCACAATCCGCGATTAGGACTCGCGGATTCCGGGTTCAATTAGTGTCTTGATTCTCGATCGTGGATTTCTCGACGGCGAGCAGATCGGATGCCTCAAGACAGACGACACCATCCCAGATGTCAGCATTCTCACTGCACCAACCCGACAACCACTGAATCCACGCAATCAGTTCGCCAACTCAAGCGGACGCACTTCAGGTGCCAATGCCTTCCCAACAGAGCAAACGCGCAACGCTGTCTGGCCAACCCCACTTCGGCAACGGTTTCATCTGCTCAGACATGGCGCAAGGTCCCGGTGTGTCTGAATCGCAGGCTGAGCGAGCCAAAGAACATGACTTTCATGAACTCATGATACAATGTCTTTATTATTTGGGAGGCTGATGGAGATGCAAGTTGAGATGATACGTCAAGCGTTGGCCCCGCATATTCAATTTGTGGGTGAATACGCAATTATTGAGAAGCCGCGGGGAGACCTTGATACCAACCGGTGTTTGCAGGACATCGAATCGTATGGGATCACGAGCCATCAGCGATTGATGGAGCGGCTCTTTGTCTGCCGCCAGGGAAACGTCCTCGAACTGGAATCGAAACGACGGGTCATCCGCCGGAAAAGCTATGGAACGGATGAGAATCGAGATGAAGCCGGGGAGCCGATAGGAAAGCTGCTCAACGGCACGGAAGACTGGGTTGCCGTTGTCAGCTCAGCCTACGTCACTCAGCCGAAAGGTCCTCATGGCACCGAGAAAAAGGTAGAGTTTTATTCGGCTCACTGATCCGCTTCCGGCTTTCGATATTTCTGTCGAGTCGACATCAGCGAGGCCTTGATGCCCGCTGCCAGCAGAGGCAGCATGATCTCGTGATGGCCGATGATGTTGAATGAATTCCCCTTGTCCAGGTGCGGACGAAGCAGAACGTTCTCCATGGGGCGATAGTGCGTGATGAAGTCCATGTTCACGCTGGTCATATCGGCGAGTGTGACGCCGCGATTGCGAGCCAGTGAAACGGCTTTCAGAAAAATTTCGGGCATAATCACCGACGATCCGATATTGAAGAAGATCCCGCCGCCATCGAGTTTTTGAATTTCCTGAGCGATGATGTGAAAATCCCGAAGTGAACCTTCTCCGATTGCAGCGCCGCTGGCGTTCGGATGCATATGAATCACATCGCAGCCGATGGCCACATGGACGGTTACCGGGATTGAGGCAGCCCGAGCTGCTGCCAGGAGGCTATACTTCTTGTGAGGGTAATCGGCTGCATGGATGTGGTCGGCGAAGGCCTTGCCGAGACCTGTCGACGAACCGATGCATCGGCGGGCAATGTCATTGAGAATGCGGCCGGTTTCCATCGTCACTCCGAAGGTGCCGTCCTTAATCCCATCTTCAACCCATTCGGATGTTGCTCCACCATAGGCAATTTCGAAATCATGAATAACCCCGGCCCCGTTCATCGCCAGAGCTGTGACGATTCCATTTTCAATGAGGTCCCGGATGACGGGCTGAAGGCCGCACTTGATGACATGCGCTCCCATGGCGAAGATGACGGGTCTTTTTCTCTGATGCGCTCGAACAACTCGCCGGATGATTTCACGCAATTCGTCGGCCTTCTGAACATGCGGCAGAGAATCCACGAACTCTGGAATTGTGAATTTCCTGACAGGCCTCCCCATGGCCTTCACAGAAAATTTAAACTTCCTCCGAGCATAGGGGATGGTATGAAGAGGCCGTTTCGATCCATCTTTTATTGGGGTTTTCACTGTGACCGTACTCCCGCATGACGATGACGTCAGCAATTAACTTCCAACCGAAATTTAGTCCTGGTCCATTTAGCCCCGCCTTGGTTCGGACGTGGCTCCTCTGCTAATGTTCATCTCTTCTTTTGTTGAATTTGTTCGTTCGTTAGAATCCGGCTTCAACCATCTCGGCGACCAGATGCCCGACGAGGAGATGCATCTCCTGGATTCGTGGCGTGGATATTGAATTGATACGAATCTCAATATCGGAACATTTGGCTAATTCACCACCGCTCCGGCCGGTCAGCCCGATCGTCAGGATCCTCAGGGATCGCGCGACGTTGAAAGCGGCGCGGACATTTGGGGAGTTGCCGCTTGTGGAAAGTCCGATAGCGACGTCGCCAGGTTTTCCCAGGGCCTCAATCTGCCTCGAAAAAATGGTTTCAAATCCTATGTCATTGGCGACGGATGTCAGTATGGATTGATCTGTCGTGAGCGCCATTGCGGGGAGGGCCACTCTGTCTTTCAGAAACCGGTTGACGAATTCGGCCGCAATATGCTGGGCCTGGGAACTCGACCCGCCATTACCAAACAACATCACCTTCCCGCCTTTGCGGATTGATGCTTCGATGCGTTGAGCCGCATCGATAATGAGTGAATGGAGCGAATCGAATGAATGGAGTAATCCATCGAGTTCACTGACAGCGCGTTCAATCCGTTCGATTTCATTGCTGTTCATCATGATTCCTCTTTTGCGTCTTTCTTTCTGATGAGCCTCTCCATCCAACTGACGAGAATAGCCATGATCGTTGCCAGCAGGAAGGCCGGCACCAATTCATAAATCAGGCGATCGGAGAGCCCGGTTAGTTTCCACACGACGGTGACGATGAAGCCTGTTAACATCCCGGCCAGCGCGCCGTAGCGCGTGAGCAGATTTGTCCACAGGGAGAGTAGGAGGACAGGGCCGAAGGCGGCGCCAAGGCCCGACCATGCAAACAGCACGAACCAAAAAACAACCCTTACATCCTGTGCGGCGATCACGATGGCGGCTGAGCCGAGGAGGAAAACCGCGAGACGCCCAGCGAACACCGATGCCCGCCCGGATCGTGCTAGCCCAAAGACTTTTTCGAAGAGATCACGACTGACGGCAGAGGCCGCGACCAGCAACTGCGAAGAGACTGTCGACATGATTGCGGAGAGGATCGCTGCAAGCATGATCCCAGCCAGCAGAGGATGCAGCATCTGACGCGACAGCAGCGGGAAGAGCTGCTCGGGATCTCCCGGCGGGTGCATGAGAGAAGGCATAAGGACGCGGCCGGCGAGCCCGAGCAGGCCGGCGCCATAGAATACAAGCACGCCCCAGACCATGGCGATCACCTGCGTCTGACGGACTTTTTCATCGCCGGATGCGGCCATGTACCGGGTCAGAACATGAGGTTGACCCGGATACCCCAATCCGATTCCAACAAGGCCGACGAGAAAACCGAAAAGAACGAAGCCGACGCGGCCGCCTGTAATCGTCACAAGGTTCGGGTCGATCGCGCCAAGCTGCTGCAGCATATGCGAGTACCCGCCGACTTTGGCCATTATGAGCAGTGGCATAAATACCAGAGCGAACACCATCACCATGCCCTGAAAAAAATCGGTCCAGCTGACGGCTCGAAACCCACCCATCAGTGTATAAATGACGATGATGACACCGCCGGCGCAGATGCCCTGAAGATAGGTGACACCCAGAATCGCTTGCATGGCTTTTCCGGTGGCTGTCATCTGAGCAGCAACATATCCGCTCAATGAGATGAGGATGATTATAATCCCCACGATGCGTAAGAGATGCCCTCTGTCTCCGAAACGATCGGCGATGAAATCAGGGATCGTGAGAGAGCCGCGCTTTTCGGATTCACGCCTGAGTCGAGGAGCGAGGCAGTAGAGGTTGATCCAGTAGCCCATCAGGCAGCCGGGTGCATACCAGAGCGCCGAGACGCCGAATTGATACACCATCCCGACGGCTCCGAGAACCACCCAGCCGCTCTCCGATGCAGCCGTCGATGAAATGGCTGTGACCCATGAGCCAAGCGATCTGCCGGCCAGAAAAAAATCCTCCGGCGATTTGATGAGTCGGCCGGCAGCGAAGCCGATGGCCAGAAGAATTCCCATGTAAATAATGACGATCAGCAGGATCAGAAAGTCACCGCTCATGACGCTGACTCACAAAATAATAGATAATCGAAACCACTGCGATGACGCTCGGAATCACAATAATGAATAAGTGAGTTGTCAGTGGGATCTCCATTAATGCTCCCTCCGTTGATCTGAGGCCACATTCTACTACAGCGGTTATGTACATGGGAAGGCGCGGAATTTCTTGAACCTGCGGTTTTAAAAATCGCCGCTGGAGATTCTTTTCCTGTCGCGACGGCTCTGATGCCGGCGAAATCAGCGTGCCCCCATGATATACTGAACGCCGATTCTTGAGAAGGTGGTGTCAGGGCTATGGCATTCGATTGTGAAAAAATTCGTGCGCATTTTCCATCCCTTTCGGAACAAGAACAAGGCCGTGTTCCGGTCTTTCTTGATAATCCCGCAGGCACGCAGGTTCCTCAAGAGGTGTTCGATGCTGTGCATGAGTATTACTTGAAGAGCAATGCCAACCATGGTGGTGTGTTTCCGACGAGTATCCGATCTGATGCGATGATCCAGATGGCTCGATCGGCCATGGCGGATCTGATCGGCGCCGCCTCGCCCGATGAAATCATCTTCGGGCCGAACATGACCACATTGACCTTTGGCATCAGTCGCGCCATTGGGCGGATTCTGAAGGCCGGCGATGAAATTGTCGTGACTCGACTGGATCATGACGCCAATATCGCTCCATGGCTTGCCCTTGAGGAGGAGCGAGGAGTCTGTGTCAAGTGGGCCGATATTCATCCGGAAGATTGCACTCTCGACATGACGTCTCTTGAAACCGCCCTGACACGAAAGACCAAGATCGTCGCCGTCTGCTATGCTTCAAACGCAGTTGGCACGATCAACGATATTCAATGCATCATCAGGCTCGCACATGATGCCGGCGCGATGGTTTTTGTCGATGCCGTGCAATATGCACCTCACGGTCCGATCGATGTCCGCAGTCTTGAGTGTGACTTCCTCGCATGCTCGGCTTACAAATTCTTCGGTCCGCACATCGGTGCGCTGTATGGGCGATACGATTTGCTGGATCGGCTCCCGGCCTACAAAGTGCGTCCTGCGGGTGACCTTCCTCCTGACAAGTTCGAAACGGGGACTCAAAATCATGAATGTATCGCCGGAACCATCGGCGCATTGAGCTATCTTGAATGGCTTGGCGCCGGGAGCAGTACAGATGCGCCGGCGAGTCGACGGCAGCGGCTGTTGGCGGCGATGGCTGCAATCAAGGCATATGAACAAAATCTCAGCCGGGCTTTGATTGAAGGGCTCAGGTCAATCCCCAGCATAAAAATTTGGGGCATCACTGATCTCCAACGCTTGGAACACCGTGTGCCCACGGTGTCCTTTACTCATGCAGTGCACTCGCCATGTGCCATCGCCGAATATCTGGCAAGCAGGGGCATCTACGTCTGGGATGGAAATTATTACGCACTGGCGATCATGGAACGCCTGCGGCTGCAGGCCGGCGGAGGCATGGTTCGTATCGGACCCGTCCATTACAATACCGCTGAAGAGGTACAGAGACTGGTCGATATCCTACGGGAAATGCCGGCGGGTCATGGCAAATAGGAGGCATTTCAATTTGAGAGAGCAGAAAAAATCAATCTCGAACCAATTTCGAACCTTCTCCGTTTGACTCATTCAACCCCTTGTGCTACTGTCCCCCTTTTGTTTGCTGAAAAAAAGGGCAAACACAGTCTAAGGAGGATTCATGGCAAAGGACGGACGGTACTTCTTTACATCGGAATCGGTCACTGAAGGACACCCTGATAAGATCGCAGACCAGATCAGTGATGCGATTCTGGATGAGGTGCTCCGGGACGATCCGACGGGGCGCGTCGCTTGCGAAACGCTTGTGACGACAGGTCTAGCATTCATCGCGGGCGAGATCAGCACGACGACATATGTCGATTTCACCAGAGTCGTCAGGGAAACCATCAAGGACATTGGCTATACTCGCGCCAAGTTCGGATTCGACTATGAAACATGCGCCGTTATCAGCGCTGTTCAGGAGCAATCACCTGATATCGCACAGGGTGTCGATACCGGTGGGGCGGGGGATCAGGGCCTTATGTTCGGCTATGCTTGCCGTGAGACTCCAGAGCTGATGCCGCTTCCGATCAGTCTTGCCCATAAGCTTTGCATGCGGCTGGGGCAGGTGCGCAAGGAACGCCTGCTTGATTACATCCGGCCGGATGGCAAGAGCCAGGTCACAATCGAATATCTAAACGGCAAACCCGTGCGCGTCGATACGGTCGTCATCGCGATCCAACACAGTTCGACCGTCGAAACGGCGGAGCTCCGTGAAGACATCACCGACATGGTGATCAACCATGTTATTCCAGCGGATCTGCGCGATGAGAACACTCGCTATTTCATCAATCAGACGGGCAAATTCGTCATCGGCGGACCTCATGGAGACACCGGTGTGACGGGCCGCAAGATCATCGTCGACACCTACGGCGGGGTCGGCAGTCATGGCGGCGGCTGCTTCTCCGGCAAGGATCCGACCAAGGTGGATCGTTCGGCATCGTACATGGCCCGGTACATCGCAAAGAACATTGTCGCTGCCGGCATTGCCGACAAGCTCGAATTGCAGCTGGCATATGCGATCGGCTATCCCGATCCGGTGTCGATCATGGTGGATACTCTCGGGACAGGCAAGATTGATGAGGACAAGATCAAGGAGCTGGTGCGGAGTCACTTCCCACTCACTCCGAAGGGGATCATCGACCACTTGCAACTCCGCAGGCCGATTTTCCGGAAGACAGCTGCGTACGGTCATTTCGGCCGTCTCGATCCTGATTTCACCTGGGAGAAGACTGATAAAGCCGAGGCGTTGGCTCGCGACGCCGGTCTCTCCAAGAAGTAAGGAGTCACGCCGCCTACCTTTCATGGATGATCGATTGGGACTCATCTCTGTGAAGGTGAAGTCAGTGCGCGGCGTTACTTCCGTTTGTAATTTTAGTGAAAGGACCCCTGAAGCACTTAGTGTCTAAACGGCGAAATGTCGACAGGAAATGGCAAGATCTTCGGAACATGCAAGATCCCATCCGAACCTCTTGTGAATGCAGGAAGTAAGGAAACCAGGAACGAACTGACCATTGCCGGCACACACTACCTTCCGTTCCTGCATTCCTCCATTCCTGGCTTCCTGAGAGGTCTGGAGTCCCTCTGTGGTGCGGCCACTGTCTTTGGTTCTGGCTCCGCCAGGTTAGGGGTCCTCTTATTTATTAGGACGCCGTTGCCGACTAAGCGGCAACTCACTTTCTTTTATGACCCACAAGGACGCGGTGCCCCAGCAGGGGGGCGCTCGACTTCAGCCTGCTCATGACACCTGTTGTCAACAGCGACACCACCTGTGGTGAGGTAATCCCATCGATCGAAGGTTTCTTCACGATTGCATAAGGTTGTATTGGTGCGAGAGAGGTGGATGGAAAAACAAGCCTCATGAAGGAGCTCGTTTTTCAAGTTGCGGCTCAGTCACGATGGGATAGAATGCGGCGATGTGCGTTTTTTAGGGTGAAGGGAAATGTCAAAGGTCATTACACAGATCAAGCATTCGAGTGACGAGATTTACAGGAAAATTCTCGCCCGCAAAAAGCCGTCGATGAAATTTCCAGTCAGATCGCTGGCCAATGTGCGGTATCACCCGAGTAAAGGCTTTTTGGAAATAGCGGGCCAGAAAAAGGAACGGACTCTCACTGTAACAACCGTGAAGACCTTCGCTCAAACTCTGCGCATGATCGCCCTTTCCAAGACGTTAATCGAGACTGATGATTTCGCCACAAAGCGAGACGCGTACTATCAGACGAAAAACTGGGATGATGCGAGGTGTCTCGATCAGGTTGAGTCGGACACGATCATGGACGACATCGAAGCCTTCTTCAGCCTCAACAAGGAGCAGCTCGGATTCCGCCCAGATGATCACGGTGGAAGCGTCGCCGGCGAGTTGGTGGTGGTTGATCATGAGCCGGGAACGACTCGGAAGATCGACATTGACTGCACAAAGTTCGGATCGGGTTCCTATGCCATTCCATCCGCCGTCGAACAGCTAGATTTTCGGACTAAGGCGACATTCATTCTCGCGATTGAAACATCCGGTATGTTCGAACGTCTCAATTATCACAAGTACTGGCAGAAAGCGGACTGTATCCTGGTGTCGATGAACGGAGTGCCGACTCGCGCCGTTCGACGATTCATCCGGCGGATGGCTGATTCCAAGAAAATCCCGGTGTATGTTTTTGTCGACTGCGATCCTTATGGAATCGGGAATATTTACCGGACGCTCAAGGTGGGGTCCGGCAACAACGCTCACCTCAACCAATTCTTCTGCGTGCCGCAGGCGCGATTTCTCGGCGTCACACCTCAGGACATCATCGACTACAAATTGCCGACCCATCCGCTCAAAGAGGTTGATATCAAACGGGCGAAGGACGCCATCAAGAATGATCCATTTTTCCAACATCACAAAACCTGGAGCTCAGCGCTCGAGAGCCTCATGAAAATGGGCGTCAGGGCCGAACAGCAGGCTCTCGCCAAGCACGGCCTCAACTACGTCATGGAAGAATACCTTCCGGCCAAACTGAAAAATCCGGAGCACTTTTTGCCCTGACGCACGAGTGCATAGGATGAATCATTATCCGGCGACTTCGAATTTGTAAGACCGTTGATGCGCTCCGCATTTCAATGTATCGATGCGCAGTAGCAGAGATGCAAAGCCGATGATCGGCTTTGCGCCTCGGTGTGAGATCAGGCCGTTGCCGCCAGACCCGCGATGGTTTGAACCGTCGTCGAATTCAAATCGTTCGAACGTTGCAGATGCATCAGGGATTCAGGGGAAGTGGTGTGTGTGCCTGTCGGCTTGCGTGAATGATGGTTGACGCCCGGAATAATGAAAGTCAAGATTCGATAATTTCTCTGATCTTAAGGGTCAGCGTTTCCGGCGAAAAAGGCTTTTGCAGAAAAGAGCCGCCACTGACGATGGAATTCTGTTCCAGAATGGATTCATTGGCGTACCCTGAGAGAAAGAGCACTTTCATGCCGGGGCGCTGGATTGTCATATGACGAGCCAATTCAGGCCCGCTCATCTGCGGCATAATGATATCGGTCACGAGAAGGTGAATGGGACCTTTGTGCCTCTCACTCATCAGCGTCGCCTCACTCCCGTTCGCGGCGCTCAGAACATTGTATCCGTGTGTCTGAAGGATTTCCTCGATCAGCGTGCGAACACTGTCTTCGTCTTCGGCAATGAGGATCGTCTCTGATCCACGTGACAGATCGCTTCGGTCATCCAGGTTCACACCACTCTCTGCTTTTTCATCCACACGCGGAAGATAAATGCGAAAGGTAGTTCCGATGCCCACCTGACTCTTGAATGAGATTGTGCCGAGGCTTTGTTTGACGATTCCAAAGACCGTGGAAAGACCGAGTCCGGTGCCTTTGCCCTGTTCTTTGGTCGTGAAAAAGGGTTCGAAAAGGTGTGATTGAATATCCGTATTCATTCCACACCCCGTATCGCTGACCCCGATCATGACATAGGGGCCGGGTGGAATATCGGAGTGTTCGTGGGCAAATTCCGCATTCAGGAGGACATTGGTGGTTTCAATTGTCAGCGCTCCGCCCTCTGGCATGGCATCCCGTGCATTGACTGCCAAATTGAGAATGACTTGTTCCAATTGCCCGGGATCGGCTTTCACAAGGCCGAGGTGTGGATCAAGGAGCGTTCTCAACCGAATATCCTCACCGATCAGGCGCTGAAGAAGTTTGTTCATGTCTATGACAGTGGAGTTGAGATCAAGGGTTTTCGGTTGCAGGACTTGTCGACGGCTGAATGCGAGGAGTTGTCGAGTCAGTGACGCGGCTTTGTTTCCGGCTTTCTCGATCTCCTCAACGTGGCGGCGGAGCGGATCGTGAATGTCCATGCGTGTCAACAGGAATTCGCCATAGCCGGTGATGACGGTCAGGAGATTATTGAAGTCATGTGCGATGCCCCCGGCGAGCCGCCCGACCGCTTCCATTTTCTGCGATTGGCGAAGCTGATCTTCCAGTTGTTTATGTTTGGTGATGTCCCTGCCGAAACACACAGCCCCGATGGTCTTGCCCTGTGAATAGATTGGAGCCGAATTGACTGAAAGAGAGCGCGTTCCTCCGTCATGTTTTCTGATCTCGACTTCGAACTGCTGAGGTTCCCCGTTCATGACTTTTTTCAGCAAACCGGAGAGGCGGCCCACATCTTCCTGATTGATAATGAAGGCGAAGGGTTTCCCTAAGAGATCCTGTATTTTGTAACCACCAATCTCCTCGGCGCGTCTGTTAACAAACATGAAGCGACCTTCGGCATCGACAGTCCAGATCATGTCATTGGAGTGTTCGACGATGGTTCGATGGAGAGCCTCACTCTCCTTCAACGCCTCCTCAGCTTTCTTGCGATCGCTGACATCGACCTGCAGTGCCATGATGCCGATCACTCGGCCGGATGCATCATTGAGTGGCGCCATCGACGAGCTGACTGGAAAGCGCATACCGTCACGCTTCTGGCGAATCACCTCCCGGTTCAAGATCCTTTCGCCGTTGAGGACTCGTCGCCGAATCGTTTCGTATTCTTCTTTCATTTCGGGTGGAATATGCGGATGAGGCCGGCCGATCACTTCAGACGACTCCCAGCCGAACATCCGCTCCGCTGCCGGATTCCAGATTCGAATACGTCGCTGCAAATCAGAGGAGATAATGGCCAGCGGCGAGGATTGAACGATCGCCCGAAGCGATTCGGTGGTTTCGCGAAGGGCTTCTTCGGCTCTCCGGTGCTCAGTGATATCAATACCGGTTCCGATGACGTACTTAACACAACCGGCATCGTCCTGGATCACGGTGTTCGACCAAGAGATCATGCGTCGTGTCCCATCCCGTGCGACCCAGTTATTTACATGTTTTTTTTCCAGTGCTTCAGAGAGGAGAAATGTGAAAACATGCTGAACCGCTAGAGCCTCTTCCGGCACCAGGAGACGCTCCCAAAGCAATGTCCCCTTCATTTCCTCAGATGTGTAGCCGGTGGCCACTTCACAGGCACGATTGAATTGAACGATGCGTCCTTCGCGATCGAGCACAACCACGAGCGCTCCGACCGTATGCAGAATGGCGGAAATGAAATTGTGTTCCTCGCGCAAAGCCTCTTCCGCCTGCTTTTGCTGACGCATTTCGCGGGCGATCGCCGAAAAATAACGCGTCTTTCCATCCAGCGAGCTGTGAAGGACACAGACCAGAGAAACAGGCATCCTTTTTCCATCGCGGCTGATGAACGTGGTCTCGCCACTCCAGACGCCATCTCGGCCGGCAGCCTGCACATATTCAGGTTTTTGTTCTCTGCCGAGATGGGTTGGATGGAAATCGTGAATCATCAGCTCGGAGATGTCTTCATCATCGCCGATCCCTAGCATGTGTCTGCCGGCCCTGTTGATATACAGCAATCGACCGTCGGGATCGATTGTGCCGACGAAATCGGTTGTGGTTTCGATGATCGCGGAGAGCCTCCCATGAGCTTCTTCAATCCGCTTGCGATCGGAAATATCAACCGCAAAGCCACGTATCAGCACCGGGTGCCCATCGTCATCCTTTACGATCCTGGCGCTACTATTCAGCCAGATCACACTTCCATCAGCGCGAATCATCCGGTACTCATGTTCAAAATCGCGCTTCTCAACATATGCACGGCGTCGTATCTCGATCGTCTGCTCCCGGTCTTCCGGATGAATATGGTCCGCCCAGAAATTCGGAATATCAAGCCAGCACTCAGCAGGATATCCCAGCATCCCCTCGATCCGCCGGGTCACGAAACGGCAGCGCTGTGTCGTTGGGTCAAGTTCAAAAATGATAGCGTTCAGTTCGTCGAGGAGTTCAAGATGCTGTTGTTCGGATTCCGGCGGCGGATTTTTCTGACATAGACCGGTCTTCCGGCTGCCACGGCGGGCTTTCGGGAATTTGGAGCCGGCTATTTTGCCTTGTGATTTCACAGTTCCGAATCAAATGTTGAAATACTAGATTTATTTTATCATTATTGCCGGGGCAATCAAAGAGCAAGAGCGCGTTGTTGAAATCTTTAATGCCATGTCGGACGTTTTTATGAGAGACGCAGTTTGTGGTACGGTGATAAGCATTGGCCAAGAATGAAACGCATCGGCAAAGGACCCTGCCTGGTGATTTTCTCTTTCGTAGCCTTAAGGTGACCTATGCTCCAGCATGGAGGATTGCCATGAAGCATCTGAAAAGAACCGCCGTTTTCTTTTGGTTTCTTCTCGCGATATGTTTTTTCATGGACTCTACAAAAACTTCGATCGCCGATTCATCATTGGATTCAGGGAGTAATGAAATGGATGTCAATCTCCCGGGTGGATTGTTGTTCCATCTCAGTGAAGGTGCGGAAACCGTTTCAGCGCCGGCGATGTTGGCGGCGACTCCCGCCGAGTCGCTCGCTGATTCCGATGCCAAGCATGTCTTCGATCGGATGCCGCCGTTCGCTATCGAAGCGGAGCAGAAACCGTTTGCTATGCGAGATGAGTCTCTGCCTCCTCCGCGTCCAGGCAAAACGCTGGTCTCTGAATTTCCTCCACCGTCGGAAGCCGAGGCTCTACCGGCATCGGAGACGAATGGAACACTGCAAATTGTACGACATATGCCTGAGGGCGATGTCCCCATCGCACCGCACCTCAGCCTGACCTTCTCACAGCCGATGGTTCCAGTGACATCACTGGAAGAATTGACCGCTCAATCAGTTCCTGTAAAACTCTCGCCTGCGCCGCCGGGAAAATGGCGTTGGGTCGGTACAAAAACGCTTTTATTTGAACCGACTGGCCGTTTTCCGATGTCGACGATTTATCATGTGGAAGTGCCGGCCGGAACAAAGTCCACGATCGGAGGGATTTTTACAACACCTGTCACATGGAATTTTTCAACGCCACCGGTGCAGCTAACGGCATCCAGCCCCGTCGTCGGCCCGACTCGACGTGACGTCCTGCTCTTTGCCGCATTCGATCAGAAGATCGATGCCGCCGAAGTCCTGAAAACGGTCCGTGTGCAGTCCGGATCGAAGTCATATCCGATTCACCTTGCTGCTTCAGATGAGGTTGCATCAGACGTTACGGCGAGTCGCATGGTGAAAGAAGCCGAAGGAGGCCGTTGGTTAGCCTTTCGCACCGACTCTCTGCTTGCAGCGGATGCGCAGATAAATGTTGTCATTGGTCCAGGGGCGCCATCAGCCGAAGGCCCGCGCACAACGGCAAAGCCGCTGGCCTGGAGCTTCAGGACATATGGCCCGATGCGAGTCGTCGATCACCGCTGTGGATGGGGAAAAGCCTGCCCTCCGTTCACTCCCTGGCAAATTCAATTTTCCAACCCGATCGATGCGAAGAAGTTCAGCCCTTCGATGGTGGCGGTACAGCCCAACCTTCCCGGCATGAAAGCAGTCGTCGGCGGCCAATATCTGACAATCACCGGGCGCGCCAAAGGGCGTATGACCTATCGGGTGACGCTATCGCCTGACATTCCCGATGAATTTGGTCAAATACTTGGCGCCGGCAGTTCGATGGCGTTCACGGTCTCTTCCGCGCCGGAGAGTCTGGCAGCTCAAGGCGGGACTCTCGTCATTCTTGATCCTGCCGGCCCTCCGAAATTTCCTGTTTACACAATCAATCGGAAATCGCTCAAGGTGAGTCTTTATGCCGTTGAACCACTGCAGTGGGGCGATTATCTCAGATACATGCGAGACGATGCGCGTGGTGATGTTAAGCGTGATCCGCCAGGGCGCAAAGTATTTGCAAAGACAATCCCAATAGATTCAGTGCCCGATGAACTGACGGAGTCTTTTATTGATTTGACGCCGGCTCTCCAGGAAGGCCTCGGCCAGGTGGTTCTCATCGTAGAACCCGCCGTGCAACCAAAAGAACGCTGGAGGCGCCAGGTCGTTCGGGTCTGGATCCAGGTCACCAGGATTGGGCTTGATGCGTTCATCGATAACACGGACCTCTGTGCTTGGGTGTCCTCCCTCAAAGACGGCAGACCTCTCGGCGGTGTCGACATCACACTCCAGCCGTCAAACACCACTGGAAAAACAAGGCCCGATGGAATGACGACTATTCCCCTTCGCTCCCAAGCCGGCAACATGCTCGTCGCGCGCCTGGGAAAGGACCTCGCAATTCTTCCTCAAAGCACTTCCTGGTGGGATGAAACCGGAACGTGGATGCGCCGCGAGCCATCCGACGACCTCCGTTGGTTCGTTTTTGATGATCGAAAAATGTACCGGCCTGGTGAAGAGGTCCGGATCAAAGGATGGATTCGGCAGATCGGAATGCGGAAGGGCGGTGATGTCGACACTATCGGAAGCGATCTGCCGAGAGTTGTTTCGTACACGCTGTTCGATTCACAGAGAAACACGATCCTTGAAGGAATGCAGCAGATAAATTCCTTAGGCGGCTTCGATTTATCCCTCAAACTTCCGCCGACGATGAATTTGGGAGAGGCCACTGTCAAACTCGCTCTGACACCTTCACTTCCGAACGTCACCAGCCAGGAGTATCAGCACTCCATACAGGTTCAGGAATTTCGACGGCCCGAGTATGAGGTTTCAACAAGGCCAAGTGATGGGCCGTATTTTGTTGGTGATTCGGCGACCATAACAGTGTCGGCATCTTATTACGCCGGAGGCGCTCTGCCCAACGCCGATGTCACATGGAACGTCACTGCCACCAAGGGCCAGTTCACCCCGCCGAATCGCGACGATTTCATTTTCGGCACATGGAAGCCATGGTGGGATTCATTCGGGCCTGATAGCACAGAGTTGCCACAAGCAAAGCCGTTTGCTGCGCACACAGATTCTTCAGGGAAGCACACTCTGCGTATCGATTTTGATTCAGTCAACCCACCGACCCCATCCAGTCTGCAGGCCGAAGCGACGGTGATGGATGTCAACCGTCAAGCGTGGACTGCCTCCACGACACTCCTCGTTCATCCATCCACCCTCTATGTTGGAATCAAAAGCGACCGTATGTTTGTTCGGCAGGGCGAGTCGCTGCGAATTGATTCGATTGTGACGGATCTGAATGGAAAAGCGACTGAAGGTCGGCAAGTGACGTTGCGCCTGGTTCGCCTTGATTGGGTGCAAGAGGCCGGTGAATGGATCCACAAGGAAGTCGACCCACAAGACCATGTGATCACTTCGAGCAAGGATCCGGTACACAGTTCATTTCAACCCAAGGAGGGTGGGACGTATCGATTGACGGCAAGGGTTATGGATGATGGTGAGCGATACAACCAATCTGAGATGACACTGTGGGTGGCAGGCGGGAAGATGCCGCCAAACCGGAATGTGGAACGGGAAAAAGTCACGCTGGTTCCGGATAAAAAAGAATATCGAGCCGGTGAAACGGCCGAAATTCTCGTCATGACCCCATTCGCGCCCTGTGATGGCGTATTGACACTGAGGCGTTCCGGCATTGTCAGAACCGAGCATTTGACGATGCAGGAATCATCCCGGATTGTGAAGGTGAAAATCGAGGAATCCTACACGCCGAATATTCATGTCCAAATAGATCTTTCCGGCGCTGAGCCTCGAACCGACGATAACGGAAACGTCGATGCCTCTCTGCCGCCACGACCGGCCTACGCGAGCGGTTCATTGAATCTTGCCGTGCCGCCGATTGAGCGGTCGCTGGCTTTGTCGATCGCGCCACGAGAATCAAAACTCGAGCCGGGCGGGCAGACGGTTATTGATGCCGAGCTCCATGACGCGGCAGGAAAGCCTGTTGCAGGAGGTGAGCTGGCGATCGTGGTTGTCGATGAATCCGTCCTTTCGTTGACGGGTTATCGAGTGCCGGATCCTCTTTCATTGTTTTACACACAGCGGGAAGCCGACGTGCGTGATTACTACTCCCGTGAGCATGTGCTGTTGGCCAGGCCGGATGAAATCCATCTCGAACCCAATGATCTGGCCATCGAAAGAGGTGTTGCGGGCGGTATCATGCCGCCGCCGTCGGCTCCGATGGCTGCCGCTCCTATGGAGATGACGAAGATGTCAGAGAGCAGTGTCGGGGCTGGAGAAGCGGCGCCGCAGCCGATTCGTATGCGAACTGACTTTAACGCTCTTGCATTATTTTCAGCGTCAGTACCGACTGATACGCAAGGCCGTGCACAAGTCGCGGTTAAGGTTCCCGACAATCTCACGCGATATCGAATAATGGCTGTCGCCGTCGCCGGCCGCAAGCAGTTTGGTTCAGGCGAATCCACAATTACGGCTCGATTGCCGCTCATGGTGCGCTCGTCTCCACCGCGGTTCCTCAACTTCGGCGATCAGTTCGAGTTACCGATTGTCGTGCAGAATCAGACGGACAAGGCGATGCCGGTTGATATTGTTGTGCGAGCTTCCAATGCGGTGCTGACGCAGGGCGTGGGCCGGCACGTTTTGGTGCCGGCCAATGACCGTGTAGAAGTCAGATTTCCGGCGGCCGCCGTGATGGCCGGCACAGCGCGTTTTCAAATCGGCGCCATTTCGGGCAAGTGGGCGGATGCGAACGAATTTCAGTTCCCTGTCTGGACACCAGCCACGGCTGAAGCTTTCGCAACATATGGGCAGATTGACGAAGGGCCGATCGCCCAATCTGTGAAGATTCCAAAAGGCGTTGTTCCGCAATTCGGTGGGCTCGATGTGACGACCTCTTCAACGGCTCTCCAGGCACTGACAGATGCTGTTTTGTACCTGGTCAGCTATCCCTTCGAGTGCTCAGAACAACTAGCATCACGCGTGATGTCAGTGGCTGCGCTGCGCGATGTTCTCACGGCCTTCGATGCGGAAGGAATGCCAAAGCCCGATGAGATGGTCGCCACGATCAAGCGCGACATAGAACGACTCCGTGGATTGCAGAACACCGATGGTGGCTTCTCCTTCTGGCGGCGCGGAGATGAATCATGGCCGTATATCAGCATTCATGTCGCACATGCACTCGAACGTGCACACTCCAAAGGCTTCGATGTTCCTTCTGAAATGCTCGATCGCTCGTCGACCTATATGAAAGGTATCGAGAAAAAAATCCCATTGTGGTATCCGGACGAAACACGCTGGAGTCTCATCGCCTATGCGCTGTATGTCCGCAACCGGATGGGCGATAACGATGCCGAACGTGCAAATAAACTCATCATGAATGCCGGATTGGAAAAGTTGCCATTGGAAGCCGTTGGATGGCTTCTGCCTGTGTTGACCGGCGATCGTCCTCCGGAAACGGAAGGCGGGCCGATCCGGCGCCTGCTGAAAGGGCGCTCCGTTGGAACCAATGTTGATGCAATTCGCCGGCTGTTGGCAAACCGCGTTGAAGAGACAGCCGGTGCCGCTCATTTTGTCACGTCTTACAGAGACGGTGCATACCTGCTCCTCCATTCGAATCGTCGTACCGATGGAGTGCTGCTGGAAGCCTTAATCGGAGATCAGCCGCAGAATGATATCATTCCAAAACTCGTTGCCGGACTTCTGGCTCATCGTACCGCGGGTCATTGGTCGAATACGCAAGAAAATGCTTTCATCTTGCTGGCACTCGATCGCTATTTCAACAGCTATGAGAAGGTGACGCCTGACTTTATGGCACAGATCTGGCTGGGCGGACAGTATGCAGGAGGCTATGCGTTCAAAGGGCATACGACAGAACGATATCGCGTTGATATTCCGATGAAGACGCTGATTGGCGGCGGCGAATCAACCAGCCTGCTTTTGGCACGAAAAGGGGAGGGGAGACTCTATTACCGAATCGGGATGACGTATGCGCCGTCGAATTTGAAATTGCCCCCGGCTGATTATGGCTTCACCGTCGAACGTCGCTATGAGGCCGTCGATAAAAAAAATGATGTGAATCACGATGCGGATGGTGTCTGGCATATCAAGGCGGGGGCGCGTGTGCGAGTGCTCCTGACGATGGTCGCTCCTGCACGGCGCTACCATGTGGCGTTGGTGGATCCACTTCCGGCCGGGCTTGAAATAATGAACCCTGAGCTGGCTGTCACAGGCTCCGTACCTTCGGGGCTGTCGAGTGATGTCACTGTGGCCGGAGGGCCTGGCTTGGGCGGCCCAGAAGGGAAATGGTGGTGGTGGACTCGGCCCTGGTTCGAACATGAAAATATGCGAGATGAACGAGTCGAAGCTTTCACTCCGCTCTTGTGGGAAGGCGTTTACACATACTCATATGTGGCTCGCGCAACAACGCCAGGCAACTTCGTCGTGCCGCCTCCCAAGGCAGAAGAGATGTACGCGCCGGAAACCTTCGGCCGGGGTGCTGGAGATCGCGTGATTGTGGAGGATTGAGACAGAGAAGAACGCCTCTTTCCATCGCCCTGTCGATGCCGACTTTGCTCATTCCATGCTCATTTCCAACGTTTCAGGTATTCAATGGTTCCACGACTCAATCGTCCATTCCACCTGGAATGACCCCCAACGACTTGTTTTTCGCTATTGGCCGAAAACAAATCGCAAGGAAGTTCTGTTGCTTGCTGCCAATCTCCGGAAGGATGATTGATTATTGGTGTCTGATCGGTGAAATCCGTGCAAAAAATGGCGAAAGTTGTGATCAGGCAGAATCGTGAATTCCTCACAGGAAACTTAAGGAATGCAGGAATGGCTTATTAAACCACCGCTGGTCGGAATAAAAATCCGTTCCTGCTTTCATCTCTTCCTGCATTCCTGAGAGGTTCGGGTGCGATGGTTGTCAAAGCCACCTTGTTTGGTTGCGGCTATGCCGCGTTAGGTAAGCCGGCCAGATTCATTCCACCGCGGCAGGGTTTGGAAAACCCGCGAAAACTTTATGATGAAATGGAAAGCAGCTCTCCGGAATTCATCATTGCGAAGGGGGCAGTGAATAAGCAATAATCATGTAGGGGCGTTTTACAATATTCCATTCGTTTGTAGGGGATGATTATGCATGTGCCGGGGCCTATTTCGTGACTATTTACGCGCAAAACCGGGAATGCCTGTTCTGGAATCTGGTGGACTGACAAATGGTGTTGAACAGATACGGCAATATTGTGAATGCATCGTGGGAATGGTTGAATAATCAATTCCAATATGTCGATTTGGATACGTGGGTCATTATGCCGAACCATTTATGTGGGATCATTTTGTTGGAAAAGGCGGGGCCATGAACAAATCCTATTCCGAACACGCATTCGAGACCGCTATGAACACTACCTGACAATGGCAGGCGGTACTGGAAAGGCGAACACGTTCCCGGTCGACTTGATCCAGCCGGTAAACGAGTTGACTGCCATCCTCATGACCAGCGCCAAAACACTCAGTGCCCGGAGAACAAAATGACACCTCCACCACCATTCCGCATTCGCCACTCATCACTCCTCATTCTGCTTCTCCTCGCCGCTGGGATGATCTTTGCCTGGTGGACGGTGGCCCGGGCCGACCGCGAGATGCGATCCAACCTGCTTCAGCAGACGCGGCTGGTGGCGGCAGCGGTGAACATCAAACGGCTTCAGACGCTCTCGGGCACGGAGGCTGACCTGGCAAAACCTGACTACCTGCGGCTCAAGGAACAACTCTCCGCCATTTGTTCCGTCACTCCTAAATGCCGATTTGTCTATCTCATGGGACGCAAGGCCGATGGCACAGTGTTTATCTTCGTCGACAGCGAGTCGGCCGGCTCGGAGAGCTACTCCCCACCCGGGCAAGTTTATGAGGAGGTCCCCGCGGGATATCGCCGCGTGTTCGACACTGGGACTGCGTCCGTCGAAGGCCCGGTCACCGACCGCTGGGGCGTGTGGGTTTCGGCGCTGGTCCCGATGACCGACCCGCAAACCGCCGCTGTGGCCGCCGTGCTGGGCATGGACATTGACGCCCGGGTCTGGAAATGGGATGTTGCCACGAAAGGTATCTTGCCTGTAGTCTCAATACTGATTTCACTTATCGCAGTGGCCGGCATCCTTTTTGCGGTTCGCCGCGTCACTGCATCTTCCCAAACGGAGAAAACGAAAGTTGCAGGAGGAGGAAACTTAGAGCAGAAAGAATCAAATGCGATTCGACTTAAATCATATGCTGTAGCTGTTGTACTGCTATGGACTTTAATTGTTGCGGCTCTCCTGTGGATTACGGCTAACGAAGCGAGAAAAGAAGTCGGGGATCTGGCGCTCATCGAAGCGCGCGACCTCTACAAGAAGTACTTATTCTTGTTGGAACCCGAGTACATGATGCTGGAGTCTCATAGGATGAGAAACTCGGGTACTGGTGTTCATACTCACTCACTAGGATTCAAGCTGTCCAGCCACGAGGATCCGATGGATTCCGTGGAAACCAAATCCGTTCAGGCTATCAAAACAGGTGCGGGAGAGATAAGTTCCGTCGAGTTGATTGGCGGGAGACGCGTTTTTCGTTACATGGCCCCGGTAATGATGCGGGAACAATGTCTGAGTTGTCATGCGAACCAAGGGTATAAACCTGGGGACATATGCAGCGTGGCCAGCGTGTCTGTTCCATTAGAGCCCTACCTCGCGCACAGCCGCTTGAATATCCTATCCCTGTGCATCAAATTCCTTGTATTGTACTTTCTCGGTCTGATCGGATTGGGGATCGCCTTGCGAAACATCGGGAAACAAGTTGCCCGAAACAAGCAAGCGCAGGCAGCGCTGCAGGCGAGCGAGCAATCATACCACAATCAATTCGCTAACAATTCAGTTGTGATGCTGCTGATTGATCTCACGGAGGGAGCGATCATTGACGCCAATGCTGCCGCGCTTAGTTTCTACGGCTATCCGCGGAAGCGGTTGCTGGCCATGCGTATCACCGATATCAACACACAACAGCCTGCTTCCGAAGTGCTGCAGGCCATGGCATCCATCTCGGAGGGACAGGGCAAGCAGTTCTACTTCCAACACCGCCTGGCGGATGGTTCGCTGCGGGATGTAGAGGTGTCATCGAGCCGTGTTCAATTTGGCGGGCGCGCCGTTCTGAACTCAATTATCCATGACATCACCGAGCGCAAGCAGGCGGAGGACTCCCTGCGGGAGAGCGAAGAACGGCTCAAAATACTTGCAGAGCAGAGTCGGACGATCACTTGGGAAGTGGACGCCCAAGGGATTTTCACCTATGTCAGCCGTGTGTCCGAGGTTGTTTTGGGCTACCGCCCGGACGAACTGGAGGGCAAGATGCACTTCTACGACCTGCATCCCGAATCCGGACGCGAGGCGTTCAAAACGGCGGCATTAGCGGTCTTTACGCGGAAGGAATCGTTTCAGAATCTGGAAAACGACGCACAAGCCAAAGACGGCCGCATGGTGAGGGTCTCTACCAACGGCGTTCCTCTGCTGAACGCCGACGGAAGCCTGTGGGGCTACCAAGGATCAGACACCGACATCACCGCTCAGAAGCAGGCGGAAGAAGCGTTAGCACAGACCTCCGATCGCCTGTTGCTGGCTGCCCGCGCGGGCGGCGTGGGAATCTGGGACTACGACGTTGTCAACAACCGGCTGGTCTGGGATGACCAGATGTACCGCCTCTACGGAATCACGGCGGATCAGTTCGGCGGTGCGTACGAGGCTTGGAAGGCTGGGCTCCTCCAGGAAGACCTGGTGCAAGGCGATGCCGAAATCCAGATGGCGCTCCGCGGTGAAAAGGAATTCGATACTGAGTTTCGCGTGGTCTGGCCGGATGGATGTATCCATAGCATCCGCGCCCTGGCCATGGTGCAGCGCGATGCCTCCGGTCAACCCCTGCACATGATTGGCACCAATTGGGACATCACCGCCCAGAAGCGCAATGAAGAAGCCCTGCGCGAGAGCGAAGAGCGCTTTCGACAACTGTCGGAGGTCTTTCCTGAAACGATCTTCGAGGCGGATATCTCCGGGCGATTGACCTACACCAACGAACACGGGTTCCGCACGTTCGGACTCGCCCCGGCGGACCTGGATCAAGGCATCAGCGTCATCGACCTGATCGCCCCAGCGAATCGGCCGCAGGTGCTGCAACGCATCCGCGAGCGGCTCGAAGGCCGCACCGGAGGATTCTCGGAGTATCCGGCGCTGCGCAAGGACGGTACTACCTTCGATGCCATGGCCTTCTCGTCCCCGATCACCCGGCAGGGAAGCATGGTCGGCATTCGCGGGTTCATCCTGGATATTACCCACCGAAAACAGCTTGAAGAAAAACTCAAATCAAGCGAGTCCAATTTTCGCGCCTTTTTCGAGTCCATGACCGACATGATTATCGTAGGCACGCCGAACGGAAGACTACTCTTCACCAATGCCGCCGTCACACGAACGCTGGGCTACAGCGCCGAAGAGCTCACCGCGATGCACGTGCTGGATGTGCATCCGGCGGACAAGCGCCAGGAAGCCGAGGTGATCTTCGCCGCCATGTTCAAAGGCGAGCGGGAAAGCTGTCCCCTGCCGCTGGCCGCCAAAAGCGGGGCGATCATTCCGGTGGAGACCCGCGTCTGGTTCGGCCAGTGGAACGGTGAGGATTGCATCTTCGGCATCTCCAAGAATCTGACCGCCGAACAGGATGCGCAGCAGCGTTTCGAGCGGCTGTTTCGCAGCAACCCCACGCTGATGGCGCTTTCCAGCCTGCCGGAGCGGCGGTTCTCCGATGTCAATGACGCCTTCCTCAAGGCGCTCGGCTATTCCCGAAACGACGTCATCGGAAAAACCACCGAGGACTTCGCCATGTTCGTGCATCCAGAACAGCAGGCCGCGCTGGCGGAAAAACTGCAGGCGGATGGTCGCGTCGTTGACTTCGAGCTGCAGGTCCGGCGCAAGGACGGGGTGATCCTCGACGGCGTCTTCTCGGGCGAAGTGATCAGCAGCCAGGGGCAGCAGTATTTCCTGACCGTGATGATCGATATCACCCAGCGCAAGCGGGCGGAGGCAGATCTCCTGGAGACCAACCGCCACCTCAAAGAGGCTACGGCCAGGGCCAACGACCTGGCCCTCCTGGCCGAGATATCCAGCAGGGCCAAAAGCGAGTTCCTGGCCAACATGAGTCACGAGATCCGTACCCCCATGAACGGGGTGATTGGCATGACCGGGCTCTTGCTGGATACGGAACTGAACGACGAGCAGCGTCGCTATGCCGAGACCGTTCGTAACAGCGGCGAGTCCCTGCTGGCGCTTTTGAACGACATTCTTGACTTCTCCAAGATCGAGGCGGGCAAACTCCAGATGGAGACGCTGGACTTTGACCTCCACGCCCTGCTGGACGACTTTGCTGCCATGATGGCCCTGCGTGCCCACGACAAGGGGATCGAGCTCATCTGCGCCGCCGCGCCGGACGTCCCGTCCTATCTCTCCGGCGACCCCGGCCGCCTGCGCCAGATTCTCACAAACCTGACAGGCAACGCGATAAAGTTCACCGATAAAGGTGAGATTGCCGTACTGGCAAGCCTAGTTTCGGAAACAGATGACGAAGCAGTGGTTCGCTTTTCGATAAAAGACACAGGCATCGGCATTCCTGGGGACAAGCAGGCTCTGTTCCAGAAGTTCACCCAGGCGGACGCCTCTACCACGCGCAAGTACGGCGGCACCGGTCTGGGGCTGGCAATTTCAAAGCAATTGGCCGAGATGATGGGCGGTGAGATCGGGGTTGAGAGCGAAGAAGGCCAGGGATCGGAGTTCTGGTTCACGGCCCGCTTTGCCCGGCAAGCTGAGCGAGTACACGAAGTCACCCTGCCGGCAGAGATTCGCGGGGTCCACATCCTGGTGGTGGACGACAACGCCACCAACCGTGAGGTGTTGATGGCCCAGTTTGCGGCATGGGGGGTGCGTTCTGAAGAGGCCCCGAATGGCCCTACGGCGCTGCAGGCTCTCTATCTGGCCAGAGATGCGGGCGATCCCTTCCAGATAGCCATTCTCGACATGCAGATGCCAGGTATGGACGGCGCAGCCCTGGGCCGGGCCATCAAGGTTGATGAAACGTTGAAAGACACCCGATTGATGCTGATGAGTTCTCTTGGTCAGCGGGGCGACGCCAGGCAGATGGAGGAGATCGGGTTTGCCGCCTACCTGACCAAACCGGCTCGGCGTGAGGAGCTCTTCGGCTGCTTGTCCACTGTGTTGGCCGGAACCGCCGTGGCCCAGCAGGCAACCCCCATCGTCACGCGCCACACGATCCGCGAGATGCGCCGGGGCGTGTTTCGTATATTGCTGGCCGAAGACAACATTACCAACCAGATGGTGGCCATAGGGATGCTGAAAAAGTTTGGCCTGCGGGCCGACGCTGTAGCCAACGGCGCGGAAGCCGTCAAAGCCCTCGAAACCCTCCCTTACGACTTGGTGCTGATGGATATGCAGATGCCCGTAATGGATGGAATGCAGGCCACACAGCAAATCCGCGATCCAAAAACCGCGGTTCTCAATCACCACATTCCCATCATCGCCATGACGGCGCATGCCATGCAGGGCGACCGGGAAAAGTTCCTGAATGCGGGCATGAACGACTACGTTTCCAAACCGGTCTCGCCCCAGACCCTGGCGGATGCGCTGAACAAATGGTTACCGCAGAATATCGAAGCAAGAAAAGACCAGATACCCGCAAAGGTTCAAGTTCACGCTCTCGGTGAGTCTGAGCACCGTGCACCCACTACGGCAGGGGAACCGGCGGTGCCAGTGTTCGACGAGCCGGGCATGATGGCCCGCCTGAGCGACGATGGTGATCTGGCACGCATGCTGATCGAGTGTTTTTTGGGCGATATCCCAAAGCAGATTTCGGCGCTGCGTGGCTACCTGGAAGCTGGCGATGCTTCGAGCGCCGTGCGCCAGGCCCATACCATCAAGGGTGCGTCCGCCAGCCTGGGCGGCGAGGCCCTGCGTGCGGTGGCTTACGAGATGGAAAAAGCCGGCAAGGGCGGCGACATGGACGCCGTCAAGGCCCGCATGGCCGACCTGGAAACTCAGTTCGAACGATTGAAGGAGGCGATGACGAAAGAACCGCGAACCTGAGCAACCAATAAAGGAGAATGATCATTGGGTGAGATGAAAGAAATTATGTCAAACCGCCCACAAATGTAAGCAACTACAAAGGGGGAATGCCATGAAGACACTGATTGTTGAAGGCGATTTCACCGGCCGCCTTCTCCTGCATGAGATCCTGAAGAGCTACGGCCCATCCCACATCGCAGTCAACGGCAAGGAGGCGGTCGAGGCCATACGTCTTGCCCTGGAGGCCGGCGAGCCCTACGACATGATCTGCCTGGACATCATGATGCCCGAGATGGACGGTCAGGAAGCGCTCCGACAAATCCGTAGGCAGGAAGAGACCAGGGGAATCCTGTCATCGAACGGGGCCAAGATCGTGATGACCACGGCGCAGGATGATTCGCACAATGTGATCGCCGCATACCGCAGCCTGTGCGATGCGTACCTGACCAAGCCCATCGAGAAGACAAAGCTCCTGGATGAGCTGCGCAAACTCCGCCTCATCAAATGACAAAGAGACAGCGGCCATGAAAATACTGATTGCGGAAGACGATTTCACGTCGCGCAGCCTTCTGAAGGCGTTGTTGATCAAGCACGGCCATGACGTGGTTGCGACGGTGAACGGTGCAGAGGCGTGGGAGGCGATGCAGCGTGCCGATGCGCCTTCAATGGCAATCCTTGACTGGATGATGCCTGAAATGGACGGCCTCGATGTGTGCCGCCGGGTCCGCACCCTGAAAACCGATCTGCCGCCTCACATCATCATGCTGACGACAAAGGGCGAAAAGGCCGACATCATTGCCGGGCTGGACGCCGGGGCCGACGACTATCTGGCCAAGCCCTTCGACCCCGGGGAGCTCCGTGCCCGCATCAAGGTCGGCTGGCGCATGGTCGAGATACGGGACGCGCTGGCAGCCAAGGTCGAAGAACTGCGCCATGCGCTTGATCAGATAAAGACCCTGCGCGGCATCATTCCCATCTGCGCGAGCTGCAAGAAGATCCGGGACGATCAGGGCTACTGGAACCAGGTGGAAGTCTATGTCCGTGACCACACCGAAGCCGAGTTCAGCCACGGCATGTGCCCGGAATGCATGAAGAAACTGTATCCTGAGTTCCAGCACGACGACGCTGTCAAGAGCGAGGAAAAAGACCCATGAACCGTGAACCTTTGAACTCCTCGACTCCCTTTGCCGTGGTGGTCAACGACGATGTGACCCAGCTCAACATGCTGTCCGGTCTGGTGCGCAAGGCGGGCCTGGAACCCCGCGCCTTCACCGGGGCCGAGGCCGCCCTGGCGGATATGTCAGCCTGTGCCGGAACGGCGGACAGGAACCCCGGCACATTGCCCGCGCTCCTCGTCACCGACCTCTACATGCCGGGCATCGACGGCTGGCGCTTCTGCCGCCTGCTGCGTTCTCCGGAATACGCCGCCTTCAACCAGGTCCCCATTCTGGTGGTCTCGGCCACCTTCGCCGGCGACGAGGCCTCCCGCATCGCCGCCGATCTCGGGGCCGAAGTTTTCCTCCCTTCCCCGGTGGAGGGTAAGCGCTTCGTCGAACAGGTGCAGGCGATTATGAAGGGCCGGCGAACGCGAAATTTACTGCGCGTCCTGATTGTCGAGGACAGCAAGACCCTGGCTGGCATCCTGAAGAAGGCCTTTGAAACCAACGGCTACCAGGCGGATACGGCGCTCACGGTCCGAGAGGCCGCGGACGCCTTCAAGAAAATCGCTTACGATGTGGCCGTGCTGGACTATCACCTGCCCGACGGCACTGGCGATGCCCTGCTCGACGAGTTCCATGCGATGCGGTTCGATTGCGCCTGCCTGATGATGACCACCGACCCGGGTCCGGAGCTGGCCCTGGACTGGATGAAACGGGGCGCAGCCGCCTACCTGCGCAAACCCTTTGAACCGGACTACCTCATCGAGCTCTGCGCCCGCGTTCGCCGCGAACACGCCCTCATGCGCGTACAGGACCTGCTCGAAGTACGCACCCGCGAACTGCGCGAGAGCGATGCAAGAAATAAAGCCCTATTGAACGCCCTGCCGGATATGATGTTTTTGTTAAACAATGACGGCGTCTTCCTCGACTATCATGCCCCTTCTGACACCGGCCTCGCGGTCGCGCCAGAGTTCTTTTTGAGACGTCATATCCATGACGTTCTTCCTGCAAGTATCGCGGATGTAACAATGTCCCATATAAAGGACATTATTGAGAAAGGAGAGAGTTCGCCTTACGTTTATGAAGCTGAAATCGCCGGTGAAATCAGGTTCTATGAGAGTCGGATGGTGGCGTGCACTGAAACCAACGTCCTCGCCATTGTTCGCGACATCACCGACCGAAAACGGGCCGATGAAAAGCTGCGGGAGAGCGAGGAAAAGTTCTCCAAGGCGTTCCAGACCTCGCCCTATGCCATTACCATCACAGGAGCGGAGGACGGCGCGTTCGTCGAGGTCAACGACGCATTCACCTCGATGACGGGGGTCACACAGGCAGAAGCCCTCGCCGCCACGTCGGGCGGGCTGATGCTGTGGGTCAATGAGGAAGATCGAATGCACGTGGTGGCTGCTCTTCGCGCATGCCGGACCGTGGTGGCCCAGGAGTACCTGTTCCGGATGAAGAGCGGTAAGGTCATCACGGGCTTGTTTTCGGCTCAGACGATCCAGCTAAACAACGAAACCTGCATTCTGTCCAGCATCTTGGACATCACCGAGCGCAAGCGGGTCGTGGGGGAGAAGGCCAAACTCGAAGCCCAGCTCCACCAGGCCCAGAAGATGGAATCTGTGGGCCGCCTGGCGGGCGGGGTGGCGCACGACTTTAACAACATGCTGGGGGTGATCCTCGGACACGCCGAAATTGCCATGGACCAGATAGACCAGGCCCTACCGATCTATGCCGACCTGGAGGAAATCCGCAAGGCTGCCCATCGCTCAGCCGACCTCACCCGGCAACTGCTGGCCTTTGCCCGCAAACAGACCGTTGTGCCCAAGGTGCTGGACCTGAACGAGACCATAGAGGGCATGCTCAAGATGCTTGAGCGGCTCATCGGCGAGGATATTCATCTCAACTGGCAGCCGAAGGCGGATCTGTGGCCGGTCAAAGTGGACCCTTCCCAGATCGATCAGATCCTGGCCAACCTGCTCGTCAACGCTCGGGACGCCATCGCCGACACCGGCAGGATAACCATCGAAACCGGAAACATCGCCATCGACGAGGACTATTGCGCCGATCACCCGGGCTTTGTCCCCGGGGAGTATGTACTGCTTGCCGTCAGCGACGACGGCTGCGGCATGGACAAGGAAACGCTGGCCCACATCTTCGAACCCTTCTTCACGACCAAAGGCGTCGGCAAAGGAACAGGCCTCGGCCTGGCCACGGTGTACGGCGCCGTCAAGCAGAACAACGGATTCATCGATGTCTATAGTGAACCGGGAAAGGGAACGACGTTCACGATCTATCTGCCCCGGCATGCAGGCAGGGCCGCGCAGATGCGGACGGAAGGTGCGGCGGCGGGACCGGCCTTGCGCGGCCACGAAACTGTACTGCTGGTGGAAGACGAGCCGGCCATACTGAAACTGACCACTGAGATGCTCGAAAGGCAGGGCTACACCGTGCTGGCCGCACCGTCCCCGGGCAAAGCCATCAGCCTGGTCCGGGAGCACCCCGGCGAGATCCACCTGCTCATGACCGATGTTGTCATGCCTGAAATGAACGGCCGCGACCTGGCCGGAAACCTGCTGTCCATCTATCCGCACTTCAAGATTCTATTCATGTCGGGCTACACGGCCAACGTCATTGCCCATCACAGCGTGCTGGATGAAGGAGTGTATTTCATCCAGAAACCTTTCTCTATGAAAAACCTGGCAGCCAAGGTGCGGGAAGTGTTGGATCAGAAATAACAGAATCATTCGATGCCTGCGAGATGCGATCCTGAAAAAGATAAGCGTGAAAACGGCATAGCAATTTATTGGGGATAGCACCAAGGAAACCAGCCGCAGGTAACATCGCATTTCTTCTTTCCCAGCCGGGAAACGGCGGAATGCTTTTTGTGCGATGGCTTGCGGCTCGCGCTGATCGATCAGAAGGTGCACACAAAGGAGCCGACCTGGCTCAGGATCGTCGCTCAGGCGAATCAACCGAAAGGATGCGTGGCTTGATGTGGAGATCAGCCGCTTTCAGAAAACCAGGGATTCACTCGATCGATCCGGCCCCCTCGCGTGTCGACAAACCAAATTGTGGCACGCATTGGTATTAGATGGGAACTCGCGACACATCCAAATACGGCGACGGTCGAGTATGTCCAATTTTCGATTCGCCTTGACACTTGCCAACCAGTGGTCTACATTTTGTCCTTGTTACACAATCGCCCCCTGCAACATAACTATCCGTCGCACCTTTCTCCACCCGCAGGGACGGAGGATCGCTGTCAATATCGATGCGAATACACTCAATTTACTACGTTCGTGGCATTCGAGCATCCAGAGCAGAAAAGCACAATCCAATATCCTCTCAGGATGGACGTGCTCGATCACAAGATGACCGTCATAGACAACAGGAGGCAGGCATGACATGGAACATCAAGATCTGGCAGGCCGCCGCGGCCGGGTCGATTGCGCTATTATTAGTTACTGGGAGCAGCACGCGCCTGGGCGCGCCAGATGTATCTCCTGTTGAGCAGAGTCCAAATGCCGGCATGGACTCTGCGGGCACATCCTATCTCTGGGACTTTGGCGATGGCTCCACAGCAGCCAAACGGATCGTGAACCACCAGTACCTCAGGGCAGGCAGCTATGAATGGATCGTCACGGCAACGAAAAATGGGTCGCCCTGCTCGAAAAGCGGGTCTATCACCATCGGGGCAGTTTCTCCGGATTTCAAGGGTGCGATTGAGTTGGATGGGGATCCCCTGCAAAATGGGATCGTGAAGCCGTTGCTGGGAACCAGCGGGTCCGAGACCATGGAAGAGACAGGACAATCTCGACCCTCAGACGAGACTGCCATCGGGTGCACGACCACTGTGCCGGCGACGGGGACACTGAACACGAATGTTCAATTTGCGGTCACCGTTTCATTCCTAAAACCAGGGGCTCTCATAGAGGCGGACTCGATCGTGGGGAACTTGAGGTACGTGCCGCCGACGGGATCGAAAGGATTTTTCCAGGGATCGCCGTTGAGCGAGTCGTGCCGCCAGAGTAATGAGGCCAGGTTCACGCACATTTTGAGCCGCGACCTCGCTGTGATGGAGACAGAGGTCACCAGGCGGATGTGGTCGAATCTGCGCGCTGCGCAGCCGACGCTTCCTGCGGATCCTTCCTACCGCGGTTGGGGAGCGGAGATGACTCGTCCGGTGCAGCAAGTGACCTGCCAGGAGTCCGTCTTGTTTGCGAATCTCTTGTCGTTACAGCAAGGACTGACTCGCTGCTACTACACGAACTCCACCAGGGCCGTGCCCATCAGTCCCTCCAACTACAAGAAGACAGCGAATCCCTACTGCGATTTCAGTGCCTCGGGGTACAGGCTGCCGACAGAGGGGGAGTGGGAGTGGTTCTGCCGAGCCAAATCGAAAACTCCGTTCTCGGTCCCTGAGCCCCAGTACGGATCCGGGAATTGCGCGTGCGGGAATCTGCCAGCCTTCGACGGCGTGGCATGGTACTGCGCGACATCGAGGAATCACACTCACCCTGCAGGGGAGAAAATTGCGAATCCTTGGAACCTGAAGGATGTGCACGGCAACGTGTATGAGTGGTGCTGGGACTGGGCGGAATCATATCCCTCCGGGACTGTGACGGACTATGCCGGCCCAGGCAGCGGGTCGTATCGCGCGGCCCGCGGCGGCAGCTGGCACGAAGACTCGCGATACTGCCGGTCGGCCGCGCGGTACAGCGGTGCGCCCGGCGAGCGCTGGAGCGGCTACGGCTTCCGTCTTTGCAGGTCGATACTGTAGCTCCAACCCGAGGCCTCGAACCGACCAGGCGCTTCAGGAATTGATCCACGGGTGGTATTTGGTCAAGACTCGGTGTCTGGGTCAGGCGTAAAATCCTTGTCTTTCTTGGTTCCTTCACGGGCCATCTTGTGGAGCATCTCTTTCGAGCCGAGGTTGAGTTTCACTTGTCACCCAGGGAGAGGTCATCAACAAGCAATCGAACAAATGCAACATCATAAACCCAATGGGGGGAAATTCGCATGTTTTCATCTTTCGATTTGACCAGGAAAGGCCCCAACCGAGCCCGAAGAGGAATGGATCCAAAGTAGATCGCTTCCATGCGATTAAGCCGGTATTTACGGAACATGACTACTTTCATGCTTAATATCCTTCGCTCAGACCTGCTGACGCTGCTCACGGACATTGCGATACGATTCCTCCAAGATCTCCTGGCAGCGGCTCAGCAGCGGCTTGTCATGGCCGAAATAGATCGCCTTGACAGGCTTCCTGCTGATATACTTCAAGGCTTCGATAAAGGCCGGTTCATAGGTGTTGTGGGAAGAATGGATGATTAGCGGGGTATCACCGGCAAAAAGAATGCCCTGCTGCGGGCAATAGATGCAAATGGAATCACTGCTGTGGCCGGGCGTGAAGATTATCTCGCACAGCTGATCGGCCGCGCGCAATTGAGTGCTCGGTTTGAGGAGATGATCGACCCCATCGGTATTCGCTGACGCGGCATATACACGTGGTGAGTAGAGTTCCTTCAAACGTGGTATCAGGGCGGCATGATCATAATGGTCGTGGGTGAGGATGATCTGGTCGAGCTTGCGCTTGCCGACCCCGGTCGAGGCGGCTTCGAGCTTCTCGATGATGGCCTCGTCCCGGCCTGCGTCGATCAGGGTGTTGACATCATCGAGGGTGTTCCACTCACCGGTCAGGAGATAGACATTGGCCGTATAGATGGAGCTGCCGGCAGACAGGTTGAGAATCTTCATGGCTGGTCTCTTTTGCGGAACAGCTGGGCATGCGAAACAACTGGTTCGAAGAGATGTTCCATTTCCTTGGGCAGCTTCTGCGTCTGCTCGGTGGCAAAAAAACCACCCGGCCGGAGCGCATCATGGAACATGCGCATGACCTTGATGCGATGCTCTTCGTTAAAATGCAGGAGGACATTCTTGCACAGGATCAGGCCAAAATCCTGGCCGATTGGCTTTAATGTAAGCAGGTCATGCTGCTGGAAGCGCAGTGCGCTGCGCATTTCTTCGCTGATCTGGTACGCTTCACCGCCGTTTTGGGGGGTGAAGTATTTGGCCAGAATCTCGGGCGGAATGCGCTCGACCTCTACACGGGGGTAGATGGCATTCTTGATGATCGGGCCGAAGAGATTGCTGTTGTCCAGGTCAGTGGCGTAAATAATGATATTGCGAAAAAACATATAGCCCATGTTCTCACGCAGCACAATTGCCAGGGTGTAGGGTTCCGGGCCCATGGCGCAGCCGGCGTCCCAGATCGAGACGCGTTGATAGGTCCTGAGCACAGGCAGGGCGTGGTCGCGGATAAGCTCGATGGTCTGCAAGTCACGAAAAAAATAGGTGAAAGCCAATTTTTTTCCTTTTGTGCGTATGGTTTTCAAAACTGATATACAATAAATATAATAAAAAAGCTATTTTGACCGCCCATGATCAGCGGGTAAGGGGCGGATAAATGCTCGGGTTCTGAGGGTGGGGTTGATATTGTATTGATTTAGTAAATATGCGCGGAAATGGAAGAGAGTGAAGTTTTATCCTGCAATATCAAGACCGTCTTGATACAATATATTTGCTATGAGACCAAAAACACCAGTTCAAGCGAAGACGCCGTTTGACATTGATCCAAAGCCGCTTATGGGGGTTACGACAGCCCGAGCGGGACCATGTGTGCTGTGAGTCGTGCATATCGAAGTCTGGACATGCAGGATTTGTGTGAGGAGCATCTTCTGCCCAGACCTTCCAGACTGGTTTTCGACACCCTGTTATGCATAGTCTCCCACCGAAATCCGGCGATAAGGAATGGCGGCTGCAAGCCATCAGATAGTTTCGATAGACCCGGCCCACATAAAAAATAGGATTATCGAATGAAAAAATCATCCGGGACAAAAGCGGAATTGCTCGAAGAGATTTCCGCCTTGAAGCAGAAAATCAAAGAACTCGAATACTCGGACTCAGATCGCAAGCAGACCGCGGAAATGCTGCTGTCAGCAAGCAATTACAACCGCAACCTCATCGAGGTGAGCCTTGACCCTCTCGTCACGATCAGCCATGACGGTAAAATTATGGATGTAAGCGCATCCACTGAACAGATAACCGGTTGTTCGCGCCTGGACCTGATTGGCACTGATTTCTCGGACTACTTCACCGACCCGGAGAAAGCGCGGGAAGGGTATCAGAAGGTATTTGTAGAGGGGAAAGTCACTGACTACCCGCTTGCCGTTCGCCATGCCTCCGGCGCGATTACCGAGGTGCTCTATAACGCTTCTGTTTACCGCAATGAACAAGGCGAAGTTATCGGTGTTTTCGCCGCCGCCCGCGACATCACCGAGCGCAAGCGTGCCGAGGACAAGCTTCGTGGCGTGCTGGTAGAGTTGGAACGCTCGAACAAGGATCTGGAGCTGTTCGCTTCCATCGCCTCGCACGATTTGCAGGAGCCGCTTCGGATGGTTGCGAGTTATACACAGCTTCTGGCGGAGCGTTACGAGGGCCAACTCGATGAGAAGGCCAGGAAATACATCGCCTATGCGGTGGACGGGGCAATCCGAATGCAGCGGCTCGTCAACGATCTTCTGACCTACTCGCGCGTCGGCACGCACGGCAATCCGATCGAAACCACGGATTCGCATTCCATTCTTGGCGAAGCGATCAGGAACCTGGCCACCACGATCGAGGAGAGCAAGGCGATCGTCACGAATGAAGAACTCCCGATGGTGCGCGCCGACGCGTCGCAGCTCGTGCAGCTGTTCCAGAATCTCCTCGCGAACGCCATCAAGTTCCGGGCCGAGAACTTCCCGCACGTCCATGTGTCCGCCCGGGACGAGGGGTGCGAATGGGTCTTTTCCGTCCGCGACAACGGCATCGGGATTGATCGGCAGTATGCGGATAGGATCTTTGTGATCTTCCAGCGTCTGCACACACGGCAGGAATATCCCGGCACCGGGATCGGTCTGGCGGTGTGCAAACGGATAGTGGAACGACACGGTGGCAAAATATGGTTTGAGTCCGAGACTGGGAAAGGCTCGACGTTTTTCTTCACAGTCCCAAAATAGGAGAAAGGATGTACCAAGACGATGAGTGCAACAACATTCGGAAAACCTGTTGATATTCTACTGGTGGAGGACACACCCGGAGATGTGGATCTTACTCGGGAAGCCCTGGAGAACAGCAAGATACGCAACACGCTGAATGTGGCCGTTGACGGTGAGGAGGCGATGGCTTTTTTGCGTGGGACCGGAAAGCACGCGGGGGCCCCGCGTCCGGACCTTATCTTGCTGGACCTGAACCTGCCCAAGAAGGACGGTCGCGAGGTGCTTGCCGAGATCAAAGCGGACGAAGACTTGAAGCGGATCCCGGTAGTGATCCTGACGACCTCGCAGGCAGAAGAGGACATTTTCAGGAGTTACAACCTTCACGCCAACTGCTACATCACGAAACCCATTGATCTGCATCAATTCCTCCACGTGGTAAAAGCCATTGAGAATTTCTGGTTGACCATCGTCAGACTGCCGTGAAATGGCGCCAAGTGATGAGCGAAAGACTGCACGTCTTGATTGTTGAGGACAACCCGGCCGACGCCGACATGATGCGCATCGCGATGCCGGAAACTGGGCCCATACGATTTCATAGCGAATCCGTGGCGCGGCTTTCCGATGCCCTCGCCCGGCTTGCGACCGGCGGAATAGACATTGTATTAACAGATCTCGGGCTTCCCGACAGCCAGGGACTCGCGACCTTTCGGAAGCTGCGCCAAGCGGCGCCAGGACTTGCGATCATTGTGCTGACGGGCAACGACGATCAGGAAATGGCCGTAGCCGCGGTACGGGAAGGCGCCCAGGACTTCCTAATCAAGGGTCAGATCAGCGGGAATATGATCGTGCGTGCGGTGCGCTACGCCATCGAGCGCAAGCGGGCGGAGGAGGAAATCGCACGCACGCTGTCCCTTCTGGAGTCCACAATGGAGTCCACCGCCGATGGGATTATGGTTGCGGACGGCAAAGGCGGGATCACTCTGTTCAATGTGAAATTCAGGGAGATTTGGGGTATTACCGAGGCAATTATCGCTTCCAAAGACGATAATGCCGCAATCAGCTTCGTCCTTGATCAACTCAAGGAACCGGAAATCTTCCTTAAAACAGTACGTGATCTGTACGGCGCGCCGGAGAAAATCAGTTTCGATGTGCTGGAGTTAAAGGATGGCCGAGTGCTCGAGCGATACTCGCAGCCCCAGCGGATTGGCGATTCAGTGATCGGTCGTGTCTGGAGTTTCCGCGATGTCACTCAGCGCAAGCAGGCGGAGGCGAAGAAGGCAGCACTCGAGGCCCAGAACCGACAACTCCAGAAGGCCGAAAGCCTAGGCCGCATGGCCGGGGCAATTGCCCATTACTTCAACAACCAGCTCGGAGTGGTGATTGGGAATCTGGAGTTGGCCATGGTGGAACTGCCTCAAGGGGCGCGGCCATACGAAAACATCACCTCGGCCATGGAAGCTTCCAACAAGGCGGCAAAGATGAGCGGTCTGATGCTGACCTACCTCGGGCAATCGTTCGACAAACGTGAGGCAATGGATCTCTCCGATGCCTGCTTACGGAGCCTGCCCATGCTCCAGGCCGTTATGCCGGAAAACGTGGTCATGGAAACCGATTTGCCCTCCCCCGGGCCGATCATTATGGCAA